>JAZKCD010000012.1:0-180664 GCA_040388355.1 Pseudomonadota bacterium | reverse complement strand
TTCCACCAATAGCTCGGGCACGAGGTCGAGCAGCAGGCGCACAGGATGCACTCGTAGAGGCCGTCGAGCTTCTCGCGATCCTTGGGGCTCTGGAGGCGTTCCTTGCCGTCCTCGGGGACGGGGCCGGCCTCGAGCCACGGCCGAATCGAGGCATATTGCGCGTAGAAATGCGTGAAGTCGGGGACGAGATCCTTGATCACGTCCATGTGCGGCAGCGGCGTGATGCGGATCTCGCCCTTGATGTCCTCGATTGCGGTGGTGCAGGCGAGGCCGTTGCGGCCGTCCATGTTCATCGAGCACGACCCGCAAATGCCCTCGCGGCACGAGCGGCGGAAGGTCAGGCCCGGGTCCTGCTCGGACTTGATCTTGATGAGCGCGTCGAGGACCATCGGGCCGCATTCGTCGAGATCGACTTCGAACTTGTCGTAGCGCGGATTGGCCCCGGAATCGGGATCGTAGCGGTAGATTTTGAACTTCTTGACGCGCTTCGCGCCGGCCGGCGCATCATGGGTCTTGCCCGCCTTGATCTTGCTGTTCTTGGGCAGGAAAAAATCGGCCATCGTGCTTCCCGTTATGGCTGGCGCTCGAAGTTGGGCACCCGATAGCCCGCAATCCGCCCCCGGGCAATCGGTGCCTGGCCTGTCCCAAGTTCTTCCATGTTCCCCTGCGAAAGCAGGGGCCCAGGGGTCGCAAGCGCTGAACTGCCTGGCTCTGGGCTCCTGCTTTCGCAGGAGAACACGAAAAAGCACGCACCCTGCTCGACCAGGATAGGTACCTGACAAATCAGATCACGTCGTGGATCAGCCCGAGCGTCCGCGCTTCCTCGGCGTCGATGTACCAGTCGGCCGGCGCGCGCTGGCGCAGCTCTTCGAGGGTGACGCTCGAGCCCGCGACGAGGTCGCGGAAGGTCTCGTCCTCGACCTTCACTGCATGCTCGACCTCGCCGAGGTGCGAGCGCATCGTCTCGGTCAGCGTCTTGAGCGAGCCGCCGAGATAGAAGGTCATCACGCGTTCGTGGACCAGCAGCCGCGTGCCGCGGGTCAGGAAGCGCTTGTCCGCGGGGAAGGCCGCCATCAGCACCGTTCCCGCCGAATAGACCGAGACCTTGCCGAGAAAGAGCGTCTCGCGCCCGTGATAGTCGCGCAGCAGGCGGATCTCGTCGCCCATCAGCCGCGCGACTTCGGGATCGCCGCCCAGCGTCGAGATCGCGATCACCAGCGGCCCTTCGGAAGGCGCGGCGGCGAGCTGGTGGCTGAAGCTGGTATACATCGCCTGGTCGACCTGCCCCGACAGGTTGATGTGCGGGCGGCCGAGCTGGGGATAGGAGATCGCCGAGCCGGCATCGGCTGCGAGCGCGGCGTGCGCCGGGGCCCGCGCCGAAGCTGCCTGCATCTCCCGGCGCGGCGCCGCGACCGCGGGCGGCACCGGCCGCGGCGCCAGCGCGCGCTGCTTGCGCTCGCGCTTCTCGAGCATCCGCTTGACGACGAACGAAAAGCCGAAGGTGAGCAGCAGCCCGAGGCCCCATTGCACCAGCCGGTTGCGCAGGCCGCCGGGAAGCATCTTCTCGACGCTCGCCGGAAGCGCCGTGGGCAAATGCGCGGCCGCGAGCTTCGCCAGGGGGTTTTCCGGCGAAGTCATGTCCCGCGCTTAGTGGCTCAGCCGGCCGAGAATCTCGACCGCGGGGCGGCCGACGGGCTCGGTCGCCGCCTTGGGCATCCGCGCCTCGAGCGGCGCCAGCCAGCCGCCGACCTTCGATCCGATGCTGACTTGCGGGTTCGACGCGCGGACGCTGCCGCGAGTCTCCCACTCGGTGATCAGCCCCTGCGCCTCGGTGCCCGCCGCGGCGAGCGGCTGGGGCTTGCGCAGCGCGTGGTTGATCATCGCGTCGCCGAAGAAGGTCCAGTCATTGTCGGCCGCGCAGCCGAACGACGTGCGGTCCTTCGAGGCGGCGGTGAACAAGGCGGTGGTGCTGCTTTCGAGCTTGGGGACGAACACGCCGGAGAAGCAGGCCGACAGGATCAGCACGCGGTTCTTGATCCCGAGCTCGTCGAGCAGCCCCGCCAGCCGCGCCGGCGAGAGGATGCCGAAACCGTCATCGGCGTCGTGATAGACGATCCCGACCGGCGCGCCGTGGCTGGTGGTGTAGAGGACCAGCACGTCCTCACTGGGGTCCATCACTTCGGCGACGCGGGCGAGCGCGATTTCGAAATTGGCCATGCTGCCGTTGGGCAGCTCGCTCGGCGCGGCGCCGTTGGTGCCGCCGAGGACGAGGGTGCGGCCGCTCGCGTCGAAGCGGCGCGCGAGCACCTTGCCGGCCTCGCGCGCCTCGCGGCCGAACACCGGATCGCTGTCGAGCCCGATCGAGATGACATAGGCGTCGACCACGCCCTTGCGCTGCGGCGCCAGCGTGGCGAGCGCGCGGTTGAGCCGGCGATGCTCGGCCAGCGACCAGCGCGCCGCGCGATTGCGCTCGAGCGCTGGGCCGAGATCGAGGCTGGCGGTCGCCTGCTCCTGGGTCGTCCCGGTGACCATGCTGGGGAAGCCGGTCTTGTGCTCGGGCGCCTTGTATTGCGCGAGCGCCGGCGACGCCGCCAGCATCGCGGCCAATCCCAACACGATAGGCGCGACTGTGAAACGCATGTGCGGCAGGTCCCCCGGGAGTGGTTAACGCCGCCAGTCTCGCCGGAGGGGGCGCGAAGTCAAGCCGTTAGGGCGGGGGCGGGGTCCGATAGCGGGACCGCGATGTTATAACCTTGTGCTTACGAAAGGCGCGAATTATGCTGCCCTGGAAGAGGATCGATCGATGCGGACTGCGTTGCGGAAGATGGGAAACTCGACCGGCATGATCGTGCCACGGGCGTTGCTGGGTGAAATCGGCGTCACCACCGGCGCGGCGCTCGAGCTGCGCGTGGAGAACGGCACGCTGATCGCCACGCCGGTCGAGACTCCGCGCCGCGCCGGCTGGGCGAGCGCGGCGGAAGCGATCGGTGACGAGGATGCGGCCGAGTGGCTCGATTTCGGGAATGAAGGCGACGCGGACCTGACATGGTGAAGCGCGGCGAGGTCTGGCTGGCGGCGCTCGATCCGACGGTCGGCAGCGAGATTCAGAAGACGCGGCCCTGCCTTGTCGTCTCGCCCGACGAGATCAACGCCCACATGCGCATCGCCATCGTCGCGCCGATGACGACCGGCGGCCGCCCCGCGCCGTTCCGCGTTGCGGTCACGTTCAAGGGCAAGCAGGGCCTGATCCTGCCCGATCAGATGCGCACGATCGACAAGGCGCGGCTGGTGAAGCGGCTCGGGCGGGTCGACGCCGCGACGCTGCGGGCGGTGCTGGAGGTTCTGGCGGAGATGTTCGCGGAGTGAGGATTCCACTGATGGCCATTGCTGTTCCTTCCGCCTTCGCCATCCATCCGGGCGACTGGCTCCGCACCGAGATCGTCCAGGCGCATGGCCTGAGCGTGACCGATGCCGCGCGGCATCTCGGGGTGACGCGCCAGGCGATGAGCGCGCTGCTCAATGGGCGTGCGGGCCTGTCGGCCGATATGGCGATCCGCTTCGAGAAGGCGTTCGGGGTCAAGGCGGATACGATGCTGCGGATGCAGTCGGCACATGAACTGGCTCAGGCGCGGGCGCGTGAGGATGAGATTCGAGTGGAGCGGTTCAGGGACGCGGCTTGATTAAGCAAGGCGCCAGCGCAATTGGCCTAGGTCGGTAGCTTAGGCTGAAAATCCTCCCCCGACGGCAGCTCTTTCACTTGAGTTATGCGATAGCAAATTTCGTCACCGTCATAAAGAATGGTGACGTATTCTCCTTTCGCGATGCGTTTAGAGCTCACGTTGGTCCAAGCGAATCTCTCTGCGTCCAACTCTGGTGAATCGGCTTCGCAACCAAAGTCCAAGCGTCCTTCGCCACTTCCAAGATCGTGCCGGACGATCAGCGGCCAAACATCATTGCTTTCGAGCTTGCCCCAGCGTCCATAAGTGACGATGCGATCATCGATGATCCCGAAAGGATCAACGAACAAATCTAAGCTAAACGAATCATATTCGTCTTTTGTGTCGGTTAGGATTGTTCGGACAAGCGTCACGACCAATTCAATACACCCTCTTCTTCGGCTCGATATACTGGATGTCGTCGCTCATCGTGTAGGTATGCACCGGGCGGTAATCGATCGCGGTGGCGCCGTCCTTGCCCCCCCAGCCGTCGAAGGTGGCGATGGTGTGCTTCATCCATTCGTCGTCGTGGCGGTCGGGATAGTCCTCGTGCATGTGCGCGCCGCGGCTTTCCTTGCGGTTGACCGCCGAGCGGATCGTCACCTGCGCCTGCGCCAGGAGGTTGTCGAGCTCGAGCGTCTCGACCAGGTCGGTGTTCCAGATCAGCGAGCGATCGGTGACGCCGACATCCTGCATGCCCGAATAGACCTGGTCCATATGCGCGACGCCTTCGCGCATCAGCGCGTCGGTGCGGAACACCGCGCAATGCTTCTGCATCGTCTTCTGCATGTCGGCGCGGATCGCCGCGGTCGGGGTGCCGCCGGCGGCATTGCGGAAATGATCGAGGCGGCCGATCGCCAGCGCTTCGGAATTGGCCGGGAGCGGCTTGTGGGTCGAGAAGGGCTTGACCGTCTCGGCGATGCGCATGCCGGTGGCGCGGCCGAACACGACGAGGTCGATCAGCGAGTTCGAGCCGAGCCGGTTGGCGCCGTGGACCGAGACGCATGCCGCCTCGCCGACTGCGTAGAGACCGGGGACGACCGCGTCGGGATCGGCCTTGGCGCGGCCCTGGCCCTTCTTCAGATGGACGACCTCGCCGTGATAATTGGTCGGGATCCCGCCCATATTGTAATGGACCGTCGGCACTACCGGCAGCGGCTGGCGCGTCAGGTCGACGCCCGCGAAGATCTTCCCCGTCTCGGTGATCCCGGGCAGGCGCTCGTGGAGCACCTTGGGGTCGATATGGTTCAAGTGGAGGTAGATATGGTCCTTCTCCCTGCCGACGCCGCGGCCCTCGCGGATCTCCATCGCCATCGAGCGCGACACCACGTCGCGCGAGGCGAGATCCTTGGCCGAGGGGGCATAGCGCTCCATGAAGCGCTCGCCCTCGGAGTTGGTGAGGTAGCCGCCCTCGCCGCGCGCGCCTTCGGTGATCAGCACGCCCGCGCCGTAGATGCCGGTAGGGTGGAACTGGACGAACTCCATGTCCTGCAAGGGGAGCCCGGCGCGGAGCACCATCGCATTGCCGTCGCCGGTGCAGGTGTGGGCGCTGGTCGCCGACTGGTAGACGCGACCATAGCCGCCGGTCGCGAGGACCACGGCGTGGCTGCGGAAGCGGTGGATCGACCCGTCTTCCATGCACAGGGCGATCACGCCCCGGCATTCTCCGTCCTCCATGATCAGGTCGAGCGCGAAATATTCGATGAAGAAGTCGGCGTCGTACTTGAGGCTCTGCTGGTAGAGCGTGTGGAGCATCGCATGGCCGGTGCGGTCGGCGGCGGCGCAGGTGCGCTGCGCGGGCGGGCCGGCGCCCATATTCTGCATCATCCCCCCGAACGGGCGCTGGTAGATGCGGCCTTCCTCGGTGCGGCTGAACGGCAGGCCGGCATGCTCGAGCTCATAGACGGCGGCGGGCGCTTCGCGGACGAGATATTCGATCGCGTCCTGGTCGCCGAGCCAGTCGGAGCCCTTGACGGTGTCGTACATGTGCCAGGTCCAGTGGTCCGGACCCATGTTGCCCAGGCTGGCGGCGATGCCGCCCTGCGCCGCGACGGTGTGGCTGCGGGTCGGGAAGACCTTGGTGATGCACGCGGTGCTCAGCCCCGCGCCCGCCACCCCCATCGTCGCGCGCAGCCCCGCGCCGCCGGCACCTACGACGACGGCGTCATAGGTGTGGTCGACGATTCTATAGGCTGCGGGCATTACGCCACTCCGGCAGTGAACGCGACCTTGAGGATCGAGAAGACCGCGAGCGTGCCCGCGGCATAGGCGAAGAGGTTGAGCAGCACGAGCAGGACGACGCGCGTCTCGTCATGCTGGTAATCCTCGATCACCACCTGCACCCCGAGGGTGAAGTGATAGAAGGTGGTGACGACCAGCAGGATCATCGGCACCGCCGCGATCGGCTGGGCCAGCCAGGCGGTGAGGGTGGCGAAGTCGTATGCCGGCAGCAGCGCCAGCGAGACCAGGAACCACAAAGTGAGGATCAGGTTCGATCCTGCGGTGAGGCGCTGGCTCAGCCAGTGATGCGTGGCCTCGGCGCCGGCGCCGGTTTCGATGACGGCATCAGCCATTGAGCTTCTCCACGATGACGACCCAGAAGACGAGCGTCGCGACCAGCGCGACGCCGAAGGTGACGAGGGCGCTGGTCCTGTTGCCCTTCAGTTCGAAATTCGCGCCGGTATCGAGGAACAGGTGGCGCACGCCGCTCGCCATGTGCTGGAACAGCGCGAGGGTGAGGCCGACCCCGAACACCCAGCCGAGGATGTTGAGCTTGCCCGAATGCAGCGTGAAGGTGTCGACGAAGCCGGCATAGACCGCCTCGCCCGAGGACAGCGCGACCAGCCACCAGACCAGCAGCGCCGATCCGACCACGGCGAGGCCGGTGCCGGTCGCGCGGTGCACGATCGAGACCGTCATGCCCGGCCCCCATTTCCAGATGCCGAGATGCGGCGAGAGCGGGCGCGCTTCGTTGCGGGGGTTGGCCAAGGCGGGTTCCTTATCGGTGGTGGCGCCTAATTAGACGGGCGGGTGCGGGATGCAAGCCGCATTGCTTGGTTGCGGATGCTCCCCCGCCCGGCCACCCAACTTCAAGGCGCATCGACACTCACCTTGGCGGGACCCCCAAACCCTCCCTGTCACCCCGGACTTGTTCGGTGCTTATCCCCTTGGGGCAGGTACTTCCCTGATCCCCTGCGAAAGCAGGGGCCCAGAGCCAGGCAGTTCAGCCCTTGTGACTCTGGGCCCCTGCTTTCGCAGGGGAACAGAAACACGCGTCCCCTGCTCGATGGGGATACGCACCGACTTGTTCCGGGGTCCACGCTTTCCGCATGGGTAATGTCCGCAGGCTCAGCGGCTGACCCCGGCCGCACGCGCAATCTCGCCGCTCCGGCAGCCTTCCACGATTGGCTAACCCGGCCTTAACACTTTGGGGAATAGGTCTGTGGCCGAGGTTTTGTGCGCTTGTGGCGCATGGGCCGAGACAGGGGGTCCCGATTCCGTGAGCAGCGCTACCAATCCCGAAAATCTCCCCGCCGCGGGGACGATGGCCGCGCGAATCGACGTGCGCGCACGCCTGCGGATCTTCGATTTCGACGGCTCGCTGATGGCCTCGAGCCGCGACGCGTGGAAGACGCTCGAGCCCGAGATCCACGATGTTTCCGAAGCCTATTGGCAGCAATGGCTGCGCTGCTTCGCCGACGAGCGCGTCTGGGCGCCGCAGGAAACCGAGAAGATGGTCGATATCGGGGTGATCTTCCTCAAGGACCGTTTCCTCGACACCGCGGGCAATGCCTGGATCGAATCGATCGAGCGCTCGGTCGCCGCGGCCTATGCCGCCGACGTGCCGCCGATGGCCTTGCTGTCGATGATCAACGCCAGCGACCGCGCCGCGCTCGAAGTGCTGATGCGCCGGCTCGAGGCGACCGATCTGCGGCTGCCCAAGCTGATCGATACCCTCATGCGCCTCTCGGCGCTCGAGGGCGACATCACCGTCGAGCTCTACAACATGTATCGCGAGCATAGCGCGCAGGTGTCGCGCGACCGGCTCGCTGTCGATTTCCGCGACTCGATCGGCGCGACCGTCGAGCGCGCGTCGCGCGAAGGCGATGCGCTGCGCATCCAGGCGGTGCATACCTCGGCTTCGGCGCGGGGCATGCTCGGCAAGGCGTCCGAAGTGGCGGCGGCCGCCGAACAGTCGGCGGTGGCGATGCGCGAGGCGGCGCAGACCGCGGCGGGGCTGATCCGCGCGATCGAGGATGCCCGCAACGAAGTCGAGTCGGCCGCGGATATCGCGACCCGCGCCTCGGGGCAGGCGGGCCTTGCGGTCGGCATGTCCGAGACGCTGTCCGAGCATGCCAAGTCGATCGAATCGATCCTCGGCCTGATCCGCGACATTGCCGGCCAGACCAATCTGCTCGCGCTCAACGCGACGATCGAGGCCGCGCGCGCCGGCGATGCCGGCCGCGGCTTCGCAGTGGTCGCGCAGGAAGTGAAGAGCCTCGCCAACCAGACCGCGCGCGCGACCGACGACATCGCCGCCAAGATCGCGGCGATCCAGTCGGCGACCAAGTCGACCGTCGAGACCAACGCCTCGATCCGCTCGACCGTGTCCGAGGTCCAGGAATCGGCCAATCGCATCCGCGCCGCGATGGAGATCCAGGCGCAGACCGTGACCGCGATCACCGCGGCGGTCGACGAGACCGCGCTCGCCGCCGACTCGATGTCGGCGACGATCGGCGCGATCCGCGAGGATACCGAGACCGTCGCATCCGAAATCGACCGGGTAGGCCAGGGCTTTGCCGCCCTTGATGGCCAGCTCGGCAGCTTGAAAGGCAGCGCCAGCGACTTCGTGGCGAAAGTCGCAGCGTAGGAGAGAGACATGGCGAAGAATCGCGACCTGGGACGATGGACCGGCGGCACGCGCAGTGTCGCCGATCATTTGCGCGAATATGACTGGGACGGCCAGATCGGCCCGGCCTGCGCCGAGATCGACGCGCTGCTCCAGCCGCATTACCATGCGATCGGCGCGGCCTTCTGGGACCATTACAAGACGCTCGAGGCCACCCAGCGGCTCCGCAGCTGGTTCGCCGACACCGGCGCCTTCGCCGCGCAGCTCGAAAGCAGCGCGCATTATGCCCATGTCAAATACAGCCGCCCGCTCGACGAGGAATGGGTGGAGATGGCGTTCGAGCATGCCGCGCGCACCGACAAGGCCAATGTGCCGCTGACCGCGACCTTCGCGGCCCTGGCCTATTCGCATTCGTTCACGCTGCGCCTGCTCGCGGCCGAGATCGGCGACGACACGGTGCGGCTGCACCGGCTGAGCGACGTCGTCCAGCGGCTGGCGATGGTCGAGGCCGATTTGATGGCGACGCATCTCGGCGCGCGCGACGCGGCCGAGGCGGGCGAGCAGCGCAAGGCGCGCTCGGTCGCGTTCCAGGCGAGCATCGCCGAATCGATCGCGGGCGCGACTGCGCTCGGCAACCGTATCAAGATCCAGGCGCAGGGCGCATCGAGCTCGGCGCGCGGGATGCTGGGCAAGGCGTCCGAAGTGGCGGCGGCGGCCGAGCAGTCGGCAGTGGCGATGCGCGAGGCGGCGCAGACCGCGGCGGGGCTGATCCGCGCGATCGAGGATGCCCGCAACGAAGTCGAATCGGCCGCCGATATCGCGACCCGCGCTTCGACCCAGGCGGGGGCGGCGGTCGGCATGTCCGAGACGCTGTCCGAGCACGCCAAGTCGATCGAATCGATCCTCGGGCTGATCCGCGACATTGCCGGACAGACCAATCTGCTCGCGCTCAACGCGACGATCGAGGCCGCGCGTGCGGGTGACGCGGGCCGCGGCTTCGCAGTCGTCGCACAGGAAGTGAAGAGCCTCGCCAACCAGACCGCGCGCGCCACCGACGACATCGCGTCGAAGATCGCCGCGATCCAGTCGGCAACCAAATCGACCGTCGAGACCAACGCCTCGATCCGCTCGACCGTGTCCGAGGTCCAGGAGAGCGCCAACCGCATCCGCGCCGCGATGGAGACCCAGGCGCAGACCGTGACTGCGATCACCGCGGCGGTCGACGAGACCGCGCTTGCCGCCGATTCGATGTCGGCGACGATCGGTGCGATCCGCGAGGACACCAAGTCGGTGACCAGCGAGATCGACACGCTCCAGCGCGACGTCGCCGAAGTCGACGACCGGCTGCATCAGCTGCGCGACGCGGCGGAGAATTTCTCGACCGCGGTAGCGGCCTGACACGCGCTTCGCTAGGGGTGGCGGCATGGCCACCCATATCCTGCTCACCGGCAGCAGCCGCGGCATCGGCGCGGCGACGCTCGACGCGCTGACCGCGGCCGGCGCCCGCGTGATCGGGCACGGCACCCACAGCGGGATCCCCGCAGACTTCGCCGATCCCGCCGCGCCGCAGAGCTTGTGGCGGCAGGCGCTCGACGCGCTCGACGGGCGTATCGACGTGCTGGTCAACAATGCCGGCATCTTCGACGCCGCGCCGCTCGACCTCGACCATGACGATTGGGTCGCGGCGTGGGAGCGGACGATGCGCATCAACCTGACCGCGTCGGCCGAGCTCTGCCGCCTCGCGATCCGCCACTGGCAGGCCGAGGGCCGCCCGGGCCGCATCGTCAACATGGCGAGCCGCGCCGCCCATCGCGGCGACTCACCCGCGCACTGGCATTATGCCGCGTCCAAGGCGGGGATGGTCGGCATGACCAAGAGCATCGCCCGCGGCTATGCGGCGCAGGGCATCCTCGCCTTCGCGATCTGCCCGGGCTTCACCATGACCGGCATGGCCGAGGACTATCTCGCCAGCCGCGGCGGCGACAAGCTGCTCGCCGATATCCCGCTCGGCCGCGTCGCCGATGCCGCCGAGATCGCCGCGGTCGCGCGCTTCTGCGCGCTCGAGGCGCCCCCGTCGATGACCGGCGCGGTGCTCGACGTGAACGGGGCCAGCTATGTGCGCTGAAGGGAGCGGGCGATGACCGAACCGGCGAGGACGAAGCCCGATATGGCGCGCGCGCTGCTCTGGCTGTTCGCCGCGATCGGGGGCGCCGTCGCGCTGGGCGTCGTCGCCGTGATCGGAGCGCTGGCCTTCTTCTCGCTGAGCAGGGACAGCGAGCGAGCCGCGCCGGCGCAGGTCGCCGCCAAGGAGGCGCAGCCCTATACCGTGCAGGAGGTGGAGGGAATCCGGGGCACCAACCTCGCCGCCATCACGATCGGGATCGGCGAGCCCAGCCGCAACGATCCCTATTCGATGTCCGGCGGCGGCGGAACCGACCGCCGCAACCTGGTCCTGCTCGACAAGGCGACCGGCGCGAACCGCCGCCTCCTCCCCGCCAACGATCGCCGCATTATCGATGTCGCTTTCTTTCCCGCCGCCCCCAATGTCGAGGCGCGGCAGGGCGGCTATGCGGCTTCCGAAACCGTTCAGGGCGCCGAGGCGCAGCCCAAGCCCTCGCTCGCGCCGATGGCCTATTATGTCATCGCCGTCCGCCGGAAGGACGGCAAGCTGCAGGATTTGCTGGTCGGCAATCTCGCCACCGGCGCGCAGGCCTGGCTGCTGACCGGGCTCGACGGAGTCGACCGGATGTGGATGATCGCGCCGACCCGGCTGGGGGTGCTGCTCCGCCAGGGGCTCAAGCTCCAGTATCGGGTGATCGACATTCCCGCGCTCAAGATCGTCGCGGGCCGCCCGGTGGAGATCGGCTGATGGCCAGCTGGAAAGTCACGCTCCCCTGTACCCGCGCCGAGGCCGAGGCGCTCGATGTCGACGCCACCGGGCTCGATCCCGCGCCGGTGCTGCTGACCAGCGAGCTGGTCGCGGACGATCCCGACAGCTGGCAGCTCGAGGCCTATTTCGCGGGCAAGCCCAACAGCGCCGCGATCGCTGCGGTCCAGGCCTTGGTGCCGAGCGCGGCGGGCTGGCGCGCCGGGGTCGAGAAGATCCGCGATGCCGATTGGGTGACGATGAGCCAGGCGGGGATCGAGCCGGTCCATGCCGGGCGCTTCTATATCCACACCGCGACCAACAAGGGGCGGGTGCCGCGCGGTGCGAAGGCCTTCCGGATCGATGCCGGGCTCGCCTTCGGGACGGGGACGCACGAGACGACCAGCGGCTGCCTGCTCACGCTCGACGCGCTGCGCTCGCACGGGTTGGTGGTGCGCAATCTGCTCGACCTGGGGACCGGCACCGGGCTGCTCGCTTTCGCGGCGATGCATTTGTGGCCGCGCGCCTTCGCCACCGCTTCGGATATCGACTCGATGTCGATCGAGGTGACGCGCGACAATGCCGCGGCCAACGGCGTGGCGCTGGGCGAGGGGCCGGGCCAGCTCGCGCTGGCGGCGGCGGCGGGGCTCAACCATGGGCTGCTGATCGGCCGTGCGCCCTATGATTTGATCATCGCCAACATCCTCGCCGGGCCGCTGATCGCGCTGGCGCCGACCGTGAGCGCGGCGCTGGCCGAGGGCGGGACGCTGATCCTCGCCGGGCTGCTCACCGGTCAGGCCGACGCGGTGGCGCGCGCCTATCGCCGGCAGGGTTTGCGGCTGGCGGGGCGAGTCGACAATGGCGACTGGCCGGCGCTGCGGCTGGTCAAGCGCCCGCGCTACGGCGCCGACCGCGCGACTCGGCTGGGGCCGGGCGGGGTCGGCGAGGCGCCGGGGTTCGGGAGCTGGTAGCTCCTGTTCCCTTGCGAAAGCAGGGGTCCGGAGCCAAGCGGGTCTGCCGCTTGTGACCCTGGCCCCCTGCTTTCGCAGGGGAACAAGAAGAGCTTCTAGACCTTCGACCGCGCGTATTCCTGCGTCCCCGCCGTGATCACGCTGTCCTCCGGAAGGATCGTGGCGATCGGGATGTCGGGCTTGCCGAGAATCTCCGCGTAGAGCGGTGCGAAATCGGTCTCGACGGTCACGCGCAGCAGCTCGTCGAAGCTGGGGATGACGAAATAGTTCTGCTGGAAATCGTCGATCCGGTAGTCGGTGCGCATCACCCGTTTCAAGTCGAAGCGGATGCGGTTGGGGCTCGGATCGTCGAGCGCGAAGCGGCTCTCGGCCCAGCTCGAGACGATTCCCGATCCGTAGATGCGCAGGCCCTCGGCTTCCTCGATCAGCCCGAACTCGACCGTGTACCAGTAGAGCCGCCCGAGATGCTTGAGCGCGCCCAGCTCCATCGCGCGCTGGCCGCCGCGGCCATAGGCTTCGAGATAGTCGGCGAACACCGGGTCGGCGAGCATCGGCACATGGCCGAACACGTCGTGGAAGACGTCGGGCTCCTGGATATAGTCGAGCTGGTCGGGGCGGCGGATGAAATTGCCCGCGACGAAGCGGCGATTGGCCATATGGTCGAAGAACACTTCGTCGGGGACGAGCCCGGGCACCGCGACCACCTGCCACCCGGTCAGCTTCATCAGCCGCTCGGAAAGCTCCTCGAAATTGGGGATGCCCGATTCGGAGAGGCGCAGCGCGTCGAGGCCCTTGAGATAGGCATTCGAGGCGCGGCCGGGGAGCAGCCCGGCCTGCCGCGCGAACAGCGTGTCCCAGGTGGCGTGATCCTCGGGAGTATAGTGCGCCCAGTCCTGCGGGATGGTCCAGTCCGGGGACGCGCCCTCCGGCGGGCGCTCGAGCACATGCGTATCCTTTGCCATCACAACCGCATAGCATGGGCGTGGGAGGGCGCGAAACATGGGCAGGATGGTCTGGCGGCTGGTCCGCAATTTGCTGCTGGCGCTGGTGGTGCTGGTGGTCGGCTACGCGCTGGCGGCGGTGGCGGGGAGCGCGATTCCGGTCAATGGCGCGTGGCAGCAGGCCGAGGCCGGGGTGACGGTCTATGTGATCGACAACGGCGTCCATACCGATCTCGTGCTGCCCGCTCAGGGCTGGGAGGACCTGGTCAGGCCCGGGGACCTCGCCGACCCCGCGCAGGCGGCGCAGAGCCATGTCGCGTTCGGCTGGGGCAATCGCGACTTCTATCTCAACACCCCGACCTGGTCGCAAGTGAACCCGCTGCGCGTCGTGGGCGCGCTGGCGGGAGGCGGGCGGACCGTTCTCCACGTCTCGCATATTCCCCAGCCGGGCGCGGGCCCCCATATCCGCGCCGTGATACTGCGCCCCGACGAATTTAACCGCCTGACCGCCCATATCCGCGCGACCTTCGCGCCCGGGCCGAGCGTGCACGGCTATGCCGCGAACGACGCCTTCTACGAGGCGAAGGGCAGCTACAGCGCCGTCAACACCTGCAACCAGTGGACCGCCACCGGCCTGCGCGCCGCGGGGGTGCGGATGGGGGCGTGGACGCCGTTCACCTTCGGGGTGATGCGGTGGCTGTGACCGTCGCCCCGCCGAGCCTGTTCAGGGCGCTGGCCGAGCTGCCGCGCGCGGCCTGGTCGGTGCTGTCGCTCGCCGGTGCGCGCACCGCGATGCGCGCCGCCCCGCGCGGCGACGGCCGGCCGGTGCTGGTGCTGCCGGGGCTGTTCAACTCGGACCGCTCGAACTTCGTGATGCGCGGCTTTCTCGACCGGCTCGGCTACCGCGCCTATGGCTGGGGGCTGGGGCGCAATTTCGGGGTGCGCGCGGTCGGCAAGCACGCCGAGCGGCTGATCGCGCGAGTCGAGGCGATCCATGCCGAGACGGGCGAGAAAGTGACGCTGATCGGGGTGTCGCTGGGCGGGATCATGGCGCGGATCGTCGCGCACCGCCGGCCCGAGCTGGTGCGCGAAGTGATCACGGTGAGTTCGCCCTTCGCCGGGCCGCCGACCGCGACCAATGTCTGGAAGGCGTTCGAGCTGATCACTGGCGAGAAGATCGGCGACCCGTCGGTCAGGGCCAATGCCGCCGAGGCCGCGGCGCCGCTCGACGTGCCGACCACCGCGATCTGGAGCCGCAGCGACGGGCTGGTCAACGGGATGATCTGCCACGACGACCATTGCCGCTCGATCGAGATCCGCAGCAGCCATATCGGAGTGCAGCTCAAGCCCGAGACCTTGCTGGCGATCGCGGGGGTGCTGGGGGCCCGAGTCGCGCAGTCCGGGGCGCCGGAAGTTTAGGAAGTTGAGGGCACGCCCCCCACGGATCGCCCCCTTCCCGAAGATCGGGCGGACGAACGCGGAGGCGCGGGAGGGTTGCAGGCCGGGCATGGCTGGAACATGACAGGAACAAATCCACCATTGCAAGCCGCGGGCTTCGCGGCTCAGCCGATGATGCGCACCAGGCCGGCGTCGACCAGCTTGGCGAGCGCGGCGGCGTCCGGAAGATCGGCCACCGGGCACGGCCCGTCGCGCAGGCGGTCGACGATCGCTTGTGCTTCCGGGGTCCAGTTCACCGCGACGCCCGCCGCGCGGAGCTTGCCGTCGGCGCCGTGATCGGGGCCCATCGTGACGTTGAGCACCGCCGTCCCTCCGTCAGCGCCTTCGCGCAGGCCGAAGCCGCGGACATGGCCGTGCGCGGCCTGGCGGGCGGCGAGCCATTCGAGCGGGTCCGCCGCTTCGATTCGCGCGATCATCCGCCGCTTGATCGCCTCGGCCTGGGCAGCGACCGTCTGGCTGCCGAGGAACGCCTGGAGCGGCTCGCTCGACTGCGTCTCCTCGGCGCGCGCCAGCTCGGCGAGGTGCCCGGCATAGTCGCCGCCCGAGGGGTGGATGACGAGCAGCCCGAGATGGAGCGAATAGGGCCCCGGCGTGCATTGGTGGAACAGCCCCGAGGGGATGTACATCACGTCGCCCGGCGCCATCATCGCCTCGGCGGTGACTTGGGTCGGGACGTCGCCGTCATGCACGCAGAAGCGCCGCCCGCTCTCGCGCAGCGGCTCGCCGTAGAAGCTCCACTGCTTGGTGCCTTCGAGCTGGACGACGATCAGGTCGTTATAGTCGTAATGGAGCTCGATCCCCGACTGGCCGAACGAGGCGACCGCGGCGAGGGTCGCGGTGGTGCCGAACCAGCGCTCGGCGTCGCAGGCGAGGTCCCAGAGCGCGGGCGAGAGCTTCTGGATGTTGTTGACGACAAGCGTCGCGCCCTGCCGGGCAAGCGCGCGCAGCACCAGCGGCTGGACCTTGCCGCCGCGGACGATGCCCGCCCGCTCGAGGTTGAGCTGCTTGTAGCCGCCGAACACGCGGATCTGCTCGACCGGCACCGCGCCGCGGACGAGCGCGTCCTCGAGGCTTTCGAGAGTCAGGATCGCGGCGGGATCGATGCCGCCCGCCGCGCCGGCATGCAGCGCGCGGCGCTCGGCCATGTGCGCGCGCAACGCGTCGTCGGGGAGTGCTTCGCGGATCGCGGGGAGAATCGAGGTCATCCGCATCAGGCTAGCAGCCGCTTGAAGGCTGCGGAAGCTCGCCTCAGTGGTTGCGGTTGCCGCCAGGATCGGCGCGGAAGCCCTCGGCGCGGAAGCCCTGATAGGGCTTGCAGTTGCGCGGGTCCTTCTTGCACGCCTTGTCGTGTTCTTTGCGCTCGCGGCCTTCGCGCGCCTCGGCCTCGCGCATGCGCTTGCCATAGTTGCGGTCCGATTCGGACTGGCTGGTGGTGGTCCAGTCGACCGCTTTCCCCGCGACCTTGACCGGCAGGGTCACGACGTCGAACGCCGTCTTGGCGATGCAGCCGCCGGTCAGCAGCGGCAGGGCGGCCGCAGCCGCAATCAGAAATCTACGCATAATGCCCCCTCAACGCGCGAGCGACGCTCCGGTCGCACGTGCCTGGACTCCGATATAGGGGTAATCCGTGAAGAATCCGTCCACACCGCGTTGAAGATACGACAGGATTTCGGCGGACAGGTCGCCATGCGCGGCGAGATCGGTGCCGTGGCGGAAGGCGGGCGCCAAGAAGAAATTCTCGGCGCGGAAGGTCCAGGGATGGACCTTGAGACCCGCGGCGTGCGCATCGGCGATCAGCGTCGTCGGCGTGCCCGAGGCGGGGACGATCATCGATTTCTCGGGGCCGATGCCATGGGCGTAGGCGGCAATCGCCGCGAGGCCCGCGGGAGTCGCCATCGCGGCATAGCTCGGCGCGGCGTGATCGGCGGGGCCGCCCGCAGCGCTCATCAGCTGGATCAGGCGGACGCGAGTGATGGCGTGGAGCGCTCTCAGATTGTCGACTTCGAACGACTGGATGAACACCGGCGCATCGGCGCGGTCCCAGCCCGCCGCCTTGAGCGCGGCGAGCAGGGGCGGCTCGATCGGCAGGCCGATCGACGCGAAATAGCTCGGGTGCTTGGTCTCGGGGTAGATGCCGATGGTGCGGCCGGTTTCCTTCGTCGCGCGCCTGGCCAGCGCGATGATCTCGTCGAGCGTCGGGATCTGCGCCTGGCCGTCATAGGCCTTGTTGGCGGGGCGAAGCTGGGGGAGGCGCTCCTTTGCGCGCAGCGTGCGCAGCTCGGCGAGGGTGAAATCCTCGGTGAACCAGCCGGTCATCGCGGCGCCGTCGATGGTCTTCACCGTCTTGCGCGCGGCGAATTCCGGGTGATCGGACACGTCGGTGGTGTCGGCGATGTTGTTCTCGTGGCGCGCGACGAGGACGCCGTCGCGGGTCGGCACCAGGTCGGGCTCGATGAAGTCGGCGCCCTGGTCGATCGCGAGGCTGTAGGCGAGCAGCGTGTGCTCGGGCCGCTCGCCGCTGGCGCCGCGATGCGCGATGACGATGACGTGTGGCTCGGGCATGACCCTTTCTTGCATCCCCGCGCCGCCGCTTGCCAGCAGCAAGAACATCAACAGGAACGATCTCGCCATGTCGCTCTCCTCCGGCTAGCAGCTAGCCGATGGATGTGACGGAGGCGAGGCGTGGCGGACAACGATAGCGTGCTCGCCGCCGCGCGCCTGTGGAAGGGCGGCCGGCTCGCGCTGGCGACCGTGGTCTCGACCTGGGGCTCCGCGCCGCGGCCGCGCGGCAGCCATATGCTGGTGCACGAGGACGGGCGGTTCGAGGGCTCGGTTTCGGGCGGATGCGTCGAGACCGATATTCTGGCGGTGGCCGCCGACGTGATCGCCGGGGCGCCGGCGATCGTCAAAAGCTATGGCGTCGCCGATGCCGCGGCGTGGGAAGTCGGGCTGCCGTGCGGCGGGCAGATCGACGTGCTGGTCCAGCCGGTATCGGCGGCGGGATTCCCGCCGGACCTGTTCGACGCGATCGAGGCTGCGCGCGCCGAAGGGAAACCGTTCGAGGTTACGACCGATCTCGTCACCGGGCAGAGCGGAGGCGGAGGCGATTTCGTCAACCGCTACGATCCGCCGCGCCGGCTGCTGATCGTCGGCGCGGTGCAGATCGCGCAGGCGCTCAGCGGGCTGGCGCGCGAGCTGGGAATTTCGTGCACGGTGATCGATCCGCGCGGGAGATTTCTGACGCCCGAGCGTTTTCCGCATGTGACTCTCGATGACCGCTGGCCCGATGAGGCCGTTGCCGCGCTGAAGCCCGATCCCGCCACTGCGGTGGTGACGCTCAGCCACGACTCCAAGATCGACGATCCCGCGCTGCTCGCCGCATTGGCCGCGCCGACGGGCTACGTTGCCGCGCTCGGATCGCGGAAGAGCCATGCGGCGCGGCTCGAGCGGCTGGCGGCGGCAGGCGTCGCCCCGGCCGACCTTGGGCGAGTCGAGGGGCCCGCGGGGTTGAACCTTGGCGCGATCGGCCCGGCCGAGATCGCGCTGTCGATCGCCGCGTCGATGGTGAAGGCCTTCCATGATCGCGGCTGAGCAGGTCGCGCTGGTGCTGCTCGCCGCGGGGCGGTCGCGGCGGTTCGACGACGGCGACAAGCTCGCCGAGCCGTTCCTCGACAAGCCGCTCGCCTATCATGTCGTGACTGCGCTCCAGAAAGTGCCGTTCCTCGCGCGGATCGCGGTGGTGTCCGAGACCGCGCTCGATTTCGCGGCGCTCGGCTATCAGGTGGTCGAGAATCCCGACCCCTCGCTCGGGCAGGCGCGCTCGCTCTGCTACGGCGTCGAGGCGGCGCGGAAGGCGGGTGCGGAGGCGGTGCTGGTCGCGCTCGCCGACATGCCGCGGGTGACTGCGGGGCATGTCTACCGGCTGCTCGACACCTATGACGGACCGGCCGCGATCGTCGCGTCGAGCGACGGGGTGCGGCCGATGCCGCCGGCGCTGTTCGGCAAGGACCTGTTCGATACGCTGCTGACCCTCGACGGCGACGAAGGCGGACGCGCGCTGATCAAGCGCGGCCACCATGTCGTCGCCGGCCTGAACGAGCTGGTCGATATCGACACGCAGGACGATCTGCGCGAGCTCCGCAGGCTTTACGGGCTGCCGAGCGACGGCGCGGCTATTCGTGGCGCAGCGCGTCGATCGGATTGAGGCTGGCGGCACGGCGCGCGGGGAAATAGCCGAAGACCACGCCGATCAGCGCCGAGATCGCGAACGAAACGATGTTGATCGGCAAGTCGAACAGGAAGGGCAGGCTGCCGGCATAGGCGAGCCCCGCCACTGCGAGCTGGGCGATCACCAGCCCGATCAGCCCGCCGATGCACGAGAGCACCACCGCCTCGACGAGGAACTGGGTCAGCACTTCGCTCGCCACCGCGCCGATCGCCAGGCGGATGCCGATCTCGCGGGTCCGCTCGGTGACCGAGACCAGCATGATGTTCATGATCCCGATCCCGCCGACGATCAGGCTGATCCCGGCCACTGCGGTGACGATCTGAGTGAGCAGGGTGGTGGTGCCGGTCAGCGTCGCGCTGATCTGTGCGGTGTCGAAGATGTTGAAATCGTCCTGCTTGCCGCCGGTGATGTTGCGGCGCTCGCGCAGCAGGTCGGTGATCGACGACTGGACCTGGGCATTGTCGTAGGCGGGATCGACGCCGACCAGCATCAGGCGGATGTCCTGGCTGCCGGTGAAGCGGCGCTGGACCTGCTTGATCGGCATGATCACGACATCGTCCTGGTCGCCGCCGAAACCGGCCTGGCCACGGGTCGAGAGCACCCCGATCACGTCGCACGAGATGCCGTTGATCCGCAGCCGCTCGCCGACCGCGCGGCCGCCGCGGAAGAGGTTGGTGCGCACGGTATTGCCGACGATGCAGACGCCCTTGCCCGCCTGTTCCTCGGCATTGGTCCACAGCCGCCCCTGGACGAGCGGCCAGGGCTGGACCTTGAAGAAGTCGCTGGTGGTGCCGTTGAGCGTGGTCGACCAGTTCGCGCCTTCGTAGATCGCAGTCGCGGTGGTGCCCGCCTGGGGGGCGACCGCGGTGACGCCTTCCACCTGGTTGCGGATCGCGTCGACATCCTGCTGGTCGAAATCGGCGGGGCGCGGGCCGCCGCCGCCGCGGCCGAAGCCCTGGCCGGGGCGGACCTGGAGAATGTTGGTGCCGAGCGACGAGATCTGCTGCTGGACCGCGGCGGTGGTCGCCTTGCCGAGCGTCACCATCGTCACCACCGCGGCGACGCCGATGATGATGCCGAGCGTGGTCAGGAACGAGCGCAGCACGTGGCGGCGGATCGAGCGCAGCGCGAGGATGAAGGTGGTGCCGAACATTTCTAGTTCCTCCCCTCCCCTTCAGGGGAGGGGTTGGGGGTGGGAGAGGTCTCACCGAGACCATCGCCCAGCGGACAGGGCCCCCCCCCACCCCCCCCCTGAAGGGGAGGGGCTTTAGAAGAAGAAAGCGCTCTCATGCTGGGACCTTCGCGCCGTTGCCTGCATCGACTCGCTCGACCAGACCGTCCTTGAAGTGGACGATGGTGCGCGCGAAGCTCGCCATGTCGGGCTCGTGAGTGACCATCAGCACGGTGATGTTGCTGGTCTGGTTGAGGCCGGTGAGCAGCTCCATGATCTCGCGCGAACGCTCGGAATCCAAGTTGCCGGTGGGCTCGTCGGCGAGGAGGACGTCGGGGTTGGTGACGATCGCGCGGGCGATCGCGACGCGCTGCTGCTGGCCGCCCGAGAGCTCGGCGGGGGTATGGTCCCACCAGTCCTTGAGGCCGACCTTGTCGAGCGCCGCCATCGCGGTCTCGCGGCGGACATGCTTGGCGTCGCCGCGGTAGAGCAGGGGCAGCTCGACATTCTCGAGCGCCGAGGTGCGCGACAGCAGGTTGAAGCCCTGGAAGACGAAGCCGAGATACTTGCGGCGGACCAAGGCGCGCTGGTCGCGGCTCAGCGTCTCGACATGGAAGCCCTTGAACAGGAACTCGCCGCCCGAGGGCACGTCGAGGCAGCCGAGGATGTTCATCGTCGTCGACTTGCCCGAGCCCGACGGGCCCATCACCGCGACGAAATCGCCGGCCTGGATGTCGAGATCGATGCCCTTGAGCGCCTGGAACGCAGTCGGGCCCTCGCCATAGGTCTTGGTGACGCCGCGCAGCCGGATCAGCGGATCATCCGCCACTACGCTGGCCCCCACCCTGGCCTCCGCCGCCCTGACGGCGCTGGCCGCCCTGGCGATTCTGGCCACTGCTGCCGCTGGCGAGCTGGCCGGTGATGACCTTCATGCCCGGCTTCAGGACGCCGCCGGTGACTTCGGTGACGGTGCCGTTGGTGTCGCCGGTCGTGACCTTGACCGGCTGGGGCGTGCCGTCGTCGCCGAGGACATAGACGGTCTGCTCGCCGCCGCTCTTGCCGGTGACCGCCTTTTCGCGGCCGCCGCCGCGGCGCGGGCGCTGGGGGACGAGCGTGCCGGCGATGCCGCCCTGGCTGGTGCTCGCGGCCTGCGGCGTCGCCGGGCTGAAGCGCAGCGCGGCGTTGGGGACCAGCAGGACGTTGGGCCGTGCCTTGGTGATGATCTCGGCAGTCGCGGTCATGCCGGGGCGGAGCTGCTGGTCGGGGTTCGAGACGCTGAGCGTCGCGGCATAGGAGACGACCTGCGCCTGCGTCGTGCTGGTGGTCGTGGTCGACTGCGCCGACAGGTTCGAGCCGAGATCGACGCGGGTGATGCTCGCGGGGAAGGTGCGGCCGGGGAACGCGTCGACAGTGAAGCTCGCAGCCTGGCCTTCCTTGACCTGGCCGACATCGGCTTCGTCGATCGAAACCTGCAGCTCCATCGCCGAGAGATCCTCGGCGATCACGAACAAGGTCGGGGTGTTGAACGAAGCGGCGACAGTCTGGCCCGCGTCGATCTGGCGCGCGAGGACGACGCCGTTGACCGGCGAGCGGATCACGGCCTTCTGGCGCTGGGTCTGGTTCGAGCGCAGCGCAGCCTGCGCCGAGACGACATTGGCCTGCGCGGCGCGGAGATTGGCGACGGCGCGGGCGCGGGCGGCGACCGCCTGCTCCATCTCGACCTTGGCGGGGACACGTCCGCCCGACAGGCGGCTGACTTCCTGGAGCCGCGCGAGCTGCGCCTGCGATTCGGCGACGGTCGCCTGGTTCTGCGCGACGGTGGCCTGCGACGCGTTGAGCGCGGCGACGCTCTGCGCGATGGTGTCATCGAGCCGCGACGTGTCGAGCACCGCCAGCGCCTGGCCCTTCACCACCCGCGCATTGACGTCGACAAAGACATTCTCGACCAGCCCCGAAAGCTCCGAGCCGACTTGGACCTGGTTGGTCGGGGCGAGCTTGCCGGTCGCCGAGACGGTGACGGTGAGGTTGCCGCGCTCGACCGGCTGGGTTGAATATTCGACCGCCGCGCTGCCGCCGAAGCAGCGCGCGAGCAGGAAGATCAGCACCAGCAGCACCGGCACGCCGACGATATATTTGAGATGGCGCCGCCATGCGGGGGCGGGCTTCTCGCCGAGGAACTCGGTCAGCTTCGCATCATTGGCCATTGGGCGCCTCGGGGATGGTGGTGCTCTGCCAGCCGCCGCCGAGCGCCAGATAGAGCTGGATCAGCGCGGTCGCCTGATCGGCCTGCGATTGCGAAAGGCCGTTGCGGGCGGAGAGCAATTGGCTCTCGGCCTGGTTGAGCGTGGTGAAATCGGTGAGCCCCGAGCGGTACTGCATCCGCGACAGGATCGCCGAATTGTTCGCCGATTCGTAGGCGATGGCGAACTCGCGGCTGCGGCGTTGCGCGGCGTCGAGCGCAACGATCGCGTTCTCGACATCCTCGAGGCCGGTCAGCACGGCCTGCTTGTAGGCGAGGAAGGCGCCGTCGGCCGCCGCCTCGCTCGAACGGACCTGGCTGCGCAGTCGCCCGCCGTCGAAGATCGTCTGCGCGATGCCGGCGAACAGCCGGCCCGAGATCGCGTCGAACAGGGTGCCGATCGCGCCGCCGCCCGAATTGAGGCTGCCGCCGATCGACAGCGCCGGATAGAGCTGGGCGGTGGCGACGCCGATCTGCGCGGTCGCGGCGGCGAGGTTGCGCTCGGCGCGGCGGACGTCGGGGCGCTGGCGCAGCGTCTCGGCGGGGATGCCGGTGGCGACGCTGGCGGGACCCGCGGGGATCGGGCGCACCGCCTCCATCTGTCCCTTGAGCGCGCCGGGCGCCTGGCCGGTCAGCACGCCGAGCCGCGAGACATAGCTGTTATACGCCGCCTCGATGCTCGGGATCGACGCCGCGGTCTGCGCGCGGGACGCGCGGGCCTGCTCGGCGTCGAGCGAGGAGACGAGGCCCGCCTGGACGCGGAAGCCGGCGATCTCGAGATTGTCGTCCTGGATCGCCAGCGCGTCGCGGGCGTTTGCGAGCTGCTGCTGGGCGAGGCGGGCGAGGACATAGTTGCGCGCGATCTCGGATTGGATCGAGATCAGGATCGTGGCGTAATCGAAGCCGGCGGCCTGGTATTGCGCGCCCGACGCCTCGATCCCGCGGCGGTTGCCGCCGAACAAGTCGACCTGGTAGCTGGCGTCGGCGCCGATCGAGAAATTGTCGTTCTGGCCGCCGAGAGTCGACCCGGTGACGGTGACGCCCCGCGAATAGCCCGCCGACGCGCCGATCTGCGGCAGCAGCGACGCGCGCGACTGGGCCAGCGATTCGCGCGCCTGGCGCAGCCGCGTGACCGCCTGCGCGATATCGAGATTGGCGGTGCGGCCCTGCTCGACCAATTGCCCGAGCATCGGGTCGTTGAACTTGCTCCACCAGCGGGTGAGGTCCTCCTGCGCTTGCTTGTTGGCGGGCACCGAATAACTCTCGGGCACTCCGAGCTCGGCCGCGGCTTTCGGGTGATAGTCAGGCCCGACCGTACAGCCGGCGAGCGGCAGCGCAGTGGCGACAAAAAGGGCGAGCGAGCGTCTGGCCATGGGGGTCTAGATGGTTTCAGACCCCCGATCGTTCCATCGAAATATTGTCGCAGTTTGTCGCAGGGGGCGGGCAGCCGCGGGTCGGAGCGGATTCGTAACGGAAAATCTGCGGGTTGCGCGTGGTCTCCGGGCTTCGCAGAGTGTAGCAAATAATTTCCGCCGCCGGAGAGCATGATGAGCGAGAGCATCTACCCCGTCCCCGACGAATGGGCGCGCCGCGCGAAGGTCGATGCGGCGGGGTATGAGAAGCTCTATGGCCGCAGCCTCGCCGATCCCGGCAGCTTCTGGCTCGAGCAGGCGAAGCGGCTCGACTGGATCAAGCGCCCCGAGCTGGCGGGCGACTGGTCGTTCGACGAGAAGGACTTCCACATCTCGTGGTTCGCCGACGGCAAGCTCAACGTCGCGGCCAATTGCATCGACCGCCACCTCGCCAAGCGCGGCGACGCCATCGCGATCCTGTGGGAGCCCGACGAGCCTTCGGAGGAGCCGCGGCGCTACACCTACCGCCAGCTCCATGCCGAGGTCTGCCGCTTCGCCAATGTGCTCAAGGCCGAGGGCGTCCGGAAAGGCGACCGCGTCACCATCTACATGCCGATGATCCCCGAGGCGGCGTTCGCGATCCTCGCCTGCGCGCGGATCGGTGCGGTGCATTCGGTGGTGTTCGGAGGCTTCTCGCCGGAGGCGCTGGCCGGGCGGATCACCGATTGCGACAGCGCCTTCTGCATCACTGCCGACGAAGGCCGGCGCGGCGGCAGACACGTCCCGCTCAAGGCCAATGTCGACGCCGCCGCGGCGATCGCCCCGGCGCTGAAGAAGGTCATCGTCGTCAAGGCGACCGGCGGCGACGTCGCGATGCAGGCGGGCCGCGACGTCTGGCTCCACGAGGCCGCCACGCAGGTCCCCGCCGAATGCCCGCCCGAGCCGATGGGCGCCGAGGACCCGCTGTTCATCCTCTATACCTCGGGATCGACCGGCAAGCCCAAGGGGGTGCTCCATTCGTCGGGGGGATATCTGCTGTGGGCGAGCCTGACCCACGAGCTGGTGTTCGATTACCGGCCGGGGCAGATCTACTGGTGCGCCGCCGATATCGGCTGGGTCACCGGGCACAGCTACATCGTCTACGGCCCGCTCGCCAACGGCGCGACGACGCTGATGTTCGAAGGCGTGCCCAACTGGCCCGACGCTTCGCGAATCTGGCAGGTGGCGGACCGGCACAAGGTCGAGATCCTCTACACCGCGCCGACGGCGCTGCGCGCGCTGATGCGCGAGGGCGACGACTTCGTTCATGCGACTTCGCGCAAGTCGATCAGGCTGCTCGGCACGGTCGGCGAGCCGATCAATCCCGAGGCGTGGCGCTGGTATCACGAAGTGGTCGGCGAGGGGCGCTGCCCGATCGTCGACACCTGGTGGCAGACCGAGACCGGCGGGACGATGATCGCCCCGCTCCCCGGCGCGACGCCGCTGAAGCCGGGCAGCGCGACGCGGCCGATGCCGGGGGTCGACCCGCAGTTGGTCGATGGCGAGGGCCAGGTGCTGACCGGCCCGGCCGAGGGCAATCTGTGCATCGCGCGCAGCTGGCCGGGGCAGATGCGCACCGTCTGGGGCGATCATGCGCGCTTCTTCCAGACCTATTTCACCACCTATCCGGGGAAGTATTTCACCGGCGACGGCTGCCGCCGCGACGAGGACGGCTATTACTGGATCACCGGGCGCGTCGACGACGTGATCAACGTCTCGGGGCACCGCATGGGCACCGCCGAAGTCGAATCGGCGCTGGTGCTCCATTCGAAGGTCGCCGAGGCCGCGGTGGTGGGCATGCCGCACGACATCAAGGGGCAGGGCATCTACGCCTATGTCACGCTCAATGCGGGCGAGGTGGCGTCGGAGGACCTGCGCAAGGAGCTGCGCGACTGGGTGCGCAAGGAGATCGGCCCGATCGCCACGCCCGACGCGCTCCAGTTCGCGCCCGGCCTGCCCAAGACGCGGAGCGGCAAGATCATGCGCCGCATCCTGCGCAAGATCGCCGAGGGCGACGTCTCGAGCCTGGGCGACACGAGTACCCTGGCAGACCCCGCGGTGGTCGACGACCTGGTGGCGAATAGAGTGGGCTGAATCCCGTTTCGAGCGGCTTTCTTTCTTACTCCTCTCCCGCCTTCGCGGGAGAGGTTGGGTGAGGGTCTTCTTCTGTCTCGCCCGGCCAGAAGAAGAAGACCCTCACCGCTGCGACTAAGCTCGCTCCGCTCGCTAAGTCTCGCGCCTCTCCCGCGAAAGCGGGAGAGGGAAATGGATGCCGCTGAATCCCGTTGCGGCGGCCATTCCGAGCCGTTATAGTCTGCTAATACAGCTTTGGTATGCGGGGTTTTTTAGCATGAAGATCAAGACTTTGGTTCGCCTGACGGCGGGCGTCGCGCTGCTCGCGTCGGTATCGCCGGCCTTTGCCCAGACCGCGCCCAAGGCGCGCTACGGGACGTTCGGGATCGACCTGAGCGCGCAGAAGGCGGGCGTGAAGCCGGGCGACGATTTCTGGACCTATGTCAACGGCGGCTGGAACGAGCGCACCGAGATCGCCGCCGACCGCGCCTCGGCGGGCTATGGTGTGGTGCTGACGGTCGAGGCCGAGCAGAATGTCCGCAACATCCTCGACGACATGGCGAAGAACCCCGCCAAGTACGGCGCCACCGGCAAGCAGATCGGCGACTTCTACGCGAGCTGGATGGACGAGGCCGGGATCGAGGCGCGCGGCACCGCGCCGCTCAAGCCCTATCTCGACCGCATCGCCGCAGTGAACGACCAGGCCGGGCTCCAGGTCCTGTTCGCCAGCGTCGGCTATGCCGGGCCGATCGGCATCGGCGTGATCCCCGACCTCGCCGATCCGACGCACTATACTGCGGTCACCGGCCAGGGCGGCCTCGGCATGGCGCGCGACTATTATCTGCTCGAAGGCGAGAAGTATGACGGCTTCCGCAAGGCCTATCGCGCCTATATCCAGCGCATCCTCGAGCTGGCGGGGATCGGCGATGCAAGCGCCAAGGCCGACGCGATCTTCGCGCTCGAGACCGAGATGGCGAAGAAGCAATGGTCGCCCGCCGAGAGCCGCGACATCGCCAAGTTGAACGACCCGCAGCCGCTTGCCGGGCTCGAGGCCAAGGCGCCCGAGTTCAACTGGGCGCTGCTGCTCAAGACCGCCGGGCTCGACAAGTCGCCGACGGTGATCATGACCCAGAACACCGCGGTCGCGGCGATGGGCAAGATTTTCGCCGCCACCCCGGTCCAGGTCTGGAAGGACTATCTCGCCTTCCACTTCGTCAGCGACAATGCGCAGTTCCTGCCCAAGGTGTTCGACGATACCCGCTTCGACTTCTATTCGAAGACGCTATCGGGCGTGCAGGTCCAGCGCGACCGCTGGAAGCGCGGCGTCCAGCTCGCCAACGGCGCGATGGGCGAGGCGGTCGGCAAGATCTACGTCGCGCAATATTATCCGCCCGCGGCCGCGGCGCAGATGTCCGAGCTGATCGAGAATCTGCGCGCCGCCTATCAGGAGCGTATCACCGGATCGACCTGGATGGACGAGCCGACCCGCAAGGCGGCGCTGGTCAAGCTCGCCGCGTTCGAGCCGCGCATCGGCCATCCGGTCAAATATATCGACTATTCGTCGCTCAAGGTCGACCGCAACGACGTGCTCGGCAACGCGCAGCGTTCGGCCGAATTCCAGAACCGGCTCCAGCTCGAGCGCTTCCCCAAGCCGGTCGACCGCTCGCTGTGGAACATGACCCCGCAGACGGTGAACGCCTATTACAACCCGCTGGCGAACCAGATCACCTTCCCCGCGGCGATCCTCCAGCCGCCTTACTTCGATCCCAACGCCGATCCGGCGGTCAATTATGGCGCGATCGGCGCGATCATCGGCCACGAGATGGGGCATGGCTTCGACGACCAGGGCAGCCAGTTCGGCCCCACCGGCAAGTATGAGAATTGGTGGACCGATGCCGCCAAGAAGGCATTCAAGGAGCGCACCGTCGCGCTTTCGGGCCAGTACGACACCTATGAGCCGATCCCTGGCACCAAGATCCAGGGCGCGCTGACTCTGGGCGAGAATATCGGCGATCTCGGCGGGATCGAGGCGGCCTATGCCGCCTACCAGAAGTACCAGGCCAAGCATGGCAAGGCGAAGGTGATCGGCGGGCTGACCGGCGACCAGCGCTTCTTCCTCGCCTATGCCCAGGCGTGGCAGGCCAAGGTCCGCGAAGGCGCGCAGCGCCAGGCACTGCTCACCGACCCGCACAGCCCCGCCAAGTTCCGCGTCAACGGCGTCGTCCGCAATGTCGACGCCTGGTACAAGGCGTTCGACGTCAAGCCGGGCGACGCGCTGTACCTGCCGCCCGAGCAGCGCGTGCATATCTGGTAATCAGATCGTCAAGACAGGGGCCGCGGGACCAGTTTCCGCGGCCCCTTTTCTTGTCAGCCGGGGGCGCTGGTCCGCTCGAATTGCGCGATCGGGGCCGCCGGCACCCAGGAGAGGCGCTCGCCGGTCCAGATCTCCTTCTGCGGCGGAAACGCCTCGGGGTCGTCGAGCGTGGCGGTGGTCACGTCGAAAAAGCCCGGGCGATTGGCGCGCTGATAAGTGAGCGTGGTGCCGCAGGCCGGGCAAAAGCCCCATTCGACTCCCGGCGAGGAATAGAAAAGCGCGGTCTCGCCCGCGACGATCTCGACCTTGCCCGCCGGGAAGATCGCCCAGGCCAGCGACGGCGCGCCGGTGGCGAGGCGGCACGAGCGGCAGTGGCAGAGCGAAGTCGCGTGCGGGGAGCCGGTGACGCGATAGCGCACCGCGCCGCACAGGCAGCCGCCCTCGGCGGTCGTGCCCGTCACTCGATCGTCACCCAGCGCCAGATGCCGGCCTCCATCGCGCCGCCGAGCACGACATGGAGCTTGGTCGCGACGATCCACAGCGCGGTGCCGCCGAGGATCGCGCGCATGTCGCCGAGCGTCCAGCGCGCCTTGCCGGCGAGCTGGGCGGCGAAGGGGAGGTACGAGGTGCGCGCCTGCCAGTCGGTCCAGCCGGGGACGAGCGACGCCTTCTTGCGGTCCTGGAGCGCGGCGCCGGCGAGCGCGAGGACCAGGATCGCGGCGCTGAGCACGGCGTTGGCGCCGGTCGGGAACACCGCGACATGGACCGCCGCCCACAGCGCGAAGCCCCACATCATCGGGTGGCGAGTGACGGCGTAGACGCCGCGGGCTTCGCCGAATTTGGGCGTGCCGCCGGTCGGGTCGGGGAAGGCGGGATTGCCGAACAGCGAGGCCAGGAACAGGATGCTCGCGAGCAGCATGACGGCGCTCGCGGCAAGCCAGACCTTGTCGTCCGCCGCCCACCACAAGGGCTCGGGCGGAGTCGCGCGGAAGGCGAAGATCAGCCAGCCGAAAGTGGCGAAGGCGGTCGCGACATAGAGGCCGAGAAAGCCCCGCGCGCCGATCGCGCGCACCAGAGGCTCACGCAGCGGATGCGAGAGGAGGAAATGCGTGCCCGCGAACGCGATTGCGGCGGCGATCAGCGAGCCCATTTCCTCCTCCCGTGCGTCAGGTCATTTGACGCCGTGCATCCAGTGCTTGAGCGCGAACGACAGCGCGAAGAGCACGCCGCCCGCGATCATCGACGCGAACCCGATATAAGTGAACACGCCGACATAGGTCTGCAGCGCGACCGCGGGGTTGGTCACCTGCCCGCCGACGGTCTCGACGCTGGCGAACTGCGCGACCACGCCCGCGACATACTGTGCGCAGCTGATCGACAGGAACCACACGCCCATCATCATGCCGACGATCCGCGCGATCGAGAGCTTGGTGATCATGCTGAGGCCGACCGGCGAGATGCACAGCTCGGCGACCGAGTGGATCAGATAGAGCCCCGCGAGCCACCAGATGCCGACCTTGAAGGTCGCATCGGCATAGCTGGCGCCCCAGACCAGGAACAGGAAGCCGAGCCCGACCCCGACCAGCGCGATCGAGAATTTGACCGGGATCGGCGGCTCGAGCCCGCGCCGCGCCAGCGAGGTCCACAAGATGCTCATGATCGGCGCGAGCAGCACGATGAACGCCGCGTTGAAGAACTGGGTCTGCCCCGCCGAGATCGAGAACAGGCCGAACACCGAAAGATCGGTGTTGCGGTCCGCGAACAGCGTCAGCGACGAGCCGGCCTGCTCGAACAGGGTCCAGAACACGACGTTGAACACGATCAGCACCATCGCTGCGAGCATCATCTGCAGCTCGACCTTGGTGCCGACGCGCCACGACCAGATCAGGATCGCGGGAATGCCGATCAGGAAGGTGCCGAACAGCAATTTGCCCATCAGCGGCAACGCGAGCAGGTAGCCGACAAAGCCGGCGCCTTCGACCGGGGCGGGGGCGTTCATCAGGTTGGTGAAAAGGAAATAGATCACCGGCACCGCGGCGAGCGCGCAGATGAAGATGACCATCGAGCGGTTGGGCACGCCCGCCGGGGGCTCGCCATAGCCGCTGAGGCGGCCGCCATCGAACTGGATCAGCACCCACGACAGCATCATGCCGATCGCGGCGAGGCCGAAGCCTGCCCACCAGCCGACCGCGGTGGCGAGGAAGGGGCAGAGGATCTGCGACAGCAGCGAGCCGAGGTTGATGCCCATGTAGAAGATGGTGAAGCCGGTATCGCGCCGCCTGTCCCCCTTGGGATAGAGCTCGCCGACCATCGTCGAGATGTTGGGCTTGAAGAAGCCGTTGCCCATCGTGACCATCGACAGCCCGATCAGCAGGACCATCGTGAACAGGATCGAGCGCTCGCCGTCGAACTCGAGAACGCCCTTGGCGACGGTCTTGGCGACCGTGCCATCCGGGGCGACGAGATTGACGGTGCCGTCCTCCTGCCCCTTGATCGCGAGGCGCTGGCCATTCTCGACCAGATATTGCTGCTTCTCGGCGCTCGCCTTGTCGACGACCACTTCGTAGCGCTGGCCGTCCATCGTCGCGAACGGCTTGGCTTCCTGGCCGAGGCCGGCGCCGAGCGAAAGGATCAGATAGCCGAGCGACATGATGATCGCGCCGAACTTCACCGATCGCTTCGATCCGAGATAGCGGTCCGCGAGCAGCCCGCCGACCAGCGGCGTCAGGTACACCAGCGCGGTGAAGCCGCCATAAAGGCCGTTGGTAGTGCGATCAGAGAAGAGGAAATAATTGGCGAGGTAGAGCGTCAGCAGCGCCCGCATGCCGTAATAGCCGAAGCGTTCCCACATCTCGGTGGTGAACAGCCGCGCGAGCTGGCGCGGGTGGCCGAACCAGGTTTGCTCGGCGGCCGGATTGACGTGGGTGATGTCCGGTTCTGCCGGGGAATCGGCGGTAGGAGTGTCGACCATGCGGATTTCGCCCTTTTTATATCGGTTTCCGGGCTCGGGCCCGGCGCATGGCCGCGGAGACTAGCCGGAATGGGGCGAGTGTAAAGCTCGCGAGCCCGGATCGCCGCCGCGACGCTCCCGAGTCGGGCGGCTGGAATCGAATGGCTGGTACGGTTCGAAGGTAACGAAGGTAACGGAGCGTCATCGCGAAACGCGCTCCCGGACGACAGATAATGTCGCCAATGCGCACGATCGTTTCGCGCGGATCCGAGGGAAAGGATCGAGGTCGAGCGGTCATTTGCCGGATTGCAGCAGCGCAAATCCAAATAGGAAAGCCTTTGATCGCTTCCAGCCCGGGATTGATCACCCCGGCGGTTGGCGTGGGCATGTGCAGACCCTAGATGCGGGCGATGTTCAACGACCGCACCACGCCGCTTTCGCTGCTCCGCACCCGCCGGTCCGGCAAGCCGCGCGACCTTGTCGCGCCCGGGCCCGGCGAGGCCGAGCTGATGGCGATGATCGAAATCGCCGGGCGCACCCCCGATCACGGCAAGCTGTTCCCGTGGCGCTTCGTCGCGGTGCGGCCGCAGGACCGCGCGGCGCTGGCGGTGGAGCTGGTCCGGATCATGGCGGCGGAAAAGGCGGATTGCGGGCCGCGCGATCTCGAGGCCGCCGAGCAGTTCGCGCTGCAGGCGCCGGCGCTGGTGGTCGTGCTTTCCGCGCCGGCCGTCCCGCACAAGATCCCGGTCTGGGAGCAGGAGCTGTCGGCCGGCGCCGCGTGCATGAACCTGCTCCACGCCGCGCACGCGCTGGGGTTCGCGGGCGGCTGGCTGACCGGCTGGGCGGCCTATTCGGAAGCGGTGCGCGACCTGTTCGGTACGGCCCCCGAGCGAATCGCGGGATTCGTCTTCATCGGCACGCCCGCGCGCGACCTCGAGGAACGGCCGCGGCCCTTACTGTCCGATATCGCACATTTTTGGTCGCCGGGGGATGGACGGCCCGGTTAATTGGTGTATTATACCACCATGACAGCGCTCGAGCACGACGACAGTCCGGTTTACCTCAAGCTTCGCGCGACGATCGCCGCGGCGATCCTGCGCGGCCAGTACCGCGCGGGCGACCAATTGCCGTCGGTGCGCGCGCTCGCCGCCGAGCATGGCGCCAATCCGCTGACCGTCGCCAAGGCCTATCAGAGCTTCCAGGACGACGATTATGTCGAGGTCCGCCGCGGCGTCGGCATGTTCGTGCTGCCGGGCGCAGTCGAGCGGCTGCGAGTCGCCGAGCGCGAGCGTTTCCTGACCGGCTACTGGCCGCGCGTCCGCGAGCATATCACCCTGCTCGGGCTCGACGCGCAGGACCTGCTGGACCGCGAACTGGCCTGAGCCTCTCATGAGCGAGAATTCGGATATGACCCCTGAACCGAAGAGCGGCTGGGGGCGTACCCTGCTCGCCGTCGCGATGATCCTGGCCGGCGTGTTCACCTTCCAGAGCGTCGCCGCCAAGCCCTTCTACATCCCCTCCGCCTCGATGATGCCGACCTTGCTGACCGGCGACCGGCTGGTGGTGAGCAAATTTCCCTATGGCTGGTCCTACGCCTCGCCGTCGATCCACGGCAGCGCGGTGATCCCCGGGCGGCTGTTCGGCGCGCTGCCCGCGCGCGGCGACATCGTCACGGTGGCGCGGCGCGGCGACGGCACCGACCTGATCAAGCGCGTGATCGGCCTGCCCGGCGACACGATCGCGGTCAGCCACGGCGTGGTGATCCTCAACGGCAAGCCGGTGCCGCGGGTGGCGCACGGCACCGCGAACCTGCCGGTCGACGCCAATGTCCCGTGCAGCGAGCCGATGCTCGCGCCGTTCCGCGAGATGGGCCAGAACGGCAAGCTCTATTGCCGGCTGCCGCTCTATCGCGAGACGCTGCCGAACGGGGCGAGCTACGACACGATCGATCTCGGCGACACCGACCTGCCCGGCGGCTATCTGAGCCCCGGCGACAATTTCGCGGCCGTCACGGTGCCCGCGGGGCATGTGTTCCTGATGGGCGACAATCGCGACCAGTCGGCCGACAGCCGCTTTCCGCTGCCGACCGGGCTCGGCGGGCCGGTGCCGGTCGAATCGCTGGGCGGGCGCGCCGAGTTCATCACCCATTCGTTCGACGGCAGCGGATCGTCGATCAACCCGATCGACTGGGTCACCACGCTGCGCGGCGGCCGCGCGGGAACCAGCCTCAGGCCCGCGCACGATTCCAAGTGACATGCTGATCATCACCGGCACCTTCCGCGTCGCCGCGGACAAGGTCGACGCCGCGCGCCCGGCGATGGCGGCGATGGTCCTGGCGAGCCGCGCCGAGCCGGGATGCCTCGAATACAGCTATGGCGAGGATGTGCTGGCCGCCGGGCTGATCCACGTCATCGAGCGCTGGACCAGCCGCGATACCCTAGCCGCGCACGGGCAGGCGCCGCACATCAAGGAATGGCGCGCGGCGTGGCCGGCGCTGGGGATCGGCGAGCGGGATTTGACGCTGTATGAGGCGGATGGGGGCGTGGGGATCTGATCAAATCCTCCCCGGCACGGGGAGGTGGCAGCGCGTAGCGCTGACGGAGGGGGCTCTCCTCACTGGACTCGCTTGCGGAGAGCCCCCTCCACCATGCTGCGCATGGTCCCCTCCCCGTGCCGGGGAGGATTTTCAGGCCGCGAACGCCGCCGCATCCACCGCGTAGAGCATTTCCGCCTTCGCCATTGCCGAAGCCTTGAGCCCCATCGCCTCGGGGACGACCTGCTCGACATAGAAGCGCGCCGCCGCCGCCTTCATCCTGAGGAATTGCGGGTCGCCTTCGGAGCGCACCGCGATGCGGCCCTGCTCCTCCATCAGCCAGCCGCACACCGCGACCGAGAGCATCGTCAGGAAGGGATAGCTCGCCGCGAGCCGGTCGTCGGTGTCGGCGGTCAGGAGGTAGCGGCAGACCTGGTCGCACGCCTCGATCAGGCGGCACAGCTCGCCATGCTCGGCACGCCCACGCATCTCGTCGAGCAGCCCGAGCAGCGTGCCGCCGTTGTCCATGCTGAGCTTGCGCCCGACCAGGTCGGCGGCCTGGATGCCATTGGTGCCTTCGTAGATCGGGAAGATCCGCGCGTCGCGGAAATGCTGGGCGGCGCCGGTCTCCTCGATATAGCCCATCCCGCCATGGACCTGGATGCCGAGCGACGCGACTTCGTTGCCGAGATCGGTGCCGTGCGCCTTGGCGAGCGGGGTGAGCAGCTCGACCCGCGTCTTCGCCGCGGCGTCGCCCGCGTGCGCGCGGTCGAGCTGGCCGAACGCGTAATAGACCAGGGCACGCGCCGCCTGGGTCTGCGCCTTCATCCGCATCAGCATGCGGCGGACGTCGGGATGCTCGACGATCGCGACGGGCTCGCGGCTGGGCGCGCCGGCGCGGGCCGACTGGATGCGGTCGCGGGCATAGGCGACCGCGCGCTGGGTGGCGCGCTCGGCGACTTCGACGCCCTGCAGCCCGACATTGAGCCGTGCATTGTTCATCATCGTGAACATCGCGACGATCCCGCCCATCTCGTTGCCGATCAGCTCGCCGACGCAATCGTCATGGTCGCCGAACGAAAGGACGCAGGTCGGCGAGGCGTGGATGCCCATCTTGTGCTCGATCGAGACCACGCGGACATCGTTGAAGTCGCCGGGATTGCCCTCGGCATCGAGCCGGTATTTAGGCACGAGGAACAGCGAGATGCCCTTGGTCCCCGCCGGCGCGCCGGGAGTGCGGGCGAGGACGAGGTGGACGATGTTGTCCGCCATGTCGTGGTCGCCGAACGAGATGAAGATCTTGGTGCCCTTGATCAGGAAACTGCCGTCGCCGCGCGGAGTCGCGGTGGTGCGCAGCGCGCCGACGTCCGAGCCCGCCTGCGGCTCGGTCAGGTTCATCGTCCCGGTCCATTCGCCGGTGGCGAGCCTGGGCAGGTAAAGGTCCTGCTGCGCCTGGGTGCCGTGATGGACGAGCGACTCGATCGCGCCGACGGTGAGCATCGGCGCCAGCGCGAAGCCGATGTTCGAGGTGCCCAGCGTCTCGATCACTGCAGTGGCGAGGCTGACCGGCAGGCCCTGCCCGCCATAGGCCGGGGGCGAGCCGATCGTGCCCCAGCCGCCCTCGACATAGGCCTTGTATGCCGCGGCGAAGCCTTCGGGCATCACCACGCCCGCCTCGGTCCATTTCGCGCCGACTTCGTCGCCCCGCCGTTCGAGCGGCGCCCATTCGCCCGCGGCGAAGGCGCCGATGCCCTCGAGCACGGCGTCGACCAGGTCGGGGGTCGCTTCCTCGCTGATCTCGTGGAGGCGGACGACATGGTCGAGCACGAAGCGCTGCTCGGCGGTGGCGGGGGTGAAGGTCATGCGTCCTCTCTTGTCGGCTTGTCGCCTGCGCTATAGCGCCCCCGAGGTGAGCCCGACAAATCCCCGCATCTTACCCTATAGCAACGCCGCGATCGCCGAGGCCGCGCGCGTGATCGCCGCGGGCGGCTGCGTCGCAGTGCCGACCGAGACGGTCTACGGCCTCGCCGCCGACGCGACCGAGTCGCGGGCGGTGGCGGGGATCTACGAAGCCAAGGGGCGGCCGAGCTTCAATCCGCTGATCGTGCATGTGCCGGACCTGGCGGCGGCCGAGCGAATCGCGGTGTTCGACGCAGTGGCGCGCGATCTGGCGGTGCGCTTCTGGCCGGGGCCGCTTACTTTGGTGCTGCCATTGCGGGCGGATTCGGGGATCGCCTCGCTGGTCACGGCGGGGCTCGACACGATCGCGATCCGGGTGCCGGCGCACCGGGCGATGCAGGCGTTGCTGGCGGCGTGCGGCAAGCCGCTTGCCGCGCCTTCGGCCAATGCCAGCGGGGGGATCAGCCCGACCCGGGCGGCGCATGTCGCGGCGAGCCTCGCCGGGCGGATTCCGCTGGTGATCGATGACGGGGCGACTCCGGCGGGGGTGGAGTCGACGATCGTTCTCGGCCGGACAATCTTGCGGCCCGGGCCGCTGTCGCAAGAGCAACTGTTCCCCTGCGAAAGCAGGGGTCCAGGGTGGCAGGGCGAATCGCCGTCCGACCCTGGGCCCCTGCTTTCGCAGGGGAACAAGCCGGTGGCTCCGGGGCAGCTCGCGAGCCACTACGCACCCGCCAAGCCGCTCCGGCTCGACGCCACCGAAGCCCGCCCGGGTGAATGGCTGATCGGCTTCGGCACCATCGCCGGCGACGACACCCTCTCCGCGTCAGGCGACCTGACGGAAGCCGCCGCGAACCTGTTCGACGCGCTTCACCGCGCCGATGCTTCGGCCGCCCCCGCCATCGCCGTCGCCCCGGTCCCCGCGAGCGGCATCGGCGTCGCGATCAACGACCGGCTCGCGCGCGCCGCTCATATCGAGTGAGCGCGTCTGTCGGCGGTCTTTACACCTGTGCAATGAACTCTAGTCTCCCCCGACCGGCAAGCGACTGCGAACGGAGGGGTAGCATGAGCAATATACAACGGGGCCTGGCCGAGCTGATCGGCACATTCTGGCTGGTGTTCGGGGGATGCGGCAGCGCGGTGCTGGCCGCGGGAATCGCCGATGTCGGGATCGGCTATGCCGGCGTGTCGCTGGCTTTCGGGCTCACCGTCCTCACCATGGCCTATACGATCGGGCACATCTCGGGCTGCCACCTCAACCCGGCGGTGACGCTCGGGCTATGGGCCGGCGGACGCTTTCCGGCGAAGGACATCCCGCTCTACGTAGTCGCGCAGGTGCTGGGCGCGCTGATCGCCGCGGCCCTGCTCTACATCATCGCCAGCGGCGCGGCGGGCTATGCCGGGGGAGTCGCGTCGAACGGCTTTGGCGGGCATTCGCCGGGCGGCTATTCGTTCCAGGCGGGGATGGCGATCGAAGTGGTGCTCACCTTCATGTTCCTGATCGTGATCCTGGGGTCGACCGACAGCCGCGCGCCCGCCGGCTTCGCGCCGATCGCGATCGGGCTGTGCCTGACGCTGATCCACCTGATCTCGATTCCCGTCACCAACACCTCGGTCAATCCGGCGCGCAGCACCGGGCCGGCTGTGGTCGAATGGCTGACCGGCTATGGCAATATCGCGGTGCACCAGCTGATGTGGTTCTGGATCGCGCCGATCGCCGGGGCAGTGATCGCGGGCTATGCCTACAAGGCGCTCGGCGCCGACGCCACGCAGCGCCCGCCGGTCGAAGGCGAGGCTCTGCCTTGAGTGGAAGCGGGCGCGGCTAAGCCGCGCCCGCCTTCGCGCGCGCGGCGAAGCTCTTGCGGAGCTTCTTGATCTTGGGCGGGATCACCGCGAGGCAATAGGGGTTCCGCTGCCCCTCGCCCTGCCAATATTCCTGGTGGTAATCCTCGGCGGGGTACCAGGTGCCGAGCGGCTCGATCGTGGTGACGATCGGATCGGGCCAGTCGGGCGCGGCGCGTTCGATCGCGGCGTGCGCCTCGGCTTCCTGCCCGGGCGAATGCGGGAAGATCGCCGAGCGGTATTGGGTGCCGATATCGTTGCCCTGGCGGTTGAGCTGGGTCGGGTCGTGCGTCCCGAGGAACACGTCGAGCAAGTCGCCATAGCTGAGCTGGTCGGTGTCGAAGGTGACGCGAATCGCCTCGGCATGCCCGGTATCGCCGCCGCAGACCTGCTTGTAGCTCGGGTTGGGCACATGCCCGCCGATATAGCCGCTCTCGACCTTGTTCACCCCGATCACGTCGTTGAACACCGCCTCGGTGCACCAGAAGCATCCGCCCGCCACCGTTGCCGTCTCGATCGCCATTCTCAACTCCTTGCCAATCGCTCCAAGATAGGATTGAGGCGCGGAAGAGCAATGCGGGGAACGGGTTATGCGCGAAGGCACGGTGCTGGTGACGGGGGGCGCGGGCTATATCGGCAGCCATGCGGTGCTGGCGCTGCTCGATGCGGGGTGGAAGGTCGTGGTGATCGACAACCTCACCACGGGGTTCGACTGGCTCGTCGATGAACGCGCGGCCCTGGTGCAGGGCGAGATCGAGGACGAGGCGCTGGTTCGCGGGGCGATGCGTGAGCATGGCGTAGTCGCGGTGATGCACTTCGCCGGATCGATCATCGTCCCCGAATCGGTGACCGATCCGCTCAAATATTACCGCAACAACACCGTCGCGAGCCGATCGCTGATCGAAAGCGCGGTCGCGTCGGGCGTGAAGCATTTCATCTTCTCCTCGACCGCCGCGACCTATGGCATGCCCGAAGTCGTGCCGGTGTCCGAGGACATGCCCAAGCTGCCGATCAATCCGTACGGCACCTCGAAGCTGATGACCGAGCTGATGCTGCGCGACGTCGCGGCGGCGCATCCGTTCAACTATTGCGCGCTGCGCTATTTCAACGTCGCCGGCGCCGATCCTGAGGGCCGCACCGGCCAGTCGACCGCAGGCGCGACGCATCTGATCAAGATCGCGGTCGAGGCGGCGATCGGCAAGCGCGACCATGTCACGGTGTTCGGCACCGATTACGACACCGCCGACGGCACCGGGGTGCGCGACTATATCCATGTCAGCGATCTCGCGGCGGCGCATGTCGATGCGCTCGGGCTGCTGATCGCGCGGCCGGAGGAGAGCCACACGCTCAACGCGGGCTATGGCCGCGGCTATTCGGTCAATCAGGTGCTCGACGCGGTCGACCGGGTGACCAACCTCCGGATCGAGCGCCGCTTCGCCGAACGCCGGCTGGGCGATGCGGGCGAGCTGGTCGCGGACAATCGCCGCATCCTCGAAACGCTGCCGTGGCGGCCGAAGCGCGACGACCTGGACGGTATCGTCAAGGACGCGCTGGCGTGGGAGCGCAAGCTGGCGGAGCGGGGCTAGGTCTCGCAACCTTCCGGAAGCTGTGATATTCCAGCCTCATGAATATGGAACGCGAGATTTTCGGAGAACGTGATCCGGAGGCCCAGGCCGCCCGGGATGCTCGCGCCGATGCGGACATCGCGGCAGGACGCTATGTCGAGCATGAGAAGGTTTCGGCGTGGCTGAAAACCTGGGGCAAGCCTGACGAGAAGCCGATGCCGCCCGAATGGCTCGCATAGCCTGGACGAACGAGGCGCTGACGGAGCTTCATCTGATCCGTCTCTACATCGAGCAATTTTGACCCGGTCGCCGCCGAACGGATGGCGGACAAGCTCGACGCTGCGGCGAACGGACTTCAGGATTTCCCCAATCGCGGCAGGCCGGCGAGCAATGGACTGCGCGAGCTTCCCGCAGTTCCTCCCTATCTGATCCGCTATCGCGTCGATGGCGACTGGGTGTTCATCACCGAAGTCATCCACAGCGCCCGCGAACGGGCCTAAAGCGTCACCCGCGCCGTCAGCCTGATGTCCCGCCCCGGCAGCGGCGCGTAGTCCTTGAGCACGCTCGAGTGGCGGCGCGCTTCGACGTTGAAGATGTTGTTCGCCGATAGCGTGAAGCTGGTCTTGCCCGCGCCGAACGGGCTCCAGCCCAGCGATGCGTTGAGCAGGGTGTGGTCCTTGGTCGCGGTCTCGAAGCCGGCGACGCGGGTCTGGGCGAAGCTGTGCTCGGCCTCGAAGCGCAAATTGAGATGCTCGGACTGCGCCTCGAGCCCGCCGATCGCGCGCATCGGCGGGATCAGCGGCGCGGGCCCTTGGCCCTCGACTTCGGCATGGACATAGTCGGCGAGCGCGTCGGCGCTGACGGTGTAGTCGCCGAAGCGGCCGAGCTCCTTCGAAGCCTGCGCCTCGAACCCGTAATAGCGCGCGGGCGCCTGGGCGTATTGGAAGACGGGCAGATCGTCCTGCACCGCGCCGGTCTGGTATTGGTAGATATAGGACTGGAACCAGCTGTGATAGGCGGCGGCGTTGAGCGACCAGCCCTCGCCGCTCGCCTTGACCGTCGCCTCAAGGCCCCAGGCGCGCTCGGTACCGAAGCGCGAATCGCCGATTTCGAACGCCTGGGTGCCGGCGTGCGGACCGTTGGCGAACAATTCCTCGGCCGAGGGCGCGCGCTCGCTGTGCGAGGCGTTGAGCCCGATACGGACGCGCGGCGCGACTTCATAGCTGGCGCCGAACGAGGCCGAGACGGTGTCGAACGCCTTGGCGAAGGCGGGATTGCCGATGTCGGAGTCGGCCTGCGCGGTCAGGCTGCTATGCTCGAAGCGCCCGGCGGCCTCGGCCTTGACCGAGCCCATGTCGAGCGACTGGAGCGTGAACAGCCCAACCTTCACCCCCGAATTCTTGGGCAGGAACTTCTCGTCGCCATCGATATGCATGTCCTTCAAGGCGACCTGCGCGCCGACCAGCCCTTCCCAGCCGCCGTGGGTGGTCTGGACCAGCTCGAGCCGGCCCTCATAGCCCTGGTTGAAGAAAGTCGTGCCGACCGCGCCGGTATCGTCGATCTCGCTGTGGCGATAGTCGGCGGCGCCGAGGCGCAGGCGGACCTTGCTCAGCACGCCCCCGCCGGTATCGGCCTCGCCGCGGATATCGACCCGGGTCTGGTGGACCTTGAGCCGGACCTGCTCGGCCTCGACCGCGGGGTCGAGCGAGAAGCGGATCGGCACGCCGTAGAGGCTGTCGTAATGGCTGACCGCGAAGCCGAGATTGCCGCCGTCGTTGACGATCGCGGCGCCTGCGGCGACGTCCCAGGTGCGCGCGGCGGTGTTGGGGACCACCCCGGCAAGATCGGCGAGCGCGCGGATATCGGGGTCGGCGCTCGCCAGCGCCTGGGCGCGCAGCGCCGGGCTGAGGACATGGCCGCCGGTGTGCTGGTCGCCGGTCTTGGCATAGCTGCCGTAGACATGGACGAGCAGGTCGCCGGTCACCGGCACGTCGGCGGTGCCCGAGACCGAGCGCTCGTCGGCGGCCGAGCCATAGGTGGCGATCCCGTCGAAATGGAGCGGCGTCTCGGCCATGCGGCGCGGGATGCGGCTGTCGATGACGTTGACCACGCCGCCGATCGACGAGGGCGCGAACAGCAAGGCGGCGGGGCCGCGCAGCACTTCGATGCGGTCGGCGGTGAGCGGGTTGATCACTGCGGCGTGATCCGCCGAGGTGTTCGACACGTCGATGCTGCCGATGCCGTCGGTCAGCACCGGGGCGCGGTCGCCGGTGAAGCCGCGCAGCACCGGCTTGGACGAATTGGGGCCGAAAGCGGTCGAGGACACCCCGGGCTGCTGCGCCAACGTCTCGCCGATCGTCGGCTTCATCTCGCGAGTCAGATCCTCCTGCGCGAGCACCGCGGTGCCGCCGAGCAGATCGGCCTGGGCGCGGGCGCGGGTGCCGGTGACGACGATCTCGCCGCCGGGATCGTCATGGTCCTGCGCGCCGGGGGATTCTGGCGCGGCGTCGGCGGTCGCCGCTTCGGGCGCGGGGCTGGTCTCGGCATGGAGGGCAGGCGCGAGCAGGGCGGCGGAGACGAGCAGCAGCGGACGGATCATGGGCTGGGGATTCCGGTAGAGATGTGCTGCACTGCGGTACCGGCGATGTTATAAAGTATCAAGCCCGTTCGCCGCGCGATCCGCTCAACCTGTCGTATCGTTTCGGGAGGATGGTGGGTCCGCCGGGGCTCGAACCCGGGACCTCTCGATTAAAAGTCGCTTGCTCTACCGACTGAGCTACGGACCCACGCCGGGGGCACCTAGGCGCGGGGGGCTTCGGGGTCAACGCCTGGGAGCGCTGCGCGACCGGCCGAGACGCACGCGGAGCTGGCGGACGCTGCGCCCGCTGATCGGATCGCGCCAGGCGGGGGCGATGCGGGCGAGCGGATCGAGGACGAAGCCGCGCGCGCGGAATTGCGGATGCGGGATGGTGAGGCCGGGGCTGCTCCACGCGCCCTCGGACCACAGGATGATGTCGAGATCGATCACGCGGGCGCCCCAGCGCAGGCCGGGGCGGCGGCCGAAGCCGCGCTCGATCGCCTTGAGGCGGGTGAGCAAAGCGGGGGGCGCCTCGCCGGTCTCGAGGATCGCCACGGCATTGGCGTAACGCCGCCGCGAGGGGCCGAGCGCGGCGCTATGCAGGACCGGCGAGACGGCGCTCACGCGGCCGAGCGCGGCGAGCGCGGCGGCGATTTCGCGTGCCGGCGGGCCGTGGCGGCCGGGGCGGTTCGATCCCAGCGCGATCGCATAGCTTGTCGTCCCCATGCCGCCGCGCCTATCCCCCCGTCATGCCCGCGCCAAGCCTCGAGACCGAACCGCATCGCGATTGCCCGCTTTGCCCGCGGCTTGCGGCGGTGCGCGAAGGCCTTCGCGTCGAGCAGCCCGAGTGGTGGAATGCGCCGGTGCCCGCGCTCGGCGACTCCGACGCCTGGCTGGTGATTATCGGCCTCGCGCCGGGCAAGCACGGCGCCAACCGGACGGGGCGGGCCTTTACCGGCGACGCCTCGGGCGACCTCTTGTTCGCGACGCTGGCGAAGTTCGGGCTGGCCGAGAAAGGCGAGCCGCGGGGCGTGCTGATCCTCAACGCAGTCAAATGCCTGCCGCCGGGCAACAAGCCGGTGCCCGATGAGATCCACGCCTGCCGCCCCTTCCTCGCCGCGCAGGTGGCGGCCTCGCCGGCGCGAATCGTCATCGCGCTCGGCCGGATCGCGCACCAGTCGGCGGTCAAGGCGCTCGGCGGCAGGCTGCCCAAATGCCGCTTCGGCCATCTCGCCGAGCACCGCATGCCCTCGGGCGCGGTGCTGATCGATAGCTATCACTGCTCGCGCTACAACCAGAACACCGGGCGGCTGACGCCTGAGATGTTCGAGGCGGTGTTCGCGCGGGCGCTGGCGATGCGAAGCGCATGATACCCACGCTTGAGATCAGCTACCGGCAGGATGACGACGACGAGGGGCATCTTCGCGCCCGCTTCGCCAGTCAGCAGCTGAGCGGCGAGTTCGAATGGTTTGTCGCTTATCTGGGGCATCACCTTCTTGTGCCGTTCGAGCGGCAGCTTTCCGTCTATCCGCTGAGCGCTGCCGACCCCCCGCTGCTCGAACTCTATTCCGGGCCTTCGCCGGGTCTGCGCATCACGATCACGCCGGCTGGCGCGACGGGGCACCTGACGCTCGCACTGCGGATGGATGAGGAAGATGTTCACATCCTGCAAACCAGCCGGCCGATCACCTATGGCACCGTCCAGCGTCTTCAAGCGGGGCTCCGCCAGCTGATCGATGCTGGATGCGGCAGCTTCGAAGTCGAACTGGCCTAGATATCCTCGACCAGCCGCCCGTACAGCTCGGGGCGCCGGTCGCGGAAGAAGCCGAAGCCGGCGCGGTGGCGGCGGGCGCGGGCGAGGTCGAGCGTGGCGGTGATCACCCCGGTCTCGTCGCGGCCGAGCTCGGCGACGACGTCGCCCCATTCGTCGCAGATGAAGCTGGTGCCGTAGAAGCGCTGGTCGCCTTCGCGGCCGATGCGGTTGGCGGCGACCACGGGGACGATGTTCGACACTGCATGGCCGATCATCGCGCGGCGCCACAGCCGCGAGGTGTCGAGTTCCTCGTCATAGGGCTCGGTGCCGATCGCGGTCGGGTAGAACAATATCTCGGCGCCCATCAGCATCATCGCGCGCGCGGTCTCGGGATACCATTGGTCCCAGCACACCCCGACGCCGAGCATGGTGTCGGGGCCGTCCCACACCTTGAAGCCGGTGTTGCCGGGGCGGAAATAATATTTCTCCTCGTAGCCCGGGCCGTCGGGGATGTGGCTCTTGCGATAGACTCCGGCGACCTGGCCGTCGGGGCCGACCATCGCGAGGCTGTTGTAGAAATGCGGGCCGTCGGCCTCGAAGAAGCTGGTCGGGATATGGACCCGCAGCTCGGCGGCGAGCGCCTGCATCGCCAGCACCGCCTTGTGCCGGCCGACCGGCCTTGCATTGGCGAACAGCGCCTCGTCCTCGACCCGGCAGAAATATTCGCCTTCGAACAATTCGGGGGGGAGGATCACTTGCGCGCCCTTGCCCGCGGCTTCGCGGACCAGGTCGGAGACGTTGGCGATGTTCGCGTCGATATCGGCGGTGAAGGCGAGCTGGAGCGCGGCGACGGTGATTGCGGTCATGCGGCGTTCCCGTAGCTCGGAATCTGCTGCGAGATGCAGTGGAAGCTGCCCCCGCCGGTGAGGATCGCGTCGGCGCGGATGCCGACCACGTCGCGGCCGGGGAAAAGGCCCTCGAGCGCTTCGATCGCCGGCTGGTCGTTGGGCTGGCCGTAGAGCGGGACCACCACCGCGGCGTTGCCGATGTAGAAGTTCATATAGCTTGCGGGGACGATCTGCTCGTCGCGGTCGAGCACGCGGCCGGGCGAGGGGAGGCGGACGATGTCGAGGCTGTGCGCCTTCGCGGTGGTCACCGCCTCGACATAGACCAGCCAGTTGGGGTCGTTGTCGGCGGCCTCGGGGATGGCGATGCGGCCCGGCGCGACGAAGCGCGCGACATTGTCGACATGGCCGTCGGTATGGTCGTTGACCAGCCCGTCGGACAGCCAGACGATTTGGGTATAGCCGAGATGCTCGTAGAGGCGGTTCTGGATCTCGAGCTTGGTGAGGCCGGGATTGCGGTTGCGGTTGAGCAGGCATTGCGCGGTGGTGACGCAGAGCCCGGTGCCGTCGCCGTCGATCGCGCCGCCCTCGAGCACCCAGTCATGTTCCTCGACATGCAGATGGCGGCGGCGCGCGAGGCGAAAGCCGACATCCTCGTCGCCGGCATAGTCATACTTGCCGCCCCAGCCGTTGAAGGCGAAGCGGTGCGCGGCGCGGTCGCCGCCGAGGATCGCGCCGGTGTCGCGCAGCCAGATGTCGCCGAACGGCTCGACGAGGATCGTCGCGGCCTTGCCGACCAGCGGGCGGGCGGCGCGCGCGGCTTCGTCGTCGGCGCAGACCAGCAGCACCTTCTCGCCGCGGCCGTCGGCATGGACGGCGTGGACGAAGGCGGCGACTTCCTCGCGGGCCTGGCCGATATCGTCGAACCACAGCTCGGGATGGCTCGGAAAGCCGATCCAGACCGCGTCGTGCGGGGCCCATTCGGGCGGCGGGGGCGGGGGGATTTTCGCGTTCATCGGGTGGGGTCTTTAACGCTTCTCCGCGCGCGGAAGAAGGCCGGTTGGGAAGGGAGACGGCTCACCCCCATTCCGTCACCCCGGCCTTGTGCCGGGGTCCACCGTGCGTCTGGCCGCTGAGCAAGAGGCGCTTGTCCCTCGCGTGCGGACGGGTGGATCCCGGCACAAGGCCGGGATGACGGCGTATTGGGGGTGGGCGCATCCCGAACTACGAAGTCACTTCCCCGCCCGGCTCTTGTCCCTGACCGCGCGGAATTCGGCGTCCTGGTACCAGTTGGGCCAGGCGTTGCCGTCGGCGAGCTGGCGGCCGAGGCCGTAGAAGATGCGCAGATCCTCGAGCGCGCCTTCCCAGTTCCAGTTCGGGTTATATTCGTCCTGGGGCTTGTGATAGCGGTTCTGGACATAGTCCTCGGACGCGGCATGGCCCGCCGCCTTGCCGCCGGTGACGAGGTCCTCGCCGCTGTCGCCCGCGAGCATCGGCACGCCCAATTTGGCGAAGCTGAAATGGTCCGAGCGGTAGTAATGGCCCTTTTCGGGGCTCGGCTCGACTCCGATCACCCGGCCCTGGGCGGCGGCGAAGGGCTTGACCAGATCCTCGAGCTCGGACTTGCCCGCGCCGGTCAGCACGAAGTCCTTCGCGCGGCCGTTGAGGTTGACGCCGTCCATGTTGACCCCGCCGACGGTCTGGCCGAGCGGGAAGACCGGGTTCTGCGCGTAATAGGCCGAGCCGAGCAGCCCCGATTCCTCGGCGGTGACCGCGAGGAAGACGAGGGTTCGCTTGGCCGGGCCCGCCTTGTGGTGCGCCTCGGCGAGCGCGATCAAGGCTGCCGATCCCGAGGCATTGTCGAGCGCGCCGTTGCAGATATCGTCGCCCTTGACCGCGTCGCAGCGCCCGAGATGGTCCCAATGCGCCGAATAGAGGACATATTCGTCCTTCTTCTCGGTGCCCGGCAGGATGCCGATGACGTTCTTCGAGGCCTGGCGGCGGATGGTGTTGGTCCAGCCGACATTGGCCTTCACGCCGGTGAAGGTCACCGCCTTGAAGCCCTTGTGCTTCGCCGCCTCGACGAGCTTGTCGTAATCCTGGCCGGCGCTGGCGAAGAGCGACTTGGCGGCGTCCTGCTGGATCCAGCCGATCGCCTTGGACTGGTCCATATGGTCGCCCTTGGCGTCGGGCTCGAGCTGCGGGCCGGTCCAGCTCGACTGGACCACGCCCCAGCCATAGGCGGCGGGCTCGGTGTTGTGGACGATCAGCGCGGCGGCAGCGCCGTGGCGCGCGGCCTCCTCGAACTTGTAGGTCCAGCGGCCATAATAAGTCATCGCCCGGCCGCCGAAATCGCCCTTGAGGTCCATCACCTGCCAGTCGGGATCGTTGATCAGGATGACGACGGTCTTCCCCTTCACGTCGACGCCGGCATAATCGTCCCAGCCCTTTTCGGGCGCGGTGATGCCGTAGCCGACGAAGACGACGTCGCTGTCCTTGACCTCGGTCTTGGGCGTCACCTGATAGGTGCCGAGCACCGCGTCGGTGCGATAGGCGAGGCTCACCGGGGTCTTGCCGCCGGTGAAGGTCAGCGGGGTCGGGTCCTTCACGGTCATCTCGACCAAAGGCACGTCCTGCGTCCAGCTGCCATTGTTGCCCGGCTCGAGCCCGGCCGCCTTCATCCGCTCGATGAGGTAGCCGATGGTCTTTTCCTCGCCCGCCGTGGCGGGGGCGCGGCCCTCGAATTCGTCGGACGAGAGCTTCTGGGTGACCTGCTTGAGCGTATCGAGCGAGATGTCGGGGCCGGAGGCGGGCTTCTGGGTGCAGGCGGCGGTGCCGGCCAGCAGGGCGGCGGCCGCGGCGAGGAGAGCGAGACGCATGGAGACTCCTTGAAAGACGTTTGCGCGACTGTGGCAGCGGCGGCGGGTGCGGGCAAGCCGCCGCGGTTTGAGTTGCCTAGGGGCCCGAACTGCCGCAGGGTCGCGGGCGATTGGTACAGCGTTTTCAGGGGGCTAACATGCGTTGGATGGGAATCGCGGCGTTCGCGCTGGCGGGGCTGCATGCGGCGCCCGCCGCCGCCCAGAGCGCCGATGCACAACGCTTCGGCGTGCGCGAGGCGGTCGAGCAGATCAGCCTTTCGCCCGACGGCACCCATGTCGTCTTCCTCGCGCCGGGCAAGGGTCCCGAGACCGTCGCCTATGTCGCCGAGGTCGAGGGCGGCAAGGCCCCGCTGCGGCTGTTCGCCTCGGACGGGCGGCCCGAGACGGTGCGCCAGTGCCGCTGGGCATCGAACGCGCGGATCATCTGCCGGATCTCGATGCTGCTGAGCCAGGAGATGGGGCTGGTCGGCTATACGCGGCTGATCTCGGTCTCGGCCGACGGCAAGGACGCCAAGCTGCTGACCGCACGCACCAGCCCGCGCTCGTTGGGTGTCGCGCAGGGCGGCGGCGAAGTGATCGACTGGCTGCCCGACGCCGATGGCGACGTGCTGATGAGCCGGACCTTCGTCCCCGAGACCGATATCGGCACGCTCGTCGCCGATACGCGCCGGGGGTATGGCGTCGAGCGCGTCGACACCGCGACGCTCAAGCGCTCGACGGTCGAGGCGCCCAAGCCGCACGTCGTCGAGTTCATCACCGACGGCTACGGCACGGTGCGAGTGATGGGATCGATGGGCGAAGGCGCCGGCAATTTCGACACCGGCATCATCCGCTATTTCTACCGCGCCGCGGGCAGCCGCGACTGGCAGCCGCTCGGCACGTTCGAAGTCAATCGCGACACCGGCTTCAATCCCTATGCGGTCGATCGCGACTTGAACGCAGTCTATGGCTTCGAGAAGCAGAACGGGCGCCAGGCCCTCTACCGGGTCGCGCTCGACGGATCGATGAAGCGCGAGCTGGTCTATGCCCGCGACGACGTCGATGTCGACGGGCTGGTCCGCATCGGCCGGCGCCAGCGCGTGGTCGGGGCGAGCTATGTCACCGACCGGCGCGTATCGGTGTTCTTCGATCCCGTGCTCAAGGCGCTGGCGGCGTCGCTGTCGCGCGCGCTGCCGGGGCTGCCGCTGATCCAGTTCGTCGACTCGAGCACCGACGAGAACCGGCTGCTGCTCTGGGCGGGCAGCGACGTCGATCCCGGGCGTTATTATGTGTTCGACCGCAAGGCCAAGAAGGTCATGGAGATCATGCTCTCGCGCCCGCAGCTCGAGGGTACGGCGCTGTCGCCGGTCAAGCCGGTCACCTTCACCGCGGGCGACGGCACCCGGATCCCGGCCTATCTGACGCTGCCCCGGGGGAGCGACGGCCCAGGAAAGATCAATGGGGGCCTCCCCGCGATCGTGATGCCGCACGGGGGCCCGGGCGCGCGCGACGAATGGGGCTTCGACTGGCTCGCGCAATTCTTCGCGGCGCGCGGCTTCGCGGTGCTCCAGCCCAATTTCCGCGGCTCGACCGGCTATGGCGACGCCTGGTTCCAGCAGAACGGCTTCCGCTCGTGGCGGACCGCGATCGGCGACGTCAACGACGGCGGGCGCTGGCTGGTGTCGCAGGGCATCGCCGCGCCCGACAAGCTCGCGATCGTCGGCTGGTCGTACGGCGGCTACGCGGCGCTGCAATCGGCGGTGATGGACCCGGCCTTGTTCAAGGCGATCGTCGCGATCGCGCCGGTGACCGATCTCGACATGCTCAAGGAAGAGGCGCGCTGGTTCACCAACTTCCGGATCGTGCGCGACGCGATCGGCACGGGCCCGCACATCGCCGAGGGATCGCCGGCGCGCAACGCCGCCAGGATCACCGCGCCGGTGCTGCTGTTCCATGGCGACCACGACGTCAATGTCGGCATCGCCGAATCGCGGGTGATGGCGAGCCGGCTGCGCGAGGCGCACAAGCGCGTCGAGCTGGTCGAGTTCCCCGACCTCGACCACCAGCTCCACGACAGCCAGGCGCGCGCGGGGATGCTCGACAAGGCCGATACCTTCCTGCGCAGCGCGATGGGGATGGCGCCGGGAGCGAAGTAACGCACGGCTTGCCTTTGCCGTGTCCTCGATGCCATCCTGTTAGCGATAACATTGCCAAGGCAGGGATGGAGGCGGGGATGCGGATCGTAGCGGGCCTGTGCGCAGTGGCGCTGATGCTGGGGAGCGTCCCGGCGTGCGCGCAGCAGGATTATCGCGAGGCCGAAATCGACCGGCAGGCGATGCTCGCGCAGCTCGGCATCGCCGCGACGCGGCCTGGCGCCGACGGGTTCAACCGCGAGGCGCCCAACGCCGCCAATTACGACGAGGCCAGGGCGGGCGATCCGGCGCTGCCGGGCGTGCTGACGATGGTCAATGGCGACCGGGTCGACAGTCCGGCGATGTGGTGGCGCGAGCGGCGGCCCGAGATCGTCAAGCTGTTCGACCGCGAGATCTACGGGCGGGTGCCCGCGACCGCGCCGGCGATCGCGTGGAAGCTGGTCCGCGAGGAGCGCGGGATCGAGGCGGGGCGGCCGGTGGTCAAGCGCTGGCTCGAGGGGACCGCCGACAATCGCGGCTGGCCGCAGGCGTCCGCGGTGATCCAGCTGCGCTACACGCTGCCGGCCGATGCGAAGGGGCGGGTGCCGGTGATCCTGTCGTTCGGCTTTCCCGAGGGGTTCCGCTGGCCGGGGCCGCGGCGCCCGGTGGTGCCCGGGCCGACATCGAGCGAGCTGCTGCTGGCGCACGGCTTCGGCTATGCGGTGCTCGTCACCGGCAGCGTCCAGGCGGATAACGGCGGCAAGCTGAACGACGGGGTGATCGGCATCTCGATGCGCGGCAAACGGCGCGGGCCCGAGGATTGGGGCGTGCTGCGCGCCTGGGCGTGGGGCGCTACCCAAGCCTTTGATGCGCTGGCGATGGACCCCAGGGTCGATACGAAGCGCGTGGGAATCGAGGGGCTGTCGCGCTGGGGCAAGGCGGCGCTGGTGACGATGGCGTACGACCAGCGCTTCGCGATCGGCTTTATCGGCTCGTCGGGCGCGGGCGGGGCGGCGCTCTATCGCCGCAATTTCGGCGAGCGGATCGGCAATCTCGCGGCAGGGGGCGAGTATCACTGGTTCGCGGGCAATTTCCTGAAATATGCCGGGCCGAAGACCGAGTTCGACTTGCCGGTCGATGCGCATCTGCTGATCGCGCTGGCGGCGCCGCGGGCGCTGTTCATCGGCGCGGGGACGGTCGAGACCGGCGATGGCTGGGTCGATCCCAGGGGGAGCTTCGTCGCGGCAGTGGCGGCGTCCCATGCCTGGGAGCTGCTCGGCAGGAAGGGACTGAGCGCGACCGCGTTCCCACCGGTGCTGACTCCGGTGACGGGCGGCACGATCGGCTTCCGCCAGCACCAGGGCGGGCACAACAACCACGACAATTGGCCGGCCTTCATCGATTTCGCGGCGGCGCGGCTGCGCCGCTGACCCTAGGCGCGCCGCGGGGCGGGGATGCGTTGCTGGTCCCCGTCGAACCGGGGTCCGCCGTGCGGCGCCAGTTCGCGTTCGACCAGCGCGATGACGGCTTCGCACGCGCCGGTGGCGAACAAGGCCCGGAACGCGCGGTCGAAGTCGCCGGCCAGCGCGTCATCGGCCTCGGCGAGGCTGCGCGGGACCCATTTGCCGGTCGCGTTCCACTTCCCCCGGCCGCGCAGCGCAAGCTCGACCAGCGGGGGATACAGCATGATCCCGATCGCGAGCGCCTCGGCGGGCGTGCGTTCCCCCCGCAGATCATTGGTGAATTCGGTGATCGCATAGCGCATCGCGTCGACCTGGGCGGGGGCCATCGGCGGCGGGCCCTTGGCGAGCATCGCCGCGACGGCATGCCGGACGCGCTCCCCCCGTTCCGGCGCGCGTCCGAGCAGCGTGGCTTCGGCGATCAGCGCGGGAAAGCCGGGGCGGCCGCGCGCCGCGCTCGAGTTGACTGCCCAGGCCAGCGTCTCCTCGTCATGGACGAACGCTTCCACCGGCACGCCTTCAAACAGAAAGGATTCGCGCCGCGCGACCTCCAGCCGGTCGAAGACCACGACCAGATCGATGTCCGAATGGAGCGTTCCCTCGCCGCGCAGGATCGATCCCGCGGCGAAGGCGAAGGCGGCACCCGGATAGCGCGACTCGATCACCGCCCGGGCGATCGCCAGCGCCTCGGCGGGGGTGGGAAGGGTCGGGTGCGTCATGGCGCCACTCTTCGCCCGCGCGCCGGGGCGTGGCAAGGATGCCGGGCTCTTCCCCGCGCCGCGCCCATGAAAAAGGGGCGGCCCCGAAGGACCGCCCCTGTTTTCTGGTTCGGTTTGCGCCGCGGCAAAGCCGCGTCGTCGGCCGGCGCTTTTGGCGCCGCCGGCCGAGCCGCTGAGTATCGCTGGATTTAGCGTCGCTAAATCCTCGCGTCAGCGGCTGTAGAATTCCACGACCAGGTTCGGCTCCATCTTCACCGGATACGGCACTTCGTCGAGCGTCGGCACGCGGGTGAAGGTGATCTTCGATGCGCCGTCCGGGGCGACATATTCGGGGATGTCGCGCTCGGCGAGGCTCTGCGCTTCCATCACCAGCGCCATTTCCTGCGCCTTCGACCCAAGCGTGATCTCCATGCCCGGGAAGACGCGGCGCGACGCGATGTTGCACTTCACGCCGTTGACCTTGATGTGGCCATGGCTGACGAGCTGGCGCGCGGCGAACACGGTCGGGGCGAACTTGGCGCGATAGACGATCATGTCCAGGCGCTGCTCAAGCAGGCCGATCAGGTTCTGGCCGGTGTCGCCCTTCATGCGGGCGGCCTCATGGTAGCATGCCCGGAACTGCTTCTCGGTCACGTCGCCATAATAGCCCTTGAGCTTCTGCTTGGCGCGGAGCTGGATGCCGAAATCGGAAACCTTGCCCTTGCGGCGCTGGCCGTGCTGGCCGGGGCCGTATTCGCGCTTGTTCACCGGGGACTTGGGACGGCCCCAGATGTTCTCGCCCATCCGGCGGTCGAGCTTGTGCTTGGCGCTGTTGCGCTTCGACATGTGATATTCCTTGCAATAACAACAACATTTAGCCGGCTATCGCTAGCCGGCCGCGGTTCCCGGTATCGCTCTGCTGGGGTCCATGAGACCGGCAGGGCCACCGCTTCACCGGGGTGCGGGGCCTATTGCGAAGCGGCGCGCCTACGGATGCAGGCGCGCGAAGTCAATGTTTTCCTGGATGCGCCGCCGTGCGGACGCGAGTCAGTTCGGCTTCGGCCCGGGGAAATCGTCGGAGCGGCCCGAGCGTTCGGCAGTGTCCATCATGCGGCGCTTCTGGAGCTCGGCAGCCTCGTCCATATCTTTCCAGCGCGATTCGGTGAGGCAGGTGCGGTGCGCGAGCCGGGTTCCGACCGTGGTATCACGGCGGCAGATCAGCTTTTGCTTCTTCGGCGGGGCCGGCGCATCCTGCGCCGCGGACTGGGCGGGCGTCGCCGCAAACAGCAAAATTCCGGAAATAAGCGTCAGACTCATGGTGTTCCCCTAACCGTCTGCCGGATCATATCCGGGGAAAGTGCCGAAAGGCAATGATCCGGCGGGTCAGCGCGGACGCTTCTTGCCGTCGAGCGCCGAGAGCACGCCGCGGAAGGTGCGGACCTCGGGCGCGGTCCAGCCGGGCTTGGTCAGCAGGGTGCGCAGCGTCCGCCGGGTCAGCGGGGTGCGCGCGGGCGGGTGATAGAAGCCGGTCTGCTCGAGCATCGCCTCGAGCTGGCCGATCATCCCCTCGAGCTCGGCCTGCGGCGCGGGTGGATCGAGATCGACATGCGGCGGGATCGCCAGCCCCTCGCCCTTCGACCACTCATACGCGACGAGGATCACCGCCTGGGCGAGATTGAGCGAACCGAACTCGGGATTGATCGGGACGGTGATGATGGTGCGGGCGAGCGCGACGTCGTCGGATTCGAGCCCCGAGCGCTCGGGGCCGAACAGGATCGCCGAGCGGCCGGGCGCGGCGCGGATCTCGGTGGCGGCAGCCTCGGGGGTCAGCACCGGCTTGGTGACGCCGCGCTTGCGGACGGTGGTGGCGAAGACGTGCGGGCAATCGGCGACCGCCTCAGCGACGGACTCGAAGACCTGCGCATGCTCGAGCACCCGGTCGGCGCCGCTCGCGGCGGGACCGGCGCTCGGGTTGGGCCAGCCGTCGCGCGGAGAGACGAGGCGCATCTCGGTCAGCCCGAAATTGAGCATCGCCCGCGCCGCCTTGCCGATATTCTCGCCCAGCTGGGGGCGGACGAGGACGATGGCAGGCTGGGGGGCGGGTGCCGGAGCGCTCACTCCAGCCCCGCCTCGCTGACATTGCCGGCGAATTCCTCGAAGTCGCGGGCCTCGCGGAAGTCCTTGTAGACGCTGGCGAAGCGGATGTAGGCGACCGAGTCGAGGCCCTTGAGGCCGTGCATCACCAGCTCGCCGATCTTCGCCGAGGGGATCTCGCTGTCGCCGAGCGTCTCGAGCTGGCGCTGGATGCCTGAGACGAGCTTCTCGATCTGCGCCGCGGTGATCGGTCGCTTGCGCGCGGCGATCGAGACCGAGCGGACCAGCTTGTCGCGCTCGAACGGCTCGCGGCGGTCCTCGCTCTTGAGCACGGTCAGGTCGCGCAGCTGGATGCGCTCGAAGGTAGTGAAGCGCGCGGCGCAGGCCTCGCACTGGCGGCGGCGGCGGATCGCGGCGCCGTCCTCCGTGGGACGGCTGTCCTTTACCTGGCTGTCTTCGTTTCCACAGAAGGGACAGCGCATCTACTTGGTCAGCCGCTTGAACGCGACATAGCCGGCACCGAGCACTGCGCCCAGTCCGATGGTGACGAAGGGGATCACCGTCGCGGCAGCGGCGCCGAGCGCCGCGCCCCCGGCGATCTTCTGCGCCGTCGGATTTTTCATGATCTCGCGCGCGTGGTTCCCGGCTTCGGTGGCGGTGCCGACGGCAAAGTTACGCGCCGCATCCAGCGCGCGGCCCGTTTCGCCGGAACCAGCCCGGACGCCGCAATTGCCGCAGAAGTTCGCATCCTCGGCCAATGCGGCAGAGCATTTCGCGCACATGCGTGAAAGCTGCACGACTTCCTCCACTCACGCCTCCGGATAGATCGGGAAGCGCTCGCATAGCGCACGGACGCGCTCGCGGACATTGGCTTCGATCTGCGCGTCGCCCTGCTCGCCATTTTTCCGCAGGCCCTCGAGCACGTCGGCGACCATGTTGCCGATCTCGCGGAACTCGGCGGGGCCGAAGCCGCGAGTGGTGCCTGCGGGCGAGCCGACGCGGATGCCGCTGGTCTTGACCGGGGGCAGCGGATCGTTGGGGATGCCGTTCTTGTTGCAGGTGATCGCGGCGCGCTCGAGCGCTTCGTCGGCGTCGCGGCCGGTAACGCCGAGCGGCGAGAGGTCGACCAGCGCGAGATGCGTGTCGGTGCCGCCCGAGACGAGGTTGGCGCCGCGCTCCTTGAGCGTGGCGGCCAGCACCTTGGCGTTCTCGACCACCGCGGCGATGTAGCTGCGGAAATCGGGGCGGAGCGCCTCGCCGAACGCGACTGCCTTGGCGGCGATGACGTGCATCAGCGGGCCGCCCTGGAGCCCTGGGAACACCGCCGAGTTGATCTTCTTGGCGATCGCCTCTTCATCGGTCAGCACCATGCCGCCGCGCGGACCGCGCAGCGTCTTGTGGGTGGTGGTGGTGACGACATGGGCGTGGCCGAACGGCGTCGGGTGCGCGCCGCCCGCGACCAGCCCGGCGAAGTGCGCCATGTCGACCATGAAGATCGCGCCGACTTCGTCCGCGATCGCGCGGAACTTGGCGAAGTCGATGATGCGCGGATAGGCCGAGCCGCCGGTGATGATCAGCTTGGGTTTATGTTCTTTCGCGAGGGCGGAGACCTGGTCGAAGTCGATCAGATGGGTGTCGGGGTCGACGCCGTACTGGATCGCGTTGAACCATTTGCCGCTCATCGCCGCCTTGGCGCCGTGGGTGAGGTGGCCGCCAGCGTCGAGGCTGAGCCCCATGATCGTGTCGCCGGGCTTGGTCAGCGCGAGCATCACCGCGCCGTTGGCCTGCGCGCCCGAGTGCGGCTGGACGTTGGCGAAGCCGCAATCGAACAGCTGCCTGGCGCGCTCGATCGCGAGCGCCTCGACTTCGTCCGAAGGCTCGCAGCCCTGATAGTAGCGCTTGCCGATATAGCCTTCGGCATATTTGTTGGTGAAGACCGAGCCCTGCGCCTCGAGCACTGCCTTGGAGACGATATTCTCCGACGCGATCAGCTCGATCTGATGGCGCTCGCGATTCAGCTCGTGTTGCACACCGGCGAAGACTGCGGGATCGACTTCGGACAGGCTCCTGGTGAAGAAGCCGTCGGGCTGGAGGCCGGCCATCTGCGGGTTGGTGCTCATGGCTTGCTCCTGGTCGGTCTCGAGGGTGTCGGCTGGGTGAGCTTGTCGACGCGGCCGGCGTGGCGACCGCCGTCGAATTCGGAATTGAGGAAGGTCATCACGCACGCCTTGGCCATCTCGATGCCGACCAGCCGCGCGCCGAGCGCGATGACGTTGGCGTCGTTATGATTGCGCGCGAGCCGGGCCGAGAAGGGCTCGGAGACCAGAGCACAGCGGGCGAGCGGGTGGCGGTTGACCGCGATCGAGATGCCGATGCCCGAGCCGCACAGGGCGACGCCCCAATCGGCGCGCTTGTCGGCGAGCGCCTGGGCGAGGGCATAGCCGTAATCGGGATAATCGACGCTCTTTTCGGGGCCCGCGGTCCCGAGATCGAGGACTTCATTGCCCTGTTCACGCAACCATTCGGCGAGTTCGGCCTTCATGGCGTAGGCGGCGTGGTCCGAAGCGATGGCGATGCGGCGTGACATGCCGCGCGCCTTACGCCGGGTCGCGCGCGCTGGCTAGAGATTGGAGACCGAAATGCGCAAACTGTTCCTCGTCCTCGCCCTGCCGCTCGGGTTGAGCCTCGCTGCCTGCTCCGAAAAGGCTGCGGACAGGTTCGAGAATTCGGCCGAGAACGTCGCCGACGGGCTGAGCAACACCGCCGACGCCGCGGGCGACGTGATCGAGAACGGCGCCGACCAGGCCGGCGACACGCTGTCCAACGCCGCCGACGATATCGGCAACCGCGCCGAGAAGGTCGGCGATGCGATCTCGAACGCAGTTGAATAGCTGGTTTCAGCAAAGCTGAAACGTCGCCGCACCAGCCCACTCCCCCACCCGACCTCCCACAAGATACTGCCGATGGGAGGCCGGGTGGGGGAGTGGGCTGGTGCCGCCTCAGCGAAGCTGAAAACGACTTGCCGCTACTGCTTTACGACGTTCGCCGCCTGCGCGCCCTTGGGTCCCTGCTGGACTTCGAACTCGACGCTCTGCCCCTCGTCGAGCGACTTGAAGCCGTCACCCTGGATTGCAGTGTGATGGACGAACACGTCGGGCGAACCCTCGCACGAGATGAAGCCATAGCCCTTTTCAGCGTTGAACCATTTGACGGTACCGATCATGCCCCTGTCTTCCCCCTAGTTGCCGTCCCTGTCTGAGGCATCTTGGCCGGTCCCGCAACCTTGTGTTGCATGTGCGGTTCGCGCGGAAATGGTGCCGATCGAACAACTTCGGCGGCGCATCCGGGTCCCGCGCCGAGTCCCCCCGGGATTGATTTGCAGACCCTTGCGGCCTAAGGCTCCCGCGCTTTGTTCAGGCCTAGCGCGGGTACCGCCGGGAGTCAGTAATGGGTTCAGTTGCCAAGACTCCGAAGAACGAGGCGCTGAGCGGCGCGGTCCATCGCCACGAGCAATTGAGCAAGCAGGGCCTGCTCGAGCGCGCCTTCACCTTCGCGTTTCGCGGCCTCGTCTACGCGCAGATCTGGGAAGATCCGGACGTCGACATGGAGGCGCTGCAGATCACCCCCGACAGCCATGTCGTCACCATCTCGTCGGGCGGGTGCAACGTCTTCTCCTACCTGACCGCGAATCCGAAGAAGATCACTGCGGTCGATCTCAACACCACGCATATCGCGCTCGCCAACCTCAAGCAGCAGGCCGCGCTCCACCTGCCCGATTATGCCGCGTTCCACCGCTTCTTCGGCCAGGCCGACCAGCCCGAGAATGTCGAGGCGTACAAGAAATATATCCGCCCGCATCTCGACGCGGCGTCGAAGCGCTATTGGGAGAGCCGCGATCTTGCCGGGCGGCGGCGCATCTCCGGGTTCAAGACCGGCTTCTACAAGAAGGGGCTGCTCGGCGGGCTGATCGGCTTCGTCCACCTGATGGCGAAGACCTATGGGATCGATCCCAAGATGATCCTCGAGGCCAAGACGGTCGAGGAGCAGCGCGAGATCTTCGAGACCAAGTTCGCGCCGTTCTTCGACAAGAAGTTCCTGCGCTGGCTGGTCGACCAGCCTGCCGCGCTGTTCGGCTTCGGCATTCCGCCGGCGCAATACGACCTGCTCGCCGCCGACGACCGCCAGGGGATCACCGGCGCGCTCAAGAGCCGGCTCGAGAAGCTGTCGTGCGACTTTCCGTTCAAGGACAATTATTTCGCGTGGCAGGCGTTCGGCCGCGGCTATGGCGCCGGGCCGGACGCGCCGCTGCCGCCCTATCTCCAGGCGGGCAATTACCGGGACGTGGTCGACCGCGCCGACCGCGTCGAGATCCGCCACGAGAACATGGCGGTCTATCTCGCATCGATGCCGGCGCAGTCGCTCGACCGCTACATCCTGCTCGACGCGCAGGACTGGATGACCGACGAGCAGCTGACCAATTTGTGGACCGAGATTACCCGCACCGCCAAGCCCGGCGCGCGCGTGCTCTACCGCACCGCGGCGGTGCCCGACGTGGTGCCGGGGCACATCCCCGACGCGCTGATGGACCAGTGGCAGCGCGCGCCGCAGGAACAGCTCGACGACTGGACCAAGCGCGACCGCTCGGCGGTGTACGGCGCGACGCACCTGTATTCGCTCAAGCCGCACGGATGAGCGTGCCCGACGGCCGCGGCGGGGCCGCGGATCAGAAGCAGGCGATGGACGAGACCTATTCGTTCCATCGCCACATCTACGACTTCACTCGCAAATTCTATCTGTTCGGCCGCGACCGGCTGATCCGGCGCCTGGCGCCCCCGCCGGGCGGGACGGTGCTCGAGGTCGGGTGCGGGACCGCACGCAACCTGATCGTCGCGGCGAAGCTGTGGCCGAAGGCGCGCTTCCTCGGCTTCGACATCAGCGAGGCGATGCTCGAGACCGCGCGCAAGTCGGTGGCGCGCAAGCGGCTGGCGGACAGGATCGTGCTGGCGCAGGGCGACGCCGGGAGCTTCGACACCCAGGCGCTGTTCGGGCTCGACAAGGTCGACCGGGTGTTCATGAGCTACACGCTGTCGATGATCCCGCCCTGGCAGGACGCAGTCGAGCGGGGCGCCAAGTGCCTCGCGCCGGGGGGCAGCCTGCACATCATCGATTTCGGCCAGTATGAGCGGCTGCCGGCGCTGGCGAGGCGGCTGCATTTCAAGTCGCTCAACGACTTCCACGTCTACCCGCGGCGCGAGCTGCCGGCAGTGCTCAGGCGGGTTGCCGAGGCGCAGGGGCTGGGGCTCGAGTTCACCCCGCTCTACCGCGGCTACGCCTGGAGCGCGACGCTCAGCAGGGCGTGAAGCCGGTCAGGCGGGCGTGTCGAGCACATGGATCCGCGCCCAGATGAGCGCAAACGTCGTCACCGCGCCCCAGAAGACCAGCGCCAGCACCACGCCGACGCGATCGCTGCCGAGCCAGGCGGGCAGGATCGCGGCGAATGCAGTGAACACCGAAATACCGGCGGCGAAGAGATAGGCGCGCTGCCTGGGGGCAGCCCGCTGGTGGAGATACAGCAGGACCGCGACCGAACCCATTAACGCCAGCTCGTAGCCGTCAAAGCCGGTCAGGATCATCCGGACGACGAGATAGAGAAGGCACAGCCCCGGAACCACGAACAGGCGCCTGCGCCCGAGCGCGAGGATGTCGGTGCTCACGCCGCCCGCCGCAGCTCCAGTTCGAGCCGGCCCCAGATCTCGACCAGCGCGCCGGTGAGCTCGCGCATCATCGCTTCGTCGTGCGTCGGGCCGGGGGTGAAGCGCAGGCGCTCGGTGCCGCGGGGCACCGTCGGGTAGTTGATCGGCTGGACGTAGACGCCATACTCGGCGAGCAGGATATCGCTGATCCGCTTGGCCTTGACCGGATCGCCGACCATCAGCGGGACGATATGGGTGGTCGAGTTCATCACCGGCAGCCCGGCCTCGGCGAGCATCGCCTTGAGCGTCGCCGCGGCCGCCTGCTGGCCCTCGCGCTCCTCGCTCGAGGCCTTGAGATGGCGAACCGACGCCAGCGCGCCCGCGACCAGCACGGGCGAGAGCGACGTCGTGAAGATGAACCCCGGCGCGTAGCTGCGGATCACGTCGACGATCATCGTGCTGGCAGTGATATAGCCGCCCATCACCCCGAACGCCTTGCCCAGCGTGCCTTCGATGATCGTAAGCCGGTCCGCGACATCGTCGCGCTCGGAGATGCCGCCGCCGCGTGCGCCGTACATGCCGACGGCATGGACCTCGTCGAGATAGGTGAGGGCGTTGTACTTGTCGGCGAGGTCACAGATCTCGGCGATCGGCGCGACGTCGCCGTCCATCGAATAGACGCTCTCGAACGCGATCAGCTTGGGCGTCGCGGGGTCCTCGGCGGCGAGCAGTTCCTCGAGATGGGCCAGGTCGTTGTGGCGGAACACGCGCTTCTCGCAGCCCGAATGGCGGATGCCCGCGATCATCGAGGCGTGGTTCAGCTCGTCCGAGAAGACGATGCAGCCGGGAAGCACCTTGGCGAGGGTGGCGAGCGTCGCTTCGTTCGAGACATAGCCCGAGGTGAAGAGCAGCGCGCCTTCCTTGCCGTGCAGGTCGGCGAGCTCGGCCTCGAGCGCGATATGGTAATGGGTGTTGCCGCCGATGTTGCGGGTGCCGCCCGAGCCGGCGCCGACATCGTGGAGCGCCTCCTCCATCGCGCCGATCACCTTGGGGTGCTGGCCCATCGACAGATAGTCGTTCGAGCACCACACCGTGATCGGCTTCGGCCCGTTGTGCCCGGCGAAGCAGCGCGCGTTGGGATAGGCGCCCTTGTTGCGCAGGATCTCGATGAACACGCGGTATCGCCCTTCGGCGTGAAGCCGGTCGATGGCCTGGCTGAAGACCCGCGAGTAGTCGATTCCCCCGGGGGCGGTATCCTGAGTGCCCATGCTGGCCGTCCTAATCCCAAAAGGCGGGGATTTCCACTGCGTAAAATCGCCAAATCGTGCCGGAAATTCCGCGAGCGGGGCGAATCTTGATCTGCGTGATTCTGAGTGCGCTGCGGCCGGTGGTATGACGCTGCAATCGCGGACGACTCGCCAAGGCATGTCCGCGGCTGAGAGACGCATGCTCCCGCTTGTATCGGAGCTGAAAATGACCAGTCTGGACTATGAATATTACAGCAGGCGCGCGCGGCAGGAACGCGAGAGCGCCGACCGCTGCCTCGACCATAGCGCCCGCCATGCTCATCTCGAACTCGCCGCGCGCTATGCCGCGATGCTGCGCGACATTCCGATGAGCCAGCAACCGCAGTCCCAGGCGCAGGGCTGAGGCCGGGCGCAAGGCTTGCGGTGGCGCGAGTCGCGTGCCGGAAGTTCACAAACTTCACGGCACGTCCCCCCTGTTTTCCCCCTCCGCAAGGTGCCGCTTCGGCGGCGGCGGGACGAACGGGAGAAGGGCAGATGCGCATTGCCGCAGCACAGCCCGGCAAATCCTACATTGCAAGCGATCTAGAGCGACTCGACCGCCGATAGCCCGTAGCGGGCGAGCGCCGGGGCCAGCGCGTCGGTGCGCGGGGTGCGGGCAGTGAAGACGGCGCGGCCGGGGCCGGGCGAGCCGGGCCATTCCTGACCCTGGGTGAGGAAAGCGACGCGCCGCGCGATGCCGGGGCCGCCGTCGACGAAGCGCACCGGGTGCGGCGCGGCGGCGGCGAGTTCGGCTTCGAGCAGCGGGAAATGGGTGCAGGCGTTGACGATCACGTCGAGCCGCTCGCCGCCGGGCCGCGCGAACAGCCCGTCCAGCACCGCGCGGAGGCGGGCGGGCGCGGGCGCCTCGCCGCCCAGCGCGCGCTCGGCGAGGTCGACCAGTTCGGCCGAGCCGTGGCGCAGCACGGTGCAATCGGCGGCGAAGCGCGCCGCGAGATCGTCGACATAGGGCTGGCGCACGGTGGCTTCGGTGCCGAGCACGCCGATCACCCGGGTCCGGCTGAGCAACGCCGCGGGCTTGATCGCCGGCACGGTGCCGACGATGGGCAGGTCGAGCGCGGCGCGGACATGGTCGAGCGCGATCGTCGAGGCGGTGTTGCAGGCGATGACGATCAGCCGCGGATCGTAACGCTCGGCAAGGCGGCCGAGCAAGGCGGGGACGCGCGCCGCGATCTCGGCCTCGCTGCGGGTGCCGTAGGGAAAGCCCGCCGAATCGGCGACATAGACGAGCGGGGCCCGGGGCAGCAGCGCACGCACCGGGGCGAGCACCGACAGCCCGCCGACGCCGGAATCGAAGAACAGGATCGGGCGGCTGTCGGGCATCGGGCGCGGGATGGCCCCGCGCCCGATGCCCGTCAACCGCCCGACGCCGCCTGCGCCGGATCAGCTGCGCTTGCGCGGAACCGGAATGCCGTTCCTGTCGAGCGGCGGGCGCATGAAGGCGATCCATTCGTCGCGGCTAACCCTGCCGTCGCCATCGCGATCGGCGCGCGCGACGAACATCGCGCCCGCCTGCTTCGAGTCGATCTCGCGCGCCGGCCCGCCCTCCGTCCGCATCGTCGTCCTCGGCGCCTCGGCCGCTTCGAGATAGCCCGAATGATCCTTGTCCATCATCCCGAAGCTTCGGGCGAGGAACGCCGTGACCTGTTCCGCGGTCGCCGGCTTGCGCTCGACCGGCGCGGGCGCGTCCTGTCGCACCGGGGCACCATATAAAGTGACGGCAAGCACTGCCGCGATCGTGAAGCTCATTGCGAGGGTCCCTCCAATCCACCACCGGCGCCGATCGCCGGGGATGGCGGCGGCATGCGGCGCCACGCCGGCAGCGGCGAGGTCCGGCGCATGGGGTACCAGCGGCTGGGACTCGGATTCGACGAGCAGCCGCGCGGCCTGGAGCGAGGAGGAGAGGCCGAGCTTGGTGCGCGCCATCTTGAGCCGCTTCTCGACGGCATGCGGCGAGATGCCGAGATCGATCGCCATTTCCTTCGCGGTCTGCGGGAGCAGCCGACGGCGCAGGCAGGTCTTCTCGTTTTCGGTCAATCGGGACAGCGCGGCCCGGCTGCGTTCGTCAATCGTCACGCGCGGCAGGCTAGACCAGGCGGCGCGGTCGCCCAACCCTCAACGGCTGGTACCCTATGATCCAGATTGCGCCCGCCCGGGCGAGCGCCTAGCTTGGGACCAAGGAGGGCGCACGGGGGTGCAAACCGAAATCGTCTGGCTCGCGCCGGCAGCGGCACTGCTGCTCGGCTATCTGCTCGGGTCGATCCCGTTCGGCGTGCTGCTGACCCGGGCGGGCGGCGCCGGCGACCTGCGCGTGATCGGATCGGGCAATATCGGCGCGACCAACGTGCTGCGCACCGGGCGCAAGGGCCTCGCTGCGGCGACGCTGCTGCTCGACCTCGGCAAGGGTGCGGCGGCGGTGCTGCTGGCCGATGCGCTGTTCCCGGGCACCGCGATGCTCGGCGGGCTCGCGGCGTTTGTCGGGCATTGCTACCCGGCGTGGCTCAAGTTCAAGGGCGGCAAGGGCGTGGCGACCTTGCTTGGGGTGGTGCTGGCGCTGAGCTGGCCGTCGGGACTGGTCTATGCCGGGGTGTGGCTCGGGCTGTTCGCGGCGCTGCGCTACTCGTCGCTCGCGGGCATGACCGCGGCGATCAGCGCGCCGGTGAGCGCGGCGTTCTTCGACCGGTCCGAGCTGGTGCTGATGCTGCTCGGGCTGGCGCTGATCGTGGTGTGGAAGCACCGCGAGAATATCGACCGGCTGCTGAGCGGGACCGAGCCGAAGGTCGGCGCCAGGAAAGATGGCTGACCCGCGCGAGGCGCGGTTGCGGCTCGTCCGGTCGGCCAATGTCGGGCCGGTCACCTATCGCCAGTTGATCGCGCGGTTCGGCAATGCCGAGGCCGCGCTCGACGCGCTGCCGATGCTGGCGTCGCGCGGCGGCGGCCGGGCGCCGCAGATCGCCGATCCGGGCGCCGTGCGGCGCGAGATCGCTTCGGTCGAGCGGCTGGGTGCGCGCTATCTGTTCCTCGGCGATTCGGACTATCCCGCGCTGCTCGCCGAGCTCGACAGCGCGCCGCCCGCGCTGATCGTCCGCGGGCGAGTCGCGCTCGCCGCGCGGACGGTGATCGCGATGGTCGGCGCGCGCAATGCCTCGGCCGCGGCGTGCCGCTTCGCGCGCCAGCTCGCGCTCGGGCTGGGCGAGGCGGGGGTGACGGTGGCGTCGGGGCTGGCGCGCGGCGTCGATACCGCGGCGCATGTCGGGTCGCTCGGGAGCGGGACGATCGGCGTGATCGCGAGCGGGATCGATGTGGTGTTCCCGCCCGAGAATGCGGCGCTGCAGGAGCGGGTGGCGAACGAGGGCCTGCTGCTCGCCGAGCAGCCGCCGGGGACCGAGCCGCTCGCGCGCTTCTTCCCTTCGCGCAACCGCATCATCGCCGGGCTGGCGCTGGGCACGGTGGTGGTCGAGGCGGCGCCGCGATCGGGATCGCTGATCACCGCGCGGATCGCCGCCGAGGCGGGGCGCGAAGTGATGGCGGTGCCGGGATCGCCGCTCGACCCGCGCGCGCAGGGCTGCAACCTGCTGATCCGCGAGGGCGCGACTCTGGTGCAGGGCGTCGACGACATCCTCGAGGCGGTCCGCCCGATCGATGCGCGCGCGGTACGCTCGCCGGTGAGCGGGTTCGGCGCCGAGCCGCCGCAGGATGCGAGCGACGGCGACCGCGCGCGCGTGACCGGGCTGCTCGGGCCGGTGCCGGTCGCGGTCGACGAGCTGATCCGGCAGGCGGGACTGGCGTCGCCGGTGGTGCAGACGGTGCTGCTCGAGCTCGAGCTGAGCGGGCGGCTCGAGCGGCACGCCGGGGGGCGGGTGTCGCTGGTCGGGTAAAGTCGGATTCGGCTCGCTATATCTTTCCCCGGCGAAGGCCGGGGCCCAGTTGCGAGCCATGTCGAGGGCAGGCTGCCGCCGCGAGTCCGCCGGTACTGGGCCCCGGCCTTCGCCGGGGAAAAGCTGGCCGTCGATCCTCTCCTATGCCTCGGGCGCGGGTTCGGCTGGGGCTGCGCGAGTGGCGACGCGGATCACCATCGAACCGATCAGCGCCCCGACCAGCAGCACCGGCAGCGGCAGCGCGGGGTGGAGCAGCACCGCCACCATCGCCAGCACGCCGAGCGCGATCGGCAGCGCGCGGCCCACCAGCAGCTGGCGCCGGATCGCCGGATCGAAATCCCCGGCGAGCAGGTAATCGCCGTGCAGGCCGATGCCGATCAGCCGCCAGTTGAACAGCCCGGCCACGACCAGCCAGCCGGCGTAGAGCATGGTCGAGGTGATGCTGCCGACATAGTCGCTGAACACTGCGGTCGGGAACGGCATGAAGGCGATGCCGAGCAGCAGCAGGAGATTGGCGAAGATCAGCTTGTTGTCGGCGCGGCGCAGCATCCCGAACAGGCGGTGATGCCCGATCCAGAAGCGGCCGATCACGAAGAAGCTGACGACGAAGCCGGCATATTTGGGCGTGAGCCCGAGCAGCGCCTGGCGCAGCCCCGCCTCGCTGAACGGATGGACCTCGGGGACGCGGACCTCGATCACCAGCAAGGTGATCGCGATCGCGAACACCGCGTCGGAGAAGAAGGTCAGCCGTTCGAGCTGAGTGCGCTCGCGGTCGTCGGGGGCGGTCACCGCTTGCACGCCGGCCTGGGCGACTTGGCGGTGCACATCACCGCGGCGGCCAGCTGCGCCTCGGCCCAGCGGACTTCGGCGGCGTCGGGGGCGTGGCGGAACGCGATCTGGAGCACGTAGAGCGCGTCGTCGCCGGGGATGCTGCGCATGAACATCGTCTCGGGCTTGCCGGTCTGGGGGTTGCGCGGGCAATCCATCCGCGCCTCCACCGTGACGCGGAAATCGGCGAGGACGATCTGCGACACCGACCGCGAGCCGGGGCAGGCCTTCTTCCAGCCGGCCGCGAGGTCGTCGGTGAATTGCTCCGTGGCCGGGGCGCCCGGAAAGCGCATGCTGGTGATCATCCGCGACCAGTTCTCGACGGTCTCGCCGGCCGGCACCTGCTCCTCGATCGATCCTTCGACGGCGGTCTCCTTGTGCCCGACGACGAAACCCTCGGCATGCGGCCAGACCAGCCACTCCTCGGCGGGAGCGAGCAAAGCCATTGCGGCTGCGAAAATCAGCATCATCTATCCCCCGCTTGACGAACCGTGTTCGGGCCAACCACCCTCGTACGCGTACACGAGGCCGACCACATTGGGATCAGACACCAAATCCATGCAGCTTGTCATCGTCGAATCGCCCGCCAAGGCGAAGACCATCGAGAAATATCTGGGCAAGGATTACCGCGTTCTCGCGTCCTATGGCCATGTCCGCGACCTGCCGCCGCGCGACGGATCGGTGAATCCCGACGAGGGGTTCGCGATGGAATGGGAAACCTATGCCGACAAGGCCAAGCAGCTCAAGGCGATCTCGGACCTGGCCAGGACCGCCGACCGGCTGATCCTCGCGACCGATCCCGACCGCGAGGGCGAGGCGATCAGCTGGCATGTGCAGGAAGTGCTGCGGAAGAAGAAGCTGCTGCCCAAGGACGTCGAGCGCGTGACCTTCAACGCGATCACCAAGGCGACGGTGACCGAGGCGATGAAGCACCCGCGCGAGCTCGATACCGACTTGATCGACGCCTATCTGGCGCGGCGCGCGCTCGATTATCTCGTCGGCTTCACGCTGTCGCCGATCCTGTGGCGCAAGCTGCCGGGGGCGAAGTCGGCGGGGCGCGTCCAGTCGGTCGCGCTGCGGCTGATCGTCCAGCGCGAGCGCGAGATCGAAGGCTTCACCGCGCAGGAATATTGGTCGGTCATCGCCGAGATGGAGCAGGACGGCACGCCGTTCCAGGCGCGGATGGTCAAGTATAGGGGCGACAAGCTCGACCGGCTTTCGATCGGCGACGGCAAGACCGCCGAAGCGGCGAAACGGGCGGTCGAGGAAGGGCGCTTCACGATCGTCTCGGTCGAGACCAAGCCGGCGATGCGCAATCCGCCGCCGCCGTTCACGACCTCGACGCTTCAGCAGGAGGCCGCGCGCAAGCTCGGCTTCGCGGCGAGCCACACGATGCGAGTCGCGCAGGGGCTCTACGAGGACGGCGCGATCACCTATATGCGCACCGACGGCGTGACGATGGACGGCGAGGCCATCCAGGAAGCGCGCCGTGCGGTCGTCAACCGCTACGACGGCCATTATGTGCCGGAAAAGGCGCGGGTCTACACCACCAAGGCCAAGAACGCCCAGGAAGCGCACGAGGCGATCCGCCCGACCGATTTCGGCAAGGACCGCGTCGGCGCGGGCGATCATGCGCGGCTCTACGACCTGATCTGGAAGCGCGCGCTGGCGAGCCAGATGGCGTCGGCGCGGATGGAGCGCACGACGATCGATCTGGAGGATGCGACCGGCCAGCACGGGCTTCGCGCGACCGGCCAGGTGGTGCTCTTCCCCGGCTATCTCGCGCTGTACGAGGAAGGCCGCGACGACGTTTTTGTTGGCGGCTCCGGCAAAGATGCCGACGCCGCTGCCGACGAAGAGTCGCGCCGGCTGCCCAAGCTGAGCCAGGGCGACACGCCGGCCAAGAAGGCCGTCAATGCCGAGCAGCATTTCACCCAGCCGCCGCCGCGCTTTTCCGAGGCGTCGCTGGTCAAAAGGCTGGAGGAACTCGGCATCGGGCGGCCCTCGACCTATGCCTCGATCATCCAGACGCTCAAGGACCGGTCGTACGTCCGCATCGAGAAGAACCGCTTCTTCGCCGAGGAGAGCGGGCGGCTGGTGACGGCGTTCCTCGAGCGCTTCTTCGAGAAATATGTCGGCTATGATTTCACTGCCGATCTCGAGGACCAGCTCGACGAGGTTTCGGGCGGGCGGGCGCAGTGGCAGGCGGTGCTCGACAGCTTCTGGAAGGACTTCAAGCCGCGCACCGACGAAGTGATGGAGCAGAAGCCGAGCGAAGTCACCGCGGCGCTCGACCTGTTCCTCGAGCCCTATCTGTTTCCCGAAAAGGCCGATGGCGGCGACGCGCGGCTGTGCCCGGTGTGCGGCAATGGCCGGCTGGCGCTGCGCGGGGGCAAGTTCGGCGCATTCGTGGCGTGCTCCAACTATCCCGAGTGCAAGTTCACGCGGCGCTTCGGCCAGCCGGGCGGCGCCGAGGGCGAAGGCGCCGCGCCCGAGACTTTGGGCAACGATCCCGAGAGCGGGCTGCCGGTCGAGCGCAAGGCGGGGCGGTTCGGGCCGTACATCCAGCTCGGCGAGGGCAAGGAGGCGGCGCGCGCGTCGATCCCCAAGGATGTCGAGCTCGACCTCGAGCTGGCGCTCAAGCTGCTCAAGCTGCCGCGGACGATCGGCGATCACCCCGAGTCGGGCAAGCCGATCACGGCGTCGATCGGGCGCTACGGGCCCTACCTCGCGCATGACGGCAAATATGCGCGGCTGCAGTCGACGATGGAGGTGTTCGAGACCGGCATGAACGCGGCGGTGGTCAAGCTGGCCGAGGCCGCGGCGGGCGGCGGACGGCCGGCGCGCGGGTCGCAGGCGCCGTTGAAAGTGCTGGGGCCGCATCCGCGGACCGAGGCCGAGATCAAGCTGATGGCGGGCCGCTACGGCGAATATGTCACCGACGGGACGACCAATGCGACCTTGCCCAAGTCGATCGACAAGGATGCGCTGACGCTCGAGGAGGCCGCGCAGCTGATCGATGCGCGGGCGGCGGCGGGGCCGGCCAAGGGCAAGGGCAAGAAGAAGGCGGCGCCCAAAAAGGCAGCGGCGAAGAAGCCGGCGGCGAAGAAAGCGTAAGCGCCGTCGGCCGGGGCGGCGTCGCCCCTGTGCACAAAACGCCACAGTTTTCGAGAATTTGCGTTAGCGGTAACATCGCCATCTTGTCACGGTGGCGGCTTACTGTAGACAATTGTCCGAATTCGAGCTGGACAGGACAGCCGAAGCCATGGGGAGGATAACGATGCGCATTTTCGCAATTGCCGCGCTTGCACTGACCGTCGCGGCGACGCCCGCCTTCGCGCAGAGCGAGGACAAGCCGTTCTCGGGATTCCATATCGAAGCGATCGGCGGCATCGACGCCGTCTCCGCCGGCGGTGAGAACGAGACCGGGCTGGTGTTCGGCGGCGCGGCCGGGTTCGACATCCAGTCGTCCAAGGTCGTGATCGGCGCCGATGTCGAAGGCACGATGGGCACGGCGAAATGGTGCACGAGCGGGGTTTGCGTCGAAACCGGCCGCGACCTCTATGCCGGCGCCCGCGTCGGGCTGCCGATCGGCCAGCAGGGGCTGGTCTATATCCGCGGCGGCTATACCAATGCCCGCGCCAAGATCACGACGGGCGGCACCACCGTCTTCACCCAGGATCTCGACGGCGTCCGCGGCGGCATCGGCATCGAAGGCCGCAAGGGCATGCTGCTGGTCCGCGCCGAATACCGCTATTCCAACTACGAACAGGACTTCGAACGCCACCAGCTCGTGCTGGGCGTCGGCGTCCACTTCTGATCGTTTCGGCCCGTCGCAGCCCGAGCGGGCTGCGGCGGGCCGGCGAAGGGGGCGTGGGGCATGTGTTCCGGCCAAAAGCCGAATGCCCCTGCAAATAGCGGTCTACGGCGCTCCAGGCGCCCGCAGTGCGGGTGACAGCGCTTGCGCCCCATTTGGACAGCCTAAAACCGCGCCTTGATGCGCCCGGCTTTCGCGCTTCGGCGCGGGCGGCAATTTGCCCGCCGAGATCCGAAATCTGCCCCGCACAACCATCCGATGCATCGGCTTGCCGTGTGGGCGCAGTTCACACCCATGGGATATCGTCGATAAGCGCGTGAGTCCGCACCCGCATCATGTGCATTGCATTGGCTGGTTGTTGGCATCGGCGCTGATGAGTCGTTTTAGCCGGCTGCAATCACCGGGCCACCAATCGCCCGGGGGCTGATGAAGCGTTCATTCCTCCCCTCGCGAAGCGGGGGAGGGGGACCAGCCGCAGGCTGGTGGAGGGTGCCTGGCCCCAGGCACGCCGCCCGGAGGGGAAGCCCCCTCCGTCAGCTTCGCTGCCACCTCCCCCGCTTCGCGAGGGAGGAAAAGAAGTTACGCCGCGCGGCGCTGGGTCTGGTTCAGCCAGGCGCGGGCCGACTTCTGCGCTTCGATGATTTCTCTCGCGCTCATGTCTTCGGAAATCTCTGCCCGGCAGTCCTTGGCGCGCTCGTCGCCCGACATCGCGGCGATGTTGAACCATTTGTGCGCCTCGATCATGTCGATATCGACGCCTTCGGCGCCGCTCGAATAGACGATGCCGAGATCGTAGCAGGCATTGTAATCGCCCCGCGCCGCATCGCGGAGCCGGCTTTCGATCAGGAACCGTGCGCTCTTCAGGCTGCTGCCCATGGTCACTACCCCTTTTTCACCCTCAGTGATCAGGTTCTGGCAGTGCAGGTCCGAACAAATGGTTAACGGCGTTAACTGCTTTCGTTCATGTTCACGGGGATGTTGTCGATCAGGCGGGTGCCGCCGATCCGCGCCGCGGCGAGCAGGCGCAGCGGACGGCCGGGGGCGGGATCGCCCAAGGTCTCGGCATCGACCAGCGCGACATAGTCGACTGCGAAGCCGGCGGCGGTGAGCGACTCGCGGGCCTGGGCCAGCGCCGCGTCCGGATCGCCGCCCTTGGCGATGCTGCGCTCGGCGACGCCCAGCGCGCGGGGCAGCGTCACGGCGCGGGCGCGGTCCTCGGGGGCGAGATAGGCGTTGCGCGAGGAGAGGGCGAGGCCGTCATCGTCGCGCCGGGTGGCCACGCCGACGACTTCGAGCCCCATGTCGAGATCCACGGCCATGCGGCGGACCACCGCGAGCTGTTGGAAATCCTTCTCGCCGAACAAAGCGACATCGGGGCGGACCTGGTTGAACAGCTTGGCCACCACGGTCGCGACGCCGTCGAAATGCCCGGGCCGCGCGGCGCCGTCGAGCCCGTCGCTTACCCCTGAAACGGACACATTGGTCGCGAAGCCGGCGGGGTACATCGCCTCGACCGGGGGCAGCCACAGCAGGTCGACGCCCGCCTTGGACAGCATCGCCGAATCGGCCATTTCCTTGCGCGGATATTGAGCGAGGTCCTCGTTCGGCCCGAACTGCTTCGGATTGACGAAGATCGAGACGACGACCCGGTCGGCCTGGCGCTTCGCCGCGTCGACCAGCGCCATGTGCCCGGCGTGGAGCGCCCCCATCGTCGGCACCAGCGCGACGCGCTCGCCCGCCGTCCGGAAGCCGGAAACGGCATTTCGCAGCGCGGCGAGGTCACGGATGGTTTGCACGCGTTAACACTTTCGATAAGACGGGAGGGCGGGCCTTCTATGGGGGGAGGGCCCGGCGATCAATAAAGGATGTGAAGGCGTTGAACGACGGACCGCACCGGCTGCACGTGATTGTATTCGCCAACGAGAAGGGCGGGACCGGCAAGTCGACGACCGCGGTCCACACCGCGATCGCGCTGGCGGCGAAGGGGGCGAACGTCTCGTGCTTCGACCTCGACCATCGCCAGCGGACGATGGGCCGCTATCTCGACAACCGCACCGAGACGGTGCGCCGGACCGGCCACGATTTGCCGATGCCGCGCTTCGAGACGCATGACGGCGAGAGCATGGCGCGCTTTTCCGACACGCTGGAGAAGCTGAGCGAGGGTGCGGACTTCCTGGTGATCGACACGCCGGGGCGCGACGACCGTTTCGCACGGATCGCAGTGACCAATGCCGATACGCTGGTCACGCCGATGAACGACAGCTTCGTCGATTTCGACCTGATCGGGCAAGTCGATCCCGAGACCTTCCGCGTCTCCAAGCCGAGCTTCTATTCGGAGATGATCTGGGAATCGCGCAAGCGCCGCGCCAAGTCGGACGGCGAGACGATCGACTGGGTCGTGCTGCGCAACCGCATGCAGCATATCGAGGCGCGCAACATGAAGCGCGTTTCCGAGGCGATCGACCAGCTTTCCAAGCGCGTCGGGTTCCGGGTGATCTCGGGGCTTTCCGAGCGCGTGATCTACCGCGAGCTCTTCCCGCAAGGGCTGACGATGCTCGATTCGCGCGAGTTCGGCGACATGGCGCTGAGCCATGTCGCGGCGCGGCAGGAACTGCGCGAGATGATGGCGGGGCTGGCGCTGCCCGAGGTCGTCATGCCGCTGTTCGCCTGAGATGCTGTCCAAGCTGATCCTGGCCGCGCTGATCATCGGCGCGGTCTGGCTGTTCCTGCGCAAGCCCGCCCGCAAGCTGCCGCTGGGCGAAGCGGAGGCGCGCGACATCCTCGGGGTCAGCGCCACCGCCGATGCCGAGGCGATCCGCGCGGCGCACCGCCGGCTGGTGAGTGCGGTGCATCCCGACAAGGGGGGCTCGGCCGAGCTGACCCGGCGGATCAACGCGGCGCGGGACACGCTGCTGCGTAGATAAGTCCCCCTCCCGCAAGCGGGAGGGGAGCAAGAGTTGCAACTTCCGCGCGTCTCGCGGATTAGGCGGGCACACCCGATCACCGGAGGCTCCATGACACATCGTTTCGATCCCACTTCGCTGCGCGAGTACGACATTCGCGGAATCGTGGGCGAGGCGCTGGGCCCCGACGATGCGCGCGCGATCGGGCGCGGCTTCGCGACCTTGCTGCGCCGCGCGGGCGGGCACCGGGTCGCGGTCGGGCGCGACGGGCGGCTGTCGTCGCCGATGCTCGAGGCGGCCTTGGTCGAGGGGCTGACCGCTTCCGGGTGCGACGTGGTGCGGGTCGGCATGGGGCCGACGCCGATGCTCTATTATGCCGAGGCGACGCTAGAGGTTGACGGCGGCATACAGATAACCGGCAGCCATAATCCCGGCAATTACAATGGCTTCAAGATGGTGATGCAGCACCGTCCGTTCTTCGGTGAGGATATCCAGACGCTCGGCCGGATGGCGGCGGAAGGTGACTGGGACGAGCCGGCGGGCGAGACCACCGTCACCGACGCCGATATCATCGACCTCTATGTCGGCCGCCTGATGGCGGGGTATGCCGGCGGCAGCTATCGCATCGGATGGGATACGGGCAACGGCGCCGCCGGCCCGGTGATCGAGAAGCTCGTGAAGCTGCTGCCGGGTGAGCATCATACGATCTTCACCGAAGTGGACGGCAATTTCCCGAACCATCATCCCGATCCTACGGAGGAAAAGAACCTCGCCGACCTGAAGGCGCTGGTCGCGGAGAAACAGCTCGATTTCGGACTGGCTTTCGATGGCGACGGCGACCGGATCGGGGCGATCGACGGGCTGGGGCGGGTGATCTGGGGCGACCAGCTTCTCTCCATTTTGGCCGAACCTGTGCTGCGCGAAGTCCCCGGCGCGACGATCATCGCCGATGTGAAGGCGAGCCAGGCGCTCTACGACCGAATCGCCGAGCTCGGCGGCGTGCCGCTGATGTGGAAGACCGGCCACAGCCTCATCAAGACCAAGATGCGCGAGACCGGCGCGCCGCTGGCGGGCGAGATGAGCGGGCACATCTTCTTCGCGCACAATTATTACGGGTTCGACGACGCGCAATACGCCGCGGTGCGGCTGATCCAGGCGGTGCATGTCATCGGCAAGCCGCTGACCCAGATCCGCGGCGAGATGCCGGCTTTGGTCAACACCCCCGAGATGCGCTTCCAGGTGGATGAGAGCCGCAAGTTCGCGGTGGTCGACGAAGTGCTCGACCGGCTCGAGGCCGAGGGCGCCGATGTCGACCGCACCGACGGCGCGCGAGTGAATACACCGGACGGCTGGTGGCTGTTGCGCGCGTCGAACACCCAGGACGTGCTGGTCGCGCGCGCCGAGGCGAAGGACCAGGAAGGGCTCGACCGGCTGATGGCGATGATCGACGCGCAGCTGGCGGCGAGCGGGCTGGTGCGCGGGGAGCAGGCGGCGCATTGAGGGCCGGATTGGCCCTGATTCTGGGCGTTATGGCGCTGCCGGGTGTGAGCCATGCGGCGGCGGATTGCAGCCGCGATCTGGCGGGGCGATGGGAAGCGCCCGATGGCAGCGCGCTGGTGCTGCGGGCGCGGGGCAAGCTGAGCGCGAGCGGCTACCGCATCGACTATCCGGCGTTCGACGATCCCGATCATCCCGGGATGCGGACGCTCACCGTCACCGACAGCGGCTGGTGGCGGCGGGGCGGGACCGAGCCGGGTTTCCATGGCGCCACATGGCGGCGGATCGCGATCGGCTTCGACCATCCGCAGCGCGATACCGGCGGTTTCGTGACGACCGAGCTGACCCTCGAATGCACCGCGGCTGGCCCGGTCCTGTTCGATTTCATCGGCGACCCTGACGAAGACCGGCGCCTCGTCTTCCGCAGGCGCGATTAAGACGGGCGAGCGGCCCGGAATCACCCTTTCGGGCGATAGCCGCGCGCGGCGCATTGGCGCAGACTGCGGCATCGACTCGAGCGGAGACCTTGCCATGACCTTTCACCAGTCCGGCACCCCGGTGGCCTATCTGTTCGTCAGCGACCGCGAGCGGGCGCTGGCCTTCTACGTCGAGACGCTCGGGCTGGCGCTGCGCAGCTCGGATCCGTTCGGCGACTTCATCGACCTGGGCGGGGCGCTGGTGCGCTTGACGGCGATGCCCGACTATCACGGCGGGCCGCATCCGGTGCTGGGATGGAATGTCGACGATATCGGTGCCGCGGCGGAAGCGCTGCGCGGGCAGGGGATCGCGCTGATCGTCTATGAGGGGATGGGGCAGGACGAAGCCGGAATCTGGCGCTCGCCGGACGGCAAGACCAGTGTCGCCTGGTTCGCCGATCCCGACGGCAATGTGCTTTCGCTGTCGCAGGCCTGAGGCATTCGCAACAACAGATGCCGCGCGTCACAGTAAAGGACTCGCTTTCCGGCGCTCGAATCGCCACTTAGCCCGCCATGGCGTCACCCCAGATCATCCGAGTCATCGATCTCGAGACCACGGGCCCCGCGCCGCCCGCGCACGGCGTGTGCGAGATCGGCTGGCAGGACGTCGCGCTGTCGAAGAGCGGGCGCTGGGAGCTGTTCGGCGAGGGCGGGCAGCAGCTGGTCAATCCCGGCCGGCCGATGTCGCCGATCACCACCGCGATCCACCATCTGCGCGACGAGGATGTCGCGGAAGCACCGTTCTGGCACGATGTCGCGCGGCCGGTGCTCGATCCCTGGCCGCGGCGGGTGGCGCTGGCGGCGCACCGGGCGAGCTTCGAGGAGCAGTTCTGCACCCCGGCGCTGACCCGCGGCGCGGACTGGGTGTGCACCTGGAAGTGCGCGCTCAGGCTGTGGCCCGATAGCCCGAGCTTCTCGAACCAGGTGCTGCGCTACTGGCGGCGGCCCGAGGGGCTCGATCATGAGCGCGGGCTGCCGGCGCACCGCGCCTTTCCCGACGCCTATGTGACCGCGCATCACCTGCGCGACATGCTCAACGAGGCGAGCCTGGCGCAGCTGATCGAATGGTCGAACCTGCCGGGGCTGCTGCCGCGGGTGCGCTTCGGCCCCGACCGCGGCAAGGAATGGCGCGAGATCGACGACGAGTCGCTTGCCGGGTTCCTCGGCGACCGCGACGAGGATGTGCGCTACACCGCGCGGCAGGAAGTCGAGCGGCGGCGCGGCGGGGGTGCGGTGGGGCGCGAGTCGATGGAGCGGCTGCTGCTCTAGCCGGCCTACCGCCACCCCGGCTTGGTTGTTCTCCTGCGAAAGCAGGAGCCCAGGGTCACAAAGGTCATCGCTTGCTGCCCTGGGCCCCTGCTTTCGCAGGGGAACTGGTTTTGCCTGATGTGAGGACCCTAGCGCCGCCCGGCGATCAGCCGCCGCATGCCTTCGAGGACGACTCCGAACACCAGGTGCGACGCGACGCCGTAGATATGGCTTTCGACCGGCGCTTCGTCGGCATCGGGGCCGAGATCGAGCGCGGGGACCGCGGCTTCGTCGAGCAGAGTCGAGGTGGCGATGCCATAGGCGCTGCCGAAGCCGGTGCTTGCCTCGGGGCGGTATTCGGTGAGCACGCCGTAGATCCCGCCCATCACCGCGCCGACGACATAATGGACCATCTCGCCCGAGGCTTCGCGATAGGGTGCGGGGACGGCGCTGCCGGTGACGGCCTCGCTGACCGCGTCGGCGGCCTTGAGCGTTGCCGGGTCCTCGTCATCGTCGGGCAGCAGCTTCGCCGCGCCCGCCTGGAACGCCGCCATCGCCGCCGAGGCGACCAGTCCGGCGGCGATCCCGGCCATCAGGCCGACAAAGGGGCGAGGGCCCGCCATCAGTAGCGCACGCGCACGGCCCTGAGGTGGCGTTTCGCGAGGAACGCCTGGACGCTGTCGGGCCCGGCGAGGTGGCCCGCGCCGACCGCGACGAACACCGTGCCGGGCTGCTTCATCCGCTCGCCGATCCAGTCCGCCCAGCGAGCGTTGCGGTCGGTGAGCAGCGCGCGGCGGATCTCGGGCATGCCGTCCATATCCTCGTTCATCAGCCGGCCGAGCGCGTCGGGATCGCCCTGGGTCCAGGTAGCGAGCATCCTGGCAAGCGTCGGCTCGAGCTCGGGCAGCTGGTCGAGCGTCGCGACGAGGAACTTGACCTGCAATTCGCGCGGCAGCGAGTCGAAATAGCCGAGCTGCTGCTCGAAGGTCTCGAGCCCGGCGACCGGCTTGCCCGCGGCGGCGGCGGCGGCGCTGATCACCTTCTCGGCGCCGCTGGCGGGGTCATAGCCATATTTGGGCAGCGACAGCACCGAGATGTAGATCGCGGAAAGCCAGGGATCGGCATGCTCGACATAGGCGGGCGGGACGCCGACTCCGGTGAGCGCGGCGGCATAGGCGGCGCGCTTGTCCTCGGGGAGCGAGGAGGAGACGGTGGGGCCGGTCGGATCGAGCGCGACGCGCAGCACCGTCGCCTGCGCGGTCGCCGCATCGGGCTCGACCATCTCGAGCATCACCTGGTCGCTCTTGTCGAACGCGGCCTTGACCGCTTCGTCGAACCAGCCGAGCCCGGGCTTGAGGAAATGGATGGTGCCGAACAGGTAGATGGTGGTGTCGGCATCCTTGACTACCCACAGCGCGGGATCGGCGTCCTTCGCCTCCTGCGCATAGGCCGCAGGCGCGAACAACAGGGCGAACGCGGCGAAGGCGCGGGACAGGGTCTTGAACATGTGCGGGAAGCTCCCCCGAGGATTTGCGCGAGCCTTCGCCCGCCGATCCTAAGATGCGGTTAGCGGCTCAGGCTTTCAACCGCCTGGCGTGCCAGGCGACGTGATCGGCCATGAAGGTCGCGATGCAATAATAGCTGTGGTCGTAGCCGGGCTGCAGGCGGAGCGTCAGCGGGATGCCGGCGTCGCGGCAGGCGGCCTCGAGCAGATGCGGCTTGAGCTGCTCGGCGAGGAACGCGTCGGCAGAGCCCTGGTCGACGAGCAGGGCGGGGAGGCGTGCGCCGTCCTCGATCAGCGCGACGGCGTCATATTCGCGCCACGCGGCGCGGTCGGGGCCGAGATAGCCGGTCAGCGCCTTTTCGCCCCACGGCACCTGCGACGGCGCGACGATCGGGGCGAAGGCCGAGACCGACCCGAAGCGATCGGGGTTGCGCAGGCCCATAGTGAGCGCGCCGTGGCCGCCCATCGAATGGCCGGTGATGCCCTGGGCGTCCATATCGGCCATCGCGAACGCGGTGGCGATCAGCGCGGGGAGCTCGTCCTCGATATAGCTCCGCATCCTGAAATTGGCGGACCAGGGCGCCTGAGTGGCGTCGACATAGAAGCCCGCGCCCTGGCCGAAATCATAGGCCTCGTCATCGGGCACGCCCTCGCCGCGCGGCGAGGTGTCGGGGGCGATGAAGATCACGCCCTGCTCGGCGCAGGCGCGGCGATAGTCGCCCTTGTCGGTGACGTTGGCGTGGGTGCAGGTCAGGCCCGAGAGGTACCAGAGGACCGGCAGCTTCGCGCCCTCGGCGTGTGGGGGGACGTAGACCGAGAAGATCATGTCCGTGCCGGTGGCGGACGAGGCGTGGCGGTACACGCCCTGGGTGCCGCCATATGCCTTGTTGGTGCTGATCGTTTCCAAAACCATTCTCCGTCACCCCGGCCTTGTTCGGCGCTTTTACCCGTCGAGCAAGGGATGCACGATTCTTCTTGTTCCCCTGCGAAAGCAGGGGCCCAGGGCCAAGCAGGTCAGCCCTTGTGACCCTGGGGCCCTGCTTTCGCAGGGGAGCAAAGAAGTACGGGCACAAGGGTAAGGCTCCAAGCCAGCCCTTGCCTCCCGGTGGACCCCGGGACAAGCCTAGTGCCGAAGGAGGTCGAAGACGGCTAGCGGGTTACGCGGGCGGCCGATAGACGGCGCAGATCTTGTTGCCCGCGGGATCGCGCAGATAGGCGAGGTAGAGTCGTCCCGCCGGGCTCTCGCGCATGCCGGGGGGATCCTCGCAGGCGGTGCCGCCGGCGGCGAGACCGGCTTCGTGCCAGGCATCGGCGGCCTCGGAAGTGGCGGCGGTGAAGCCGATCGTGCCGCCATTGGCATGGCAGGCGGGCGCGCCGTCGATCGGCTTGCTCAGCATGAAGATGCCGCCGTCGTGCATGTAGAAGACCCGGCCCTTGGGGTCGCTGCGGCCCGGCCGGACGCCGAGCGCGCCGAGCGACGCATCGTAGAACGCCTTCGACGCCGCAACGTCGTTCGCGCCGAGCATGATGTGGTTGAACATGGCGTCCGCTCCCTCAGTAGACGACGACTGAGCGGATGCTCTCGCCGGCGTGCATCAGGTCGAAACCCTTGTTGATCTCCTCGAGGTCGAGGACATGGGTGATCATCGGGTCGATCTCGATCTTCTTGTCCATGTACCAGTCGACGATCTTCGGCACGTCGGTGCGGCCCTTGGCGCCGCCGAACGCGGTCCCGCGCCAGTTTCGGCCGGTGACGAGCTGGAACGGCCGCGTGCTGATCTCCTTGCCCGCTTCCGCCACGCCGATGACGATGCTGGTGCCCCAGCCGCGATGGCAGGCCTCGAGCGCCTGGCGCATCACCGTCGTGTTGCCGGTGCAGTCGAACGTATAGTCGGCCCCGCCATCGGTCAGCGCGACGAGGTGCGCGACGATATCGGCGACATCCTTCGGGTTGACGAAGTGGGTCATGCCGAACTTCCGGCCCCATTCCTCGCGATCCGGGTTGATGTCGACGCCGATGATCATGTTCGCGCCCGCCATCTTCGCGCCCTGCAGCACGTTGAGGCCGATGCCGCCCAGACCGAATACGATGACATTGTCGCCGACCTGCACCTTGGCGGTGTTGACCACGGCGCCCACGCCGGTGGTGACGCCGCAGCCGATATAGCAGCTCGTCTTGAACGGCGCGTCCTCGCGGATCTTCGCCACCGCGATCTCAGGCAGCACGGTGAAGTTGGAGAAGGTCGAGCAGCCCATATAATGGAAGATGGTCTGGCCCTTGTAGCTGAAGCGGCTGGTGCCGTCCGGCATCAGGCCCTTGCCCTGGGTCGCGCGGATCGCGGTGCAGAGGTTGGTCTTGCCGCTGAGGCACGACTTACACTGGCGGCATTCGGGGGTGTAGAGCGGGATGACATGGTCGCCGGGCTTGACGCTGGTGACCCCGGCGCCGACCTCGCGGACCACGCCGGCGCCCTCATGGCCGAGCACGCTCGGGAAGATGCCTTCCGAATCGAAGCCGTCGAGCGTGTAGGCGTCGGTGTGGCAGATGCCGGTCGCCATGATCTCGACGAGCACCTCGCCGGCCTTCGGCCCCTCGAGATCGAGCTCGACGATCTCGAGCGGCTGCTTCGCCTCGAATGCCACGGCTGCGCGCGTCTTCATCTGATCCTCCCTGACTGGCCGGAGCCTGATGGGAAAATAGCGGCCGGGTTGCAACCGGAATGCGTGGGGGTGCCTCTTAGCCCCTCCCCTGCAGGGGAGGGGCTTTAGAAGTTAGAACCCGACCGGGTCGAGCAGGTCGATCCCCGCGCTCGCTCGCGTCGCCGGGGTTTCGACGGTGAAGGCATGACCGTCGGCCTTGCACGCGGCGAAGAAGGCGGCGAGCGAATGCGTCTCGTCGGTCCACGCGTCGGCGGGGGGCTTGCCCCTGCGGATCGCGCTGGCGCGCGCGGTGGCGTGCTCCTTGGCGCGCAGCGTGTCGAGCTCGGCGACTTCATAGGTGAGGTGGATGGTGTAGCGGTCGCCCTTGGGCCGCGCGCGGGTGATCATCTCGAAGGTCGCGCGGTCGGGATTCTCGAACTTGCCGCTGGCCGAGGCGACATAATGATCGGCGGTCACTTTCGTGAAGAAATCGTCAGCGGTATTCCGCTCGCTGGCATGGTGCTGCATCTTGAGCACGTCGATATGGATCTTGCCGCCGGTCAGCAGCCCGGCCTTCTCCAGCCCCTTGAGGATATAGTCACCGCGTGCGTCGCCGGTGAGCAGCACCGTCTTGCCCTTGTAGCGCGCGAGCACGACGATGCTCGAGAGATTGGGAACCGCATCGTCGGCATAGGATGCGAGCGGCGGCAGCTCCTTCGCGAATTCTTCCTGGAGCTTGTCGAGCTGCTCGGCGAGGGGGCCGACGACATGGAGTTCCAGATCGGGGCCCAACTTGAACGGACTGCCGGCGGCGCCGGGGCGGACAAGGCGGTCGAAGCCGCTGTTGGTGGGCAGCCCCAGCAGCTGGGCGTCCTTGCGCAGCTGCGCGCCCTGGCCGACGCTGGCGAGGATCTTGTAGGTCGCCTCGCGGTCATGATCGCCTTCGAAGTCGTCCAGGTCGGGGATCTCCGGTTCGCCGAACGAGGCGAGCAGGGAGGCGGTGACTCTGGTCGGATCGGCGCCGGCGACGCGTTCGAAGCTGTTGTGCCACAGCTCGCGCACCGGGAAGGGCCAGACGGCGTGATCGGTGACGGTGTCGCGCCACTCCTCGGTCATGTCGACGATGCCGCGGATGTGATCGTCGTCGATATGGCTGACCATCATCAGGTCGATCGCGAAGGGGCCGCCCGGGCGGTTGTCGGCGAGCTTCCTGAGCCGCGGCTTGAGCGAGCCTTTCCAGACCTGTGAGGGTCCGCCGTCGATCAGCACCGTGCCGGGCGCGTCCGAGGGTCCGAAATGGAGGAGCAGGCAATCGCCGTGACGCGCCGCGAGCGGCTCGAGCGTGAAATGGTCCATGGTTCCTCTCCTCGTGTCAGAATGATTGCAGCGCGCGCAGGATGTCGAGCAGGCCGTGGCCCTGGAAGCTGCGCTCGCGGCCCAGATCGGTGGCGCTTTCGCAGAGCAGCTTCTTGATCCGCAGCGGCTGGCCGATCAGTTCGGGGAAGCGCGCCATCAGCAGGGCGGCGGCACCGCTGACGTGCGGGGCGGCCTGGCTGGTACCGTCGAGCGGGCCATATTCGCCGTCGGGCAGCGTGCTGCGGATGCGCTCGCCGGGCGCGACCAGATCGGGCTTGGCGCGGCCATCGGCGGTGGGGCCGCGGCTGGAGAAATAGGAGACCCCATAGGCATGGGGCTCGCGCTTGTGAGTCGCCCCGACGGTGATGACCGTCTCGGCATTGCCGGGATCGGTGATGCTGACGGTGGAATAGCCGGCATATTCGCCGGCCTTGGTGGCGAAGCCGTGATAGCCCTGGTTGCCGGCAGCCGCGACCACCGAAACCCCCGAGCCGACCAGCCGCTCGCATTCCTCGCAGACCGGGGTGCGGCCGCACGCGTAATTCTCGACGACGTGCGCGATCGACAGGCTGAGGTTGAGCCCGTGGACCGCGATGTGCTGGTTGCGGCTGTTGAGATAGCGGACGAACTGGAGCGCGGCGATCACGGCGAATTCGGTATTCTTCCGGGCCTCCTCGGCGTTCTTGTCACGCGAGATGATGCGGAAGTCGTACAGGTTGATGTCGGGACACAGGCCGACGACGATCGGTGTGCCATCCTCCTCGCGCCAATTGGCGCCGATGATGCCGGCGACATGGGTGCCGTGGCCCCCGACCGGGGCCTCGGGCTTCGGCCGGACGATCAGCGCCTCGATCGAGCGCCAGTCCAGGCTGTCGGTCTCGAGGGCGCGGTGCGACGCGCTGAGCCACTTCACGCCCTCCTCGATGCTGATCCCGGCGGCCTTGCTCGACGGCGCGAGCTGGGGATTCGCGGCCGGATTGTTGCGAAAGGCGCCGTTGAGCAATGGCCGCAGCGTCGTGAAGTCATAGGTCTTGCGGATGCGGCAATTGTCGGGGCCGAGGTCGTTGAAGGCGGGGTGCGAAGAATCGATGCCCGAGTCGATCACGCCCCAGGTGATCGGATCGCAGCGCATGTCGAAGACACGATAGGCGGCGTCGCCCTTGACGGTGCTGCGCGCCTGGTCGTCGCTGAGATCGAGCGTGCGGTTCATGGTGACGCGCCAGATCGTCGCATCGTCGCAGCTTTCGGGCACCCGCCCGGCGACGTCGGCCATCAGGTCGCGACCGCGCGCATCGAGCGCCTTCGGAGTGGGTTTCCGCGACCTGCCGATGTTGGCGCGCTGCGCCGCGCGCTCGAGCGTGATCGCGGCGATCAGCTCGAAAATGCGCCGGATTTCCTTGTCCGAGGGCCGCCCGCGGCTGTCCAGCGCCCGCGCGTCGGCGGGCGGATCGGCGTCGCCGAACGAGACCTGCCCCTTCTTCCACCGATCGACGGCGTTCCACGCCCATTGGGTGCGCGGCAGCACGAAATCGATGATCTCGTCGAAGGTCAGGCGGACCGCGACGAAACCGCGAAGCGCCACCGGGCATGCCTCGGCTGCCGCTTCGCCCGGCAGTTGTTCGAGCTGTTCGAGCAGCTTGAGAAGAACTTTGTGGGCGGGAACGGTGTTCAGCGGAGTGATGAGCAGATCATGCCGCTCATCGGGAGCCCTAGCGAGATTGTACCATACTTCGGGGAGGATCGGCGTTTCTTGGGTGAAACGCCGGCGATCGCCGCCTTCGAACAGGATCTTGTTGACGGATTCCGAATCCATTTTGCGCCCCCGAATCGCACAAGCCGGCAGTCTTGCATCAAATGCACCGCGCGCGACACGTTTTTCGTCGCGCGGCGACGGGCGTCCGCGCACACGTTGCGGCGCGGCGAAAACCTGTCATCCTGCACGTCGAAATTCGATTCGGGGGGATCGCGATGCTCTATGCGGCGCTGGCAGTTCTTTGTGTTGGGCTGGCGCTTGCCTGGTTCGTCGCCGGCTTGCGCCGCAAGCGCCACCATGAGGATCGCGAGGTGCGCCGCGCCGAGCGCCAGCGGCGGCGGATCATCGAATGGAGCGTCCTCGAATGGCTCTATGGCCGCCGCGCGAACCTGCGCATCACCTACCAGCGGGCGGCGGAGCGGCCTTCAGGAAACGGGGCTGTTGACGAGAGTTGAGCGCCGCTGAGCCGCGGCGGGCTATTCCGCGGCTTCCTTCAGCAAGACGACGAACGCGAGACGGAATGCGGCCCTGGCTTCCGCGGTCAGCCTGGCTTCGTCCGGCGTCGATCCCATGTCGAATTCGGCGCCGCCGAAAACCTTCCGGACCGACGGCTTGGCGGCGCCGGGGACGAACCGGCGGCGTTCGGCGGCCAACCCGATCCCCGAACCGTGAATCGGCGCCTTGCCATAGGTGATGGTAGTGATGAACAGCTCCGAATAGCAATCGCTCGACCGGGCGGCGAAAGGCGCCGGCGATCGCCGGATCTCGCTGATTTGCTTCGATCCGTCCTCGACGCTCACCGTCAGTGGCGCGGGCGCCCTGAAGCTGGTGAAATCGGCGTCGCGGACCATGTCCCTCAGGAAATCGGTGGTGATCACCGACGCGAGGAAGTCCTGATCGGACTGGTTCCTCCCCGCGAAGATTCCGTCCATCGACGTGACGATCGCGAAGGTCTTCGCCTTGTATTCAGGCTGGAGCCAGATGTGGAGTTCGCAGCCCGGCGATACCGCGGCGATCGGAGCGGCGTTGAGCGGCTGCGCCAACGGAGCTGAAAGCAGAAAAGGCAAGGTGAGCACCGCGGTCAGCGCAGTCGAAAGCATCACGGCTCGCAATCCAATTATCTCCGGCGTAAAGAACAGGGTAGGACGGCGATCCGGGGATAGCAACCCGCACGGAGACTGGAGTGGCCGGCAGGTCGCGGCCGCCGCAACCAATCAACATATGACCATGTCAGGCCCGGGGCCTACCACAGACCCAATGATCTTCCCGATAGCCACGTTCCCAGGCTACCAAAAAACAGGCAGCCCAGCCCGCCAAGCCGGATTGAAAACAGGTACCCATTGGAATTTATGTAGTGCCGACTCCATTCTTCAGTGAACAGGGTTTTTCCGGGTCCATTCTTGTCGATCTGACTAATAGAATAACGTTGTAATAGTCGTGGATTGATCGTCAAAAGCAAGCCAGTGGCGATCAATGACACGGCTATGACTAGCAGGAATATTTGGCGAGAAATCACCATTTAACTCCGGTTGTGCCAACGTCCCACGAATAGCTGGCGTTGACCCCGACACCAGGCGTCGTAAAGCCGATCCCGGTCGCGGTATCTCCTGAACTGGGCGAATAGGTTTCGCTCGCGCCCAGCCACCAACCGCCACTAACATTTAACGCAGGCCCCGACAGAAAATTCTGGAGCTGCGCTTCGTCCGGCCGTTCGATCTGGTTGATCCAATTGCCCGTGACAGCCACGCCGAATCCCTTTGCCGGGGAAATGGCCTCCCCGGGGCCAGCGCCCAGATAGACATGACCATTTCTGTCCAGGGACGCGTGGAAGGAAACATTGATGGGCAGGTTTATGATCGGGATATTAAATTGCGGGCTTGTGAGGCTGAAACTGTAAAAGTCAGGCGCTCGGATATTGTCGTGGATGTACTGCAGCCGCTGGTAGATCGGATCGACAATGAACTCCCGGATGAGATCGCGATTCTCGCCGTCCCGGCCGCGGAAGGGGTTGCGGTCCACCAGCCCGGTGATCCCCCCGAAGGGCAGCCCCGGATAGCGCAGGCCCAGCGGGTTCCACCCGCTCGAAAGCGGGTTGTTGCCGAACAGCGAGTTGAGGAAACTCCCCCGCTGGCCGCCGCCCGACAGGAAAGGGGAATAGCCGCCCGGTGACGACGGAGCGCCGCCGAACGTGTTGAATTGCGAGGGGAACAGATACGAATTGATCGTCGATGCGACCTGGCTCGTCGGGTCGAGGAAGCTCGCCTGGACGGTGGGGTCGACCTTGTCATAGGCGGCGTAGAGGAGGTGGGCCGTGTTCGAGAGCTCTTCGTAACGGCTGGGATCGACCAGCAGCGCGCTGGTATCGGTGTAGACGGCCATCGCCAGCAACCCCCGCGGGTTGCCCGCGAGTTCCTGGCTCAGCGCATCGGCCGTGCCGGCGGCCTTGAACGTGTTGGTCCAGTCGCCATACACCATGCTGGCATCGACGCCGTACCGGGTATTGTTCGCGAGATCGACGGCGAGGATCCCGGTCCCGTCCTTCGCCCAATGGAGCGAGGCCTCGCCTCTGCTGAAGGACCCATGATCGGGCTCGGGGGGCGGCGCGACGCTGGTGGTCCCGCCCGTGCGGGCCGGCGCTGCCCTCTCGGCGGGAGCGGCATCGGTGCGAGCCGGTGCCGGTGCCGGTCTCGGCGTCGGCGGGATGGCTTTCAACTCCGCCTGGAGTTCCGCACGGGCCAGGGCATTCAGCTCCACTGCGGTCCCTTCGACGACCTTGCCGCTGGCCAGCTCCATCCGGTACCGGCCGCCGCCGATCTCGACGGTCCGGTGCACCTGCTGCGCGGTTCCCGGCGGGGCACCGGTCTGCGGTTTGGCCTTGCTGTCTCCCGCCAGCGCCTCCTTGATCTCCCTGGCGACAATCTTTCCGAGCGTGCGCCCGATCACCCCGGGCAAGGCCGCGATGATGTTGTCGCCGAAGTCGGTGCCGGTGAGCACCGACTTGGTCGCCGCGCCGGCAACCGCGCCGGCCATGCCCGAGATGAACTGGTTGGCGTCGCTTGCCGCGTGATCGACGACGCTGCTGACGCGCCCCGTCTTGGCGTTGGTGACGCTCTTGTAGGTCGCCCGGCCGAACAGGTTGTCGCTCGCCAGCCGGCCGATGCCCGCCGCGACGCCCGTGACCGCGATTCCCACCAGGTCGAAATTCTTCTGCAGGCCGGTTGCGACCGAGATGCCCTGGGTGAGCGCGCTGCCGACCATGCTGCGGACCGCGTCCTGCGCGGCACCGGCGAGACCGGTGGCTCCGTTCAGTGCAGAGACTGTCCCCAGCCCGGCACCGACGCCGCCGGATATCCCGGCGATCGCCACGCTCTTCCAGTTGAACTTGTCCTGGATCCCGGTGATCACGCCGAACGCCTGGCTCACCACGCTGCCGATCGCGCCGGCAATCGCGCCGCCGGCGATCGTCGCGCCGAGCGAGGCACCCGCAGCGGTTGTGATGGCGGTGGCGCCGGTAAGGGGGCCGCCCGCCAGGAAGCTGGTGATCGGCACCTTGAGGATCGCGACGATCGCGATGGCGATCGCGATCATCAGGATCTGGCCGATGATCCCGCAGCCCTTCTTCTTGGCCTTTTGCGGTGTCGGCGGCGCGGGGGCGGTCGGGCTGGTGTCGCCCATCGCCGCGGCCGCGTCATAGGGCTGGAAGGTCGATGCCCGGTTGGTCGACCGCATCACCCCGCCGGGGATCGCGAGGACCTGGCCCTGAGTCAGCGTCGACGAGCCGTTGAGGCCGTTGGCCTCGGCCAGCTTGTACCACAGGCTCGAATCGCCCCAGAGCTGCGAGGCGATCGCCGAGAGGGTTTCGCCCCCCCTGACCGTGTAGGTGCCGCTGGCGCCGCCCTGGCTGTAGCTGTTGATCGAGGACAGGCTCTGGTCGAAGTTCGCGTTCGGAGTCGAACCGGTGCTGCCGAACTGGAACAGCCCGGTGCCGCTCGATGCGGTCGTGCGGTTGTTGATCGACGTCTGATAGTCGGTGTCGAGCGTCCCGTTGTTGCCGATATAGCCGAGCTGGCGCCCGCCGAAGCGGTACCAGACCTCGTGCGGGGCCAGATAGCCTTCGTCGCGGCGGATGATCTGGCCGGTGGTGTCGACGGTATAGCCGACCGGGCGCGGCTGGCCGTCGCCGATATAGGCCGAGGTCAGCGTTCCGGCGACGGTGTAGTAGAAGCTGGTGGTGTAGCTGGTGCTGGAGCCGCCGCTTACATAGCTGGCGATGTTGGTACTCGCGATCGCGGTACCTTCGCGCCAGTTATAGGTGTTGGTGGTGGTGCTCGAGCTGTACCAGCTGCCGTTCTTGTTGGTCGAGGTGCTGGACGAAGTCACCGCGCCAAGCGCGTAGCCGCCGCCGTCGGTATAGTAGTTGTAGGTGGTCGACACCATCGTGTCGCCGCCCTGAACCTGGTTGACGGTCTCCGAATAGATCTGGCCCTGGGTGGTGTAGGTCAGCTGGCGGTCATAGGCCGCGGTCGAATAATAGTCGCCGTTGTACAGGTAATCGAGCTGGCGGGTGAGGCGGCCGCGGGGGTCGTAGGTGAAGTTCGACTTGAGCGCCCCGGTCGACGGCGGCGCGACGACGGTGATCGTGCCGTCGCCATTGTCGTACCAGCTGGTCTCGGCGATCCGCACCGTCGCGACCTGCCCGTCGGCGGTGTAGGTGTAGGTTTCGTCGCGTTCGCCGTCGTACGAGACATAGCTGGTATAGTAGCCGTAATAGGGGTCGTACGGATCGGTGACGGTAACCGTCGCGGTCCCGAGGAAGCTGCTGATCGCGGTGATCCGCTGGCTGGCGCCGTTATAGCTATAGTCGGTGCCGGTGGTGCCGCGGACGACGGTGCTGCCGCTCTGCATGCCCTTGGCGGTCAGCACGCGGTTCATCGAGTCGTAGCGGTACCAGTAATCCTGCGCGGGCGGGACGGTGGTGGAGACGTCGCCGCCGGCATTGAGGGTGCGGAAGCTCGCATAGGTGCGCCGGATGTTCGAATTGGCGTCGTAGTAATAATCGATGCTCGACACCGGGGTGGTGTAGGTATCCGCCGCGTCGAAGGTGACCATGCGGTTGAGCGCGTCATAGGTCGTGGTCAGGTCCTGGACGGTGTAGCTGCCGGTCTCGAACGTCGTGCCGTCGACCACATAATGGGAATCATAATCGTAGCCGTGCCACTCATATTCCCAGTGGCCATATTCCTGCCAGGCGCCGCTTTCCTTGACGAGGAGATCGGTCAGCTGGTTGCCGGCGGCGTCGTAGGTATAGGTCTCGGTCAGCAGGTCGTAGGGGGTGCTGGTGCCCGGCACGCCGTTGGTCCAGGCGGTCTGGGCGAGCCGGCCGTTGTTGTAATAGCTGTAGGTATAGGTGTCGGTGGAGATCGTGCGGCGCACGGTGCGGCCGCCGCGGTCGTACCGGTAGTTGGTGACGTTGCCGCCCATGTCGGTGCTGGTGGTCGCGTGGCCGAACAGGTCCTGCGAGACCGAGCTGCTCCTGGCGGTATTGGGCGTGGTGGTGACGGCCACCCATCCGCCCGCGCTCGCGATCGCGGTGCCCGACACGTCGAGCGCTTGCAGCGTGCTGCTCCAGCTATAGGCGATCGTGGTGACGTCGCCGCCCGAAGTCTCCTGGCGGACGATGCGGCCCTGGGTGTCGTAATCGGTCTTGGCGGTGACGCTGGTCGGGGTGCCCGAGACCAGCCAGGTCTCGGTGTTGGTCAGCTTCTGGCCGAGCACGTCATAGGTGTAGCTGTCGGTCAGCAGGCCGCCGCGATGCAGGACGCTGGTCAGGCGGCCGAGCTTGTCGAAGGTCTGGGCCTCGTCGGTGAAGGCGGCATTGGGGCTCGAGGGGTTGTACAGCTCGTTGCGGAGGATCTTCGCGTCGCCGAAGACGTCGTACTTGGTCTCGAAGATGCCGCTGTCGGGATGGAATTCCTTCGCGATCAGCGCGTTGCTGCCGTTGTGGCCGGTGCCCGCGAGGAGCTGGCGCGTGGTGCGGTTGTTATTGGCGTCGCGCGTCGAGACGAGGCGCCCGGCGACGTCATAGCCGTAATATTCGGTCGGATTGACGTTGGTGGTCGCGCCGGCGGCGCTGGTCGCGGCGACCTGCGGCGCCACCTTCGACACGAGGCGCCCCATCGTGTTGTAGGTGTAGGTGGTCGTATAGCCGGCGCCGCCGCTGAAGCTGATCGCGTTCCCCGACGAATCGAAGCCGCGCGCATCGGTCGAGGTCACGACATCGCCGAACGCGTTGTAGGTCATGCCGTTGACGATCAGCTGGCTGACGCTGCCGGTCAGCTGGCGGCCGGGCTCGCGGGTGGTCGTCGCCTGGCTGCGCTTGTCGTAGGTGGTGACGGTGGTGACGGCGTTGGCCGCAGTGATGCTGCCCGAGGCCGCGATGGCGCCGGTCGAGCCGATCAGCGCAGTATAGTCGGCCGCGGTGCGCCCCGACAGATCGGCGCCCGCCGAGGTCAGCGTCAGCGTCTGGTTGCCCGCCTTGTCGTAGACGTAGAAGCGCAGCACGCCATCGTCGGCGTTGGTGCGCCAGATGCGCCCGCCCGCGTCGTAATCGGTGACTTCCTGATAGACCGCGGTGTCGTTGGGGCCCGCGGTGCCGCCGGTGATGCCGCGGCCGGTGACTTCGCCATAGGCGTTGTAGCGGATGCGCGTCGCGTCGTAATAAGGCGCGCCGCCGGTGTCGCTGACGGTGAACTTCCACACGCTTCCCGAGCCGAGCCGCGCGAAGGTCCTGGTGATCTCGCGCCCGGCGATGTCGTAGCGCGTGATCGCCGCCTCGACGGTGCTGGACCCGTCGGACTTGTAGCGCGTGTAGCTGTCGCGGACCTTGCGGCCGGCGACGTCATAGCCATAGTCGTGGGTCTTGCCGGTCGCATCGGTCATCGAGGCGAGCCGGCCGCCGGCGCCATAGGCATAGGTGGTGACGCGGTCGTTGGTGTCGTTCGCGGTCGAGCCGAGCTGGACGCGAGTCGATTTGAGGTTGTTCAGCCCGTCATAGACATAGGCGGTGCGCGGGCTGGCGGTGGCGCCCTGATAGTCGGTGAACGACTGGCCGAGCTCGAGCGTCAGCCGCCCGATCGTGTCGTAGCTGTAGGTGGTGGTGTCGCGCACGGTGGTCGAGACCGCGATGTCCGCGAGGTTCGCCTCGGTCTTGGTCAGGACCTGGCCGAGCCCGTTATAGGTGTAGTTGACCTTCGAGAAGGCGCTGCTGTCGGTATAGGCGATATCGGTCCCGGCGCCCGCGGCGGTGACCGCGGTATAGGCGACGTTGAGCCGCTTCTCCTCGGTGCGGCGGCCGTTGCGGTCATAGACGAAGTTGGTGATGCGGTCGGAGCCGGCGACGCTGGTGCCCGACGGCGGAGTCGAGGACCCCGGCGTGAAGCTGGTGAGTTTGGTGGCGAAGCGGGTCTCGACGAGGACATTGCCCTCGGCGTCGTTGGACCAGGTGGTGAGATAGCCCTCGGTATCGACGCTGGCGACCATGCGGCCGAGCTTGTCGTACCACATATAGGTGTCGTTGCCGCGCTCGTCCCTGCGGTGGACGGTGTTGCCGTCGGCGTCATACTCGGTGAGCGTCTTGATCTCGGCCGCCGAATTGGGCGAGCCGCTGACCATGCCCGCGACCACGACATAGGCCGAGCCGCTCCACTCGCCGGTGGTGAGGCCGGCGACCTTGGTCTCCTTGAGGCGGTTGTCGCGGTAATAAGTGTAGCTGGTGAGCCGGTAATTGTTGACGTCGACCGCGGTCGGGATCGTGCCGTTCGCATTGGCGGGCAGCGAGATCAGGTCGCCATAGGTCCAGCTCGACGCGACATTGCCGTTGGCGTCGTAGCTGCTGCGGGTGAGCACGCCCTTGTCGGTGCCCGAGACCTTGTCGGTCTGGACGACCTGCGCGACGGCGTTGCCGACATGGTCGTACCAGGTGAGCGTGCGCGCGCCGCCGATTTCCTTGCTCTCGATGACGTTGCCGCGGCGGTCATATTTGTAGGTCTGGGTGGGAACGATTCCGGTGGTGCTGGTCAGGTCGTCGTTGACGACGGTGACGGCATCGCCGGTCGCCTGGGTGGTCCGGTTGAGCTTGTCGTAGACATAGGTGGTGGTGCGCGCCTCGACGGCGCCGGCCGCCTCGGTCTTGGTGAGCTGGTTGCCGCGCAGATCATAGGTGTAGCTGTTGACCACGGCGATCGACGTGCCGCCCGAATTCTTGGTCGTGACCGGCAGCGTCTCGCTGAGCACCAGCCCGCGGCCGTCGAAGGTGTAGTAGACATTGGTATCGAGCGTGACGCCATTGACCACGGTGCCGTGGAGCTTGTTGCGGACCTGCGCGCGCTCGCCAAACGCGTTGAGCGTGTAGCTTTCGGTGAAGCTCATCGCATCGGTCGTCGCGACGAGCTGGTCGAGCTTGTCGTAGCTGAAGCCGGTCAGCGAGAAGGTCGCCCCGCCGAGCGGATCGGGCTTGCTGGTCTCCGAGACGGTGACGCCGCCGGCGATCGCGACATCGTAGCGCTTTACCGCCGCGACTTTGCCGCCGCGGTTGTAGCTGGTGTCGGTGACGTAGCGTTCGGCGTCGACCGCGCGCGTGACGCGGCCGAGCAGGTCGTACCAGGCGAAGCTGTCGTTGCCGCGCGCGTCATGGGTCTTCGCGAGCTCGCCGAAATTATTGTAGGTATAGGTGGTGAGCCGGTCGTCGCCGCTGCCGGTCTCCAGCTGGTCGGTCCAGCTCGAGAGCTGGTCGAGCACGTCGTAGCTGCGCACCGATACCGATCCGCGCGCATCGGTGCTGCTCGCGACCCGGCCGAAGGTGTCGAACGCAGCGCTCGTGGCGATGTCGTAGGCGCTGGTGCCGGCAAGCGTCTGGAGCGCGGACACGGTCAAAGCGGTGGTGACGGTGCCGGTGATTACCCCGGCATAGCGGGTGTCGGAGGTCCGGTTGCCCAGCGCGTCATAGACCGAGACGGTCAGGTATTTGTCGCCGTCGACGCTGGCGGTGTTGTTGCCGACCGCGTCGTAATAATAATAGCGGGTGACGGCCTCCGACGCGCCGTTTCCGAGCGTCTCCGAAGTCACATGGCCGACATCGTCATAGGTGTAGACGGTGGTGCTCGCGTCCGCGGTGCCATAGGCGGCGGTCGACGACGTGATCTGGCCCATCTGGTCGAGCACCAGCTTGGTGCTGGTCTTGATGACGCTCGGCGTGAGCTGGATCGTGACCAGAGTCTCTTCGAGCCGGCCGGCGCTGTCATAGTTGAATTCGGTGACGCGGCGCGTGTTGGGCGGCGATGCGAAATCGGAATTGAGGATGGCGAGCGTGGTCGAATCGGTGGCCGAATAGGCATCGGCGTAGCGGGTCTGGACCTTGACGTTGCCGAGCTTGTCATATTCGAGCCGCGTGACGAAGCCGAGCGCGTCGATCGAATAGTTGAGCTGGCCCTTGGTGTCGTAATAGGCGCGGGTGGTGCGGTCGTTGGTGGCGTTGGCATAGGTGGCGCGCCACGCGTCCATGTCGGTGATCAGCGGATCGCCCGCAGTGCTATAGGTCGCGGCGAACTCGATCTGGCGAGTCAGCAGCCCCTTGGCGGAATAGAGCGACCAAGTGACCTGGCCGGCCGCATCGATGGTGTAGGTCAGCCGGCCGCGCGCGTCATAGACCATCCGCGCGACGCGGTTTCCGGGCGCCGAGGCGAGCGAAGCGACCTGGCCCGCGACCCAGTCGGTGGTGATCGCACCCGCGGTGAAGGCGGCGATGGCGCCGTCATAGGCGATGGTGCGGACGATATTGCCGCGCGTGTCGTAGACCGCTTCGACGACATGGTTGAGGCCGTCGATCGTGAAGCGGAGCTGGCCGTCCTTGTCGTAATTGTAGCTGGTGACGTGATCGGAGGAGGTCCCGGTGGGCGGCGTGAAGCCGGCCGCGGTCACTTCGAGCGGCAGCCCGCTCAGGCTGATGCGGGTTGCATAGTCGCGGGTGAACTGGACCTGCCCGTCTGGCCAATAGGCGGTGGTCGAGACTCCGCCCATTGCGTCGATCGTCGCGGTGCGGCGGCCCGCCTTGTCGTAGACGTAGCGCGTGACTCCGCCGCGCGCGTCGGTGACCGCGACCAGATTGTCGCGCGCGTCATAGGCATAATAGGTGGTGTTGTTGAGCGCGTCCTTGACCGAGGCGAGACGGCCCTTGCGGTCGTAGGTCGAGGTGGTGACCTTCGAATTGGCGTTGGTCAGCGTCTGGGTACGGCCGAAGGCGTCGTAGCCATAGCTGGTGGTGATCGCCTTGCCGCCCCCGGCGGAATCGACGATCTGGGTCTTGAGCATCCCGCGCCGGTCGTAGCTGAGGCTGGTCTGGACCGTCGCCGATCCGTCGCGCGGCACGACCTGGGTGATCAGCTCTCCGAACGCATTATAGGCATAGGTCGAGACATAGGAGAGCGGATCGGTGACCTGCTTGACGGTGCCGTTGACGTTGAAGTCGGTATGCGCCGTGGTGTCGGACGCTGCGTTGAGGCCCGCGCGGATCGTCGAATCGATCGCCGCGGTCGCGAGCCCGCCGCTCAGCGTCGCGAAGGTCGCAGGCGGCATCCGGATCGCATAGAGGATCGTGTCGGTCCGCTCGCCGAACGCGTTGTAGCGATATTCCGCCACTTCGCCCCAGGTCACGGTGTCGTAGGGGGAGCTCGCGTTGCGGGCCGACCAGCTGTTGATCTGGTAGGCGAGGTTGCCGTCCGCGGTGTAGTAATAGAGCGTCCTGGGCGCGACCGCGCCGCTCGCGGTTCCGCGCGGACCGGTCTTGGAGATCAGCCGGCCGGCGGCGTCATAGACATAGGTGGTGCCGTAATCGGCGTAGATCGTGTCGATCTGGGTCTGGGTCGGGCTTCCGCCGAGCGCCGCGAGCGCGGCGTTGCCGACCGCGGACAGCTCGCTGGTGAGGCGCCCGCGCTTGTCGTAGCGCCGGCTGTAGGTGCGCGGATCGACGCCGGATTGAGTGACCATCGCGGTCAGCCGCCGGGTCGAATCATAGGTATAGGTCGTGGTGGTGTAGGTCGAGCCGGTGAGAAGCCGGGACTCGGTCAGCGGCTGGCCGTAGAGGTTGCGCGTCCAGACGATCTCCGAGATGACTTCGCTGCCGCCCGGCGCGGCGAGCGTGGCGAGCGTCGGCGGCGTCGCTGCGATCGTGGCGGGATCGAGCTTCTGGCCCCAGCTCTGCCGGGTCAGATGGCCCGCCGGCGAATAGTCGTAGCGAGTGACGATGCCTTCGCCGTCGATCGATGCACGGAGCAGCCCGCGCGCGTCGTAGAGCCAGTAGTTGCGGATGTCCTTGGCGGCATCGACGGTGATGCTGCCCGACAGCTGCGCGAAGGTCCCGCTGGCGCGGTAGGTCGTGCTGGTCACCCCCGACCAGGCGATGGTGCGGATCTTGCGGCCGGCGCTGTCGTAGATCGTCTGGGTCAGATAGCCTTCGGCATCGAGCGTGCCGGTCAGGCGGCCGTCATTGTCGTAGAAGACCCGGCTGACGCGATCGTTGGTGGCGTCGGCGGTGGGAAGATAAACCGGCTGCGACGGCGTCACCGTCACGATCGGCTTGGCGAAGCTGAAGGTATCGCCGACGACCGCGCCGCCCTGGACCAGGGCCTGGAGCGTGTCCGCGGCGGTCATCACGCGCGTGACCTTGACCAGGGTCCATACCGAGGCACTGAGACCGGATACCGAGCAATAGCCGGTGTCCGCCACGGTCCCCGGGCCGGAGAGGATCACGGCGTGATTCTCGCCATACGGTCCCCAGGCGGTGCTGGCGCCGAGAAAGCCGAAGCCGACCGCGGAGATGGTGGCGCTGCCCTTGACCCAGAAGGTGAAGCTGGCGACGTCGCCCGCCGCGACCACGATGCCGGTCTGGCGGACCTGCTCGTATCCGGTCGCCGCGACGGCGAAGCTATAGGCGTTGGCGCCGTCGGTCGTGCCGGCGGCCGAGCGGGTTCCATTGGGGCTCGACCAGGACGTGCCATCGTTGGGACTCGCCCAGACGTTGGGCGTGGTCGCCGCGGCCTTCAGCGCGGTGAGGTTGGTCGAGGAGACCAGGTTCGCGCGCCGGGTGGTCGAGACGAGCTGCGACGCGCCGTCATAGGCCATTTGCGTCACCGAGCCGGTGCCGTCGATCGTCTCGACGAGCCGGTTCGCGAGATCGTAGACGTTGAAATTCCATCGATCGTTGGTGGCATCGGTGGCGGGGCGGATCGCATCGAAGCTGTCGGTGGGGGTGAAGCCCACCTCGAACTGCGAGCCGACGGCGTAGAGCGTGCTGTCGAAGTACATCGTGGCGGTGGAGACGCCGGCGACGGTGCCGAGCGCGCCCGCGGCCTTCGCGGCCGCAAGGTTGGCGCCCTTGTAGTAGTTGAGCGTGCTGCCGACACGCTCCATGAAGATATGGTCGCCGGCGCTGTACGCGCCATAACTGATCGCGGTGCCGGCGGGCCAGTTCCAGATCGTGCCGAAATCGAGATAGATGCCGTAGGCCATGTCGCTCATGCCTGAGCTGGTTGCGGGCGCAGTCGAGGCGCCGATGATCACGGGCTGGTTGTTCTGCAACGGCTTGATCTCGAGGACGAAATCGCCGGTCGCTGCCACCGCGCCGCGCGCATCGGCATCCGGGCCGGTTCCGCCGCCGGTCTTGGTGATGCGGTAGAGCCCGTCGGACTGCTGGGCGACGCTGGTGTTGGCGCCGTTGACGATCGCGGGCGATGCCGGAATCAGCGCCGCGACCTGCGCCGCGGTCAGCTTGTTGGCATAGGCGGTGCTGCTGGTGAGGTTGCCGTTGGCGTCGTAGCGATATTCAGTGACCGAGCCGTCGGCATCGACATCGGCGATCTTGCGGCCGATCGCGTCGTAGAGGACAACCTTGCTCACGCCCGTGGGATCGGTGACCGCGCGCAGGCGGCCGAGGATGTCGTAGAGATAGGTGGTGGTGGCGGTGGTCACGCCGCTGCCCGACTCGGCAAAGCTGATCAGCTCGCCCGCGCGGTTGTAGGTCGAGGTCTGGACGAGGCCGCTGGCGAGCGTGACCGCGGTCGTGCTGGTCGTCGCATCGGTATAGGCGATCGTGGTCGTCACATTGTTGAAGTCGGTCGAGGTGGTGATGCGGCCCATGCCGTCATAGACGAGGCTCTCGGTCGATACCGAGGCGTCGGGCTTCGATATCCGGCGGGCGATCAGCCGGCCGGCCGGATCGTACACATAGTCGGTGAAGCTGATTTCGGGAGCCGCCGGCGTGAACAGCACATCGACTGCGGCGCCGGTCTGGTCGAGCGAGGAATCGAAATAGAGGGTGCCGGTCGCGCCGGTGACGGTGCGCAGCGCCCCGGCGGCGATCGCGGCGTCCAGAGTCGCGCCTTTGTAATAGCTGACGGTGCTGCCGCTGCGGACCAGCCAGAAATTGTCGTTTGCGGCATAGCTCACGCCGAGCGACGCGTAGCTGCCCGACTCCATATAGGAGACCGCGCCGGTGTTGCTGAGCATCAGGCCGTAGTTGACGTTGGTATAGGATGCGCTGCTCGCGGGCAGGGCCGCGACGCCGGCGACGAGCAGCTTGTTGTTCTGGGGCGGCCGCACGCGGAGCACGAAATCACCAGCGGCCCCGACGGTGCCGCGTGCATCGGCATCCCAGGCATCGGCCCCGCCGCCGGTCTTGGTGATGCGGTAGAGGCCGTCGCTCTGCAGCGCCACGCTGGTGTTGGTGCCGTTGATGACCGGCGCGACCGGCGTCAGCGACATATCGATCGCGGCGCCGATCTGGTCGAGCGAGGAATCGAAATAGAGCGTGCTGCTGACGCCGGTGACCGTGCGCAGCGCGCCGGCGGCGACCGCCGCGTCGTAGGTCGCGCCCTTGTAATATTTCAGCGTGGTGCCGCTGCGCGCGATCCAGAAATTGTCGCCCGCCACATAGGTGGTCCCCAGCGACGCGTAGCTGCCCGACTCCGTGTAGGAGACGCCGCCGATGTTGCTGAGCAGAAAGCCATAGTTGAGGTTGGTGTAGGACGCGTTGGTCCCCGGCGCCGTCGACAGCCCGGCGGCGAGCAGCTTGTCGCCCTGCGGCACCCGCAGCCGCAGCACGAAGTCGCCATCGGCCTTGACCGTGCCGCGCGCATCGGCGTCCCACGCGTCCGCCCCGCCCGCAATCTTGGTCGCGCGGAACATGCCGTCGGGCTGCCGGACGACGCTGGTGTTGGCGCCGTTGACGACCGACTGCGGCGTGAAGCCGATGTCCATCGACGATCCGATGGTGCCGAGCGAGGAGTCGAAATACAGGGCGCCGGTCGCGCCGGTCACGGTACGCAGCAGCGTCGCACCCTTGTAGTAGCTGATCGTGCTGCCCACGCGGCTTATCGTGAGGCTGTCGCCCGCCGCGTAGCCCACGCCGAGCGAAGTGGGCGTGCCCGCTTCCCAGGAGTAGATGTTGCCGAAGTCCAGATAGAAGGCATAGTCGAACGCAGTGATGCCGCTGGTCGCGGCCGGCGCGGTGGATAGGCCCACGAGGAGCGGCTGGGTGTTCTGGTTCGGCTTCACCAGCAGCGTGAAGTCGCCGTCGACCTTGGTCGAGGAATGCGCATCCGCGCTCCAGGTCCCCGTCGTGCCCGCGGTCTTGGTCACGCGGTACAAGCCATCGGGCTGCTGAGTGACGGTGGTGCCGCTGGCGCCGACGATCATCGCGGGATCCTGCGTGCCTTCGCCATAGACGTTCAGCACGGCATAGGTGACGGTGCGCGACACGTTGCCGCGGAAATCATACCAGGTGTCGGTGCGCTGCGATTCGCTGCGATCGGTCATCGCCGCGACCCAGGCGTTGAGCGCCGCCTCGGTCAGCGTCGAGGCATAGCTGCTCGCGGCATAGTCGATCTTCGAGACCTGCTGGCCGAACCCGTCATAGCGATATTCGGTGACGCGGCCCTCGGGGCTGACCGCATAGCGGACATGGCCTTCGGCGTCGTAGATATAGGTGGTGGTGCGCGCGCCCGAGGGCGTGCCCGAACCGGCGCCGTCGGGGTCGGGGACGGTGTAGCTCGTCTCGGTCAGCAGCTCGTTCTTGGCGCTGTAGGTGCGCGCGACGGTGTTGCCCATGCTGTCGCGCTGGTTGAGCAGATTGCCATGGCCGTCATAGGCGGAGGCGACCGTGTTGGTCGGGCTGAGCTTCTGGGTCGTCACATTGCCGTCGGCGTCATAGCCGAACTCGGTGACCAGCGGTCCCGATCCGGAGAGGACCGGCGGCGTGACGATCTTGATGAGATTGTTGTTCGCATCATAGGTCAGCCGGGTGTTCTGGCCGGCGGCGTCGGTGATGGTGGTGACGCGGTTGGTGGTGTCATAGGCGATGCCGGTGATGCGGATCGGCGCGTTGCCGACGGTCTCGCTGATTCTGGTGACGCGATAGTCCGAGCCGACCAGGGTATAGCCGAACTCGACGAGCGTCCCGTCGCTCTGGGCGATCGAAGCGACGCGCTGGCTGGCGCCGTCATAGGTATAGGTCGTCTCGTAATTCGCGCCGGTGCTGCTCGAATTGTCCCCGGGCGCGAGGTTGACCTTGACCTTGGAGAGCCGGTCCGACCCGTCATATTCGTAGAAGACCCGCGTGGTGGTGGCCGTCGGCGAGGTCGAATGCGTCTCGAGATACTGGAGCTGGAGACCGCCGGTGCCGCCATATACGAGGCTGGTATAGCCGCCGTCGGCAGTGGTGACCCGGGTCAGCAGCGCGCCGGTATAGCTGTAGGCGACGGCATTGCCGTCGCGATCGGTGCGCGCGGTGATCCGTCCGGAATTGCTGTCGTCGTAGGATTCGGTGATGCCGCTGCCGCCATCGGTCCAGGTCCAGACCGTCGAGGCCTTGACGAGGATGTCGTGCGCGCCCGCGCCGTCGGTGGCGACATAGGCACCGACCCCGGTGCTGAAATAGTTCGCGCTCCAGCTATAGGTGACTTCGGATCCGTCCCAGTCGGTGCGCTTCACCGTGCTGCCCGCGGTGCCGTAGCCGCTGCCGCCGGTCAGGCCGAAGACGCGGCGATAGGCGCTCGCGCGCCAATAATCGTCATTGTCGCCGTCCCAGGTGCCGAGGCTGTTGTAGGTCCGCGAGATCGCCGCGTCGGGGCCGACACCGACGAGCATCTCGTCGGTGTCGCTGACGACCAGGTTTCCGGTCGCGGCGTTGACATAGACGCTCTCGTCGCTGCGGCCCGTCGCCGCGCTGCCGAGGGTCCCGCGCCCCCCGAGGACCGAACCCGAACCCGTTTCGAGACCCGGACCCTTGCCGGTTACGATTGCCACCATCGCTCGATTCCCCACCCTAAGGCCGACATTGCTTGTCGGTTCGTGATCGGAGGGAATTGCACTTCGTTTAGGCTTATTTCGTGCGATGTGCGGCGCATTGCTTTTGAGCGTCATTTTTTGCGACGAACCGAGGCGAAACTCTTCTTTCGCGGCGGTTTTCGATTGCTCAGCCACCCCCCGGGATTATGGTTAATTGCCTGCCGTACGGAGTCGCCGTCCAGGCACCTTAATCACGATATCCGGGGGGATTCGCGTGGAAGCTGATCGCGCGCTCAATCTGTTGAACGACATGCTTTGGAATTGTCTCGTTGTTGCGGGTCCGATTCTTGCGGTTACTTTGATCGTCGGCGTGACGATCAGCGTGCTGCAGGTCGCGACCCAGCTCCAGGAAATGACGCTGAGCTATGTGCCCAAGCTGCTCGCGTCGGCGCTTTTGCTGATCATGCTCGGCCCCTGGATGATCGCGCGGATCACCGATTTCGCGCGCGGGCTCTATCTGACGATCCCGACGCTCGCGAGCTGACCGCTTGGAAGACCTGACCGATCAACTGGTGGCGGTGCTGCTGGTGAGCCTGCGGATCGCGCCGCTGCTCGCCTTCGCCCAGCCGTTCACCCTGCTCCGCGTGCCGGCGATGGTGCGGCTGATCCTCAGCATCAGCCTGGCCGGCTGGCTGGTCGCGGCCAATCCGCAGGCGACGTGGCAGGCGCCGTTCTGGGATGCCGGGCTGCCGATGGTCGTCGCGGGCGAGCTGTTCCTCGGGATCAGCCTCGCGCTCGCGCTCCAGCTCGCCTTCGCCGCGCTGCTGACCGCGGGGCGGGCGATCGACATCCAGGCCGGGTTCGGGCTCGCGGTGCTGGTCGATCCGACCACCAAGAGCCAGCTGCCGCTGGTCGGCACGCTGTTCGCCTATGCCGCGGCGGCAGTGTTCTTCGCGATCGGCGGCCCGCAGGACCTGCTCGCGATCCTCGACGCCTCGGTGGTGCACGTGCCCCTCGGCACTGCGTCGATCGGCGGCGATCCCACCGTGCTGATGAACTATATGGCGGCGGTGTTCCTGATGGCGATCGGGCTCGCCGGGGTGGTGCTGCTCGTGCTGTTCCTGCTCGACCTGACCGTCGCGTTCCTGTCGCGCACGCTGCCGCAGATGAACGTGCTGCTGCTCGGCTTCCAGGTGAAGGCGATCGCGACGCTGGCGGTGCTGCCGCTCGCGCTGTCGCTGTCGGGCGGGCTGTTCGCGCGGCTGATGCGCACCGCGCTCGAGATCATGCCGCAGCTGATCGTGCAATAGCCGATGGCAGAGGGACAGGACCAGAATCGCAGCGAGGCGCCGACTCCGTTCAAGCTGAAAAAGGCGCGCGAGCAGGGACAGGTGCCGCGCAGCATCGAGCTCGGATTCCTCGGCGGCCTGACCGGACTCGCGCTGTTCGTCGGGATGGCGGGGTATAAGCTCGTCGGCAACCTGACCGAGACGATGCGGCGCGCGCTGTCGGCAGGCGTCGAGCGCGCGACCGAGCCCGAACAGGCCAGCGCGCTGATCGGCGAAGTGACCTGGGGCATCCTCGAGCCGCTGATGCTGCTCGGCGGGACGGTGGTCGCGGTGGTGCTGTTCCTCGAGATCCTCCAGCTGCGCGGGGTGATCTTCACCGCCAAGCCACTCAAGCCCGATTTCACCCGGCTCAATCCGGCGAAGGGAATCAAGCGGCTCTTCTCGATGCGGATGCTCAAGGAGACGCTGAAGACCGTGCTCAAATCGGCGGTCTACGGGGCGGCGACCTGGTTCATGCTCAAGGACGCGATCGCGCGCTACGGCGTGATCGCCGGTGACGGCGAGCGGCTGGCCGAGGCGATGCTCGGCGCGGGGATGCGGCTGATCTTCGTCTATATCGCGATCGCGGTCGGCTTCGTGATCATCGACCAGATCCTGGTGCGCGGCGAATTCACCAAGCAGATGCGGATGAGCCGCCGCGAAGTGACTCGCGAGTCGAAGGACCGCGAAGGCGATCCGCGGATCAAGTCGAAGCGCAAGCAGCTCCATGCCGAATATGTCAAACAGGCCCAGGGGGGCGGCAACCTGCCGGGATCGGACCTGCTGATCGTCAATCCCGAGCATTTCGCGGTGGCGCTACGCTACGATCCCGAGACGATGCGCGCGCCCGCGGTCTCGGCCAAGGGGCGCAACCGGTTTGCGCTGGCGCTGAAGGAAGAGGCGTACCGGCTGGGGATCCCGGTGCTGGTACGGCCGCCGCTGGCGCGGGCGCTGTACCGCGGGGCGGTGCAGGGGAACGAGATTTCGCCCGAGAATTACGAGGCGGTGGCCGAGCTTTATATCGAGCTGCGGCGGCCACACTGACTTCTTGCTCCCCTGCGAAAGCAGGGGCCAGAGCCAGGCAGTTCAACCCTTGCGACCCTGGGCCCCTGCTTTCGCAGGGGACAAGAGCAGGGTGGAAGGCGGCGGCGTAGGCCTACCCCTCCAGCCGCACCACGTCGTACGACTTGAGCGCGATGCGCATCGGGATCTCGCTGACCGACAGGATCGAGAGCTTCGGGATCGAGCGGCGGGTCAGGCTGCGCAGGTGGCGGCGGATTTCGCCGCCGCACAGCAGCACCGGGGCGCGGCCTTCGCGGAACATGTCCTCGGTCATCGGCGCGAGGCGGCGGATGATCGCTTCGGCGAGGCGCGGCTCGACGGCGATCGAGCCCTGCCCGCCGGTCGCGCCGATGCTCGCGACGATCTGGTTTTCGACGCGTGGATCGAGGCTGAGCACCGCGAGGTCGCTGTGCTTGCCGCGCAGCTGGTGGCAGATCGCATAGCTCATCCGCTGGCGGATCAGCTCGGTGAGCTCGGACGGGTCCTTCTGGGTGCGCGCGAGATCGACGAGATGCTCGACGATCAGGTCGAGATTGGCGATCGACACGCCTTCGCCGAGCAGGTTCTGGAGCACGCGCTGGATGTCCGAGACGGTCAGCGTGTTGGGGACCAGCTCTTCGATCAGCCCGGGCTGGCGGCCGCGGACCTCGTCGAGCAGCGAGGCAACCGCGGAGCGGGTGAGCAGAGTCGCGGTCTCGCCGCGGACGATCTCGCCGAAATGGGTGACGAGCACGGTCAGCGGATCGACGATGGTGTAGCCGACGGTGCGCGCGGCGGCGCTGGCGGACTCGTCGATCCAGAAGGCGGGCAGGCCGAAGGCGGGGTCGATCGTCTCGACGCCTTCGAGCCGGCCCTTCGCGCCCTGGCTCGCGATCGCCAGCACGCGGTCGGCCATGATCTCGGCGGCGCCATAGCGCGCGCCGAACAGGCGGATCTCGTATTCGGACGAGCCGAGCCCGTCGCCGTCGAGCAGCTTGACCGGCGGGAAGCCGATGCCGAGATCCTGCTCATGGACGCGGCGCAGATTGGTGATCCGCTCGAGGATGATCGCCTCCTCGTTCTTCCACATCTCGGCGAGGGTGGAGCCAAGGCGGATCTCGAGCGCGGGGAGCGGCGCGGCGCTGCCGATCGACGCGCCGTCCTCGGCCTCGATCGCGACTTCGGCCTCGGTCGCGCGGTTGCGGCGGCTGCGCCACCAGGTGAAGGCGGCGAGCGCGGCGATCAGCAGGATCGGCCATTTGGGCATGCCGGGCATCAGCATCATCGCGAGCAAGGCGGCGGCGACGATGAGCGGGATGCGCGGCTCGGACGAGAGCTGGCGGAACACCTCGGTGCTGAGCTGCTTGTCGGCGGCCGAGCGCGTGACGATGATGCCGGTGGCGATCGAGATGATCAAAGCGGGCAGCTGGGTGGCGATGCCGTCGCCGATGGTGAGCAAAGTGAAGCGCTGGAGCGCCTCGCTCCAGTCCATTCCCATCTGCGTCACGCCGATGATCCAGCCGGCGATGATGTTGATCAGCAGGATGATGATCCCCGCGATCGCGTCGCCCTTCACGAACTTCGAAGCGCCGTCCATCGCGCCGTAGAAGCTCGCCTCTTTCTCCAGCTCCTCGCGGCGGCGGATCGCTTCCTTCTGGTCGATCAGCCCCATGTTGAGATCGGCGTCGATCGACATCTGCTGGCCGGGCATCGAATCGAGGGTGAAGCGCGCCGCGACTTCGGAGACGCGCTGCGCGCCGGATGTGACGACGATATATTGCACGACGATCAGGATCGAGAAGACCACCAGCCCGACGACGAAATTGCCCTGGACCGCGAACTTGCCGATCGAGTTGATCACGTCGCCGGCATCGCCGCCGGTGAGGATCAGCCGGGTCGCGGCGACGTTCAGCGACAGGCGGTAGAGCGTCGCGACCAGCAGCAGCGAAGGGAAGGTCGAGAACTCGACCGGCTTGCCGACATAGAAGGTCAGCAGCATGATCGTGAGGCCGAAACCGAAATTGACGATGATCGCGAGATCGAGCGCGGCCGGCGGGATCGGCACGAACAGGATGACGAGGATGCCGATCGTCGCGAAGACGAGCGCGAGGTCCTTCTGGCTCTTGAGCACTCTGCCGAACATCAGCCGCGCGTCCCCATCCGGGCGATCGACTGGCCGACGGTGCGGCCATTGTCGCCGATCGGCGTCTTGAGGGCGATCTCGAAGATGCGCTGGGCGCGATCCTTGTCGCCTTCGCCCGCGGCGAGCAGCATCGAGGCGAGCGCGGCGGCGAAGCCGTGGCGGTCGAGGCGCAGCGCGACTTCGGTGCGGCGGCGGGCTTCCTCGATCCGGCCTTCGAGCAGCTCGATCACGGCGAGCGAGCCCTGCGCTTCGCCGAAAGTGTCGTCGATCTCGACTGCCCTTTCGAAGCGCGCGCGGCCGGTCTCGCGGTCGCCCGCGACGACATAGGCCCAGCCCGCGGCGAGCCACGAGCCGAGATGGTCGCCGAACAGTTCGGCACCGCGGTCGATCTCGCGCGCGGCCTCGGCCTGGTCGCCCGACAGCAGCCGCGCGAGCCCGCGGCCGACCAGCGCGCGCGGCGAACTCGGATTGCGCGCCAGCGCGGCGTCGAACAGCTCTGCGGCGCCCTCGACTTCGTCCTCGCCGAGCGCCAGCGTCGCGAGGGTGATGAGCGCGTCGGGATGGTCGCCGGCGTTGATCGCGGTTGCGGCGGCGAGCTCGACATCCTCGATGTCGATGGCGAGCGTCGAGACCGCCGCGTTGAGGCCGCGATGATCGGGATGGACCAGGATCAGCGCGCGGGCGCGTTCCTCGGCGCGCTCGAGCTCGCCGAGCTGGTGGAGCAGCCCGACCTCGAGCTCGGCGGCCTGGGGGAGCTCGGCACTGGTCTCCTCGTCGAGCAGCGGCAGCGCCTCGGCGAAGCGCTTGTCCATCGCCAGCGACCAGGCGAGGTTGAAGCGGACCGGGGGCGCATTGCCGCCCGCCGCCAGCACCGCCTCGAACCGCTCGGCGGCGCGCGGCCAGTCGAGCAGCCGCATCGCGACCAGCCCGGCGAGATGCAGCGCGTGCGGCGGCAGCGGCGCGATCGCCTCGCAGCGGTCGAGCAGCGCCCCGGCATCATCGAACCGGTCCTCGGCAAAGGCCGCGTCGGCGGTGTCGGCGAGCAAGGCGAGGTTGCCCGGATCATAGTCGAGCAGCGCCGATAGCCGCTCGAAGCGGCCGGGCGCAGTGGTGGCTTGCTCGGTCATGCGCGATTCTCTTTCAGCTGGGCGACTGCCCGGTCGAGCAGCGTGCTGCCGCCGGGGGTCTCTCCGATGATGCGGACGACGTCGTCGACGATCGCCTGGAGCGCGGCGTCGTTGCCGACGCCCTCGCCGAATTCCTCGGTCAGGATGCCGCGGACCACGGCGCGGCGGACTTCATCCTCGTTCAGCGTGTCGAGCGCGGCGAGCGCGCGCACCCGGTCGAGCGGGCGCGCGGCGGCGGGATCGGCGCGGCCGGTGCGCGACTTGGCACGGGTCTCGCTCTTCTTGCCCGCGCGCTGCAGCTGCTCGCGGAGCAGCAGCAGCACCTGGTCGACATTGCTGATCCGAGTCATCTCAATGTGTGGTCCCGCGGCCGAACTGGCCGAGCAGCACCGACGTGGCGGACGCTTCTTCCGCCGCCGCGGCGGGCTTGCGCTCGGCGAGCCCGGTGCATTCGTTGATGATCAGCTGCATGTCGCGGTTGAGCGGCAGATTCTCGTCATTGACGGCGATGCCCGCCTCGAGCGCAGCGATCGATTCGGCGAAGCGGTCGGCGATCAGGTGGCGCAGGCCCGACACGAAGTGCGCGATATAATGGTCGGCGGGGAGCGAATCGAGCGGCTCCCAGGTGGCGAGCGCGCGCGCGGCCTCGCCCGAGGTCAGCTCGAAAAAGCCGAGCTGGAAACGGGCGAGCACGAATTCGGGCGCGAGCGCGACCGCGCGGGTCAACGACGCGTGCGCCTCGATCGGGCGCCCCGACCCGGCGAGCAGCGAGCCGCGCAGGAAGTGGAGGCGCGAATCCTCGGGATAGGCGTCGATCAGCCGCTCGGCGAGCGCCAGCTCGTCGGCGGCATCGGTCTGCATCGCCTGGAGCAGCTGCACCATTTCCTCGTCGCTGCAGAGTGTCATGGCCTTCCTCTCATTTCCGGGTTCCGATCCGCGCGCGCAGCTTCGCGATCGCACTCGCATGGAGCTGCGAGACGCGGCCTTTGGAGAGCCCGAGCAGCTGCGCGATATGGGTGAAGCTTACGCCATTCTCATAATGCTGGCGAATGATGACGCTCTCGCGCTCGGGCAAACGGCCGATCTCGCGGGTGATCTGCGCCTGGAGCTCGCGCCAGGCGAGGCTCTCATAGGCGTTGGGGCGATGGTCGGCGCCGTCGGCCGGCTCGACCAGGCTGGTGCCTTCGAGCATCAGCCCGATCGCGAGGCCGGTGGCGAGGTCGGCGAGCGCGCGAAGGGGATCGGCGGCGGCCGGATCGGCGCCCAATGAGCGGGCGCGCTCATTCTCGGCGCGGCGGCGATAGCTGTACTGGGCGTCGACTTCGGTCATCTGCGCGGTGCCGTCGGCGATGCTGCCGATGATCCGCCGCCGGGCATAGGCGCCGAACGGAATTCCCCGCAGCGGATCGAACCGGTCGATCGCGTGGAGCAGGCCTTCATAGGCGAACTGCTCCATGTCGCCCTGTTCGACGCCGTTGCGCGGGCGGACGCGCAGGTGCCGCATCGCCAGCGAGCGCGCCAGCGGGCGATAGCGCGAGAAGATCTGCTCGCGGCAGCGCAGCTCGCGCTCGAAGCGGAAGCGCCGCCACAGCGACGCCTCCACCCGCGGCGGCACCAGCAGGAGATCGAGGCCGGCGCGCTTCATCTGAAGCTGCCGAGCACGCCCTGGAGGATCAGGCTCCACCCGTCGATCAGGACGAACATCAATATCTTGATCGGCAGCGATATCGTCGCCGGGGGCACCATCATCATGCCGAGCGCGAGCAATATGCTCGACACCACCAGGTCGATCAGCAGGAAGGGCAGCAGGATGACGAAGCCGATCGTGAACGAGACGCGCAGCTCGTTGAGGATGAAGGCGGGGGCGAGCTTGAGGATCTCGACCTGCTCGGGCTTGTCGGGGACGGGGGTCTTGGCGATCGCGTAGATCGCCTCGATGTCGCTGTCGCGGGTCTGGGCCAGCATGAAGTCGCGCAACGGCTCGCTGCCCTTGGCCATCGCTTCCTCGACGCCGATCGTCCCCGCGAGCAGCGGCTTGAGCGCATTCGCGTTGAGCGCGGTGAGCGTCGGCGACATGGTGAAGGCGGTGAGGAACAGCGCGAGGCTGACCAGCACCGGATTGGGCGGAGTCTCGGGCATGCCGAAGGCATGGCGCACCATCGACAGCACGACGACGATGCGGATGAAGCTGGTCATGCTCACCAGGATCGCCGGCACCACCGCGAGCAAGGTGAGGATCAGGAAGGTGCGGATGACGTCGGTGCCCATCGCGCCCTCGGCCTTGGCGGCATAGGCAGCGGCGGGCCAGCACAGGCAGGCGGCGAGCGCGGCGGCGGCGAGGAGGCGCTTCACGCTTCCTCCTCCGCGGCGGGGGCGTCGCGCAGCACGGTCTGCTGGTGCTGCGCGCACAGAATCAGATAGTCGCGGCCGTCGCAGCGCATCAGGCAGACATCGGCATATTGGCTGACGCGGCGGGTCTCGATCACTTCGATGCGGCGCTCGGCCGCGGGCAGCCGCGCGAACAGGCGGCGCATCACCGCGACATCGACCTTGCCGCCGCTGCGCTTGAGCAGCAGCACGGCGAGGGCGGCGAGCATCAGGCACAGGATCAGCGCCGTGACGATGCGAGTCAGCGACACGTCGACGCCGCCGCCCCCGCCGCCGAGCCGGCCCGCCTGGGCCAGCGCGGGCGACGGAGTCGCCAGCAATATCAGCAGGACGAGGAAGTTCAGTCGGGCCATTGCGCGATCTCGGTCAGGCGCACGCCGAACTTCTCGCCGACCGCGACCAGCTCGCCGCGGGCGACGGCGACGCCGTTCATGCGCAGCTCGACCGCGCCGTTGAGCTGCGCGTCGAGCGCGACCGCGGCGCCGGGCTTGAGCGCGGCAAGCTGGGCCACGGTCATCCGTGCGCCGCCGAGAAAGGCCTCGAGCTCGACGGGCACCGATTCGATCAGCTTGCTGCTGAGCGTCGCGGGGGCGGGCGTCGATGCGGGCGCAGGGGCGGGCGTATCGAGGACGAAGGGCTTTTCGGTTTGTTCGGTCACGGCGGGTTCCGATTCAGAGCTTGGCGACGAGCGCCTGGGTAATCCTGAGCGCGGCGCCGTCTTCGGAGACGGTGCAGGCGCCGCGCGGGGCGAGCGTGCCGCCCACCACGAGCGGGAGCGGCGCATCGAGCGCGCGGTCGAGCACGAGCACGTCGCCGGTGGCGAGCCCCGCCAGCTCGGCGACGGTGATCGCCGAGCGGCCGAGCAAAGCGGTCAGCTCGACCGGAAGCGTGGCGATCGCATCGGCGGGCTTGCCGAGCGCCACGGGTGCGGGCGGGGGCGGCAGCTTCGACTTGACCAGCGCCACGAACAGATCGGCCGAGAGCTCGAGCGTCAGCACCGGATTGCGCGCCGCGCCGGTGATCTCGAGCCGGTGGACGGGTCCGGCACGCGGCGCTTCGGTGCTGCTCCATCCCTTTTCCGCAAGCTTGAGCAGCGCTGCGCTGCGCCGCTTGAGATCGTCGAAACAATCGCCGCCGACCGCTTCGAGCAGCACGGTGTCGGCGGCGGAGCGCTCGGCACCGGCCACCGCGACGCCGAGCACCTGCGCGCCGAGCGCAGCGACGCCCCCGGCCGAAATGCCGATCGCGAGGCCACCGTCATGCGCGTGCCACGCGGTCTTGCGCAGCTCGCCACGCACGTCGACGCGGACCAGCGCGCCGGCGGCGCGGGTCGCCTCGCCGACGAACCAGTCGCGCGACCAGCCATCGGCCATGTCGGCGAGCGCGCCCTGCACGAGCCGCGGCGCGGCCGTGTCGGCGGGAAGCCAGGGACGGAACACGAGTGTCATCCCTGGCCCCGGATCCCGAACAGCTGCTGGATCATGTCGTTCGAGACGCTGACGATCTGCGATGCGGCCTGGAAGCCGCGCTGGATCAGGATCAGATCGCCGAATTCCTTCGAGAGATCGACGTTCGACGCCTCGAGCCGCTTCGACATGACCTTGCCGACGCGCGGATCCGAGCTGGCGAGATAGACATGCTCGCCGGTGCCGTCATAGGCGAAGATCCCGCCGCTACGCTGCGTGAGCGACTGGCTGTCGCGGAAGTCGGCGATCGCGACCGCGCCGAGCTTGACCTTCTCCTCGTTCGAATAGCCGAGCTCGAGCTCGCCGGTGGCGTTGACCGTGATCGTCGTGACCGCGCCCACGGCGTTGCCGTCGACCGAAGCGGTGCGCAGCGAGACGACGTCGCCCGACGAGAAGGACGTGACCGCGCCCGAGAAGTCGAAATCGACGGTGAAGCCGTTGGTGGCGTCGGTGAAGGACAGCGTCTTGGTGGACTCCTCGACCTTGCCGGCGGGGTTGAAGCTGAGCCTCGCGGTGGCGCCGATCACGGCGTTCTTGTCATCGACCACCGCGACCTTCCAGTTGTTGCCGGCGATGCTGGTGTCGCGCTTGAAGCGGATCTTCCAGGTGTGGAGCCCGCCGGACTTGTCGTAGACCTTGACGTCGCTGACCGTGTAGTCGTCGGTAGTCGACGAGAGATTGTCGGCGAAGACGACCTTGCTGGTCTGCTTGGGCGCGCTGGTGCGCGAGGCATCGATCGACACCGCGACCGGGCGGCCCGACTTGTCGAGTGTCGCGAGCCGGTATTCGGTGCCCGACAGGACGATATAGCCTTCCTTGTCGACTTCGAAGCTGCCGGTGCGGGTGTAGAGCATGTCCTTGCCGTCCATCAGCACCAGGAAGCCGGTGCCGTCGACCGCGAGGTCGAGGTCGCGGTCGGTCTGGCGCAGCTCGCCCTGCTTCATGTTGAGCATCGAATCGCCCATGCCGACGCCGTTGCCCGAATCATGGCTGTCGACGGTGTAGGACAGCCCGCCGTCATCGCCGGTGCCGTAGAAATTCTGGAAGCTGACGGTCGAGCCCTTGAACCCCGAGGTGTTGAGGTTGGTGACGTTGTTGCTGACGGCCTGGAGGCCGCGCGAATAGGCGTTGAGGCCGGTGAGTCCGATATAGATGGAGCCAAACATCGCTTATTCTCCGTAGACTTGCGAGATGTTGCTGATCGACAGGCCGCTGATCGTGCGGGCGGTGGCGCCGGTGCCGGTCGTGATCGTGACGGTGGGCGCGCCATTGTCGAAGACGACCGAGGTGACCTTGCCCGAGAGCGTGGCGTTCTCCGCGCGGATATCGACCCGATGGCCGAGCAGGCTGGTCGCCTGGCTGGTCGCCTGCGCCGAGACCATGGTCTCGAGCCGGTCGTTCGAGGTCTGGCCCTGCTGAATCTGCGAAAATTGCGCGAGCTGCGAGACGAACTGGAAATTGTCCATCGGCTTGAGCGGATCCTGATAGGTCAGCTGGGTCAGGATGATCTTGAGCAGCGCGTCGAAGCCGAGCCCGAACGCGCTGGTCGCGGTCTTGCTGGCATCGGTGTTCTGCGTGGGCGTCGTGGGGTCGGCTGCGGCCAGCGCGACGGGGGCGAGCGCGTTCATTTCAACTTCTCCTGTGACGATGCCCAGCGGAGGGGCGCGCTGATCCGGATGCTCCGCGCCGACAGCCCGTGGCGGGCAAGCAGCGCGGTGATTTCGTCGTGCAGCCGCACGCGGTCGGCGGCATCGAGCCCGTCGGCGCGCGCGGCGACGTGGATGCCCTGTTCGAGCTCGCTGAGCGCGACATGCACCACGCTGCGGGCGGCCGGCTCGCGGACGGTGAGGCGGCGGGCGACGGGCTTGACGGGCTCGGCGGGCTCGGCGGCGTCGCCGGCTTCGAACGCGAGGGCGCGGGTTGGGACGGCTGCAGCTTGCGGCGCGGCCTGGGTGCGGCCGCCGCGTGCGATCACGCCGCCGGGGATGGCGATGTCACCGGCGCTGCGGCGCGCGGCGGGCGTGCGCAGGCCCGGCGCTTCCGCGGCTTGCGCGAGGGGGTTGGTGGCGGCCGGCGCGGGATCGCTCGGGGCGGGCGGCAGCGCAGCGGTGGCCGGGGCCGCGGCTTCGGCTTCGGGCGCGGCGCTGCCCGCACCGGTGGCCGATCCGAAGAAGCCGTTCTCGTTGAACCTATGCGCGTTCGGCTGCGGCGTGTCGGGGTCCGCGCCCGCGTCGAGCGCGGTGACGGGGTCGGTCAGCCCCGCCTGGGGCGGCGCCAGGTCGCGCACGCTGACGATCGCCGGGCCGTGCTCGCGGGCGGCCGGGCCGGCGAGGTGGCCCGCCGGCACCGCGGCGGCGGCGGCGAGGATCTCGGCAAAACCCTCGGTCTCGGGGCGCGGATCCGGCTTGGCGGGGGCGCTGTCGGCGTGCTGCTGCAGGCCGGGCTGCGAGGGAAGCGGCGCGATCATCGGCGGGTCCAGTCGAAGCTGATGCGATCGGCGAGCGCTTCGAGCGCGCGCTCCTCGCGGTCGCGGGCAAAGGCGCGGCGGCTCGCGGCGAAGGCGTCGTCGGCCTGGCGGCAGCGGGCGGTGCCGAGCTGCCAGCCCGACTCGCGCGCCTCGCGCGCGCCGGTGGTTTCGCGGGCTTCGGCCTGCGCGGCGCCGGCGGCATCGACGCGGGCGATCAGCTCGCCCCCGAGCGCGCTGGCGAGCTCGGGGTGGAAGCCGCCGGTGGCGAGCTGATCCTGCCACGCGGCGGCGGCGGCCAGCGTCCGCTCGTCGGCGGCGCGGCTGGCGTCGTGCGCCTCGCGCTCGCGCTCGCCGGCGAGATACAGCTCGTGGCGCGCGGCGTCGCGCTCGGCGGTGCGGATCGTGGCGATCTTCGCCAGCGCGCGGTGGCGGCGGGGATCATGCATGGCGCGCCTCCGGCGGGATCGCGGTGCGCAGCGCAGCGACGGTCCGGTCGAACGGGATCGCTTCGTCCTGGCCCTGCTGGAGGAAGCCCATCAGCGCGGTGCGGGCGACGATCGCGCGGTCGATCTCGGGGCTGGCGCCGCTCTTGTAGACGCCGCTCTCGATCATCACCCGCGCCTCCTCGTGCACGCCGAGCAAGGCGATCGCAGTGCGCGCGGCGGCGGCGTGGGGCTTGTCGACCAGCTTGGCGGCCTGGCGGCTGATGCTGCGCGACACGTCGATCGCGGGGAAATGGCCGCGCTCGGCAAGGCTGCGCGACAGGATGATATGGCCGTCGAGCAGCGACTTCATCACTTCGACGATCGGATCGTCGACGTCGTCGGTCTCGCTCAGCACGGTCATGATCGCCGTGATCGACCCCGCCGAGCGTGTCGCGCCGCAGCGCTCGACGAGGCGCGGCAGCGCGCCGAACACGTTGGGGGTATAGGCGCGTACCGTCGGCGGCTCGCCCGCAGCGAGGCCGATCTCGCGCAGCGCCATCGCGAGGCGGGTGACCGAATCGACGACGAGCAGGACATGCTCGCCACGGTCGCGCCAATATTCGGCGAGGCACAGCGCGGTATTGGCGGCGCGAGCGCGCAAGGCGGCGGTCTCGTCCGAAGTCGCGGCGACGAGGGTGAACTTGCTCGCGTCGGAGCGGGCCGAGAGGTGCGTCCAGATGCCCTCGACTTCGCGGCCGCGCTCGCCGACGAGGCAGATCACGCAGCGGTCGCATTCGATCTGCGCGGCGAGCTGCTCGAGCAGGCTGGTCTTGCCCACCCCGCTGGCGGCGAAGATGCCGATGCGCTGGCCTTCGCCGAGCGTCAGCAGCCCGTCGATCGCGCGCATGCCCGTGACGACGCGGCGTTGCGGCGCGGCGCGGTCAAGCGGGCGCGGGACGCTGCCGGCGAGCGCGACGGTGGCGTCGGCGGCGATGGGCAAGCCGCCGTCGAACGGGCGGCCGAGCGCGTCCACCGCGCGGCCGGCAAAGCCTTCGCCGACTGCGACCCCGCCGCCGCGCGGCAAGGCGAAGACGCGCGCGCCGGGATGGACCGGGCGCTCCTGCTCGAGGGGCACGAGGATCAGCCCGGTCTCGTCGACCGCGGCGACTTCGGCGAGCACCGGCGCGCCCTCGCCGCCGATCTCGCACAGGTCGCCGACGGTGCAGGCCGGGCCGGTCGCTTCGAAATGGCCCTGCGCCACCTTGCGGATGAAGCCATAGGGGCGGACGATCTCGGCATCGTCGATCTGCGACAGGAAGCGGTGCCGGGTCATGCCGCCATCTCGTCGAGCAGCTTCGACAGATCGGCCCATTGCCCGCGCGCGTCGAGGTCGATCTGGCCGAGCTTGCATTCGATGCGTGCGGCGCCGGCGCGGAGATCGGGATCGACTCGGGCGCGCAGCTCGCCGCTCGCCAGCGTCTCGACCGCGCCGGCATCGGCGAAGTCGGCGGGGCTGACCTGGACCGCGACGATCCGCGAGCGGCGCAGCGTCGCAAGCTGGCGCGCAAGCATCGCCTCGACCATCGGCGACCAGTCCTCGACCGCGCCGAACATCTTCTCGAGCGCGGCACGGGCGAGCCGGGGGGCGAGGCCCTCGAGCGCGGCAAGCCGGGCCTCGAAATGCCTGCCGGCATCGCCGAGCCCGGTACGAAGCGCGTCGAGGCGATCGGCCTCGCGGTCCTCGGCTTCGGCGCGGCCCGCGCCGAGACCCTGTTCGAGCGCTTGCTCGACTGCCGTTGCAGTGTCGGCCTCGGCCTTGACGATCGCTTCGCGCAGCGCGGCGACTTCGGATTCGAGCCGGGCGATCTTCGCGTCGCGCGGGTCGGCCTTGGTTTTCGGCGCAGCCACCGGCGCGGGCGGCGCCAGTCCGAAGCTGCGCACGGCCTGCCCGGTGCCCGACTTGATCAGCGCGCTCATCGCGCACGCGGCCAGAAGCGCGCAGCGAGCGCGTCGAACAGCGAGCCCGCGGGCTCGGGTTCGGGGGCGCGGCGCGCCGCCACTGCGCGCGCGAGCGCGGCGCGGCCGGCGGCGGTGAGCGGCGAATCCTTCTCGACGCGATGCGCGATGTCGGCCGACCAGGGCGACGCCGATCGCGGCGGCGCTTCGCCGCGCAGCCGGGCGCGGATCTGCTCGCGCTCGGGCGGACTCAGCCGCGCGAGCACCGCCTTGCGGTCTCCCGTGGGCAGCATCCGCAACTGATCGAGCAGCGCATCGAGCCGCGCTTCAGGCAATAGCATCGCCGTCCTCGAGATTGAGCTGGCGGCGCAGCCGGGCAGCAAGGGCATCGTGATCGCTGTCGTCGAGACGTGCGGCGCTGCTCCGGCGCACGCGCCACGCGATCAGCAGCGCAACGAGCAGCGCGCCGGCCAGCGTGAACCACAAAGCCTGCCAGTCGGATTGCGCGGGTGCGGGCCCGGGCTCGGGCAGCGCGGTCGCCACCGGCTGGGGCGCGGCCGCGGCGGGCTGGGCGGTCTCGGGAAGCGCGTCGACCGGGCCGGTTTCGAACGACAGGCTGTCGCCCTGCGCGGCGCTGAGCGCGGTCGCCTGGAAGACGGCGTTCCGCACGACATCCTGGTCGTCGGCGCCGAGCGCGGCCTCCGAGACGAACAGCAGGCGCAGGCGGAAGTTGCGGCCGGCGCCTTCGCCCGAGGGTACCCAGCCGGCGCTCGCGGCCGCGGCCGGATCGGCAGGCGCGGCGCCCTCGCCGATCGGCAGCGCGAGCACGCGCAGCGTGAATTTGAGGCCGGGCATCTGGCGCTCGACCGCGCCGCGCGCCCGGGCGCGATAATAGCCCTCGACTGCGGCCTTCTCCTCCATGTCGGGCGAGCGCTCGGCTTCGGACTGGATCGTCACCGACGGGCTGATCACCCGCCCGGCCGAATCGAGCACCACCACCTTGCTCTCGGGCAGGTCGGGCACCGCGGCGGCGACGAGCCGCTGGATGCCGGCGACGCGCGCCGAATCGGCGGTCTGGCCGGGCTTCATCGCCACGGTCACCGCCGCCTTGGGCTCGGACCGGTCGGCGCGGAACAGCGTGCGCTCGGGCAGCGCCAGATGGACGCGGGCGCTCTCGACGCCGTCCTCCTCCATGATCGTGCGCACCAGCTCGCCCTGGAGCGCGCGCTGGTAATTGATCTTCTGCGCGAAGTTGGTGAGCCCCATGTCGGACTTGTTGAACAGCTCGAAGCCGATCTGCCCGCGCGCCGCGGCGTCGGACCCGGCGATCGCGACTCGCGTTGCATCGACATGGTCCGACGGCACGAGGATCGTGCCGCCGCCTTCGGTCACGCGATACGAAGTGCCGCTCTTGTCGAGCTCGGCGACGATCGGCGCGGCGTCGCCCGGGCGCAGGCCCTGGACGAGCACGACATAGTCGGTGCGCAGGAACCAGAAATAGCCGAGCGCGAGCAGCGCCACGACGACCGCGAACACCCCGCCCAGCACCAGCCACTGCCTTCGCGGCGAACGCTCTACGACACGCTCGCTCACAGCGGCATGTTCATCAGTTCGCGGAAGCCCTCGACCAGCCGCGAGCGGACCTGCATCGCCAGCTCGACCGCCATCTTGGCCTCGCCGAGCGCCATCGTCACTTGGTGGACGGGCACCGAATCATCGACTGCGAACTGCTGGACGAGATTGTCCGCGGTCGCGATCTTCTGGTCGACCCCGCGCAAGCCGGTCATCAGCACATCGGCGAAGCTGGCGGTGCCCGCCTGGGGCGCGGCCATGCCGGCGGCGCCGCCCAGCCGCATCGCGACGGGAGCGGCATCGACAGTGCCGACCGCGGAGATCGCTTCGATCCCGGTCACGACTGGCGCCCCAGCTCGGCGGCGCGCGCGTACATCTGCTGCGCGATCGACAGCGCGGTGAGATTGGCCTCGTAGACGCGCGAGGTGCGGATCAGCAGCGTCATCTCGGCGGCGTGATCGAGCTCGGGATAGGAGACGAAGCCCTGCGGATCGGCATCGGGATGGCCGGGCTCGTAGACGCGGCGCACGCCGCCGCCCGCGACCGGCTCGACTCCCATCACCTTGACGCCCTGCGGCCGCGTCGTCGCCGCCTCGCCGCGGACGAGGTGCGAGAAATCGACCTGCGGACCCGAAAGCAGCCGCATCGCGCGATAGGGGCTGCCCCCGGCGGTGCGGGTGGTGTTCATGTTGGCGAGGTTCTGCGCGATCACCTGGAGGCGCTGCCACTCGACGTCGAGGCCGGTGCGGCTGATCTCGATGGCGTCCATCTCAGCGGCCTCCCGACACGACCGAGCGCATCATCGCGCCGCGGCTCTCGAGGATGGTGATCAGCGCGCCGTAGCGCATCGCGGTCTGCGAGGCGGTGGCGATTTCGAGGTCGAGCCGCATCTCGGTGCCGAAGGCGGGGATCGGCGCGAGCTCGGTCTGCGGCGTGACGCTGGCGATCGCCTCGGGTCCCTGCGCCGCGGCGGTGCGCAGGCTTTCCTCGAACGTGACGCGGATCGGGCGATAGGTTTCCGAATTGCCGTTGGCGATGTTCTGCGCGGTGGCGAGCTGGCGGGCGGTGAGCCCGTCGAGCGCCTTGGCGATGAGCATGACGGTGGTGCTGGGCATGGGCTTTGCGTCCTACTGAACGATGATTTCGGCGTGCAGCGCGCCGGCCGCGCGGATTGCCTGGAGGATCGAGATCGTGCGGCGCGTATCGACATGCGCGCGCGACAGCGCCTGGAAGAGATCGGCGACCGAGGTGTTGGGGAACGTGAAGGTGCGGTCGGCGCTGCCCTGGTCGACTTCGAGCTTGGTGTTGGTGACCACCATGCTGCGGACGTCGCTGGCGAAGCCCGAGTAGAAATTGGGCTGCGACGCAGTGTTCTCCTGGGTGATCGTCACCTTGATGTCGCCCTGCGCGATCGACACGCTCGAGATCATCACGCCGCCGCCCGCGACGACGGTGCCGGTGCGCTCGTTGATCACGATCCGCGGCATCTGGTCGGGCTCGACCATGAGGTTCTCGATCCGCGCGACGAAGCCCGTGATCTCGGCCGGGGTGCCGCCGAAGCGGATGCGGACCTCGTCGGCCCCCTTGGCCCAGGCGGTGTTGTAGCCGAGCCGCTCGCTGATCCGCTCGGCGATGCGCTGCGCGGTCGAGAAGCTCGGGTCCTTGAGCAGGAAGGCCAGCTCGCCGTCGCCGTTGAGCAAGGTCGATTCGACTGCGGTCTCGATCGTCGCGCCGCCCTGGAGGATCGCCGTGGTCGGATAGTTGCGCTGTTGCTGGTTCAAGTCGCTGTCGAAGCGGTAGCCGCCGACCAGCAGCGGACCCTGCGCCAGCGCATAGGTGCGCTGGTCGGGGCCGAGCATCGGGGTCATGATCAGCGTGCCGCCCGCAAGGCTGCGCGCGTCGCCGATCGACGAGACCGTCGCGTCGATGCGGTCGCCGATATTGGCCGAGGCGGGGAGGATCGCGGTCACCATCACCACCGCGACGTTGCGGCTGCTGATCTGCTCCTCGGTGACGGTGGTGCCGAGCCGGCTGAGCACGTTGCGCAGCGCCAGCCGCGTGACTTCGCTGCGGCGGGTGTCGCCAGAGCCCGCGAGGCCGGTGACGATGCCGTAGCCGATCAGCGAGTTCTGCCGCCAGCCGCCGAAATGGCCGAGCCCCTTGAGCGGGACCTGCTGCGCGAAGGCCGGGAGCGGCGCGGCGAGGAGCAGCGCGAGCGCGAGCGATTTGCCAAAGGTCCGCATCAGCCGAGCCCCAGGAAGCTGAAGATGCGGTTGATCAGCCCGGGCTTCGCGCTGCGCGAGACGAAGCCCTTGCCGTCATAGTCGATCTCGGCATCGGCGATGCGGCTCGACAGGATCGAATTGTCGGGGCGGATATCGGCCTGCCGGATCCGCCCGCGCACCGCGACCCGCGTGTTCTCGCCGTTCACATGCATCTTCTGCTCGCCGACGATGCGATAGTCGCCATTGGGCAGGACCGCTTCGATCGTCACGCTGAGCTGCGCGACGAGGCGCTCGCTGCGGCGGATCTCGCCCTTGCCCGAATAGCCGCCGCCGAAGGTCAGCTGGCCCGATTCGTCGATCGATCCGGCGCGCAGGCCGCCGCCGATATCGGTCGCCTTGCGCGAGTTGTTCTGCGTCGAGTTCGACGATTCGGCGGCCTGCTGGATCACCACGGTGATGGTGTCGCCGACGCTCGAGGCGCGGCGGTCGGCGGCCATCGAGGACCAGTTGTCGCCGCGATAGAGGTTCTGCGCGGCCGCAGGCGTGGCGGCGAACAGCGCGAGGCCGGCGACGCCAAGAAATGGGATCAGGGCCTTCATCGTGCAGTCTCCAGCGCGAGCGGGGCGGCGAACACCTTGCCTTCGGCGTCGCGGACGAAGACGCGCCCGCCCGAACGGCCCGGCTGCATCGCGACCACGGCGCGTTCGATCGTCACCGGGCCGGCGGTGGAGCGGAGCGTCAGGCTTTCGCCCTTCGCGACCCGGCCCTCGGCGAGCGCGACGACATGGCCGAGATAGGTGCCCTGCGCGATGGCGGCGGCGGTGACCGGCACGCCCCCCGCGCGATCGTAGCGCAGCGGTGCGCGCGCGGCGTCGTCGCGGCACGCCACCGCGGTCAGGTCGGCGGCGGCGAGCGGCGCGCCCGCGGGCACGTCGCGCGCCGCGGCGAAGCAGCCCGCGCCCGGAGAGGCCGCCGCGAGCGCGGCGAGAAGTCCCGCAATCGTCATGGGTTCAGCGCCTCAGGCCGTTGGCGATCGCCATGAGCTGGTCCGCGGCCTGGACGATCTGGGCGTTTGCGGCATAGGCGCGCTGGACCAGCATCAGCCGGACCATCTCGTCGGTCAGTGCGACGTTCGACTGCTCGATCGCGCCCTGGACGAAGGTGCCGACGCCGTCCTCGCCGGGCTGCGCCTCGGTGAGCGGGGCGCTGCCTTCGCGGACGCGGTAGAGCCCGCCGTCGAGCCGGTCGACGCTGCCGGCATCGTCGAGGCGGACGAGCTGGATCTGGCCGAGCTCGACCGGATCGACGCTGTCGGGAACGGTCGCGCGGACCATGCCGTCGCTGCCGATCGTGATCGCCGTCGCGTCGGCGGGGACGCTGATTCCGGCGCGGAGCGCGAGGCCGTGCGCGGTGGCGAGCAGCCCGTCGTCGTTGACCTTGAGCTGGCCGCCGCGCCACAGCAGCGTCTGGCCGCCGGGACCCATCAGCTCGATGAAGCCGCGGCCCTCGATCGCCAGGTCCATCGCCTGGCCGGTACGGTTGAGCTCGCCCTGCTCGTTGATCATGAACTGCGAATCGAGCGCCACCCCGGCGACTGCGTTGGGGGTCTGCGCCTGCGCCTGCTCGGCCGCCAGCGTCTCGGCATTGGCGCGCGTCGCGACCACGTCCGAGAAGCGCAGCTGCGAGCGCTTGAAGGCGGGGGTGTTCACATTGGCGATGTTGTTGGCGATGCCGTCCAGCGCCTGCTGCTGGGTCTGGAGGCCGACCGCCCCGACATAGAATGCGTCGCTCATTTCCCGCTCTGCCCCAAGGTCGAGAGGGCGCGGCCGAGCAGGTCGTCATAGACCTGGACCAGCCGGGCACCGCCCTCGGACTGGCGGAGCGCCGTCATCATCGTCACCATCTCGTCGCCGACCGCGACGTTCGAATTCTCGACCATGCCCTGGCGGAAGACCGCGTCGGGCACCACGTCCATCGCCCCGCCGGGCATCGCGAACGCCGATTCGCCGACCGGCTGGAGCGCCGCCGGATCGGCCGGCGCGAACACCGCGAGCCGGGCGACGGGAACGCCGTCCTCGAGCACGGTGCCGTCCTCGAGGATCGACACCGCCGCGCCGTTCAGCACCAGATCGCCACCGCCGGCCTGCTGGAGCGCATAGCCCTGCGGGGTGACGACAGTGCCGTCGGCGGCGCGGCTGAACTGGCCCTGCCGCGAGTAGATCATGGTGTCGCCCGAGCGGAGCTGGAAGAAGCCGGTGCCGCTGATCGCGACATCGAGCGGGTTCGACGTCGGGCTCAGCTTGCCCTGCGCAAAATCGCGGCGAACCGTGACTTGCTGGGCGCTATTCGCCGCGCCGTTGGCCAATAGCTGCGAAAAGCCGACCTGACGTTTGAAACCCGGCGTTGAAATATTGGAAACGTTGTGCGCAGCGATTTCGAGGCGACTTTCGGACGCACTCAAAATCGCTGCCGCAGACTCGATGAGCCCCGACATTTTCTTCCCCACCCAATTGTCTCAATATGAGACAGAGTCTGCGGAGAGTCGTCAAGTGCCTATTTTCAGAAGATTTTCTTCGAATGCTTGAGTCGCCCGCGAACTCCCCGGAAAACCGTGGATTCGGGCAGTTTTTTTGTCGGGACGTGCCGCCCGGCCGTACTGATTCGCAGTATCCGTTTAAGAATAACTACTAATTTCAAGCCATTTTGCGACGAACTGTTTCGATTGTTGTTCCGCGCCCGGACCGAAGTCTCTTCGGTGTGTTTGGGGGTCGCAGCCCGCGCGGACGCGAAGCCCGCGGGCGGGATCACCAGGCGTCGATTCGCCCGAAGCGAATGAGCGGCCCCGCGTGCGGGGCCCTGCGGGGCTCGATTCAGGCGCCCGGGGCGGTGCAGCTCGCCGGGAGCGTCGCCTGCTTGCCTTCGATGACGGCATTCTCCGCGCGGGCACACTCGACGTCCCGCTTGAACCGGTCGTTGGACGACACTTGCCTGAAATAGGCGATCGCGATCAGCTGCCCCTGGAGCACGTCGCTCGGATGATGCGCACCGCATGCCAGGCGGTTCTCGCCGTAGCGGATCCCCCGCGCCAGAATCTGCTGGCGTCGAGCCGGGATCACCTCGGCGATCAGCAGCGCCGCCGAATAGCCATTGGCGGCATGGCCCGACGGATAGGAGCGCTTGGGATCGAGCGGATGCAGCGGATTGTCGTAGCAGAGCGCGATCCCCGGATCCTCGATATAAGGCCGCGGCCGCTCGGCGACTTTCTTGTAGAACTCGGAATAGTGTCCGACTTCGGGCAGCGCGCGCGACAGCAGCCGCACCAGCATCGGCCGCGTCTTGCCCGCAAGCGGTGCCTGCGCCGCATCGGCGAAGCGTCCGACCAGTTCGTCGGCGCCAAAGGCCTTGGCATCCACGATCGCTTCGTCGGCCTCGGGGCTGCCTGCCGCCGGGTGTGCTGCCCTGACGATGGTCAGCTCGAGCTCGACGACTGCCGGATCGGAGGGTGCCGCGGGCAAGGTGAAGGCAAGCGGCGCGCCGTTCAGATAGTCGCTCGGAGCAAGCGCTGCCGCAGGCGAAGCGCAAAGCGCGGCCGAAAGGCCGGCAAGCAGGAACGACCGCGCCGATTTCGAAGCAAAGCCGCGCACGCGAATAGCTGACATCATCCGCCAATCCCCCTTTGCCGGAGCCTAACTTCAATTGCGGCGAACCGCGACCCCTTATTCAATTCGAATCGGAGCCGATCTCTGCGGGCTGCTCTAGGGATGCTCGAGCAAGTGGATCACATTGCCGTCCAGCACGGCGACTCCGCGAAAGCCGGTGCCGGCGGCGTCGAGATCGCCGAGCCCGGCATCCACCAGCTCGACACGCAGGCGGCCATGGAGGCGCGTGGCGCCGCGGACATTGGCCGCGCCGCCCAACGCCTCGACCAATGCCGCCGGGAGCATGACAGGGTCGCCCTTCGCCGCCTGCGCGGGCGTGCCCGATGCCGCGCCGGCACCGATCGCGTCGCGCATCTCCATCGCCACCGAATCGGCGATCGGGCCGAGCACGACCTGGACCGCCTTGGCCGATGGCTTGATGACTCCGCGCGCGCCGAGCGCCTTGAGCGCGGCTTCGTCGACCCGTCCCTGGTCCGCGACGATCAGGCGGAGCCGAGTCGTGCAGGCGTCGACGCTCTCCACATTTCCCGCGCCGCCCAGCGCGGCGACGAAGGCGATACCGCGCGGCTGGCTGCTCGCCGTCACCGGCGCGGAATCCTCGGTCTCGCGGCCCGGAGTCTTGAGGTTGAGGCGGCGGATCGCGAAGCGGAACAGGCCGTAATAGAGCGCGGCGTAGAGCGCACCGACCGGCAGCAGCAGCAGCGGGTTCTTGGCTTTCCCATAGTTCAGCACATAGTCGAACAGCCCGGCGGAGAAGCCGAAGCCGAGATGCACGTCGAGCGCGTTCATCAGCGCCATCGACAGGCCGGTCAGCACCGCGTGGATCGCGTAGAGCACCGGCGCCAGAAAGATGAAGGTGAACTCGATCGGCTCGGTCACGCCGGTCAGGAAGCTGGTGAGCGCGAGGCTGACCAGCATGCCGCCGACCGCCTTTTTCCGGTCGGCGCGCGCCTCGTGGTACATGGCGAGGCACGCCGCGGGCAGGCCGAACATCATCACCGGGAAGAAGCCCGACATGAACGCGCCCGCGCCGGGATCGCCCGCGAAGAAGCGGCGCAGGTCGCCGGTGGTGCCCTGATAGTCGCCGACCACGAACCAGGCGATATTGTTGAGGATATGGTGGAGGCCGGTGACCAGCAGCAGCCGGTTGAGCACGCCGTAGACGAACAGCCCGAGCCCGCCCGCCTCGACGATTCCGCGGCTGGCGGTGTCGATCGCGGCGCTGATATGCTCGTAGCCGAGACCGATGATCGCGGCGATGGCGAGCCCGGCGACGCCGGCCGCGATCGGCACGAAGCGGCGTCCCCCGAAGAATGCCAGATATTCGGGCAGCTTGATGGTCGAGAAGCGATTGTAGAAATTGCCGCCGATCACGCCGGACAGGATGCCGATCGGCACTTCGAGCTTGGCGACCGCGGCCTGGCGATAGGCGCCGGAGGCCATCTTCACTGCGTCGCCGGTCACTTGCTTGAGCGCTTCGGGGGGCACGTCGATGAAGATCTTGAGCCCCTCGCCGGCGATCAGGAAGCAGACCACCCCGGCGAGCGCGGCGGCGCCATTGCCGTCGCGGGCGAACCCCGTCGCCACGCCGACTGCGAACAGCAGCCCGAGATGCGCGAAGATCGCGTCGCCGGCCGCGCTGACGAAGGCGATGTCGAGCAGGTCGGGCTGGCCGAGCCGCAGCAGCAGCGCCGCGACCGGGAGCACCGCGATCGGCAGCATCAGCGCGCGGCCGAGCGGCTGGAGCGCTTCGATGGGGTTGCGCATCAGTTGAGCTCCTCGACGAAGGCGCGGGCCAGCGCACGGATTTCGGCGGCCGAGCCCAGGTCGAGCGCCTGGCCGGCGAGCGCGCGGCAGCGGGCGATGTCGAGGGTGCGGACCAGCGCCTTGGCTTCGGGCATGAATGCCGGGGTGGTCGACAATTCGGTGACGCCGAGGCCGATGAGCAGCGGGATGCCCAGCGGGTCCGACGCCAGTCCGCCGCAGACGCCGACGGTGCGCCGATTCCGCGCGCCGCTGTCGCAGCTGTGCGCGATCAGCCGCAGCACCGCGGGGTGCAGCGCATCGACGCCGCCCGCCACCGCGGCATTCTCGCGGTCCATCGCCAGCGTGTACTGGGTGAGGTCGTTGGTGCCGATCGACAGGAAGTCGGCGTCGGCCGCAATCAGGTCGGCGGTCGCGGCGGCGGCGGGGGTCTCGATCATCACGCCGAGCTGGATACCCGAGATGCCTAGGCTGGCCGAGGCTCGGTCGACCGCGGCGCGGACGGCGCGGAGCTCGCCGAGGCCGGTGATCATCGGCACCATGATCCGGCACTGGCCGGCCGGCCGAACGCGCAGGATCGCGCGGATCTGGGTGTCGAGCAGGTCGGGATTGGCAAGCGCGACGCGGACGCCGCGCTGCCCCAGCATCGGGTTCTTCTCGGGCGCGATCCGCACATAGGAGGCCGGCTTGTCGCCGCCGATATCGAGCAGGCGGACGATGATGGGGCGGCCCTCCATCGCGTCGGCGATCGCCTGATAGGCGGCGAGTTGCTCGTCTTCGCTCGGCGCCGAGGCTCGGCCCATGAACAGGAACTCGGTGCGCAGCAGCCCCGACCCCTCGGCGCCGCGCGCGACGGCGGCGGTGGCGTCGTCGAGCGCGCCGAGATTGGCGAACAGCTCGATCCGGGTGCCGTCGGCGGTGCGGCACGGCGCCTGCGCCGATTGCAATGCCGCCGCCCGGCGTTGGTGCTGGCGGGCGAGCCGCTGGCGATGACCTTCGAGCGCCTCGGGGGACGGATCGATGTGGAGCAACCCCGCATCGGCATCGAGCACGAGGCTGGTGCCCGTAGCGAGCGCGTCGAGCGGCACCGCGACGAGCATGGGCAGGCCCATCGAGGCAGCGAGGATCGCGGTGTGCGAGGTCGGGCCGCCGCCCGCCAGCGCCACAGCGGTCACGTTGGCGCGGTCGAGTGCGATCAGTTGCGACGGCAGCAGGTCGTGCGCGAGCAGGATCGTCCCCGGGCCGAAGCTTTGCTCCTCGGGCTCGCGCCCGGCGAGCGCGAGCTGGACCTGGCGCTGCAGATCCTCGAGGTCGCTCGCGCGCTCGGCGAAGCGCGCATCGCCGGCGCCGCGCAGCAGCGCGACCTGCGCGCCGATCGCCTCGCGCCAGCCATGGCCGGCGCTGCGGCCCGCGGCGATCTGCGCGCGCGCGGCGGCGAGCAGGTCTTCGTCGCCGAGGAAGGCGAGATGCGCTTCGAGAATGTGGCGCTGGGCTTCGCTACCCCGCGTCGCCGCCGCGGCGATATGCGCGCGGACCCGGTCGAGCGCGGTGTCGAGCCGGGCTGTCTCCGCTGCAGGATCGACCGCGTCGCGCGCGACTTCGATCTGCTCGGCGGCGAGCCAGGCGGCGGTGCCGATGGCGAGGCCGGGCGATGCCGCGATACCGGCGAGGGCGCCTGGCGGGGCTTCGACGGCGGTGGCGGGCGCGGGTGCCGGATCGCTCGAGACTTCGCCCATCCCGCTCGCGATCAGGTCGCCCACCGCGGCGAGCGCCGCGCGGGCATCGCGGCCGCGCGCCTCGATGATCACCTGCTCGTCGAGCCTGAGCCGGAGCCCCATCAGCGCGACCGCGCTGCGGACATTGGCGCGGCGGTCGCCGGCGACGATCGCGACATCGGCCTCGAACGCGCGTGCGCATTCGCCGATTCGGGCGGCGGGGCGGGCATGGATGCCATGGACCAGCGGGACGGTGATCGTGCGCGTCAGCAGTTCGCCCTCGGCCGAGACGCGCGCTTCCGCCGCGATCGGGCTGAGCGTCATCAGCGCCTCGCCGACGCCGACCAGCTGGCCGGTGGTGCGCCGATCGATGCGGAACGCCTCGGAATTGGTGACGATGACGGGGACGACCAAGCTGATCGCTGCGACGCCGACCGCATCCAGGTCGAATTCGATCAGCGGGTCGCCGCGCGACACCGCTGCGCCTTCGCCGACCAGCGCGCGGAACCCCTCGCCGCCGAGCGCGACGGTGTCGAGCCCGGTGTGGATGAGGATCTCGGCACCCGCTTCGTTGCGGATCGTCACGGCATGGCGCGCGGCGTGGAGATTGACGACCACGCCGTCGCACGGCGCGTGGATGGTCGAGCCGGTGGGGTGGATCGCGACGCCGTCGCCCATCATCCGCTCGGCAAAGACCGGATCGGGAACCTCGTCGAGCGGCGCGGCCCAGCCCTTGACCGGAGCGGTGATGATCAGATCCGCCACGCCGTTTCCCCCTGCACGCTTACGCTGTCGCCGCGGCGACGTCCCTGGCGACGTCGCCCCATGGCGCGCCGCCGATCCAGGTCGCGCGCGGCATGAACCCCGCGTCGAGCACCACCCAGTCCGCGCGCCGCCCCGCCGCGAGCGCGCCGTGCGTGGCCGACAGCCCGAGGAACGCGGCGGCGGATTCGCTCGACATCCGCACGACTTCGGCGGGCGCGAGGCCGGTGATGGCGACGGTGTTGCGGAACGCGGTGGCCATGTCGAGGTCCGATCCGGCCAGCGTGCCGTCCTCATAGGTGCAGACGCCGTCATGGACCTCGATGCGCTTGCCCTGCAGCACGAAACCGGTCTGGGCGGTCCCGACGCTGGGCATCGCGTCGGTGACCAGCATGACGCGGTCGAGCCCCTTGGCGCGGATCGCGATGCGCACCGTCGCGGGGTGAAGATGCGCGTTGTCGACGATCAGCCCGCACCAGGCGTCGGGCGAATCGAGCGCGGCGCCGACCACGCCGGGCGCGCGATGGGTCAGCGGCGACATCGCGTTGAACAAATGGGTGAAGCCGGTCATCCCGGCGTCCATCGCGGCGCGGACCTGGTCGTAGGTCGCATTGCTGTGGCCGGCGCAGACGACCACGCCGCTTGTCGTCAGCGTGCGGATATAGCCGGGCTCGACTCGTTCGGGCGCGACGGTCAGCACCACGCGTCCGCGGCGCGGCCGGCACAGCAGCTCGACCAAAGCCGCGTCGATCGAGCGGATGCGGTCGGCCTCGTGGATGCCGCGCTTGGCGGTGTTGATGAACGGCCCTTCGATATGCACCCCGACGACGCCGGGCACTCCGGCCGCGATTGCGGCATCGGCGGCGTCGAGCGCGGCGGCGATGTGCGCGGGGGTATCGCTGATCAGCGTCGGGAGGAAGGCGGTGGTGCCGAACCCGGCATGCGCGGCGCCGATCGCGGCGATGCCGGCGACGCTGATGTCGTCGTTGAACAGCACGCCGCCGCCGCCATTGACCTGGGTGTCGATGAAGCCGGGGACCAGCCATCCGCCGTCGAGATCCACATCGGGCGCGCCGGCGATGCCCGCATCGATCGCGACGATCCGCCCGTCGACGATTTCGATCGTCGCCGCGGGAAACACCGCGCGTCCGGCCACGATGCCGCCATTGCCGACGCGGAGCCTCATGTCGTGCGAGTCACTTTGGCGAGGAACGGCGGCTGGTCCGGATCGAAGCCGCGCGCCGCGGAGAGGTGCGCCGCCATGCGATAGAAGCTCTGGATCATCAGGATCGGCTCGGTCACCGGATGCGCGGGGGTGACCGGCAGGCTGCCGGCCTCGATATCCGCGAGCATCACCCGGGCGCCGCGCGACGCAAACAGCATCGCGGTCTCGCGGACATCGTCCCCCGCGGCGCCGCTTCCGGCAAAGGCGAGGATCGGAAAGCCCTTGCCGACGATCGCCATCGGGCCGTGCTTGACCTCGGCGGCGCTGAAGCATTCGGCGTGCAGCCCGCAGGTCTCCTTGAGCTTGAGCGCGGCTTCCTGCGCGATGCCGAGCCCATAGCCGCGGCCGATCACGAACAGGCTGGCCGCATCGAGCAGGACCGGAATCGCCGGCGACCAGTCGAGCGCGAACGCCTCGCTCAACTGCCCGGGCAGTCGCGCCACGGCTTCGTCGAGCGCCTTGTCGCCGGTCCATGCCGCGGCGAGCGCGGCCAGCGCGGCCAGCGATACGATGTACGATTTGGTCGCTGCGACCGAGCGTTCGGGTCCGGCGCTCAGCGCCAGCACTTCGTCGGCGATTGCCGCGAGCGGCGAATCGGCTTCGTTGACCAGTGCGACCACGAAGGCGCCGGCGCTGCGCTGCGCCTCGACTGCGGCGAGCAGGTCGGGGCTCTTGCCCGATTGCGAGATCGCGATGCACAGCCGGCTCGCCCCGGGCTCGGCATGCGCGGGTGGCGCATCGTAGAGCGACGAGACCGACAGCGCCGCGGACGCAGTGATCGCCCCGGTCAGCGTCTCGATCAGATATTTGCCATAGGTGGCGGCATGATCCGACGAGCCGCGCGCGCAAGTGACGACGACTTCGGGCGGATGCGCCCGCAGCCGCGCGCCGACTCGCGCGAGCCCGGCGGCATTGGCGGCGAGGAAGCGCGCGACCGCGGCCCCCGCCTCGGCGGCCTCGGCGTGCATCAGCGTTCCGGCGGGGTCGATCATCGTCCCTTCGGGCTTGAATACGCTGTCGATCATCACCGTGGTTCAGCCCCTCTCGATGCAGGCGTCCGCGCGCCGCCGGTGGTCCCCACGCCATAGTATGGGTTTGGAAATCCCACAATAGGTATCTTATAGGTACTATTGGTACTACGCTCTGGCATTGTCATTTGACGACCAACACGAAGACCGGGCCCAGCTCGACGGTGTGCGCCGCGGTGCCGAGCGACAGGGCGACATTGGCCGCGCCCGCCGGAAAGTCGGCGGCGGCGACGCCCTGGATATGGACCAGCTTCAGCTCGCCGGTCAGCTCGACTTCGCCCGAGACGATCGGGTCGTAGGGCGCGGTGCTGCGCTGGATCGCCGCGCCGAGCCGGGTCTTGCCGTCGGTGCCGCCCGACGCCAGCCGCGCCCAGAAGGCGAGCATCAGCGTGTCGCCCTTGCGGATCGGCTTCGCGATGGGAGACGAGGCGCCGATATCCCAGGCGTTGGCGGGTCTGGCCGGGATCACGACCTGCATCACCCCGCCGCCCTGGACCGCCTTGTCGCGCCGGCCCTTGTGGGTCTGGCCGGGGCCGTAGACATTCCAGTTGGCCGAGGGCTCGTTGAGCAATTCGTCCGCTGCCGCCTGGCGCGCCGCCGCGAACCCGGCCGGGCCCGCCGCCGCCAGTGCGGCCAGCGCCGCGATCACCCAAAGCCTCATCCTATCCTCCTTCAGATCCTGACGATCCAGCCGCGCCGCCGCAGATAATCGACGCACAGCCAGATCAGCGCGATGTAGAGCAGCACCGGCACGAACGCCGCGACCGCATCGCCGAGCGGCCCGCGCAGCGCCTGGAAGGGCACCAGCAGGATCTGCCAGGTCGGCACCCCGGCTGACAGCTCGTGCAGCGTGTAGGCGGCGATCGCGTTGATCCCGAACGCAGTGGCGAACAGCACGAACCAGCGCGTCGGCGGCGCCCGCTCGCCGTCGCGGTCGAGCCAGGCATGGAGCCCGGCCAGCGCCAGCGTGGTGATTCCCGAGGTCACCAGCACGAAGGGGCTCGACCAGATGTCCTTGATCACCGGGAAGACGAAGCCCCACGCCACGCCGATAGCGAGCATCGCGGCCCCGGCCAGCGCGAGCTTGCGTGCGGCGCCCGCGGGACGGCGCAACAGAACCTCGCCGATCGCAACGCCGATCAGCCCGTGGGCGATCGCCGGCAAGGTGCCGAGCAGCCCCTCGGGGTCGTAGCCCGCCGGGCCCTTCACATAGTTGTGGTCGCCGAGCAGCACCCGGTCGACCGATCCGACGAAATTATGCCCGCGCAGCCAGATGTCGTTGGGCAGCCTGTCGAGCGCGGGGATCAGGGCGAGCGGCCAATACAGGACCAGGATCGCCGCAAGGATACCCAGCCGCACTTTGGGCCCGCAGGCGAGGAACAGCAGCGCGCAGGCGGCATAGACCAATCCGATCCGCTGGAGCACGCCGAACAGCCGCCATTCGCCCGACGACAGATCGGCGAACCAGTAGAGATTGGACAGCAGGAATCCGAGCAGCACCAGCCGTCCCGCACGGGCGAGGATCGCACCGGTCTCGCCGCCGCCGCCGCGCTCGCGGGCCGCCGCCAGCGCCAGCGGAATCGACACGCCGACCATCATCAGGAAGCCGGGAAAGACCAGGTCCGCCAGCGTCAGCCCGTTCCATTCGGCGTGGAGCAGCAACGGGAAGACCTCGGCCTTGGCGCCGTATTTCATCCCCGCCATCGAGTTGACCAGGATCATGCCCACCACGGTCAGCCCGCGCAGCACGTCGAGCGAGAGCAGCCTCTGCCTGGCGGTGTCGGACATGCCCCTCTCCTTCGAATCGCTGCCGCTTCGCCGCGGCACCCCTGCCGAGCGTCGTAGCACATTTAGTATAGACTCTGTAGCGCCTTTGTAGTCTATTGGTACTGCATCAAGGGTCAAATTGGTATTATCGATCCGCAAGGGGTGGCCAGCATAGGCCACGAGAAGGGGAACAGGCACATGGCACGCAACGGGTCATTTTCGTCGCTGATGGGCAGGAAATTGTGTGAAACCGCGTGCTTCGCGGCGATCTCGGTCGCGCTGATCGCGCCGGCCTGGGCGCAGGACGCGCCCGATACCGAGGAAGAAGACCAGATCGTCGTCACCGGTTTTCGCGCGAACCTCGATTCGGCGCAGAACCGCAAGCGCAACGCCGATACCGTCGTCGACTCGATCAACGCCAAGGACATCGGCTCCTTCCCCGACAAGTCGGTTGCCGAGGCGCTCCAGCGCGTTCCGGGCGTCACCGTCAGCCGCTTCGCCGGCACCGACGACACCTCGCACTTCTCCGCCGAGCCTTCGGGCGTCATCGTCCGCGGCCTTCCCCAGGTCCGCTCCGAATTCAACGGCCGCGACACCTTCTCCGCCAACAGCTCGCGCGGACTTAGCTGGCAGGACATCTCGCCCGAGCTGCTGACCGGCATCGACACCTACAAGAACCAGACCGCCGACATGATCGAGGGCGGCATCGCCGGCACGATCAACCTGCGCACCCGGCTTCCGCTCGATTCCGAAAAGGGCGTCGTCTCGATCGGCGTGGTCGCCAATTATGGCGATATCGCCAACGAAGCCACGCCCGAGATTTCGGGTGTCGTCAGCCAGCGCTTCCACACCGGCATCGGCGAGATCGGCGTGATGGCCAACCTCGCCTATAGCCGGGTCAAGACCGCGAGCCAGGGCATCCAGTACGATCGCATGGCGATCTTCGGCGCGGGCGTCTTCGGCGCCGGCAAGACCTATATCCCCAGCGGCATCTTCCTGCGCGACAATCTGTACGACCGGAAGCGCTTCGGCGCCGCCGGCGCGCTCCAGTGGCGCTCGAACGACGGCTCGGCCGAGCTGACCGCGCAATATACCCGCTCGCAATACGACAATAGCTGGCGCGAGCATGCGATCTACAGCAGCGCCTTCAGCATCTATGGCCTTCCGACCGACTATGTCGGCACCGATGGCTCGGTGGTCCAGCCGCTGCAGGGCACCGCGCCCTTCACCTTCGACGACGAAGGCAATTTCACGTCGGGCTGGTGGTCGGCGCCGCGCCCCTATGTCGGCGAAGGCGACGACAACAAGGGCCTTGGCGTCAACACCGCCGGCCAGGCCTATTATAACCGCTGCTATGCGTGGGAAGGCTGCACCAATCCGCAGCGCGCGCCGCAGCTCGATACCGCCGCCAACGCGCTGCGCAACAAGCAATATACCCAGGATTTCACGCTCAATTTCAAATGGTCGCCTTCGGAGCGCGTCCACCTGACGTTCGACGGGCAATATGTCGATTCGCAGGTCCACAACTATAACGGGTCGGTCAATGCCCGGACCTATGCCAACACCTTCTTCGACGCGACCGGCGAATATCCGAAGCTGACGATCAAGAACGGCGCCGCCGACAACATCAACCTGTCGCCGAACGGCCTCACCAATCCCAACAATTATTCCTATTATTCGGTCAGCGATCACACCGAGGACAGCAACGGCCAGGAAGTCGCGTTCCGCGCCGATGTCGAATATGAGATCGACTCGCCCTGGCTTCATTCGCTCAAGGTCGGCGCGCGCTATTCGGACCGCGACCAGACCGTGCGCTGGGGCGCGTATAACTGGGCGAACATCTCGAATACCTGGACCTACACCCAGGCGCCCTATTTCAACCTCGATCGCCCGGTCTATGCCGCGGGCACCAACGAGACCTTCGCCTTCGCGCCGGACTTCTTCAACGGTAATCAGATGGACAATCGCGAGTTCGTGTTCTTCGACATGGACAAGCTCGAGAGCCGTGAGGCGCTGGGCAAGGCGCTCGGGCGCCCGACGATCGGCGTGGGCGATTTCTATCCGGTCTGCTCGAATGCGGGCTATCGCGCCGGCGAGAGCGTGTCCGGCGATTATGGCTGCTACCTGCCGAGCGAAGTGCTCAAGGTGAGCGAAATGACCACCGCGGGCTATGCGATGCTCAAGTTCGGCGGCGGAGACGCGCAGATCGGCGGGGTCGGCGTGTCGGGCAATATCGGCAGCCGCCTCATCTTCACGGTCAACGAAACCGCGGGCGCGCTGACCTATCCGACCGGCTTCACCCCGACCCAGCTCATCTGCACGCGCGGCCCGGATCCGAGCTCGGGGCTGCCCACCGCGACCGCGGGCTGCGTCACCAGCGCGGCGGAAATTGCGTTCGCCAACGGCAGCTACGTGCCCAATACGGCGCGCGAGGATCATCTCCACGTCCTGCCGAGCTTCAACCTCAAGCTCGACTGGTCCAGCAAGCTGGTCAGCCGCTTCGCCTATTCGCGGGCGATCTCGCGCCCCGATGTCGGCCTGCTGCGCAACTATACGACGATCAACCGGATTTCGCCGAACCTCACCGACCGGTCGAACCCCGACATCGTCTTCGGACCCGACGGGCAGACCATCGTCGGGTATAACTGGCGCTACACCGGCCAGGCGGGCAATCCGCGGCTGAAGCCGATCGAAGCCGACCAGTTCGACGCCACGCTCGAATATTATTTCGCGCGCGCCGGCTCGTTCACCGCCACTGCCTTCTACAAGAAGTTCAACAATTACATCCAGTCGGGGCGGTACAATCTCGGCGTCACCAACAATGGGGTGAGCCGCACCGTGCTGGTCACCGGCCCGATGAACGGCAACGGCGCATCGATCAAGGGCGCGGAAGTCGCCTTCCAGGCGTTCTTCGACTTCCTGCCGGGGCTGCTCAGCGGATTCGGCGTCCAGGCCAACTACACCTATGTCGATAACAACGGCATCGAGACGATCAACCTGACCAGCGAGAACGCATCCGGCACCGCGGGCGGCGGCGTCAGCTACGATTCCACGGCGGTCAAGGCCAACGCGCTCGAGGGCATCTCCACCCACAGCTACAATCTGGTCGGCATGTACGAAAAGGGCCCGGTCTCGGCGCGCATCGCGTATAATTGGCGCTCGAAATACCTGGTCACTGCGATCGACTGCTGCGTCGGCCTGCCGATCTGGCAGAAGTCGACGGGCTATCTCGACGCGTCGATCCGGTTGCGCGTCACCCGCCAGTTCGAGCTGAGCCTGCAGGGCAGCAACCTGCTCGGCACCGATACCGTGCTCTACCAGCAGATCGACAATACCGGCCTGCTCAAGCCCAACGCCTGGTTCAAGAACGACCGGCGGATCCAGGCAGGCATCCGGTTCACGATGTGACGATCCTCCCTGTCGCCGGGGGCCCGCTCAGGCTGGCTCCCGGCGACATTTTTGTTAGTCTGCTGCGATGACCAGGCCGCCCTTCAGGATCGCGATCGTCGGCGGCGGCACTGCCGGTTGGATGTGCGCGGCGGCCTGCGCCGGCAAGCTCGACCTGGCGCGCTACGACGTCCGGCTGATCGAATCCGACGAGATCGGCATCGTCGGGGTCGGCGAGGCGACGCTGCCGCAGATGAAGGACTTCAACGACTATCTCGGCATCGACGAGGCCGAGTTCATGGCCGCGACCCAGGCGACCTTCAAGCTGGGGATCGAGTTCGTCGACTGGGGCAAGCTCGGTAGCCGCTACGTCCATCCGTTCGGCAGCTTCGGGCGGCCGATCGGCGAGGCCGAATTCTTCCATTACTGGCTGCGCGCGCGCGCGACGGCGGGGCCGCTGTTCGACTATTGCCTGCCGATCGTCGCGGCCAAGGCCAACCGCTTCGACTTTCCGGCGAAGGATCCCGCCGATCCCAAGTCGGCCTTCTCCTATGCCTATCATATCGATGCCTCGCTCTATTCGCGCTATTTGCGCGGCTGGGCCGAGCAGCGCGGGCTGAAGCGAGTCGAGGGCAAGATCACCCAGGTCGCGCAGCATCCGGAGAGCGGCGCGGTCCGGTCGGTGACGCTGGCATCGGGCGAAGTGATCGAGGCCGACCTGTTCGTCGACTGCTCGGGCTTTCGCGGATTGCTGATCGAGCAGACGCTGGCGACGGGGGTCGAGGACTGGTCGCACTGGCTGCCGTGCGATCGCGCGATGGCGGTGCCGTGCGAACGCTCGGTGGACTTCACGCCCTATACCCGCTCGACTGCGCGCGAGGCCGGGTGGCAATGGCGCATCCCGCTCCAGCACCGCACCGGCAACGGCTATGTCTATGCCAGCGCGTTCCTCTCGGACGACGAGGCGGCGTCGCTGCTGCTGTCGCGGCTCGACGGCACCGCGCAGGCCGATCCGCGTCCGCTGCGCTTCAAGGCGTGCAAGCGGCTCAAGGCGTGGAACCGCAACGTCATTGCGATGGGCCTCGCCAGCGGCTTCCTCGAGCCGCTCGAGTCGACCAGCATCTATCTGGTGCAGATGGCGGTCGCCTTCCTGCTGACCCTGCTGCCCGACTCCCCCGAGATCGATCCGGCGCTGGCGGACGAGTATAACCGGGTGATGGATGTCGAATATGACCGCATCCGCGACTTCCTGATCCTCCACTATCGCGCCACCGAGCGCGATGACGCCGAGATCTGGCGCTATTGCCGGGCGATGGCGATCCCCGACAGCCTGTCTGACAAGATCGAGCGCTTCCGTCACCGCGGCCATATCCGCGAATATCGCGACGGGCTGTTCGGCCCGCCGAGCTGGCAGGCGGTGTTCATCGGCCAGGGGGTCGAGCCCGAGACGGCGGATGCAATGGCGGGGCTGATGCCCGAGGCGCAGCTCGCCGAGCGGCTGGGCAAGCTTCGCACCGTAATCGCATCGACGGCGGCGGCGATGCCAAGCCATGCCGACACCGTCGCGCGCTACTGCCCCGCCGGGGGCGGCGCATGAAGTTGAAGCGAGTCGTCATCGTCGGAAGCGGCATCGCTCCGGCGATCGCGGGGGCCGCGCTTCGCAGCGCCTTCGGCCGCGCCGGGCTCGAGGTCGAATGGATCGAGACCCCGGGCGCGATTTCTCCGCACCAGGTCGTGCCGGGGCTTCCCAATGCCCGCGGGTTCCACCGGCTGCTGGGGGTCGACCAGCCCGAGATCCTGCATCGGCGCCGCGCCACCTTCACGCTCGGCCAGCAATATCTCGGCTTCTCGGGCGGCGAAGGCGAGTTCCTGCACAGCTACGGACCGATCGGCCGTCCGGTCGGGTCGCTCCCTTTCATCCAGTTCTGGATCAAGGCGAAGCAGGCCGGCCTGCCCGCAAAGTTCGAGGATTTCGCTCGCGAAGCCGTCGCCGCGCGCAACGGCCGACTCCGCCTCGCCGACACGCGCGACATGCCGGCCACCGCGCACGGCTATCATCTCGACGCGCGCGACTATGCCGAGGTGCTGCGGGCCCAGGCACTGTGGTCGGGCGTGACCGTCACCCCCGATGCCGCCCCGGTCGCTGCCGTCGAGGACGGGAGGGTGTCGTCGCTCACCTTGTCCGACGGCCGCCGCATCGAAGCCGACCTGTTCGTCGACACCAGCGGCGCGATCCGCGCGGCGCTCGGCAGCGACGATATCGCCGACGCATCGATCTCGGGCTGCACCCGGCTGGTGCTGGCATCGGGCAAAGCGATGCGGCCGCTGCCGCTCTACAGCCGCGTCGCCGCGCATCGCGCGGGCTGGTCGGCGCTGTACCCGCTCCAGGACCGCACCGGCATCGTTATCGCCTATGACGCGGCAGCGATCGGCGACGAGGAAGCCGCGACGCTGGCCGGCATGCCGCTCGACGGCGAGCCGGAATTCATGCCGCTGGCGCCGTGGCAGCGCACGCGGCCCTGGGCGGGCAATGTCGTCGCGATCGGCGACGCGGCGGACGAGGGCGAGCCGCTGGCGGCGACCGCGCTGCACCGGCTGCAGATCGCCGTGACCCACCTGATCTCGCTGTTTCCGGTCGACCGGCATGCGATGCCCGAGGCCGGCATCTACAATGAGGAGCTCGCCGCCTATCACGCGCGGCTGCTCGATTTCGAAGCGGCGCATTATGCGCTCAACCAGCGCGACGAGCCCTTCTGGGCCGCGGCGCGCGCCCGCCCGCGCTCGCCCGAGCTCGACGCCAAGATCGGCCTGTTCGGCGCGCGCGGCATGATCGCGCAGTATAATCAGGAAAGCTTCGCCGAGGACGAGTGGCAGGCCGCCTTCCTCGGCCACGGGCTGATGCCGCGCTCGTACGACCCGCAGGCCGATCGCGTCGACGAGCAGCAGGTGATGCTGGCGTTTCGCGACCAGCTCGCTGCGATCCGCGCCGATGTGACGGCGATGGACACGCACGAGGCCGCGATCGCCAAGGCGATGGTGCATTGATCCGCCATACCGTCATCGTCGGCGGCGGCACCGCAGGCTGGATGTGCGCCGCCGCGCTCGGTCATTCGCTGGGGGCCACGCATCGCATCACGCTGATCGAGTCCGACGCGATCGGCATCGTCGGGGTGGGCGAGGCGACAGTGCCGTCGATCCGCGAGTTCAACCGGCTGCTCAGGATCGACGAGGACGAATTCCTCCGCGCGACCAAAGGCAGCATCAAGCTGGGGATCGAGTTCGTCGACTGGGGCGGGGCCGGGCAGCGCTACTTCCACCCGTTCGGCTATTTCGGCGTCGACATGGCGGGGGTCGGCTTCCACCACCATTGGCTGCGGCACGTCGCCGAGGGCGGGGATGCGGATCCGTGGCGCTACAGCCTCGAGGCGCAGGCGGCGCTGGCGGGGCGGTTCGAGCGGACGATGCGCCACGGGCCGGTCAACCACGCCTTCCATTTCGATGCCGGCCTTTACGCCCGCTTCCTGCGCGAGAAGTCGGAAGGCCGCGGCGTCACGCGGGTCGAGGGCGAGATCGTCGACGTCGCGCTCGACGGCGAGAGCGGGCATGTCACCGGGGTCACGCTCAAATCGGGCGAACGCGTCGAAGGCGATCTGTTTATCGACTGCTCGGGATTTCGCGGGCTGCTGATCGAAGGCGCGCTCAAGACCGGTTACCAGGACTGGTCGCACTGGCTGCCGTGCGACCGCGCGGTGGCGATGCCGTGCGAACGCGGCGAGAAGATCACGCCCTACACCCGTTCAACTGCGCGCGAGGCCGGGTGGCAATGGCGCATCCCGCTCCAGCACCGCACCGGCAACGGCTATGTCTATTGCAGCCGCTATCTCGAAGACGACCGCGCAGTCGAGCTGCTCACGTCGCGGCTCGACGGCGCGCCGCTGGCCGAGCCCAACCGGCTGCGCTTCACCGCGGGGCACCGCAACAAGCTCTGGAACCGCAACGTCGTCGCACTGGGGCTGGCGGGCGGCTTCCTCGAGCCGCTCGAATCGACGTCGATCCATTCGATCCAGACCGGCATCATCCGCCTGCTCGGGCTGTTCCCGCGAAATGCGATCGATCCAGCGGTGGTCGACCGGTTCAACGCCGACAGCATCCGCGAATATGAGCGGCTGCGCGATTTCGTGCTCGCGCATTATGCGGTCTCGTCGGGGGTCGACACCCCCTTCTGGCGCGAGGTGCGCAGCGCGCCGCTGCCCGACAGCCTCGCGGCGCGCCTCGACGCGTTCCGCACCAGCGGCAACATCCTCAACGAGCCGACCGAATTCTTCGGCCCGACCAACTGGTTCGCGATCCTGTGGGGGCAGGGGCTACGGCCAGGGGACCATCATCCGATCGCGGACACGCTGCCGGTCGCGGAACTCGAGCGTCGGCTGGCGGCGTTGCGCCAGCGTGCCGCCGAAGGTCTTGCCGATTTGCCCACGCACGAAGCCTTCCTCGCGCGCCGCGTGGCCGGATAAGCGCTAGCCGCGGTGGTCCATCAAGTCCCTGGCGCGCCTGCGCTTGATATAGCGGACCAGCTGATCGGCCAGGACGGGGCCGGTCCAGATCGCAAGCAAGACGTCCAGCCGTAGACCGAACAGGCCACGGCTGGTCAGCACGGCAAACTGGCTCAAGAGGCACCAGCAGGCGAATGCCAGGACGAGCGCCGCAACGGCGTAGAAGAGAAGTCCAACGATCCTGTCGCTCATTTCCCGCCCTTACCGGCTATTAAGCTCCGCCACCACGTCATAGGCGTCGCCGCGATAATAGCTCTGGGTGTGCTCGGCGGTGCGGCCGTCGATCAGGAAGCCGCGGCGCTCGATGAACAGTCCGGCGTCGCCGCGCGCGACTCCCAGCGCCTCGGCCTGCTCGGCACTGAAGTTGATCGCGCGCAGCCGCTGCAGCGCGCGGACCGGCAAATGCCCGGCCGCCTCGAGCGCCTCGTACAGCGACGCGCCGACCGCGTCGGGCGAAGCGAGGCAATATCCCGGCACGGTCGAATATTCGAGCGCCATCGGCAGATCATCGGCGTAGCGGACGCGGTGGAAGCGATAGACCGAGGTCCCCGGCGAGAGGCCGAGCGACAGCGCTTCCTCAGGCGTGACCGCGCCTTCGCTCTTGCTCACCCACACGCTGTGCGGGCGGCGCCCGCGCGAGATCATGTCTTCCGAGAAGGAGGTCAGCCGCGAGAAGCTCTTCTCGACCCGCGGCGCCACCACGAAAGTGCCCGCGCCGCGCCGCCGCGACAGCAGCCCCTCGCTCACCAGCCCGTCGATCGCCTTGCGCACGGTGATGCGCGAGATGTCGAATTCCTCGGCGAGGTCACGCTCGGTCGGGATCGCCGCATCGGCCTGGACCACGCGATTTTCGATCGCGTCGCGCAGGCCCTTCTGGAGCTGGAGGTAGAGCGGTGTCGGGTCGTCCTTGTGCAGACGGCCGACGCTCTCGATCAATGGCAAGATTGCTGCTCCCCTCTGCGCCGATTACTGATGTTATATTGGTTTATCCTAGTCAATTCGCGAGGCACTTGCGTCGCCATATAGCGTGGCCGCAATCGTCCCTCCCAGCAACTGTTCGGGCGTGTCCTGAGTGATTTCCCACACCATGACTCCGCCCGCGCGGGCCCTTGCCAGCGCCGCCTTGCGCGCGATCGTCGCGGGCGAATTGAAGGTGATATAATCGCAGCCGGCGCAGGCTTTGCCGATGATATCTCCCCTCAGCGCTGCCTGGCCATAGGTGGCGAGCAGGCCGCTGAAATCGTAATGTGGCGCATAGCTGCCGAAGCCATAACCGTAAAAGGGCACCCCCAGCACCAGCCGTTCGGGGCGGACGCCGCGTGCAAGCCACAGCGCGATGTCGCGTTCCGCCTGCGTGACGCTTGAATGCTCGCTTCCGGCCTCGCCCCAGTTCGGGCCGATCGCGTCGTAGGACATCGGCATGACGAGATCGAAATGCGGAATCGCCGCGATCGGGATCATCCCGCCCTCATAGGAAGCCGTCGCGACGGTCAGCAGCTTGCCCCTGGCCGTGAGCGCAGCCGCGAGTGCGGCGGCGAACGGGGTGTAATCGCCCTGGCGGTCGACTCGGGTGAGCAGTTCGCCTTCGAGGTCGAGGTCGATACCGTCGAGCCCGGCGGCGTCGACGAGCGCGATCAGGCTTGCGGCGACCGCGTCGCGCCCACGGCCGTAGAGCAGCTCGGCCCAGTTGCCCGAGCAACCCGGAATCGCTCCGCCCGCGACCGACAGCAGCACCTTCGCGCCCTTCGCCCGCAGCCTCGCGACGGCGCTGCGCAATGCCTCCACGGTGAGATTGCCGCCCGCGCCGCCGGACATGCAGGTCATCGCGCCGCCCCGTGCGAAGCTGCCCGTGGCGTCGGGATTGGCGAAGGCGATATTGATATGGGTGTAGTGGTCGATCGGCGTGGCCGCGAGCCGCGCCTCGAGCCCCTTGAACGCGGGGAAATAGCCGACCATCACCGCGCCTGCGCTCGCTGGAGGCGCGCAGAACATCAGCCACAGGATCGCCACCATGCCATGAATCGCGCGCAGTCTGGACATCGCTTCCTCCTTGGCGCCAGCATCGCTTGACCCTCGCAATTTGTCATGACAAAAATAAGATCAATAGAGCCCAATTCGCCCGAGGAGCCGAATAGCATGACGATCGGACGCTTCCGGAAGCTGCTGTTCGCGGTCCCGCTGCTGCTGCTCACGCTCCCGGCGAGCGCCCCCGATCCGGCGCCCGCGGCGATATCCCAGGCGGCGTTCGACGCGCTCGCGCGCGATGCCGGCCTGCGCTACGAGATCGCCGACAACCATCCCGAAAAATGCCCCGCGGGCGCCGATGGCTGCTTCCTCACCATCCTGACGCTGACGCTGCCTGCGCAGCTCCCGGCGGGGCTCGAGGCGAACGGGTTCGCGATCTATTTCAGCTTCGTCAATCGCCTGCCGATCGTCGAAAGCGACGTGTTTCGGGGCGAACTGGTCAATGGCGACCTCAACCGGCTGACGCTCAAGCCCGGTGCCAGGCTGGAGGCGGGCAGGCGCTACGCGGTGAAGATATGGGGCATGGGCGCGCACCATTCGGCCGCCTTCGCGATGCCCAATATCTATATCGCGGCGAACGGCGTCGAGCCGCGGGTGATCGCGGCGACGCGGCCGGTGATCGACCCCGAGACCGGGCTCGAACGCTTGCCTTTCGTCGCGCCGATGACCGACGAGGCGCGGCTCGCCACGCGCGGCGCCGCCGACCACACCCGGTGGCAGACCCCCGAGCGCGCGTTCGATGCCTTCGCGGCGCGGGGTGCGGCGACCGTGTCTGGCATTGCCATCCTGCCGACCCCGCAGCAGGCGAAGCTGGTGCAGGGCAAGCCGATCGATCTGCGCGGCGGGGTCGCTGTCCTGCTCGAGGGCGTCACTCGCGAGCAGCTCGCCCCGGCGCTCGCCGCGCTCGGCATCCCGCTCACCGGGCGCGTGCCGCTCGACATCCAGGTCGATCCCGCCGCCGGCCTGCCCGCCGAGGGCTATCGCCTCGCCGCCGGCACCGGCGGCGTCGCGATCACCGCCGCCGATGCCGCGGGCGCCAGCCACGCGCTGCGCTCGCTCGCGCAGCAGGCGGCGTTCGACAAGGGGCGGCTGCGGCCGCTGTCGGTCGAGGATGCGCCGCGCTACGGCTTTCGCGGGCTGCACATCGATCTCGCGCGCAATTTCCACAGCAAGCAGGAGATCCTCAAGCTGATCGAGGCGATGGCGGCGTACAAGTTCAACAAGCTCCACCTGCACCTCGCCGACGACGAAGGCTGGCGACTGCAGATCAACGCGCTGCCCGAGCTGACCGAGATCGGATCGAAGCGCTGCCACGATCCTTCGGAGCAGACCTGCCTGCTGCCGCAGCTCGGCGCCGGCCCCGACGGCAAGGGCGCGGTCAATGGCTATCTGAGCCAGGCCGACTATGTCGAGATCGTCCGCGCCGCCACCGCGCGGCAGATCGAAGTGATCCCGTCGCTCGACATGCCCGGCCATTCGCGCGCCGCGATCCGGTCGATGGAGGTTCGCTACCAGCGCCTGTCGGCAGCGGGGAAGCAGGCCGAGGCCGAGGCCTATCGCCTCGTCGACCCCGGTGACACGACCCGGTATCGCAGCATCCAGAACTACAACGACAACACGCTCAATGTCTGCCTCGACCAGACCTATCGCTTCCTCGACACCGCGGTGGCCGAGATCGCGGCGATGCACGCCCGCGCCGGCGCGCCGCTCCGGACCTTCCATATCGGCGCGGACGAGACCGCCGGGGCATGGTCCGGCTCGCCCGCCTGCAAGCCGGTGATGGCTTCCACCGGGCGCGACGCGAAGCATCTCGGCGCCTATTTCATCGAACGGGTCTCCGCCGACCTCGCCAGGCAGGGCCTCAAGGTTGCGGGCTGGAGCGACGGGCTCGGGCATACCGATCCGGCGCATATGCCCAAGGCGGTGCAGACCAATATCTGGGGCACCTTGTTCACCGGCGGCGTCGCCGAGGCGCACGACCAGGCCAATCGCGGCTGGGACGTGGTGCTGTCGATCCCCGACATCGGCTATCTCGACATGCCCTATGTCCCGCACCCCTATGAGGGCGGTTACGACTGGGCGTCGCGCAGCGTCGACACGATCCAGGTGTTCGGCTTCATGACCGACAATCTCCCCGCCAACGCTGCGCTGATCCGCGACACCTTCGCCAATCCGCAGACGATCGCGGACAAGACCCCGCGCGCGGTGGGGCGCGGCATCGCCGGTCTCCAGGCGCAGCTTTGGAGCGAGACGACGCGCACCGATGCGGGAGTGGACTATCAGCTCTTCCCGCGGCTGATCGCGTTTGCCGAGCGTTCCTGGCACCGGCCGGCCTGGGAGCCCGCCTATCGCCCGGGCGAGAGCTACGGCCCCGCCGACCCGCGGGTCGACAAGGCCGCGATCCTCGCCGACTGGCGCGGCTTTGCCGGGCGGATGCCGGTGCAGCTCGCGCTGCTCGACCGGCTGGGGGTCGCGTACCGCATCACGCCGCCGGGCGCGCGGATCGTCGGCGGCAGGCTGGAGGCCAATGCCGAATATCCCGGGCTTGCGATCGAGTACCGCACGGGTAGCGGGTGGCGGCGTTATGCCGGCCCGGTCGCGGTCAGTGGCGCGGTGGAGCTGCGCACTCGCTCGGCCGACGGCAAGCGCGCCAGCCGCACCGTGACGGTGCGCTGATTGCCTCGGCGAGGGTCGAGAGGTGCTTGCCGCGAACGATGTCGCGGACGGGCACCCGTTCGAGGCATTTTGGGAGCACGGCGCGGGTCTCTCTATACCAGCTACTGACCCGGTGCCGGGCACGGTCATTCGCACGCAGGCTGGACACGCGTGCGGCAGCGACTGTCCTCGGTTTCACGGTGGGGAAGATGCAGACCTATCGGTGGATGGGCACCGGCCCCGCCTTTCGAAAGATCGGCCGGGGGGTTGTCTACTCGCTTATGTCCCTGATTCTCAGGAGCTGCGCGCGGGCTCTCTTGGCGTCATGTCGGGAAACGGAGCCCCTTCCGGATAATCATCCTCGGGCCATGCATAGGGGCCAGTCGTGATCCGGCCAAATGGCTCGATCACTTCATCGCCGTTGATCCTGGGGACATGCATTTTCACCCTGCGCCGGATGATGTGCTTCTCGATCAGTTTCTCGTTCTCGAGAACGGCCTTCATGTCCGGCAACTTTGTGGCCAGCACTTTCAAAATCTCAAAGAGAGTCGGATAGCTTCCCAGGTGACTGGCCGCCTTCTGCAAGTCGAGCGTGTTGGACCCTTCAGGCCATGTCCCCGCGAGATCACGAACTACGGCCGGTGGCTGTTCGGTCAGGGCGGCAATCGCCTCGCAACCGGCCTGAAACGCTGCGTCGTCGCGCTCAATGCCTTTCGGTCCGCCGAAGCGTTGGATAAGCCGGCGCAGATCGGGAAAGTAGAAAGCGCATGCCACGATAGAATGCGGCTCAAAAACGAATGAATCACCGAGCTTGAAGTCGCGCGCGATGCGGTTGTACGTTAAAGCCGCGGTGACGGCCTTGTCGAAGCGCATCCCGGTCCCGGACTTGGCATTCTGAAGCTGGTTCTGACCGAAATGCGCCTCGGTCCACGGTGATTTCTGGCGGCCTCCCGCCGACACAAGCGGCGTGGCGACCTGTCCCGCGACTCTGCGAAAATGCGCGTCAAAGAAATCTTCCGAATCGATGTTGTTGCCATCGATCTCGATGACGGCCTCGGAGAGCCCTTCGTATTTTTCCTTGAAACTCGGCATGCGAAACAGCGAGTACCGCATGATCGCCGAGGTCCAATCGCGCTCGCCCTGAAGATAGGCGTCGAGGAACGGCATCGCGTCGAGCGCCGAACCAATGGCGCCGGCGGACACGGGTGGCCGCTTCCTCATCGCTTGGCCCCCCTCGTCAGCATCCCAAACCACCCCAGTTCAAGTACAGCCCTATTCGAGCTTCGCTCGCCGAAGTTGGAAGCCTGCATCTCCTACATAAATGCGATTTCAGCCAGCAGGCAAGTAAAACATCCAAAAACACCCGAATTGAGGTCAAGCCAGTGTCAAGCGATCGGGTGCAGGATCACAACATAGCCATGGTGCACATAGCCGTCCACGAAGCTTCTTCGCGCTTGTTAGGCACCAGCACATGCTCCTGCGCCGAAACCTCCCCGGACCGGATCCGGCCCGATCATCGGGGGCACCTCAAAGGGACATCCCTCCGAACAGGCCGTAACGAATCTGACTTGCCTTGCAAGCAATCTGTCACATTGCTGTCATTGCCAACGCGGTCCCTTCAAGGGATGTTCCGCTGCTTGCGGCGGAGCGGGGGCGAAGCTTGTCCAGCGCGTCGGCTTGAGGGCCGCTGCCCCTTACTCGGAATGGAAACAGATGCAAGCGGTAGTTGCTACTGGCTTGTTTTCACACGGAAAAATAGGTCTATTCAGTCATGGCTTGAGGGTATTCAGCCATGCAGAAATCGACCAACACTTCTCCCGCCGTCAAAGCGCCGAAGCCACGCGCGCGTGGCGCCGCGCCGTCCAAGGCGAACCTCGTGCCGTCGAAGGCGCACCGCGCGGCAAAGGCGCTGCTCCGCGACGTCGGAGGCAGCGGCTTCGTGATGACTGTCCTGACGATCGCCAGCCTGGGGATCGCCACGGCCAGTCTCGTCGTCTCGATGTCCCAGCAGCAGCGGTCGGCAGTAATCGAGGAACCGGCATCGGCATCCGTCGTCCATCCGCTCATCGTGCATCCGGTGTACCGCATCGACCAGTTCGCTCCAGTCGATCTGAGATTCGCAACGAACCCGATCGACCGCCAGTGCGAGCTGGCGCCGGTGTCGCTATAGGCTTGCAAGCGGACTGGACAATCATTAAGCCGATTGTGCCGGTTGACCTAAGTAATTTGCTTAAAGATCGACTAGACAAATCCAAATAACAAAATTAGGAATCCTCTCTTGCTGACGCATTGCGGCAGCGAATGCCGCCACGGCCATAGCCGGGCAGCTCGACAAGGAGGGGGTTCGCATGCGCTTCCGGATTGAGAGCGACGAGAATTGCGCGGATCTGATCTGGCACGACGCGCTTGCCGAGGACCGGCAGGCGCCTCACGCAGCCGCAGTGCGCAATTTTGTTTTCGGAACCGACCGCTTCCTACGCGATGCGGCGGCCGCGCCTGCCGCCGCCAGCCCCTCTGACTGGTTCATGATCTATGCGATCTCGCAAGCGCTGGTGCAGCCGGAATTTTGCGGCGGTAACGTCAAACTGAGAAGGCTGACGCGCGACCAGTTCCTGCAGCGCGTCATCTCCGGCGTGCTCTACCGGCGGAAGCTTCAGAAGATGCCGCTGCGGCTGGTGCTCGAACCCAATCCCAGCCAGGTCGAAATGCATGACATTGTCGATACTCTGACCCAGCATGGCCGTCATATCCGTTCAGTTGTGACCGACATCGTCAATGAATGGCGTCGCGAGCATCGCGGTGGCAACCGGCCCGTGCAGGTGTTCGGCAGGCCGGACTGCATCGGCCCGAACGCCATCGTGAACCTGCGCGCCGCGATGGTTGCCGACCTTATTCCGGCGATCGTGCCCTATGAAGCGTTGGACGAGCGTCTCGATAGGCGGGGTTGGCTCGAAGCACCGAGCGGTTTTGGCGGTGAGCCTTTTCAATATGCGCGCGCGGTCAAAGACCCGCGGACGCCCAAGCTGCAGGCGTTCTGCGATGCGGCCTTCGATCCCCGCAGCCGCTACCATCTTATCAACGGTCATGCGACGGCGCTTCGCGGCGGCTTGACCGCCTTTGCCGGCGAGCTGTTCAAACGAGAGCACCGCGAGGAACGCGGATGCAAGCTGCCGATGCTGTACCTGGCGCTCCACGGCCGCTCGCTGGAGATGCCCAAGGACAGCTTTCTGGCGCTGGCCTATCAGATCTGGTCGTTTTACCACGGCCTCCACGAGCGCCGAAAGACAGGTACCGATCCTCGGTTCAACGAGCAGTTCCTGGCCCCGCAAAGCCTCGATCAAGTCGTCACCCTGTTGCAGGCGACTCATCGCCTGATGGCCGAATATCCGGCGATCATCCTGTTCGACGGTTACCGCGCGAAGCGGTTCGATCCCGATACCAGGGACTATAGCCTGTCCAACCTGACGGCCGCCATCGCTGGAGACCGGCTGTTTGATCTGATCGAGCGGCTAATCCTGACGCCGACGCCAAGATCGGACGGTCCGATCGACGTCGCCCGCTTCCGTCTGAATAAGTTCATCATCCTCTCGGATGAGCCGATCTACAGCGAGGCTCTGGACGGCGAGATGCCGCAGCCGCTTCATCCTCATCCTGCCGCGCGCCTGATCGAGGGGATTTCGGTGGATATCCCGTCGCCGCAATTGGATCTGCTGCCGGCCATCCTGGCGTCGTTCGGAAATCAGCACCCCGAGCAGATCGCCTGGATCAAGAAACATATCGGCGGCGCAACCGACATCGACATGGTCGCGCTTCAGGACGCCTATGAAGCGCATACCAAGAACCTGCTTGCTACCGCTTCCGCAGAGCCGATCCTCAGCATCGGTATTTCGGAAAGCCTCATCGGTGTGCTCAGCACCATGGCAATGCTTGGGCTCGAAGTCCCAGCAGATCTTATGGCGGCTACTCCTGCCGAGGCGGTGCGTGTCCTCATCGAAGACACGCTCTGGCCCGCGATAAGCACCCGGCTTCCCGCATCCGAGGCGGTAATGCTGCATCTCATTGCCATCGCGCCAGGAGGGCTTAGGCCGAAAACGCTGGCCCGGGTGTACGAGCATTATCTAGATGCGGTCTATGGCTTCGACGCGCCGGTCACGCGCGAACAGATCAATGGACGCATCGAGACGATGCTCATCCTTTGCCACGGCTTGGTCAATGTCCTGCGCTCGGACGAGCATGAAGCGCTGCAAGGCCGGTCGATCCCCTTGCTTTTTCGCCGCGGCTTCTCGCTCGACCGCGAGGAGATCAACTGCGACCGCGCGATCGAATTTGCCTTCGAGGAAGTCGGCGAAATCATCCGGCGGCAGCCTCATGTCTGGCTTCCGAGAGGGCATGGGAAAGAGGCAGCGCGAGATAAGTCAGCCAGTAAGGATCCGGACCCGGGATACCTGCCTTTCCTTCACCTGCTCCATGCAGAAGAGGCGTACGAGCAATATACCCATCTCGCGCGCTACGACGATCTGCAGAGCGAGGAGTCGGTACATCGCAAGAGCCCGCTGCTGGCCGTCGTCTACCACGGTGCCGCGAGCCTGGGAGAACACAGCTTCAAAACCAAAACGCTCTTCAAGGCCGGGGGGCAGTTCCTCCCGGATCGCCCCGTCGATCGCTGGATCAAGCTATTCAACTTCGCGTTCCGCAAGGCGCTCGACCGCAACCCCCAGCATGACCTGGTTCGGCGCTTCGACGCCGCGCAGACCAAGCTCGATCTGCTGCTCGCGCTTGCGCGCCCCGAGCTCTGCTATGCCAGCGAAGGGCAGGGCGAACGCTGGCAGCTGCCCAAGATTCTGGAAGGGCCGTCTCAGGTCGACGAGACCCAGCGCAAGAAGATCCTGGAGGAATTCTCGCTCGAGTTGCGGCGGGCGACCCATGCGGTATCGCGGCAGTTGGACATCGAATGGAGCGTACCGGGTGAGGATGAAGAGAAGACTGATTCGCAAAAGCTGGTAGCGCTTACCGAAGAGGCGCTGACGCTTACCAACGTGCCGAATATCGGCGATCCGGAAGTGGACGGACTCAGCGCCGCGATCCGTGGTGCAATTGCCGGCTTGCTCGGCATTTCGGGTGCGGCGCGCGATCCGATCGGCAAGCATCTTGATTTCGTCGCCCGGCACGTGGATCGGATCTTGCGCGGCAAGGGCAGCACCAAATTCATCGCCCCGGACCTCGAGCTTCGCGTATTCGAGCTTGCGAAGATCCCGGTCGACCGACTCAAGCCGCTGGTCGATTATCTCAGCTTGCTGGGCGAAGTTCTGGGAGTTCGCGCCGATCGGGACTATGGCGCGCAATTGGCGATGCGACGCCCTGGCGAGCGGATCGTGCCCTCCAAAGCAGTGCTCAAGGGCTTCGTCGAGAGCTTCTCGGCCTATTATGTCGCGGAGTTTCTGCGCAATCGCATCTTCTGGCAGGATCCCATCCGCGGCCGTGACGCGATTGGAGGCCGCGCGGCGCGAGGCTTTATCCGCGTGTCGCTGAAGCTCGAGCGATTTCGTATCACCCTAGCCCGCTCCGACCCCAGCGCCGGCGAAGACGAGAAGGCGGCTCCCGGAGGATGGTTCTGGAAACACGCGCACAACATGTCGGACGACTTTGCCCGTCACTTGTCGCGCTTTCCACGCGAGCGCGTGGCGAACCTCATCCTCGATGCGACGATGGCGCGCTACTATGAATCGAAGCACAATGATCCGGAGCGTTATGCGCAGTTCCTGGCGATGGCGCGCGAGTGCCTGAGCAGCGCCGAGCCGATGATCATCAAGCTGAGCATGCACAATCGACTCCGTCAGCGCTTCGCGCGCGAACGGGCCAAGGTCTTTTCCGAGAGCGCCCGTATGGCCATTTCGGAGGGAAATTTCGAGAAGGCGCAGCGCTTCATCGATATCTGCGAACTTGATATCGAGAGCTATGAACGCATTGCCCGGCCCGATGACCTGCTCTGGAAAAATCTTGCCGACTGGGATCGTCGCACGCTGCAGCAGGTCCGATTCGAACTCGACGCCAAGCAACGCGCCTTGATCGAAAAAGGTGTGCCTAGCTGACCGTTGAACCTCAGCTCCACAGGACCATGCGGTGGATCCGGTCGGGCTTCCCAGCTCTTGTGCCGATCTTTGTCCAGCAAATAGTCGACGACCTCCAAGCTGCTGCGGAGTCAGTTCGCGAGAGGAGAAGCAGCCTTTCTCCCAAGTTCGCCTCGGCAAAGCGCGCTGCCGGCATTTCCAGACGCGTGACGAAGCTCGCAAGGCCAGCGCCTGGCGCTCCATTACCACCAGCCTCCCCGCGCCCCTGGCGTGGTCATGCTGCGATCTCCCAATAGGGCCGATCGTCCTGGCCGAGCAGCCGCCGCAGCATCGCGCGCCGTTCGGGCATGGTTCCCCGCACGATCAGCTCGTACATGTCCTGCAGGACCGACCGGGATTCGCCGACATAGCCGTGCCCGAGCAAGGTGAGATCAACCCCGGTTACATTGACCGTGTCCACCCCATCGACGATCGGGATGGGCGGAGTGAAGCCGACCCTGTCGGCGGCATGGAGCAGCCGCGAGAACCGCACCGCCCAGTCGCCTGACGACACGTAGAGCGTGGTTCGCTCTGCGACCTGCGGATAGGCTGTCGCCAGATCCCGAAACAGCCTGGCATCGACATCCGCGGCCGCAAGGATAATCTGGCCAAATGGCTTGTTCGATGCTCCGGCGGCATTTGCCACGATCCGGTTGACCGCGCGCAGCAGGCCGCGGTTGCCCATGCTGTGCGCGATGACATGCACCGCGCGCGCACCCGACGTCTGTGCAAATTCGGTCAGGAACTGGGTGATCTGCGCTTCGCTGGCGTCGATCGTAGCCTCGTCTGCAGTGTAGCGCAGCAGGCGAGCCTGCGAAGGCCAGCTGAAGAACGCCATCGCGCCCTGAATGGCAAGGTCGGCGCCGATCTGGGCGGCACGGATCGCCGCGTCTTCGAAGCTCACCCGGTAGCCATGGATGAAGACAATGGCGTCGCCCGGTTCGGCGCTGGCCGCCAGACGAGAGCGCACGCTTTCCCAAAAGTCGCTTGGTTGCTGCTCGTGAACCTTGTTCAGGCGGAGGCGATCATCGCCGCGTCCGATGCGATGCCACCAGGCCGACCCGGTCGATCCGATCATATGGGCCTTGGGAATGGTAACCTCGCATTGCCCGAGATGGAGCTCCTCGGACTGTTGTGCGGAGAAGCCGGTGATCGTCCCGTTCTTCCGGACCGGCTCTCGGTTGGTCCCGAACCAGACCTGGTAGACGTGCGCCGTGGGCCCGCTCCGCTGCTCTGCCACCGGTGGCCGGGAGTCGAGTCCGAAGCCGAGCGACGGTTCGCTGTCTGCAGATCGATAGCCCTCGCGCAGGCGGAGCATGGCGTCCCACAGCTTTTCCAGGCTTCCCCCGACGGATTTTGCGATCGATGCGGATACGTCCCGGTCGATCGCATCTACTGGCATGTCCTCGATGATTTCCGCGATGGCGCGCTCTTCGTCCATCACCCGCTCGAGGACCGACATTGCATCACCGCCCGAACGGCGCTGGATATCGTCGGCTTCGGCGTCGGTCGGTTGATCGCCGACCAGCGCGAGATTCCATATCTTGGCAAGCTGTTCGGCGCGGCGCGACCGGTCGCGGGCAAGGGGTTCTACCAACGAGGCGATCGGACCACCTCCCGCGGCAGCTTCCCCGATCAAGCGGTAGGTCTTGCCGGCATGTCCCAACGCATTGATCAGCGCCAGACGCTCCGCTTCATATTCGATCACGTCTTCTCATCCTCTTGCGAGCAGGGGTTGCGCCTTTTCGACTATCCGATATCGCAACCCGCAAGAAATGGCATTGGCGCATCGGGCGAAAGGGGAAGACGCAGGTTGGTTGACAGACATGTCGGCCTTCCGACACCCTACGCGTCACAGATACCGCGAGACCGCCGACGTGGAGACCGAACAGTCGAGCGACGAATCGCTGGAAACCTTGCTCGCCCGGCTTGAAGTGCTCGTGGCGCTCCCCGATCGCCAGTTCGAAGCTGCGGAGACGGCGGCAGCCGCGCTTTCGCTCGTTTCCCGGGAGCATAACCCCGAGCTTTGGGCCTCGATCCTGGCGCTTCGCTCGGACGGCCTCCATGTCGTCGGCGCGGCGAGGGGCGACGCCGATATGTTGCGCGGGGCCGTCACCGGCTTCGATGAAGCGCTCGATTGCCTGTCGCGATTTGCCGCCGCGACGAACCAGACAGTCACGCATCAGCGGCGCGGCGATGCCTTGCAGGCGCTCGGTGCGCTCGAAACCGATCCTGCGCTGATCGAACGGGCAGTCGCGAGCTACGATGCCGCGCTCGACGCCTTCGCTGTACACCCGGAAGACAACGACCGGACCGAGATCGACCAAGCCCGTGCGAATGCCCTGCAGGCGCTCGGCACACTGCTCGGGGATCCCGCTCCGCTTCGCGCGGCGGTGGCCGGCTACGATCTGGTGATAGGGAGCCGAACCAAGGAAGCGGCGCCTTCCGAATGGGCCGTGGCGCAAACCGAGCGCGCGATCGCACTCAAGAAGCTCGGCAGCCTCTCCGACGACCCCGCACTTATCCGCGAGGCAATCGCTGGCTACGACGCTGCGCTGAGCGTGCGTAGTCGGGAGGATGGGCCCGAAGATTGGGCGCTGACCCAGCAGAACCGAGGGATCGCCCTTGGCACCCTCGGCGATCTTATAGCCGACCCGTCGCTGCATCGTGCCGCCCTGGCCAGCTACGACGCGGTGCAGGCGGTGCGCACGCGCGACCGGGACCCGGCGGCATGGGCAATGACGGAGCACAGCCGGGCCATTGCCTTGCGCGGGCTCGCCGAGTTCACGGGAGATATTGAAGGCCTCCGGGCCGCTTTGGCCAGCTACGATGCGGTGCTGGAGGTACGGACCCGCGACGGTGATCCGGTCTCCTGGGCCGGGACGCAGCAGAACCGCGCGGGAACATTATTCGCCTTTGGCGAGCGTGCCGGCGACCCGGCGTTATTTCGCGACGCGATCGCCGCCTACGATGCGGCGCTCGAAGTGCGCACCCGCGCGTCGAACCCGGCGTCCTGGGCAATGACGCAGTACAATCGGGCGAAGGCGCTCGAGCGGCTCGGGGAAATGACCGGCGATACGGCGCTGCTGCGCGCGGCGCTTGAGGGGTTCGATGCAGCGCTTGAGGTACGGACCGAGGCAGCTGCGCCAGCACATTGGGCAAGCACGGTTCAAGCGCGCGCTGACGCCATGCGGACCGTCGGCGGGTTCCTGGGCGACCCTGAAATGCTGCTGCAAGCAGTCGAAAGCTACGACACTGTGCTCGGAAGCTACGCGCAGGCGGAAAAGTCGAGAAGATGGGCGAATGCGCATCTGAACCGGTCGAACACCGTCGTTGCCCTGGCAGACCTCAACAGTGATCCGGTCGGGTTGGAAGAGGCGATCGCGGGCTATGATCATGCCCTGACCGTCTTCGAGAAAGCGAGCATGCCTGCAAGCTGGATGCTCGCGGTCGCAAACAAGGCGTCCGCGCTGTACAGCCTTGGCAACCTCACCTTCGATCCCGCAACGCTGCGTGCCGCGATCGACGGCCACGACGAAGTCCTGAGCGAAATTGATCGTGGTACCGCTCCGGCGCACTGGGCCGACGCGCAACAGAATAAGGGGAATGCGCTCCACAGTTGCGGTGCCCTCCTCGGAGATGCCGACCTGGTCGCGCAGGCCGCTGCCGCCTACCGCGCTGCGCTTTTGGTCCGCACGCGTGTCGAAAGCCCCGCCCGATGGGCAATGCTGCAGCAGAATCTGGCGGTCGCGCTGGAGGACCAGGCCGGGTTAACCGGCGATGTCGATCTGATCGAGGAGGCATTGGCGGCGCGGCGCCTCGCGCTCGAAGTCATGACGATGGAGGCCCATCCGGACCAAAGCATGGCTTTGTCGGCGGGGTTGGTCGCGATGTTGTTCGTCGAGGGCGATTTCGAAGAATCCCGCGATCGATTGGACGTGGCCTTGAGGGGCAGCCTTCGCCACATCCTGTCGTTGTCCAATCGTGCCGCGCGGGAGCGGGCGATCCAGCTCGCGGCAGGGCTCTCGGAACTTCGCGCATGGATTGCGATCGCGCTGGATCACGACGGCTCCGGCGCTCTGGACTGGCTGGAGCAGGGCCGCGCGCGCCTCCTAGGCATTGCTCTCGCGAAAGATCGGGCAGCGCCGGGAGCGGGTCCGCCCATCGCTGAACTATTGCGCGCGATCCCGCAAGACGGTGCCGCCGTACTTCCGATTATCACGCCGGCCGGCGCGAAGGTCGCGGTCGTGCGCGGAGGCGCAACGTCCGTCGAGGCGGAAGACTTTATCGACTTGCCCGACCTGACCAGAAACAGGGTCGAAGAATGGTTCTTCGGTCCGTTCGATGATCCGGCCATCGGGGGCTATACCAGCGCGTATGACGAAGGCCGGCTGCGCTGGGGCGAGCCGACCTCTACGCCCGGCTCGGTCGATAGCAGGTTTCCTGACGTGCTTCGGACAACGCTCGACCAGGTCTGGCACCATCTGCTTGGTCCGGTCGACCACCGGCTGAGCGAGCTTGGTCTTGCCGCGGGCGCTCCGGTGATCCTCATGCCGCCCGGGCTGCTGAGCCTGCTGCCGCTATGGGCGGCCGGGCCAAGCGCCGGACCCGACGGCGGTGACGAGCCTTTCGGCGCACGCTGGACGGTCAGCCACGTGCCTAGCCTGACGGCGCTTCACGCCGTCCGGCACCGTGAAGCCACGTGGCAAGCGCTCGGCGCATCCGTCACTGCGCTCGCGGTGCTGGATCCGGCGACGGACGCCCAGATCCGACTTGGTGCTGCGACACTCGAGGGCGAGCTTCTCGCGCGCAAGCTCGGCGGCGATCGACTGTCCGAGCTCACCGACGCCGATGCTACGGCGCAGGCAGTGCGGTCCGGCCTCGTCGGGAAGACCCACCTGCATCTGGCGGCCCATGGCGCCTACTCGCCCAACCTCCCCGACCGGTCGGCAGTACTGCTCGCAGGCGACGATCGGCTTACGCTGGGCGAGCTGCGCGAACGCGATGCGAGCAATGGCCTGCGCCTTGTCGTCCTGTCGGCGTGCGACACCGCGTTGCCCGGCCTCCAGGCCGGCAGGATCGACGAGTTCATCGGCCTTCCGACGGGATTCCTGCAGGCGGGGGCGGCTGCAGTGATCGCCAGCCATTGGCCGGTGCGCAGCGACGCGACCTTCTTCCTGATGTGGAAGTTCTACGACACTTATCTCGACGACGCCGGCCATGCGCATACGACGCCGGCCCGTGCCCTACAATCGGCGAGTCTTTGGTTGCGGAACTTGACGGTGGCCGAGTTGGCCGGAGCATTCGAACCGTTTCGCGACGATGAAGGCGTGCCGGTCCCGGGTGCAATAGACCGGAGTCGTCCGACGCGCACTCGATACCGGGCTCACCCTGCCGCAACCGACGCCGCCGTGAACTATAGTCAATCCGACCCGCCTCCCGTGCTGACAATCGCCCAACGCCGCGCGATCCTGGCGCATCCAGCCGCCTATATGCTGCCCCGGGATGCGAGCGACGAAGTCGGTCACAAGCCGTTTGCGAACCCGGTCTTCTGGGCGGCTTTCTCGATCACCGGGGTCTGACGCCGTCGTCGCAGCCGAAACGCTGCGCAGGTTCTGGCACTTACGCCGGCGGCCGCGATGCCCGATCCCCCGGCTTCCTGTGCATAAGCCTGTGGCGCGAGCGCCTGCGCAACGGGCCGCGCGCGAAGATGCGCCGGGAGGGCTGCCAGAATCTCAAGCGCCGCTTCGAGCTGCGGGCCGCTGACCGGACGGCGTTGAGCCGGTCGGCTGCGCGTATGTTGATATCGCGGGCCATCGCCGCCGGCTGCATCGCGCGTGGAGATGAGCATGTCCAAAAGCGGCCTGGCCGCTCAGAGGTGCCGACGTGAACGCCGACCGCATATTCAGGCTAGCGAGCGCCGAAGCATCGACAGGGTTGGCACCGCCGCTCCTCCTGGATGAGCACCGTCGATTACCTTGATTCAGGACGATACAAGGCCGGCAACCCGAGAATTCCTAAACAAGGTTGCGAGCCCACCGACTTACTCCCCGTTCATGGCCGGCCTTTCCGGCTTGGTGATGACGGGGGCTCCAATGGTCGCGATCTTCACGGGGCTGGCCGTAGAGGACGCAACAGGCGGCTATCGAGTGCGACGGCAAGCATCACTTCTCACCTAAGCGTTGGGCTACCCTCAAGCATCGGCCAGGTTCTCGAATAACCCGCCGGATTATTTACCACCTCTTGTCACCCCGGCCGCCACACCCCCTTCACCCCGGCAATCTTCCGTACCGTCACCGGGCCATAGCTGCCGCCATGGACGAGCATCTGACCCTCGGGAAGCGCGACGGCCTGGCGGGTGCGGTCTTCGAACAGGAGGAGGTCGCCGGGTTCCGGGGGTATGTCGGCGATGGCGCCGTGTTCCGCCAGATAGGCCGGCCACTCCTCGGCCGCGGCGGGACCTTCGCTGAGAATCCGGGCGACGGGAGCCGCGAAGGTTTCCCGCGAGCGTTCGCTGAACGCAAACAGCGGGCCGGAGAGGTCGGGCTTGCGCGCCGCCCAGTGGAGCAGGGTGCCGATCAGGCGGTTGCGGTCCCGGTAGACGGGGCCGTCGGGGCCGGCGGTATAGGCGCGCGGGCGAACCGAGGGGACCCACAGCTTGGCCGGGAGCCTGCCGTCGTGGAGGCGGACACCGCTATGGTCCATGAAGGCGGTGATCACGCCATAGACGAGGGCCGGGCGGCCGTCGGAGTCGAGCGCGAGGACAATCTCGACACCCGAATTGCCGAACAGCCAGGTGCCGATCGGGGTGGCGGGTCGCGCGTCCGCGGTGCCGTCGGCAAGGCCTGCGCCGAGCGTGTCGCAGGCGCGCCGGAGATCGGCGAGATCGCGCGGCTCCCATAGCCGGGCGCGGATCCAGTCCGGCGCGGCCGCAGCGGCAATCGTGGCGATGGCGGTGGGGGAGGAGAGGCTGACCGTGACGGTCGCGCCGGCGAGCGCGGCGTTGGCCGAGGTCCCGGTGCCGAGCCGCTTGGCGAGCCCGAGGAGGTTGTCGATATTGCCGCCGTAGAAAGCGAGCAGGTCCGCATCGGCGGTCACCGCGCGCGGCGTGGCGGAGGGGCGCCAGGAGAGCGCAACCTCAGGCGCAGACCAATCGACATCGGCGATGGCGAGCGCACCCGTCTCGGTCACGCGTGCGGCCTGGGTGCAGGTGCCGCCTTCGGCCTCGACGGCGACCGCCGCGGTGCCGTCGCGCAGGATCAGCACGTCCCCCGGATGAATTTCGGCCGGGCGGCCAGTCGGTGCGCCATGACGGGACAGGTGGCGGTAGACGGCGTCATCGGAAGCGCTGGCGTCCGATGGGACGATGCCGATCGCGCGGCGGCGAGCGGGGTCGGGCTCGGCCTCAACCAGGAGGCCGGCGAGCACCGCGAGCGGCTCGGTCAGGTCGATCCAGGCCTCGGCGCGCTGGATCGCCGTGGCCCCGTCATGGGCAATGAGGTGATGGAGCGACCGGGCCGGGTCGCTCAGGCCGCCGGGATCGGTGATGTCGGGCATGGCGAAGCTCCGTGGCTGTGCGTCCGGGGTCCAGACAAAGTGGATGTCGCGGTGATCGATGCGGTGCGCCATGCGCGCAGTACCCGCGGCCTCGCCGAGAGGGCCTGGGGAGGTGACCCCGCCCATCAGCACGTCGAGCGGGCGGCCGTGCTCGTCGAGCCTGGTGACGATTCCGTATCGATTGCGATCGAACAGGATGACGAGATCGCCGATCCGGGCGCCGGTTTCCCCATCATAGGGGTGGAGGCCGTGGCCGAGGCCGTGGAGGCGCGCGCGCAGGGCGGCGGGATCGGAACGATGGGCGTCGATCGGGACGGGTGCGGGCAGATCGAGCACGGCGGCGAGCGCATCGACGAAGCCGAGGCCGGTGGCGAGTTGGTGCCCCGCGCCCTCGGACTCGCCCCACCAGCCGATGACCGTGCGCAACTGCTGCTCCAGCGACGACCACCCGCGCCCGTGCGCGCCGTCGGGCGAGAAGGTGCGCGGCCTGGTGTCGGGCGGCCAGCGGAAGCACAGCGCGAGATCCTCGGCCGGGATGCCTTCGGGATGATCGAGACCCTCGACGCCGCCGACCGCGCTGCGCACCCCGGTCTCGTCGACCGTCGCGGCGACGAGAATGCGCTGTCCCGCACCCAACAGGACGTCGCCCGGATCGGCACCGACGCCGCGCGGGTCCATCGGCTGGAGGCCGTCGCCATGGCATTCGATCGCGCTCCAGAACGACCAGGGCCTCGCCGCGTCGTGCGGCGGATCGGTGAGCGCAGCGACGGCGCGGTCGGCGTCGGAGAAGGTGGCCGCCGGGCCGGCGTGCCAGGTGGCATAGGCGGCGGCGAGCGCGCCATTCGCCTCGAGCTCGACCTGCGCCGCGGCGATCGCAGCGTCGCTCACTGCGGGCTTCGCGACGCGCACGCCATGCATGTCGAGGAAATCCTCGAGCAGCGAGCCGCCGACGATCACTTCCTTGGCCGGGACGAGGCCGCGCGCGTCGAGATAGGCGATCCGCCCCGCGCTCGGCGTGAAGAAATCGGTGCCAGGAACCTGCGGCGTCACGTTCAGCTGAAAGCCCGCCCGGTCGAGCCCAGTGGGCTGCTTCGGCGTGGCCAGGTTCGCCGGGTTGCCATATTCGGGAATGATCGCATGCACCGGGGGAAGCGGGGCTGGCGGATCGCGAAACCTTACCCCGAGCGTGGCATAAGCAAAGGTCTCCGAGCAATCCTCCATCGGCGTCATCGCGCCATAGACCGATGCCGGACCGTGCCCCTTCGCGATCTCAACGGCGGTGAGCGGCGTGGCAAAATAGCCGCCAGCGCTGGCAAGCGTGACGGCCCGGTGGCTGTCGAAGCTGATATTGTGCACATCGATGCTACTGCGGTTCAGCAGGTCGATCGGCGCCCAGAACTGGTCCGCCGCCGCGGCCAGCGCGGTGGCGACGTTGGGCAGCTCGTCGGTGACGGCGAAGAGCAACGGGCCGAGGAAAGGGATACCGACCGACGACAGGTTGCGCTGGCGCCAGTCCGACGCCTCGCACCAATCCGACATCTCGTCATGTGCGACGCGCGCATGCCCCCAGGCGGAACCCGCCCCCAGAACCGAGACGATGACTCCCAGCGGGGGGCAGACGCAGGCGATGAGCCCCGCGCCCTTCGACGTGGAAAGCCCGGCCAGCGCCGCAAGCGCCGCGGCCATCTTGTGCGCATTGTCGATGCCGGTACCGGCCTTGCGCGTGAGCCAGGCATGCATCATTTCGTGGACGAAGGTGTAGGCCAGACGTCGATCGTCGGGCGTGATGCTCCGGCTGGCCGGATCGAGAGCGTCCACCCGATCGCGGTTGATGTCGATGTGATCGGACCGCCAGGGCGGCAGGACCGAATACTCTCCATCCGCGCCGGACATGTTGCCGCGCAGCAGGATCGGCAGGCCGTCGAGCGGCTCGGTGAAGGCATCGGGCAGCTGGAGCAGGACATCGTGCAGCAGAACGCGGGCGCGCTCGGCCTTGGCCCCTTCCCAGCGATAGACATCGCCGTCGCGATACCAGTCGTCGAGCGTGCGCGGGCCCTTCGCGGTCCAGGGTAGCAGGATGTCGATCTCGACGAAGCACGCGGCGACACCCGCGCCGTTGACCACCTCTATCCGCGCCTTGCTCGAAATAGGTGCGTTCGCCTCGATCGAGATAATGTCGTTCAGCACCGAAGCGGGCGGAGTCGCCTGGATCAACCAGGGCGCCGGGAGCGGGAGGGGCATGATGACATTGGCTTCGTCCAGCACCTGGAAGCTGGTCGACTCGCCGCGGCCGAGCACCTGGTCGACCGGTTCGATCCGGGTGGGACGCCCGCTCATCGGCAGCCCCCGACGGCAGGCCGGGTCCGCCGCACTCGTCCCTCATGCAGCATCGCGGCCCTCCCCTCGGCTCTCGTGAAGCCTGAGAGTAATGGGTCCGGCCGACTCAAAAAGCAAATTCGTTCAAGCGGTTCGTGCGGATGGTTCATGCCGTCAGGCTTTAATTGCGCCAGCCGTCGGCAAGTCCAGGATCGCTTGCGGAACCACCCAGTCCGACCGCGCTCGATGCACGCGCTTCCGCGAGCGTCGCGTCTGAGCTGCCCCCGAACCGGCAGCGGGCCTCGCGTTCGGAGCCTGGCCGGAAAGCTGTCGAGCGAGGCGATGCGCAGCTTGAACCAAGTGCCCGCTACGGCCCGCGCAATCCCGATTTTTCTCTGCTTCCGATACGCTCCCAAGCGACGCAGGCAGGGCGGCAAGCCCCTTTAGGGGTGGTTGTAAGATATTGATTGAAAAAGGGGAGAATGGTGCTGCCGGTGAGGATTGAACTCACGACCTCAGCCTTACCAAGGATGCGCTCTACCACTGAGCTACGGCAGCATTCCGCCCCGACCCCAAGGCCCCGGCGGAGCGCGCCTAAGAGACGAGCGCGGCGGGATTGTCAACCCGAGCTCCCCGGGTTTATCGCCGTCCAATGAGCGATGCCGACAAACAGGCGCGGCTGGCCGAGGCGCTGCGCGCGAATCTGCGCAAGCGCAAGGTCCAATCCCGCGAACAGGCTTCGCGCGAGCAGCGCGAGGACGCGGATCAGACCGGCGCGCACTTGCCCTCCAGCCACGACCGGTCCTCGCCCTCGAGCTGAGGGCCGATGATCCGCAAGACCTCGGCGTGATAGGCGTTCAGCCAGTCGCGCTCCCCGGCGGTGAGCAGGCCGGGCTCGATCAGGGTGCGCTCGATCGGCGCGAAGGTGAGGGTCTCGAAGCCGAGCATCCGGTGCTCGGCGCCTGAGACCGGCTTCTCGACCACCAGCACGAGATTCTCGATGCGGATGCCGAAGTCGCCGGCCTTGTAATAGCCGGGCTCGTTCGAGAGGAACATGCCGGCCCGCAGCGGCTCGAGCGAGGCGCCGCCGGGATAATTGGGCTGGGCGATGCGCTGGGGGCCCTCATGGACCGAGAGGTACGAGCCGACGCCGTGGCCGGTGCCGTGGGCGAAATCGAGGCCGACGTCCCACAGCGGCCGCCGCGCGAAGCTGTCGAGCTGAGCGCCGACCGTGCCTTCGGGGAACAGCGCGGTGGCGATGCCGATATGGCCCTTGAGCACGCGGGTGAAGCGGTCCTTCATTTCCGCGGTCGGTGGGCCGACGGGGACGACGCGAGTCACGTCGGTGGTGCCGTCGGCATACTGGCCGCCCGAATCGACGAGATAGAGCTGGCCCGGCTCGACGGCCAAGCTGCTCTCCTCGGTGACCTTGTAGTGCGGGATCGCGCCGTTGGGGCCGGTGGCGGAGATGGTGTCGAAGCTGAGGTCCTTGAGCGCAGGGCTCTCCGCGCGGAACGCCTGGAGGCGGTCGGCTGCGCTCATCTCGGTCTGGCCGCCTTTGGGCAGCTCGACTTCGCACCAGCGCAGGAAGCGGCTGAGCGCGGCGCCGTCGCGGGCCTGGGCGGCGCGGTGGCCGGCGATCTCGGCGGGGTTCTTGAGCGCCTTCGCCAGCACGACCGGATCGCGGAGACTCAGTATCTTGGCGCCGCCCGAATCGAGCTGGTCGAAGATCGCCGAGACCGCGCGCTCGGGGTCTGCGGCGACGCGCTTGCCGGCGAAGCGGGCGAGCGCGGGGGCGAAATCGCTGCGGTCATGGACGCGGATCGCGTTGCCGAGATGCTGCGACACCGCGTCGGTCATCTTCTCGGGGGCGACGAACAGGTCGGCGGTGCCGTCCGAATTGACGATGGCATAGGCCAGCGCGACCGGGGTGTGGCTGACATCGTCACCGCGGACGTTGAACGCCCAGGCGATCGAATCGAGCGCAGAGAGGACGACGGCGTCGGCCTTGCGGTCGTGGAGCCAGTCGGCGATCTCGGCGCGCTTGGCGGCGGAAGATTTGCCGGCGTCCTGGTCCGACTGGACCGACAGGGTGGCGTCGGAAGGCCGGGGCTTGTCGGGCCAGACCGCGTCGATCGGATTGGTGTTGACCGGGACCAGCTCGGCGCCGCGATCGGCCAGCGCCCGCCGCGCGGCATCGACCCAGGTCCGGGTGTGGAGCCACGGGTCGTAGCCGATGCGGCCGCCATCGGGGGCGTGCTCGCCGAGCCAGCCCTCGACGCTGGTCGCGGGGACGCCGACATATTCCCAACTGTCGGCCGACACCTGCTGGCGGACCTGGAGCGTGTAGCGCCCGTCGGTAAAGATCGCGGCTTCCTGCGGGAGCACCACCGCAGTGCCCGCCGAGCCCTGGAAGCCGGTCAGCCAGGCGAGCCGCTGGGCATATTCGCCGACATATTCGCTCATATGCTCGTCGGTGAGCGGGACGACGAAGCCGTCGAGGCGGTCGCGCTTGAGCTGTTCGCGGAGAGCGGAGAGGCGGTCGGCATAGGTGGACATATTCAACCTTCCGGTTTGAAGTCAGTTGACCAAGTTGACCGTTGCATCGCGTGCGCGCGCGAGGACGAAGGTCCTCGAAGCCGGAGCAGGAGTCGGTCGCATCGGCAATCTCTGGCAGATTTGTCGCATGCAGGACAGGTGGCAACGCAAGTCCTACATTGGAAGAGGGGCCCCGTGCCTGCTAGGCAGTGCGGATGCGCATTCCCCCCTTTCCCCGGCGCGACCTGCCGACTCCGGCGCTGGTGATCGACCGCGCAGCGCTGGACCGCAACATCGCCGCGATGGCGGGGTTCGCGGCGGCGCGCGGACTGGCGCTGAGGCCGCACGCCAAGACCCACAAGAGCGGTGAGATCGCGCGGCGGCAAGTCGCGGCGGGGGCGGTGGGGGTGTGCTGCGCCAAGCTGAGCGAGGCCGAGGCGCTGGCGGCGGACGGGGTGGGGGATATCCACCTGACCTCGCCGGTGGTGACCGACGAGGCGATCGGGCGGCTGGGGCGGCTCGCCGCGCGGATCGCGCTGTCGGTGGTGGTGGATCATCCCGGCAATGTCGCGCGGCTGGCGGCGGCGGGCGCGCCGCTGACCCTGTTCATCGATGTCGACCCGGGCAACCGGCGGACCGGCGTGGCCTCGGCCGAAGCGGCGGTGGCGCTGGCCGGCGCGATCGACGCAAGTCCGGGGCTGAGCCTGGGCGGGGTGCAATATTATTGCGGGTCGCAGCAGCATATCGGCAGCTTCGTCGAGCGGCACGCGGCGATCGCCACGAAGACCGCATACCTGCGCGAGGTGCTGGCGGCGCTGGCGCTGGCGGGGCACGCGGTGCCGGTGGTGACCGGGGGCGGCACCGGCAGCTTCGCGATCGACGCCGAGCTGGGGGTGCTGACCGAGCTCCAGGTGGGATCGTACATCTTCATGGACCGCGAATATCGCGACTGCGAGTTCGCGCCCGACGTGGGGTTCGAGGCGGCGCTGGCGGTCGACGCGACGGTGGTCAGCGCCAATGCCGAGGGGCTGGTGACAGTCGATGCGGGGCTCAAGGCGTTCGCCGCGGATGCCGGAGTGCCGGTGGTGCTGACCGGGGTGGCGGGCGAGAGCTGGTACGCCTTCATGGGCGACGAGCATGGCGCGCTCTTCGGGACTGCGCTGCCCGGGCTGGCCGAGCGCGTGACGCTGATGCCGCCGCACTGCGACCCGACGGTCAATCTGTACGACCGCTATTTCGTGGTCGAGGGCGAGACGGTGGTCGATGTCTGGCCGGTGACGGCGCGGGGCTGTTCGTCCTGAGGTACCGGTACGCCAGGAGCGCGCTTTGAATTTGCCGTCGCTCCTCTCCCTTGCTCCCCTGCGAAAGCAGGGGCCCAGGGTCACAAGGACTGATCTGCTTGGCTCTGGGCCCCTGCTTTCGCAGGGGAACAAGGAGGGCTTGGCGCAAGGGTATTGGCGCCCAATGTGGCTCCAAGCCTAGGCGGTGGCGCTGCTTCCCGACCGCTCCGGCTTCACCGTCACTGCCTCGAGCGGCACGTCCATCGAGTAGACGAAGCCGCTGGGCCTGTACTCGAGCGCGACATTGCCCTTCAGCTGCTGGCCGAGCGAGGTCATCATCCGGGTCCCGAAGCTCTTGCGCGTCGGCTCGACGACGAGCGGCCCGCCGGTCTCGGCCCATTCGAAATGAAGGCGCTCGCCGTCGACTCGCCAGGCGAGCCGCACCTGGCCCTCGGGAAGCGACAGGGCGCCGAACTTGGTGGTGTTGGTGCAAAGCTCGTTCAGGGTCATCGCGAAGGCGATCACCGAGCTCGACGTGATCCGGATATCCTCGCCGGCGACGACGAAACGGCCGCTGCCCTGGTCGAACGGCTCGATCGCGCTGCGGATGGTGCTGTCGATCGTCGCGTTTTCCCAGCTCACCCGGGTGAGCAGGTCATGCGCGCGGGCGAGCGCCGCGAACCGCCCGTCGATCGCCGAGCTCGCATGCGCCATGCTGGTGGCGGTGCGCAGGCTCTGATGGGTGATCGCCCCCACGGTGGCGAGCATGTTCTTGATCCGGTGGTGCAGCTCGGCGTGGATCAGGTGCTGCAGCTTGTCGGCGGCATCGCGTTCCTCGGCGTCGATTCCCGACTGGACGAGCAGCGCCTTGGCGTCGATTCCCGCCTGCTCCAGCGCCAGCCTGAGGCTGTCGTTCTCGGTGGTGAGCGCGTCCTTTTCGGGCTGGCTTTCGTCGATGATCAGCTGCTGCTTCTCGGTGTCGAGCACGGTCTTGAGGAGCAGCGCCTTGGCATCCATTCCCGCCTGCTGGAGGAGATGCCGCAGCTCCTTGTTCTCCTGGGTCAGCGAATCGTCCGCGGCGATCAGCGCGGGCATCACTTTCAGCACGCCCCTGCCGATCATCTTCTGGAGCTCGAGGACCATCTGCGCGATTTCGAGCGGCTTGGGGAAGAAGCGGCTGTCGACGGGCTTGTCGGCTTCGGTGACCGCGACCTGGCCCGAGACGAGGATGATCTTGATGTGCGGCCAGCGCGAATGGACCGCATGGGCGAGCTTCAGCCCGTCCATGCTTCCCGGCATCTGGATGTCGGTGAACAGCAGCGCGATGTCGTCGCGCGATTCGAGGACGCGCATCGCCTCGTCGGCGCTCACTGCCTCGATCGGCACGAACCCGGCGTCCTCGACGATATCGACCGCGCGCATCCGCAGGACCATCTCGTCCTCGACAATCAGGACGATCGGCTTGGGGCCAGACAGTGTCATGGGGAATACCTTCGGGGCGTCTCGCTTTTCCCGAGAGGGAGGGGGAGGCCCGGCACGGGCGTGGGGGGCGCACCCTTGACTGTCAAGCGATGCGCGGCGGCAGCGCCCGGCGCTTTCGCGACGGGCGGTGAAGTGTCCGGCTCGGCCAATAGGTTACCGGCACATCGAGGCGTGCCGGATTGGCACGCGCTGAATCGCCCTCTGACCCGCAGCCCCGGAATCGGCTAACGCGCTCTCCATGGACAGCGGATTCGAGTCATGATGCGGGCGGCCCTGGGCTTCGCCGCGACGGCGGTCGCGGTGGTCTATTTCCTCGGCGTGCTGCCCGCGCGCGAAGTCGAGACGGTCGAGGGTCCGGCGGCTTCCGCCGCGGCGGTGGTCGCGCCGAAGCCGGCCCCGCCCGCGCCCAAGCCCGTGGTCGCGGCCAAGCCCGTGCCGGCACCGGCCGACGACTTCGTGGTCCGGCGCGTGCTCGACACCGGCGGGCCGATCAAGTTCGGCACCTGGTTCTGGGACGACAAGGACGTGCCGGCCGGCAGAATCGTGATCACGGTCGACTTGAAGGCGCAGACGCTGTCGGTGTTCCGCGGCGGCTACGAGATCGGCGCGGCCGCGATCCTCTATGGCGACGAAGGCAAGGAGACTCCGCTCGGCACCTTCCCGATCACCGAGAAGGACGCCGATCATGTCTCGAACCTCTATCACGCGCCGATGCCGTACATGCTACGGCTGACCAATGACGGCATTTCAATCCATGGCAGCGAAGTCGAATGGGGCTATGCGACGCATGGCTGCGTCGGCGTGCCGGTCAAGTTCGCGAAATTGCTGTTCGGGGTGGCGGGGCTGGGGGACAAGGTGATCATCACCAGCGGCCGGATGATCGGGATGGGCGAGGCGATCACCCACTGAGCTTCGCGGCCGTGCAACGGTTGCACACCGCGCTGCATCGTGCGGCGCGCCGCTGCACCTCGCGGGGCGAGCAGGGTGCCGCTATCCGGCCTGCACCCCGCCGGCCACCCCCTGGACCGGCGAACAGGAATCGAGGATTTCGCCATGCTGAAGCCTTTCATGATCGCCGGGCTGTGCGCCCTGACCTTCGCCGCCACTCCGGCTTTCGCGCAGGATGCCGCGGGCCAGTGCCGCGCCACCGCGGGCCGCGGGCACGTCAAGGTGTTCGACGGCGTCACCAGCCAGCCGCAGCCGTCCGCCGCGGGCCATGACTATCTGCTCGACCTCGAGGGCGTGCCCGGCGAGTCCAAGCAGGACAGCGTGCGCACCGCGCGCGAGCTCGGCAGCCGCGCGGCGGTCGGCCGGCGGATGCGGGGCGGGGTCAACGTCGCGAGCGGCGACGTCAATGGCGACGGTGCGGCGGGCGCGGCGCGGATGCAGTGCTCGAACAATCTGAAGCAGCTGGGCCTCGGGCAGCATTGACGAAGGTTCTTTCCCTCTCCCGATGGGAGAGGGAGATTGTGCGGTTCGACATCGGCGCTAAGGGTTCGGGATGAACGATACCCCCAAACCCCCTATTGCCGCCACCCGCCCCCACAGCTTCACGCGCCACGGCGTGACCATCGAGGATCCCTGGGCGTGGATCCGGGATCCGGGCTACCCGACGGTCACCGACAAGGATGTGCTCGCCTATCTCGCGGAAGAGAACGCCTATTACGAAGCGGTGATGGCGCCGCACAAGCCGCTGGCCGACGCGCTGTTCAAGGAGATGCGCGGGCGGATCAAGGAGGACGAGTCGACCGTGCCGCAGCGCGACGGCGACTGGCTGTACTGGACCGATTTCGAGACCGGGGGCGAGTATCGGCGCTGGTGGCGCAAGTCGGTCCATGGCGGCGAGGACGAACTGATCCTCGACGAGCCCGCGCTGGCGGCGGGGAAGGACTATTTCAGCCTCGGGGCGTTCAGCGCGAGCGATGACGGGCGCTGGCTGGCCTATGCCTATGACGACAATGGCTCGGAGCGGTTCGAGGTCCGGGTAAAGGATCTCGCGACCGGCGAATTGCTGCCCGATGTCATCCCCGGGGTGCTGTCCGAGCTGGTATGGACCGCGGATTCGAAGGGATTCCTCTACGCGCTGGTCAACGACAATTGGCGGACCGACCGAGTCAAGTGGCACAAGCTCGGCGAGCCGGTCGCGGACGATATGGAGATCTATCACGAGGCCGACGAGGGGTTCCGCGTCGGGGTGGGCGAGACCCAGTCGCGCAAATGGCTGATCGTCTCGACCGGGGACCATGTCACCAGCGAAGTCTATCTGCTGCCGGCGGACGATCCGGCCGCGCCTTTGCTGTGCGTCAGCCCGCGCCAGGTGGGGCGCGAGTATGACGTCGACGAGCATGACGGGACGCTGTTCATCCACACCAACGACACCGACCCCAATTTCCGGCTGGCGACCGCGCCGATCGAGAGCCCCGGGGAATGGACCGAGCGCATCGCGGCTTCGAAGCATTTCTACATGACCGGGGTGGCGACCTTCGCCGAGCTGTTCGTGGTCGAGGGGCGCGAAGACGGGCTCGATCAGATCGAGCTGCACGATTATGCCGGCGCGCCGCCGAAACGGATCGCGTTCCTCGAGGCGAGCTATGTCGCGGGGCTGGGCGACAATCCCGAATACTCGGTCACCAAGCTGCGGCTCGGCTATGAATCGATGGTCACCCCGGGGACGGTGCAGGACTATGATCTCGCCACGGCCAAGCTCGAGACGCTCAAGGTCCAGGCGATCCCGAGCGGATATGATGCGGACAAGTACCGCACCGAGCGGCTCAAGATCGCGGCGCGCGACGGGACCGAGGTGCCGGTCTCGATCGTCTACCCGAAGGACTTTCCGCGCGACGGGACCGGCAAGCTCTACCTCTATTCGTACGGCGCCTACGGGATCGCGATCCCGCCGGGCTTCTCGACCAGCCGGATGTCGTTCCTCGACCGCGGCATGGCGTTCGCGATCGCGCATATCCGCGGCGGCGACGATCTCGGCCAGCAATGGTATCTCGACGGCAAGCTCGACAAGCGCGCCAATAGCTTCAACGACTTCGTCGACGCGGCGCGCGGGCTGATCGCGCTTGGCTACACGCACGAAGGCGGGATCGCGATCGCCGGGCGCTCGGCCGGGGGCGAGCTGATGGGAGCGGTGGTCAACTCCGATCCCGAATTGTGGGGCGCAGTGGTGGCCGACGTGCCGTTCGTCGACGTGCTCAACACGATGCTCGACGACAGCCTGCCGCTGACGCCGGGCGAATGGCCCGAATGGGGCAACCCGATCGAGGATGCGGCGGCGTTCGAACTGATCCGCGGCTATTCGCCCTACGACAATGTGAAGGCCCAGGCCTATCCGCCCTTGTTCATCTCGGGCGGGCTCAACGATCCGCGAGTGACTTATTGGGAGCCGGCCAAGTGGGGCGCCAAGCTGCGCGCGATGAAGACCGACGATAATTTGCTGCTGCTCAAGACCAACATGGGCGCGGGGCATGGCGGCAAGTCGGGGCGGTGGGAAAGCCTCAAGGAAGCCGCGGAGGAAATGGCCTTCGTGCTGTGGCAGATGGGAGTGGCCGAATGAGCATGTGGGTGCCGTTGATCGCGGTGATGCTGGCGCAGACCGCGCCCTCGGCCGAGGCCGAAGCCCTGGGCGTGCGGCTGGCCGAGACCGGGACGCTGGCGGCGCTGCTGCCGGTGGTCGTCGCCAAGGACCGCGAGGCGCTGATCGCCGAGCATCCCGAGCTGGGCGAGGCCGACAAGGCGGCGCTGCGCGCGACCGCGGACGAAGTAGCGAGCGCGGGGATCGCGCGGCTGATGGCGGCGATCGGGCATGGCTATGCCGCGAAGATTCCGGTCGAGGAGCTGCGCGCGCTGGTGGCGTTCAACGAGACCCCGGCGGCGAGGCACTGGCGCGAGGCGACTCCCGAGGCAGTGGCGCAGGCGCTGGCGACGGTGGGCGAGATGGACTTCAAGGGCGACACGCGAAAGGCCTATTGCGCGAAGACGGGCAAGCTCTGTGCGGAGTGAGGCGCTGCGCCGGGGAAGACGCCCGCGACCCCTTTCCCTGCGAAGCTGTTCCCCCTGCGAAAGCGGCGATTGTATCGATTGCAAACACGACCGGCATTCTTAGCCCTCTCCCGCTTTCGCGGGAGAGGGTTGGGTGAGGGTCTTCTTCTTCACTTCCGTCCTGCGATCCGTGAGGAAGAAGAAGACCAGCATCGGGTAAACAGCGCCCCGCGCTGTTTAGGCCATGCCGGGGGCGTGGCCGACCGGTGCTCCTCCCACCGCTACGCGGCGGGCCCCTCCCTCTCCCGCGAAAGCGCGAGAGGTGCCGGCAAAGGCTGATCGGTTTGGCTCGGCGCTTATACCCTTGGGGCAGGTACTTCCCTGATCCCCTGCGAAAGCAGGGGCCCGGAGCCAAGCAGTTCAGCCCTTGTGACTCTGGGCCCCTGCTTTCGCAGGGGAACAGAACACGCGTCCCTGCTCGGTGGGGATACGCACCGTTTGGCTCCGGGCTCCTGCTTTCGCAGGAGAACAAGAAAGAGAAATGCACGCACCTTGCTTGAGCGGATAAGCAGCATGCTAACCTGGACTCCCGCTTGCGCAGGAGTCCAGGGCGACCCGTTCTTTGCTTGGGAATCCAGAGCCAGGGATACGCTACGGCCTGGCTCTGGACCCTGGGCTTCCGCGGGGGAACGGGCGGAAGGATCAGGCTGCGGGACGTTGGACCAGATGAGTCTCCCGGTGGCATTGGTGGCAAAAGGCGAAGTCGAACATCTCGGCGAGCGCCCAGCCCTGATCGACGACTTTCCATTCGGCCCAGGCATCGCGCGTGACGGCGGTGCCGCTGCAATGCTCGCAGGCATATTCGATCCGGGCGGAGGCGGCTCCCATGCACGCGAGCATAAGGCGATTCGCATCCGGATCGGACGGAAGCATATCCGTTTCGGATATAATTGGCGGGGCGCGGCGAAAATGCCTTGGGCGTCAAGGATTTGGTGACGAACCGGGCATAGCCTCGAGTCGGAGAGGCACCAATGCGGCGGCGATCGGGACAGCGGCGAACGGCGATGCGCACCGGCGGGTACCGGCCCGCGCACGCATGGCTGGGGCGCCCCGGCGACGGCGTGCCGCTCCGCCAGCGGCGCAGCTCGGGATGGCGCTGGCGGTTCCGCTGGCTCCAGCTGAGGGTGCTGGGGCTCGCGGCCGTGGTCGCGGCGATCGCCTGGTGGCAGGTCTGGGCTTCCGCCCCCTGACGCGCTGGGCTAGCCTGCATCGACATCATCGGGGAGAGACGGACATGCGGGCTGGAACCATCGCACTCGCGGCATCGGCGCTGCTGCTCGCGGCGACCGCCGCATCGGCGGGCGGCCACCACGCCGCCGCGGCATCCGACTATTCCGGCGTGATCAAGGGCCGCCAGGCCGGGATGCGCATGTCGAACGCGCTGGTCGGCGGGATGAAGGCTGCGCTCGAGCGTGGCGACGACGTGAAGACCCAGTCCTCCGCGGCGCGCGCGCTCGCGGCGTGGGCGGCGGCGATCCCGGGGATGTTCCCCGAAGGCAGCAACACCGCGCCGAGCGAGGCGCTGCCCGCGGTGTGGAGCGACTGGGCGGGGTTCAAGGGCAAGGCCGACGCCTATGCCGCGGCGACGGGCAAGCTCGCGGCGGCGGCGGCGGCGGGCGACAAGCCGGGCTTCGTGGCGGCGCTGGGCGAGGTCGGCGCCGGCTGCGGCGGCTGCCATGACGGCTTCAAGGCCGCGGGGCACCACTGATCCTTTCGCTCCGAAACCGCGCAAACTCCGTCGCAATGCATCCGCGGCGGAGGCTTCCGGATACGCTTCGGTTACCTTCGCGGGCCTAGAGTCGCCGCCTCTTCGGGAGGCCGGCGATGCGAGTTGGATGGAGCGAGCTGTGCGTCACGCTGCTGGGCGGGGGCCTGATCGGGCTGGCGGCGGCGACCTGGAGCGGGCCGATGATGCCCGCGGGATCGGCGGAGGCGGTACCCGATGCGCGCGATATGCCCGGTGCGCCCGGTGCGGTGGCCCGCTCGGTCCGGTTCGGTTTCTGCCACAGCGGCGGCGGGACCAATTGCGTGGTCGATGGCGACACTTTCTGGATCGGCGGCGAGAATATCCGCGTCGCCGATATCGATGCGCCCGAGACGCATCCGTCGCACTGCCCCGAGGAAGCGCGGCTCGGCACGGCGGCGACGCAGCGGCTTCGGGCTTTGCTCAATGCCGGGCCGGTGACGCTCGAGACCGCCGATCGCGACACCGACCGCTATGGCCGCAAGCTGCGCGTGGTGACGCGGGGCGGGCGTTCGCTGGGGTCGGTGCTGGTCGACGAAGGGCTGGCGCGGCGCTGGGTGGGGCATCGCGAACCCTGGTGCTGAAGCGTTTTCAGGATGGATTGCCTCGCCTCTCGATCCTCTCCCTGGCGGGGGAGGGGATTAGGGTCGGGACTCAATTAGATCGCGCTTCTGTTCTTCCCTCTCCTGGGGGAGAGGGGGAGGCGTGCAGCTAATTGAGTACGGACCCTAGACCAGCGCCGGGTGGCGCTTCAACGCATCCAATCGCGCCTCAATCGATCGCCTCGTGGCGGTAGCTGAACACGCGGGCGAGCTTCCAGCCCTGGGGTGAGCTGCGCCACAGCTGGACGAAATGGGCGCGGCCGACGAGCTTTTCCGGGCCGTCGCCCTTGCGCTCGTAGAAGACATGGTCGCCCTCCTCGATCGCGCCGAAGCCCGGGACCGGGTCGACCCGCATCGTGCCGGGGATCAGTTCGCGGCGGCTGCGCCAGGCGTCGGGGGCCTTCTTCGCCTCGCATTGCTTGCCATAAGCCCCGATCAGGCTGGCGGCGTCGGCGAACACGAAGCCGTCCTTGTCGTGGTACATCTCGAAGTCCGGGGCGACCATCGTCGCGAGGCGCGCGGGATCGCATTCGGTGAAGAACACGCCGAACAGCGCGGTGTCGGCGGCCTCGATCTGCGCGGCGAGCGCTGGGTCCGGGGCGGCGAGGGCGAGGGCTGCGAGCAGGAATGACATGGGCCGGTTCCTCAGAGTGTTAGTCGAGTAATACACTATGGCACCGGCCCGGGTCAAGTTTTGCGTCGGCAAGGGCCGGCAGGTCACCGGTTGTCGAGCTGCGCCCGCACCGCCACGAGGCCGAGCCGAGTGATGCGATAGGGCTGGCCGCCCATGCTCGCGATCAGCCCGCGGCGCTTGAGGCGGCGGAACAGCGCCAGGGTGCAGTCGGTGAGGACATGGCCTTCGCGCGTGAAGCATTCGGCCGCGGCGATGCGGCCGGTGTCGTCGCGGCGGTGCGCGATGCGCCCGCCCTGCTCGTATTTCGAGATGTTCAAGGGGATTGCTTTCCGCTGGACGTGCAACGGCGCGGGCCGCGGGGGCGATCCCCTGCGGCCGGCGCATGCCCGACGGCGCGCGGAACCCTGCGGGCTCCGGCCGTCGATCAGCGGGCGGCAATTTCCTTCATGCGGCGTTCTCGTAAGTGGTGCGGGGTTTCTGGCGGGGGGAAGGCGCGGGGTCAAGCGGGGTGGGTGATTCCCCTGATGGGGAATCCCGGACCGGGAAGCCCCCGGATTGCTGCGGTTCAGGCAGGGTGGTCCAAGCAGGCCCCTGGAGACCAAGCCCATGCCGACCCTGCCCACCCCCCAGGCGATCCCGACCTGCATGAAGCGCCGCCTGCTCTATGCCGCGTCGCAGGCCTATCAGCCGCAGATGGAGGTCCATGCGCGCAGCGTCGGGTGGATCGAGCCGCCGGTGGTGGTGCGGCGCGAAGGGATGATCGGGCACCGGACGATCGATCTCGCGCTGGTCGGGCGGGTGACCGAGGGCGTGGTGGTGGCGTTCCGCGGGACGCTGCCGCCTTTCTTCGCGGGGGACAATGACGGCTGGTCGGTGCTGCTCGACTGGCTCAACGACGGCATGTCGCTGTGCGTCGAAAGTCCCGACTATGGCGGCGGCGTGCATATGGGCTTTGCCGAATCGACGCGGCGGCTGTGGGACGATGGCGAGGGCACGCCCGGCGTTCGGACCGCGGTCGAGGCGAGGCTGGCACAGAGCCGGGCAGACGGGCGGGCGCGGCGGCATCTGTTCGTCACCGGGCACAGCAAGGGCGGGGCGCTGGCCAACCTGACCGCCTATCGCGCGGCGCGGGTGCTCGAGTGGCGCGACATGGGGGTGAGCGTGGCGACCTTCGCCGCGGCGCGGGCGGGCAATGCCGCGTTCGCCCGCGCCTATGACGCGAGCCGGATCGCCTGCCTGCGCTACGAGATCCCCGCCGACCTGGTGCCGCATCTGCCGCCGGGGCCGCACACCCCGCATTGGGTCAACGTGATCGCGCGAGGCCTCGTGCCGCGGCTGGCGGCGACCGACTATCATCCGGTGGGGTTGCGGGTGAGCACCGGCGAGGCCACGCACAAGCCGTGGAGCGGCACGCGGCGGCGGCTGCCGCGGCTGCTCGGGCGGCGCGGACGCGGGCTCGAGGCGTTGGTGCCCGGCGTGCTGACCGCGCATGCGATCTGCCCCGATTCGGCCTATGACGCGCTGGTCTGCACCGGCGAGGATTGCGACCATGGCCACGGGGCGGCGGCGGCGCTTCGCGCCTAGCCGCCCGGTGCCGGCCGCGCCTCAGTGCTGCGGCCGGCCCTTGTCGAGCTGGCGCGCGGCCTCGATGTCGTACTGGATCATCGGTTCGTTCTTGCCGAGCATCTTGCCGCGGCTGGCGAGGATCCGGTCGCTGTTCCAGGTCGCGCAATGCGCCCGGTACGCGTCGTTGGCGACGCAGTGAAGCGGCGCCTGCGCGTCGTTGACACCGCGGAACTGGACCGTCGTGCTGCTGCCCCCCGAATAGTCGACGACCTGGAAATGGCTGTAGCCCGCGGCCTTGGCGAGGACCGCGGCGCGATAGAGGATCTTCACATCGCCATTCTCGCCGAACATGCCGACGGTCAGCGTCCAGCTGTCCGCCGTCAGCCGCACTTCGCGCGGCGCAGTGGCGGAGACGCTGTCGATGCTGTCGTTGATGCCTTCGCAGCCGCCGAGCAGCGTGGCGGCGGCGAGCGCAGTGAGCGTCAGTGCGCGGATCGAGTGCGGTGCATGTGCCATAGGTTCCCCCCTTTTGTCGGCCTGAGCCCTTATCCTAGCATAGTCTGCGCGGTTAAGGAGTCGGCTCGGCCTCGCGTGCGTCGGCGAGGTCGGTCTCGATCAGCGCCGGGCTGCGGCCGAGCGTCCTGCCGCGGGTGGCGATGACTTCCTCGGCGTTCCAGGTCGCGCAGCGGCCGCGGTTCTCGGGGCTGGTGAAGCATTGGGGCGGGGGCGCGGAATCGCTGGTCCCCTGGGTCCGGATCTCGACGCCGCCGCCGTCGCCGAGCGGGCCGTAGCCGTAGACCTGGACATGGCTGTAGCCGCCCGCCTTGGCGTGGATTGCGGCGCGATAGAGCAGGCGCGTGTCGATATTGTCCGCGCCCGGCCCGAGCGACAGCTTCCAGCGGCCGGCGCCGTCGGAGCGCTCGCTGCGGGCGTCGCTGGTCGCGTCATAGAGCGTGGCGTCGCCGAGCTCGTTGATGTTGGCGCACCCCGCCAGCAGCGCGGCGGCGGCGAAGGCGGCGAGATGGGCGCGAGCGATGGCGCGGCGGCGCGGGCCGAGTGAAAGCATGTCGGAAGTCCCCCGGTCGGCGTGGCGCCGTACGTGCCTGCTATTCGACGCTTCGGCGGGGTAAGCAAGCGCGATGCGCGGGCCGCGGGGCTTATTGGGGGTCAGGGGACGGCGGCGGGGTGGACTCGCCGCTCGCCCCGTCGCCGAACTCCGCGCGGAGCGCCTCGACTTCGGCCCGGCCCTGCGCGGGGGTGCGGTTGATCCTGGGGCCGTAGAGGAGGATCGTCGCGTCGGCCGAGAGCGTGCGGCAATTGCCGCGGAACGGCGGCACGGCGGTGCAATGGAAGGGGACCCGGCGATCCGCGATGAGGCGCATCCGCAGCACCGCGCGCTCGGCGCGATATTGGTTGGTGGTGATGCTGAAATCGTAGATCTCGATATAGGGCATCCCCATCGCGCGGGCGACCAGCCCGGCCTTGTACAGCGCGGTCTGGCGCGAATATTCGCTCTGCGAATAGCCGTTCGAGTTGGCGATGATTTCCCAGCGATCGGGGCCGAGCCGCGTGACCTTCTGGCCGCCGAACATCCCGCCGCCGTTGCTGCCGCCATAGCTGGTCGCGCAGCCCGACAAGCATAACAACAGGGCCGCCGCTGCGGCCCGGATCGCGCGAGTCCCCATCATTTTCCTCCTGCGATCGCAGTCAAGCGCTGGTGCTTGCCGGTTTCGGACGCGCGCCGCTCACCCTTGTGCGTGCGCACGGCCTCGGCTTCGGCCAGGCTGGCGCTGCCCACTTCGGCTTGCGCGCGCATCTCCTCGGGCGTGCGCTCTGCCGGAGGCGGCGCGGCGAGATAATAGGCGTCTTCCCCTCCCAGATCGCCGGGGGAATGGCAGAATTGGCGGGTCTGGGGCGGCGGTTCGCCTTCGATGACTTCGAGGCGCTGAAGGTTCCAGCGCATCCCCTCGAGGCGAAAGAGCACGCGATAATAGCCTGCCGGGCTGGTCTCGCCATCGGCGGTGATCCACCAGGTTCCAAGCGCGGCGAAGCCGTCGCTCGACCGGCGGAAGGACCGGGGTTCGGGCACCGCGAACCCCCGTGCGGCGAGCACGCGCGCGAGCGGGTCGTCGACCGCGTCCGGGCTTCCCGGGACGCCGTTGCGCAGCCATTCGCGCCGCCCGGCATCGAACGAGAAGGCAGCGATCGCGTTGGCGGGAGCGGGGCCGGCGGCAAGGCGGACATAGCGCTCCAGCGATCCGATCGCCGCCGTGCGCGCAGCGGCAAGGGCCTCGGTCGTCGGCGCCAGGCCCTCCCGGCAGTCGCGCTCGGGCCGGTCGGCCTCGCTGTTGATCGTATTCATGACGAACCGAGGCCTGTACACGATATAGCCTTGCGCGCAGGCCGGCATGGCGGCGGCGAGCGCAGCCGCCGCGGCGGCGATGCGGATGATCAGGCGCATGGATATTTTCCCCCGTTCGAACGACTCGCGGCGTTCGCGGAGGGAGGGATATCCCGGCGGCGGTTGCGGGGCAATCCGGCGGGGGGCCTGGGCGCGCTGCTCGAAGGTAACGAAAGTAACGAGGCGTCATCGCGGAACTGCGGCGAACCGAGTGCGGATGCGCGTGCGGTGACGGAGTGATCACAGAGCCAAAGAGCGCCGTGCCCTGAGGCCGGAGTGCAAGTGGAGCAGGCGGAATCCTACATTGCAAGCGGGCTCGGGGGGTGAGCAACGTGTCGTCGCAATCCCTCACTCCCGGCGCCCATGATGCTGTGCGCCTTGCGCTTGCGGTCGCGCTTGACGTGCGCGGCGGCCTTGCGGTGCAGCCAGCGCTCATACTGGTCCTTCGTGACGCGATCGGCGAGGAAGGGCGGGAGCGTGTAGAGCCTGGGCATGGGGTCTGGGATTATTGCACCTGTCCCTGTACTTTCCACCGTAATCGGTGGCGATCAATCGGGGGGGCAGGGTGACTCGAGACGGGCAGGCGAAGGACCCGGCGCGCCGATGGACCCGCGGCCGCGTGATCGCCGCGGCGTTCGTGCTGGTGCCGATGGCGACGTTCGGCACCTACTTCGCCAGCTATCTCCTGCTCCACGGCGACGCGTTCGGCGGGAAGATCGTCGGCGGGCATTATTTCGTCGGGGGCAAGGGCCAGTTCACCGAAGTGAGCCGGGGGACCTATATTTTCAGCCTGTGGCACGGGCGGGTGATGATCGCGAGCTATGCCGCGCTGGCGGTGGTGGGGGTTGCGGTGCAGCTTTGGGCGTGGGGGAAGAAGGGGTGGCGGTGGGTTTCGGGTAATTTCCGGCAGGTACAGATTTCCGGCCATGACCCGCGAGAAATCTCTGTTCGACGAGAGCGATCCCGCTGCCGAAGCGGCGGCGGACGCGCGGGCGGACGCGAAGGCGGGCCGGCTGATCAGCCATGATGCGGTGAAGCGCTGGATCGGCGCATGGGGCAGCGACAGGCCGCTGCCCCGTCCGGAGAAATCGGACTGGGCTCAATTGAATCCGGGGTGGAAACTTGGTTCAAGCTGGCTGGACCAAAAAACCTACTCTTCTCCGGTTTCGTCCGGCAACAGCTCAATCTGCGGACCTACTTCGCTTTCCGGACCGATGTTCTCGATGGTCGCACCACCAATGCGCCCGTTCACTACCCGCCAGAGGTTTTCCGCTTTAGTCTTCCCCGTCAACTCCTTGATTTCAGAAAATTTGGATGCGGACACGTCGATCAATGCCGTCGAGTAGTCTGGCTCAAGCCCAATGAGAAGGATTGGCAGGGTGATTGACAGCTCAGCCGAGGGGAGCTCCCGCAAGGCCCGCTCGAAATTCGCGACGTTGGAATCAATACGGCGAGCGAGCGCGGCGGTGGGAAGGATAGAGATCGCTGCTTGGATTAAACCTTGGCTGTAAGCGGTCTGAAACTTGAAAATATCTGAATACCAGCGAGCCATATTCCCGAATTGAACCTCGACCTGAACCGTGAGGTTGCCAAAGCTTTTGCGGAAGTCGGCGCGAAGGCCGCTTTCTACGATCTTCGTGGCGAGCGGATGATGCTCCCAGCCTCCATCGATCGCAAAACGTCGATCAAAATAGACGTTCATCAACTGCTGAACGACATCTAACTTCTTATTTGTTTTTGATTTCTCAGGCCAAATAAACAAGGGAGCGGCTTCGCAGATGCTGCGCACCTCGTCCCATGCCCCCTGATGGTTGGGATGTTGCAAAATTTCCTGGGAAAAACGGTAGCTGTGTAATTTCAATCGCATTCGAAATGACCACCTCGAGGTTTCGAGGGATCATAAACCGGCTTTCCCATGGGTCTAGTCTTGAGCATTCCTGCGCGCAGCATGTGGACGCGCTGCCAAGCAGTATCGACATATCCCTTATCGGTATCGCAGCCGTAACCGTTACGGGCATTCTTGCTCGCGGCGATCACACTGGAGCCAACGCCCATATAAGGGTCAAAGACATTGTCCCCAGGCCGCGTCATCGAGAGGACCAGTCGCTCGACGAGTTCGACTGGAAATTGGCATGGATGGTCGGTTTTCTCGACATGGTTGTGCTTCACGTTGGGAATCGTCCAGAGGTCGCTCGGATTCTTTCCAAGGGGGTTACCTGAAAGTTGCCCCATCTTAGGGCCCTTGAAATGCTTTTTGCCAGGGTATTTCGAGGGAACTCGGATTGGATCGAGGTCGAAGACATAGTCATCGGACTTAGTGAACCAGAGGATTGTCTCGTAGCGACCGGAAAAGCGCCGCGTACAATGCAGCCCATGCTCGAAATGCCAAACGATGCGGTTGCGCAGCTTAAGCCCATGCTCTCGGAATATCGGATAGAGAAAAATATCGAGCGGGAAGATTTCACCGTTGTCGACATGATTACCGACCTGCCAGCAGAGGGAGCCTCGCTCATCTAGGAGCCGCACGCATTCTGAAATTACTTGCGCCTGCGACTTAATATAAGCGTCCAGCGGCGAGCGGCGTTCATAACGCTTGCCAATATTGTAGGGTGGTGAAGTGACAATCAGGCGCATCATGCCATCCGGCAAGGGGCGCATGAAGGCCAGATTGTCTTGGCATGCGATATTAACGTCCTGAGCGACGTGGAGGCGGGTAACAGTCGCGGTCGCAGCCATATCAGTCTTCCCAATTTGCTTGGGTGTTCTATCTCTGTTCCAGCGCTTGCTGACAAGCCGAAACGGACCTTGAAGCCTCCGATTTGGAGGCTTTACTCGCCTCACTCCGCCGCAATCCCCGCCTTCGAGAACATATCCACCCCATCCCCGCCGGCATCCTCGTTCGCCGGCTTCTCGACCTTCGCCTTTTGCCGCTTGTCGAACGAGTCCCACACCTCGCCCCACTGGCCCCGGGTCGCGCCCTTGGAATATTCGGTCGCGCGCTGTTCGAAGAAGTTGGCGTGCTCCACCCCGTTGAGCAAAGGCGCGAGCCACGGCAGCGGGTGCTCGTCGATCATGTAGATGGGCTTGAGGCCGAGCTGGTTGAGGCGCCAGTCGGCGATGTAGCGGATATACTTCTTGATCTCCTTGGGCGTCATGCCGGGGACCGGGCCCTGCTCGAACGCCAGGTCGATGAAGGCGTCCTCGAGCGTGACGGTGGTCTGGCAGACGTCGCGGATGTCCTGCTTGACCGACTTGGTCAGGCAGTCGCGCTCCTTGGTGAAGGCGTGGAACAGCTTGATGATGCCCTCGCAATGGAGGCTCTCGTCGCGGACCGACCAGCTGACGATCTGGCCCATGCCCTTCATCTTGTTGAACCTGGGGAAGTTCATCAGCATCGCGAAGCTGGCGAAGAGCTGGAGCCCCTCGGTGAAGCCGCCGAACATCGCCAGCGTCTTGGCGATGTCCTCGTCATTGTCGACGCCGAATTTCTGCAGATAGTCGTGCTTGTCCTTCATCTCGCTATATTCGAGGAACATGCCGTACTCGCTCTCGGGCATGCCGATCGTGTCGAGCAGATGGCTGTAGGCGGCGATGTGGACCGTCTCCATGTTGGAGAAGGCGGCGAGCATCATCTTGATCTCGACCGGCTTGAACACGCGGCCGTATTTCTCGTGGTAGCAGTCCTGCACCTCGATATCGGCCTGGGTGAAGAAGCGGAAGATCTGGGTCAGCAGGTTGCGCTCGGTCGCGTCGAGCTTCTGCGCCCAGTCGCGGCAATCCTCGCCGAGCGGCACTTCCTCGGGCATCCAGTGGATCTGCTGCTGGCGCTTCCACATGTCATAGGCCCAGGGATATTCGAAGGGCTTGTACTGGGCGCGGGATTCGAGAAGCGGCATCGAGGTTACTCCGTGACGGACTGAGTGAGGATGAAGGCGAGCGTGGCGGCGCCGAGGACGATGAGGAAGAGTCCGAGAGCGCGGAACACGCGCGGATCGGCGACCGGGGCAGTGCCCTTGTTGAGATAGGGCTCGGGATGCAGCACCATGTGCAGGCCGAACGCGGCGCACGCGAGGGGGCAGAGCAGCACCAAGAGGATGGGACCGTTCATGCCGCCACCGCCAGCTGCCACGCGGTCGCGAATCCGCCGAGGAACAGCGCCGCCGCGAGGATCATCGCGCCGGCGATGCGCAGCGCATAGGCGGCAGGCTCGCTGTCGGGCAGGCGCAGCAGCGCGCGCGCCGCGGCGGGCTTCACCAGCAGGGTGAGGCCGGCGGCGGCGATTGCGGCGGCGAGGCCGTTCAGGGCGAGTGTTCGGGTCATTCGTGGTCGATCACCGTGCCGCGATCGCGGCGGCGGACGCCGCGGTCGACATAGACCTTCTTCGAGCGGCTCGAGCCGACCCCGAGGAAGCAGATGCCGATGAAGAAGCCGAAATCGTACCAGCCGCCATTGTTGGGCACGGCATAGACCGCGACGTCGTTCATCACCAGGCTGAGGAACCAGGCGACCGGGAAGATGAAGCCGTGCCACAGCCCGAGCAGGAAGCCGGGGGCGCCGGGCGCGACTGCATCGGGGGCGGTCTGGTGCGCGCAGGCGGCGAGCAGCAGCAGGGGGGTGAGCGCGAGCCCGACAGCAAGCCTGGATGTCCTGAATTTCGTCATCGGCCTATCCTCGCATCATTCCGCCGAGTCGTGCGTTGGGCGCCCGACACCAGCAAAGGAGTTTCACTATGAGCGACGCCAGCAACATCCGCGAGCATATGGAAGTCATCGGCGCCGACGGCGTCCATGTCGGCACGGTCGACCATGTCGACGGCGACCGCATCAAGCTGACCAAGGCCGACAGCGGCCAGGGGTCGCACGAGGGGCACCACCATTACATCTCGCTCGGTCTCGTCGCCGATGTCGAGGGCGACCAGGTCCGCCTCAGCGCCAACGCCGATGTGGCGGTGGGGTTCGAGGAAGAGAAGGGGTGAAGGGGTAATTTGAGAGGGCGCCAGACCCGACCCCCCCTCACCCTTCCGCCGCTTCGCGGCTCCCTCCCTCTCCCACAAGGGGAGAGGGAAAGAAGGCGCCCAACTCCCTCTCCCCTTGTGGGAGAGGGACGGGGCCCGCCGCCGAAGGCGGTGGGAAGGGTGAGGGCGACGTTCGATCATCGGCGATGACCCCTCAGCGCTTCCGGCAACGAATCCCCGATCGTCGCGATGACGGCCCTCGACATTCATCATCACATCGTTGTTCCAGAAGCGGATCACGCGATAGCCTTCGCCGTTCAGGAAGCGCGTGCGCGTTGCATCGTGTTCACGCCTTAGCGCGTGCGTGGCATCGTCGGCTTCCACGATCAGCTTCGCTGCGTGCGAGCAGAAATCGGCGTGGTACGGACCGAACGGCACCTGATGGCGGAATCCGGCCAGGGGGAACGCCTCACGAAGTGCCCGCCAAAGCGCACGCTCCGGAGGGCCGGCATTCTTGCGGAGCTCGCGCGAGCGGTTGACGGTGGTGGGAGGCAGGAGCTGACGCTTGGTCAGTCCGTCCTCATTCCCCCTCACCCTCCCACGCCGCTGCGCGGCGCGGGCCCCTCCCTCTCCCACAAGGGGAGAGGGGTTTTCAGGGCGACCTAACCCGTCCACCTCACTGGCACGCCAGGCATTCGTCATAGTCGCGCGATTCGACCTGGATCTCGCGCAGGTCGATCGTGTTGTCGGCTTCGACGCCGCCCGCGAAGCCGGCGCGCTGGACCGACTTGGAGCGGAGATAATAGAGCGACTTGATGCCGAGCTCCCAGGCGCGGAAGTGGAGCATCAGCAGGTCCCACTTCTCGACATCGGCCGGGATGAACAGGTTGAGCGACTGGGCCTGGTCGATATAGGGCGCGCGATCGCCGGCGAGCTCGAGGATCCAGCGCTGGTCGATCTCGAAGCTGGTCTTGAAGCAATCCTTCTCCTCGGGATCGAGGAAGTCGAGATGCTGGACCGAGCCGCCCTGCTCGAGGATCGAGTTCCACACCGCGTCCGAGTTCTTGCTCTTCTCGATGAGCAGCTTCTCGAGATACGGATTGCGCACCGACCATGAGCCGCTGAGCGTCTTGTGGGTGTAGATGTTGGCCGGGATCGGCTCGATGCAGGCGCTGGTGCCGCCGCAGATGATGCTGATCGACGCGGTCGGCGCGATCGCCATCTTGCAGCTGAACCGCTCCATCACCCCCATGTCGGCGGCGTCGGGGCAGGCGCCGCGCTCGATCGCGAGCTGCATCGAGGCTTCCTGCGCCTGCGCCGAGATATGCTTGAAGACGCGGTTGTTGAGCGCCTTGGCCATGCCCCCCTCGAAGGGCAGGCCGCGCGCCTGGAGGAAGGAGTGGAACCCCATCACCCCGAGCCCGACCGAACGCTCGCGCCCCGCCGAATAGCGCGCGCGGGCCATCTCGTCGGGGGCGCGCTCGATATAGTCGGTCAGGACATTGTCGAGGAAGCGCATCACGTCCTCGATAAAGCCCTTCTCGTCCTTCCACTGGTCCCAGGTCTCGAGGTTGAGGCTCGAGAGGCAGCAGACCGCGGTGCGATCCTTGCCGTGCTGGTCGCGGCCGGTGGGGAGAGTGATCTCCGAGCACAGGTTCGACGTCGACACCTTGAGCCCGACGTCGCGCTGGAACTTGGGCATCGCGTTGTTCACGTGATCGCTGAACACGATGTACGGCTCGCCGGTGGCGAGGCGAGTCTCGACCAGCTTCTGGAACAGCGCGCGGGCATCGACCTTGGCGCGCTCGCTGCCGTCCTTGGGGGACTTGAGCTGCCACTCGTCGCCGTTGCGCACCGCTTCCATGAAGGCGTCGGGGATCAGCACGCCGTGGTGGAGGTTCAATGCCTTGCGGTTGAAGTCGCCCGAGGGCTTGCGGATCTCGAGGAACTCCTCGATCTCGGGATGCGAGACGTCGAGATAGCAGGCCGCCGAGCCGCGGCGCAGCGACCCCTGGCTGATCGCGAGGGTGAGCGAATCCATCACCCGGACGAAGGGGATGATGCCGCTGGTCTTGCCGTTGAGGCCGACCGGCTCGCCGATG
>JAZKCD010000011.1:0-117641 GCA_040388355.1 Pseudomonadota bacterium | reverse complement strand
CCACCCAACAGCGTATCCTGAATGGGTGGCCGGGCGGGGGAGCGGGCCGGCACCGCAAAAAACAAGCCCGCCCTTCACTTTGCCGCAAATAATTGGCATGAAACGCACATCATGTTGACGCAGCGTTCCCGCTACGCCCTCCGGGCGATGCTTTTCCTGGCAACGCACCCCGCGGGCAGCAAGCCCATTCCGATGAACCGCATCGCGGCGCAAGCGAATGTGCCGCGCAAGTTCCTCGAGCTGATCCTCGCCGATCTGCGCGAAGCGGGCTTCCTCCACAGCCATCGCGGCAAGATGGGCGGATACTGCCTGTCGCGCCCGACCCACCTGATCTCGCTGGGCGAGATCATCCGGGTGATCGAGGGGCCGCTGGCGCTGGTGCCGTGCGTCAGCCGCACCGCCTATCGCGCGTGCGGTGACTGCAAGGACGAAGCCGCCTGCGCGATCCGCGCGGCGATGGCGCGGGTGCGCGACGAGACCGCGCGCATCCTCGACGGGACCAGCCTGGCCGATGCGATCGCCGAGGACCTGGCGGCGGCCTAGGTTGTGCCCGGCTGACGCCGAGGTACGGCGCCGGCCCGCTCCTTGTTCTCCTGCGAAAGCAGGAGCCCAGAGCCAAGCAGTTCATCCTTCGTGACCCTGGGCCCCTGCTTTCGCAGGGGAACATCGAGTATTTGGCGCCCGCGTAACCACCTGCGTAACAATCTTCGCGGGCGATTCAGCGCCACCCCTTTTCGCGCGAGGTGTAATCCCCATATAAGACACCATCGAACCGGGAAGAGAGGAATCGTCCCCCATGAAGACTCGCGTCGCGCTTGCGCTGGTGCCGGCCATGCTGCTGTCCGCCTGCGGGCTCAACAGCGTTCCCACCGCCGAGGAGGCCGCCAAGGCCAAATGGGCCGATGTCCAGGCCGCCTATCAGCGGCGCGCCGACCTGATCCCCAATCTCGTCGCCACCGTGAAGGGCGCGGCGGGATCCGAGGGCAAGATCCTGACCGACGTGACCAGCGCGCGGGCGCGGGCGACTTCGGTGCAGCTCGCCCCGGGCGACTTGAGCGATGCGGCCAAGGTCCAGGCCTATCAGACCGCGCAGAACCAGCTCGGCGGCTCGCTGAGCCGGCTGCTGGTCAGCGTCGAGGCTTATCCGCAGCTGCAGAGCCAGGTCGCCTTCCGCACGCTGCAGGACCAGATCGAAGGCAGCGAGAACCGGATCAACATCGCGCTGCGCGACTATAACGCCGCGGTGCAGGCCTATAACACCCGCATCCGCACCTTCCCCGATTCGATCGGCGCGTCGGTGTTCTACGGCGCCAAGCCGCTCCAGCCGTTCCAGGCCAAGGCGGGCAGCGACGTCGCTCCAACGGTCGATTTCGGGAACAGCAACTGAGCAGGCACCCCAAAATCCATGGCGCCCCGCTGCTCGCGCTGGCGCTGCTGGCCGCGTGCAGCGGCGGCGCGCCGGCGGGGCCGGGGAACAGCGTCGAGAAAGCGGCGGCTTCGCCTGCGCCTGCGCCTGCGCCTCCGCCTGCGCCTGCACCCAGGGTCCCGGCGAAACCGGGGTTCGTGATCGATGCGGGCAACCTGCTCTCGCCCGCGCAGGAGGCGGCGCTGTCGCAGCGGCTCGGCGCGTTCGAGGCGCGGACCAGGCACCGGGTGTTGATCGCCACGGTGCCTTCGCTCGAAGGGCGCAAGCTCGACGACGCGGTCGAGGAGATCGGCAACCGTTTCGGGCTGCACGACGGGGTGGTGATGCTGGTCGCGGTGCGCGAGCGCAAGGTCCGCGTCGCGGTCGGCCGCGGCGCGATGAAGCTGATCACCAACAGCGAGGCGCAGCGGATCGTGAGCCGGCATATGGTGCCCGATCTCCACGCCAACCGCTTCGACCAGGGCATTTTGAAGGGCGCCGACCGGATCATGGCCGAGCTTTCGGAGACCGTGGGATGAGGCTGGCCCCGCTGATTCCTGGGCGCCTGCTGCTCGCCTGCCTGTTGCTCATCGGCCCGGCGAGCGCCTTCGCGCAGAAATTCCCGCCGCTCACCGGCCGCGTGGTCGATGCCGCCAATCTGCTCAGCCCCGAGCAGGAGGCGCAGCTCACCCGGCTTTCGGCCGAGATCGAGAAGGCATCGTCGCGCCAGTTCGTGGTGGCGACGGTGCCCGATCTCCAGGGCTATCCGATCGAGGACTATGGCAACGGGCTGATCCGCGCCTGGAAGATCGGCCAGAAGGAAGCCAATAACGGCATGATCCTGATCGTCGCACCCAACGAGCGCAGGGTGCGAGTCGAAGTCGGCTACGGGCTCGAGCCGGTGATGACCGATGCGCTGTCGAGCCTGATCGTCAACGACGTGATCCTCCCCAAATTCCGCGACAAGGACGTGGCCGGCGGAATCATGGCAGGGGCGGCGGAGATCGGCGCGCAGATGAAGCTGCCGCTCGAGGCCGCCGAGGTGCGCGGCAAGCAGAAGCTCGACCAGGCGCGCCCGGCGCAGCGGCGCGGCAGCGGCGGCGGCGTCGATGTCGGCGGGTTCGTCGGCATCTTCTGGGTCGTGGTGATCCTGTTCTTCGTCTTCTTCTCGGCGATCGGCGGGCGCGGCCGCGGGCGGCGCTATCGTGGCGGCGGGGGCGGCGGGCTCGGCCCGATCATCCTGTGGAGCCTGCTGAGCAGCGCCGGCCGTGGTGGTGGCGGTGGCGGCTGGGGCGGGGGCGGCGGTTCGTCCTGGGGCGGCGGCGGCGGATTCGGCGGCGGTTTCTCGGGCGGGGGCGGCTCGGGCGGCGGCGGCGGGGCTTCGGGGAGCTGGTGATGGCAAGGCTGACATTCACTGCCGCCGAGCGTGCGCGGGTCACCGAGGCGGTGGCCGCGGCCGAGCGCGATACCAATGGCGAGATCGTGACGATCGTCACCGGCCGCTCGGACGCGTATCACGACGTCGCGCTCCACTATGCAGTGGCGGCGATGCTGCTGCTGGCGGGGGTGGCGGCGGTGTGGCCGTGGATCCTCGAAGCGAAGCTCGACTGGCTGCACGGCGGCTGGACCAGCGCAGTCGACCTGCGCGAGCTGCTGTTGCTGGTGCTGGTCGGGCAGGCCCTGGTGTTCCTGATCATCCGCTTCGTGCTGGCCTGGAACCCCTTGCGGATGCTGGTCACCCCGGGCGCGACCAAGGGGCGGCGGGTGCGGCGGCGCGCGCTGCAATATTTCCGGTCGAGCGCCGAGAAGCGCACTATGGGCCGCGTCGGCATCCTGCTCTATCTGTCGCTGGCCGAGCGCCGCGCCGAGATCGTCGCCGACGAAGCGATCCACGGGCTGGTGCCGCAGGAGCGCTGGGGCGATGCGATGGCGGCTTTGGTCGCCAAGGTCCGCACCGGCGATGCGGCGGGCGGGATGGCCGACGCGGTGGGCGAGATCGCGACGATCCTCGCCGAGCATTTCCCCAAGACCGAGGCCGACATGAACGAGCTTCCCGACCGGCTGATCGAGCTGTGAGCGACGAGGCCGAGATCGCCTGGCAGGGCAAATGGCTCAGCGTGAAGCGCCAGGGCAAATGGGAATATGTCTCGCGCGCCCGCGGGATCGAGGCAGTGGTGATCCTCGCGATCGACGCGCAGGACCGAGTGGTGCTGATCGACCAGTATCGCGTGCCGCTGGGGCGCCGCTGCCTCGAATTGCCGGCGGGACTGGTCGGCGACGACCACGAAGCGGATACCCCGGAGAGCGCGGCGGTGCGCGAGCTCGAGGAGGAGACCGGCTTTACCGCGAGCGAGATCGAGCCGCTCGGCTATTTCCATTCCTCGCCGGGGATGGTGAGCGAGGGGTTCAACCTCGTCCGGCTGCGCGGGCTGACCCGGATCGCCGAGGGCGGCGGGATCGGCGACGAGGATATCGTCACGCACCATGTGCCGCTGGCCGAGGTGCCCGCCTTCGTCGCGGCGCGGCGGGCCGAGGGCATGGCGGTGGACGTCAAGCTGCTGCTGCTGTTGGCGGGATCGATCCTCTAGGTCGAGAACCCATATAAGCTATTGTTTTGGGGACGCGATTAGCCGCAAGCCGTCATCCCCGCGCAAGCGGGGACCCATCTCCAAAACCATCCGCAATCGCACCGGTGCATTTTGCTGCTGTTCCGGGAGATGGGTCCCCGCTTTCGCGGGGATGACGAAGAGGGAGTACGAGTCCTCAACCCAGGGATCGACGCGCAATACCCAATGACCGCTAGCGTGCGGGTGGCCCTAACGCTCTACCGGAAATTGTCGGCGTACGCCTGGAGCTTGAGCTTGGCCTGGGGGGCGGGGACGACGTGGAAGGCGAGGCCTTCGCGCTCGGCATAGGCCGTCGCGGCGTCGAGCGTCGGGAAGCCGAGGCGGAGCTGGTTCGCGGTGTCGCCCGAGCCCGCCCAGCCGGTCAGCGGATCGGGGAGCTGCTGCTCGCCGGGGTCGAATTCGAGGATCCAGCGCTGGGTGTTGGCGCGGCCGGACTGCATGGCGTTCTTGGGGCGCTGGTAGATGCGGGCGGTGTTCATGGATTGCTTTCTTTGCTCGGCTCACGCCGAGGGGCGGTGCCAGCCCGCTCCCCCTCCCGGCCACCCTTACTTTAGTAGCCTATGGGTGGCCGGGAGGGGGAGCGGGCTGGCACCGTGCACCCTAACGCTTGCCGGCGGCTCTTGCATCCGCATTTTTGGTGCGGAGCGTCGCCGCGGCGCTGGCGGGATCGTCGGGCCAGGGATGGCGGGGGTAGCGGCCGCGCATCTCCTTCGCGACCGCGGCCCAGCTGCCCGCCCAGAAGCCCGGCAGGTCGCGGGTGGTCTGGATCGGGCGGCCGGCGGGCGAGGTCAGGCTGAGGACCAAAGGGGTGCCGTCGCCCAGGGTGGGATGCGCGGCGAGACCGAACAGCGCCTGCGGGCGGAGCTCGACGGTGGGGCCGGCTTCGGCAGCGTAATCGATGGCGTGGCTCGACCCGGCGGGCGATTCGAAGCGCGCGGGGGCGCGGCGGTCGAGCACTTGCTGGCCGTCCCAGCCGAGGCGGTTCTGGAGCATCTGGGTGAGCCCCTCGACGGCGTCGAGGCGGCGCTTGCCCGCGAGCAGCGGCGGGAGCCAGTCGTCGAGATCGGCGCGCAGTTCCGTATCGTTGTTGACGGTCAGGTCGGCGAAGGTGCCGCGGACGCGAATCGCCTGGGCGGCCTCGGGCCAGGGGAGCAGGTCGAGGCCGTGCTCGCGGACCGCCTCGAGCAGGCATTTCTCGATATCGATGCCGGCGCCGGTGTCGGGGCCCGACGACAGGCGGATCGCGCCGAGGCGGCGCTCGCGCAGGGCCTCGGCGCGGCCGGTGGCGGGGTCGAAGCGGATGGTGCGGCGGGTCTCGATGCGGTCGGCGAAGCGGGCCTCGACCGTCGCCTGGTCGATCGGCGCGGCGGAGAGGATGCGCGCGCCGGCGGCCATGCCCTGGGTCTCGGCCACCGCGAGCCATTCGGCGCGGGCGAGGGGCGAGGTCGGGTCGAGCCTGAAGCCGCGCCCGCCCGCCGAGGCCCAGGTCTCGCCCGAGGCGTCGCGGCGCCTGGCGATGCGGTCGGGGAAGGCGAGGGCGATGCAGGTGGCGACATCCTCGGCGCCGGGCTGTCCGGCCGCGGCGGGGACGAGGCGCGCCCAGCGCTCGGCCAGCTTCCAGGCAGTGTCGGCACGGGGGCCGCGTTCGGTTTTCCAGCGGCGGAGGCGGTGCTCCAGGTCGGGGCCGGGACCGCCGAGGCCGCGCTCGCCGAGCAGCACGGCGACTTGCGCGGCGGTCGCGGCGAGGCCGATTTCGCCGGCCTTCACCAGCATATGGCCGAGGCGCGGGGGCAAGGGCAGGCGGGCGATCGCCTTGCCGTGCGGAGTCGGGCGGCCGTCGGGGTCGAGGGCTTCGAGCGCGGTCAGGCGAGTGCGGGCCTCGGCGATCGCGGCCTCGGGCGGGGGATCGAGCCAGCGAAGCCGGCGCGGATCGGCGACGCCCCACAGCGCGCAGTCGAGCAGGAGGGCGGAGAGATCGGCCTCGAGGATTTCGGGCGGGTCGAAGCGCGGCAGGCCGGCGGTGGCGGCGGCTTCCCACAGGCGGTAGGCGACACCGGGCCCCTGGCGCGCGGCGCGGCCGGCGCGCTGGGTGGCGGCGGCCTGGCTGGCGCGCTCGGTGACGAGCCGGGTCATCCCCGCGGCGCGATCGTAGCGGGGGCGGCGGGCGAGGCCCGAATCGATCACGATGCGGATGCCGTCGAGAGTCAGGCTGGTCTCGGCGATCGACGTGGCGAGGACGAGCTTGCGCATCCCCCCGGTTTCCGCGGCGATCGCCGCGCGCTGGGCAGCGGGATCGAGGCTGCCGTGGAGCTTGTGGAGCGCGATTCCAGGCAAGTCGGCGAGCCGCTCGGCAGTGCGCTCGATCTCGGCGACGCCGGGGAGGAAGGCGAGGACGCCGCCGCCATACGCGTCGGCGCCCTCGCGCAAGGCGGTGCGGACCGCGGCGGCGACCGAATCCTCGATGCGGGCCTCGGCGGCGCGGCCGAGGTGGCGGAGCTCGAGCGGATAGCTGCGGCCTTCGCTCTCGATCACCGGCGCGTCGTGCATCAGCGCGGCGAAGCGCACGCCGTCGAGCGTCGCGGACATCGCGATCAGGCGGAGATCGGGGCGCAGCGCCGCCTGCGCATCGAGCGCGAGCGCGAGGCCGAAATCGCTGTCGAGGCTGCGCTCGTGAACCTCGTCGAACAGCACCGCGGCGATCCCCGCCAGCTCCGGATCCGACTGGATGCGCGCGACGAAGATGCCTTCGGTGACCACGGTCACCCGCGTCGCGGCCGAGCGCCTGCTGTCCATCCGCGTGGCATAGCCGAAGGTCCCGCCGACGCCTTCACCGGCGAGGCTCGCCATCCGCTCGGCGGCGGCGCGCGCGGCGAGGCGGCGGGGGGAGAGGAGGAGGATCTCGCCGCCCTTTGCCCAGGGCTCGGCGAGCAGGGCGGGGGCGACCGCGGTGGTCTTGCCCGCCCCGGGCGGGGCGACGAGGACGGCGTTGCTGCCCGCGCGCAGCGCCGCGAGCAGCTCGGGGAGGACGGCGTGGATCGGCAGCGCGGCCATGTGCGGGCTCATGGCACAGGGCCCCGCCAGCGTCACCCCGGCGGAATTTTGGCAATCGGCCATGCGCCGTTTTTCGAAATCGTGCGTTGGCGGGCGCGAAGGAGACGATTTCATGGCGCGCACGCTGGCCCAGTTCACGATCACCCCCGACGGCAACGGCGATTATGTGCTGAGCCTCGAGGACGATGACGGCGACACCACCGACTTCACTGCGAGCTTCGACCAGCTCGACCTGATCACCGAGGCAATCGAGGAAGCACTCGATCAGGACGAGGAGGATGCGCTGGGGGTCGATGAGGAAGAGGATGATGCAGGCGCCGAAGACTAATCGATTCCGGACCCATGAATGTTGAGCGCGCTACCCTGATGCGATAGTCTTTCTGCGGGGGAGGACGCGGCATCGATGGCAAGCCAAGAAAAAGAGCAGATCGCCAAAGTCTACCGAAGCCTTTTCGATCCCGAGCGCGATCCGATACTTCGGCCGGGCTATGTCTCGACCGATTTTAGCGCCGACCCGGCGCAGCAGGCGCAAGCGGCGCTCAAGCTGGCGGCGCGCCAGGAGGCCTATGCCTGGCGCCCGGCCAGATTGTCCGCGCCGCAGCGCGACGCCGTCGCCGATTGCCTGCGCGACCAGCTGGAGCCGGTGGAATGCGCCGGGCGGCTGAAGCGTGCCGCGATGCGGCCCTTGCCCTTCTACAATTCGGCATGGCTGGTGCATCTCTTTGCGCCCGGCGCGGCCGGCGACGGTACCGCCGCCGAGCGCGTCGTCGTTTATCAGTCGGGCAAGCAGGCCAAGGGGAAGAACCCGATTCCGCTTCATGGCGCCCGGCGGCTCACCGGCAAATCCGCCGATATCTTCGCCGTGAACGCCGCCGCGGGGCTGAAGCTGACCGAACCGGTCGTGGAGGAATATCTAGCCTTTTTCGACGATCATCTCGCCGCCGACGGCGCGCTGTTCCTGCTGATCGAGCATGACGAGGCCGCGAAGGGCCCTTATTCGCAGCTGACGCCGCATGCCGCCGACATGCGCGATCCGGAAGTCGCGAAAATCCTCGACCCGGAAGGGGTGCGGGGTCCCTATGTCCGCGCCGAGATCGCCCAGCCGATCACGCTGCTCACGTTCGAGCCCGGCGAACGGGCGGTGATGATCGCGAGCGTCGCCTTCCGGAATTTCGCCTTCAGGGCGGCGTTCGGCGTGTCTGCCCAAGGCTTTGTCGATATGCTCGACGATACGCCGGTGGAGCAGGCCGCGCTGACCGAAGTCACGCACGGATGGCTTCCCAAGCCCGAGCCGGCGCCGCCGCCGAACAGGCCCGCGCCGCCTCCCGCGGATGACGCGCCGTGACCGCGGGGCGCACCGCGATCGCCAACCAGCAGTTCGCGCAGCTGGTCAAGGAACATGGCAACGGACCCTTCCAGCCGGTGGTCGTGCTCAACACCGTCGACCTGAGCGATTTCGCGTTCGAACGGACGCTGATCTTCCGCGATGTCGTGTTTCGCGGCGGCATCGATGCCAGCGGCTCGACCTTCGCGTCGCTCAAATTCATGAACTGCACGTTCGAGGAGCCGCTCAAGGCGAACAACTGCGTGTTCAACGGCGACCTCGTGCTCGAGAATTGCCGTTTTTTGTGCGCGCTGGACGACCGCGAGCCCGCCACCGCCGTGCAGCTCGACAGGTCGCAAGTGAGCGGCAAGGTCACGCTCGCGACCGACGGCTCGCTGTCGATGCGGAGTGCGGAGGTGCGCGGCGACGTCGCAGTGCATCTGATCGCCTCGCTGCCCGACAAGCCGGCGCAGGACGCCGCTTTCGTCCGGATCGAACATTGCGAGATCGGCGGATCGATCGAGATCGTTCCGAAGCCGCCCGGCACCTTCCAGGAGCGATCCAGGCCGGGCGCCCGCCAGTCGCGCGCCCGGATTGCGGGCCTCGTATCGCTGCAGGGATCGGGCTGCGCGTCGGTGAAGATCGAGCGGATCGACGCCCTCGCGATCAAGCTGGACGACGCCATCATCCGGGGGCGCTGCGATATCCTCACGACTCACCTCGCAGCGCCGGTCAACCCCATGCTCAAGCTTGGCGCCGAGCCCCTGGCGGCCCCGGAACCGGCTGACGGCTGGCTGAGCGCCAAGTCGCTGCAGACGAAACGGCTCGACATCGAGGACCTGACGGCGGCGGGGCTGGATCTTACCTTCGCGCACACGCTGTTCACGACGATCCTGAAGGCCACGATCAAGGGCAACATCCTGGCCTATGGCGCCACTTTCGATTATATACTCCGCTTCACCGAGCTCGACTGCGGCGGCAATCTCGACCTGCCGCGCGCCCAGATATCCGGACAGCTTGCGCTCCTGTCGGGCCGCGTCGCCGGCAGGGTCTGGATGTCGGGAACGACGATCGGATCGACCGTGATGGGCGGCGACGCGGCGCTGGAGATCGGCTCGCTGTCCGCGGTCGACAGCAGCTTCAATTCCTATTTCTCGCTGTCGCACCTGACTGTCGGCGGCGCCGACGCGGCGCGGTTCAAGACCGGCGCGCTCGAACATGGCATGGTGGAATTCAGGCACTGCCATTTCGGGTCCTATCTGTCCTTCTGGCGGGCCAGTTCGCCCGTCAAGTGGCGGGGCGGCGACGATTTCGGCTGGCTTCCCCGCAACAATGTCCGGATCTGGCGCAACCTCGAGATCACGCATTGCGAGATCGATTCGAGCGTCACCTTCACGCGGGTGCAGCTGGGGCTGAACGGCGAGGTCGACGACGGGGCGCTCATGCTCGACCGGTCCCGGATCGGCGGGCCGCTGCAGATCGCTTCGCCGGTCAGCGTCGCCGAGCGCGAGGACCTGCCGGCCGGTCGCCGCGCCGCTGCGCGCAAGGCCGCCGCGCGTTCCGGTGAGCTCGCCGCGACGATGCGCCGGCTGTCGCTGCGCGACGTGAAGGCGATCGACGTCGACCTGACCGGGCTCGCGCTTGCCGATCCGGGCGCGACGACGGCGGGCGAGGCGAATTGCGGCGACGTGCGCGCCGAGCGGATCGAGGTCACCGGCAGCTTCTCCACCTATGTCTGCGCGGATTCGCGCGAGGCATGCTGGGCGGTGATTCCGGGGACGCTGCGGCTCGACGAGGCCGAGATCGGCGAATTGCGGCTTTCCGAGAACAGCTTCGGCGAGGCGGACCAGGCCGGACGCGAGCGCGGGCCGGCGGCGAAGGTGGGGATCGTCCTCGAGCGCGCGATCATCGGGCGTCTGCACGTGCCGCGCGCCGAGGCGTCGGCGCGGGGCACGCGGAACGGCTTTCCGGTGCCGCTCGACCTTTCGGGGGTGCAGGTGCGCCACTGGAGCTTCGACAACACGCTCAACGGCGAGCCATCGAGCGATTCGAACGAGTTTCTCGATTTCCTCGACAATGACGAAGGGATGCACCGCGACGTCTACCGCTCGGTGGCGGATGCGCTGCGCGGCGCGGGACATGATGCCGCGGCGGAGCGGGTGCTGTTCGCCGAGGAGTATCGCGCGCGCACCCCGGCGTCGCGCTGGCGGCCCGGCGACGGCCGCCCCTGGCGGCGCATCTGGTTCATCGATCTCGGTTTGCTCTCGCGGCCGATCGGGCGGATGCAGCTCACCTGGCCGCGGCCGATCCGCATTCTCGATCGCGTGCTGACCAGCTACCGCCGGGCTCCGACCGGATTGTGGCTGCCGATCATCGGACTGTTCGCGCTGTCCTGGGTGCTCGTCTCCCACGATCCGCGCAATTTCGAACTCGCCGAATCGGCGAAGGTCAGCGAGATGCTCCGGTGCCGCACGCCGGTGGTGGCCTCCGGCACCGACTATCGCGTCATCGACGGCGCGGCGATTCCCGATCCGGCCAGCTGGAGCTGGCTCCAGCAGGCGTGGATGACGGCACGCTATCATATTCCGATCATCAACCTCGCGGTGCGCGAGGACATCAAGCCCAGCGGCGACCGTCTTCGGCTCAGCGCCGGGCCGGCGGCATTTTCCGGCGAGCAGCTGAAGGCGGCGCCGACCGATCTCTGCGCGACGCCGAACGCGACCGCGCGGGCGAGCGAAGCGCACGACAACCGCTTCAGCGCCGAAGACTGGTTCGGGATCATGTCGATCCTCAACTGGATCATGTGGCCGATCCTGCTCACCTTCCTGCTGCGACGCGCGCTTCGCGGCGACTAGGGTCCGTCCTGGCCGTTGTGGCTATTGAGTACGGACCCTAAAGCTTGCGGAAGACGCAGTCGCGATAGCTGGACTCCGGGAGCAGGGCGTTGTCGGGCCCGTAGAGCGGGATCGGGGCGTGGGCGACGCCGCGATAGACCGGCTCGAACCCCGCCGCGGCGGGGGCGTCGCACAGGCGGAAATTGCTGTAGCGGATCGCGAGCAGACCGCCGGGTTTCAGGCAGCGGTGGAAATCGGCGACAGTGCTCGCGAAATCGGCGAAATCGAGCAGCGGCGTGCAGCGCGGCGTGTCGAGCGTGAGGCTGCCGTGGCGGAGCACCGCCATGCAGAAGATCGCGTCATAGCGGTTCGCGGGCTCGCCCGCGGTCGAGCTTGCCGCTTCGAACGACAGGCCGGGATCGTCCGGCGGGGCGAGGCGGCGGCAGGCGGCGATGTTGCCGGGGTTGATGTCGATTCCCCGGATCGCGGCGCGGGGGAAATAGCGGCGCAGCGTGAAGACCTCGTCGCCGCCGGCGCAGCCGAACGAGAGGATGCGGCGTGCGGAGTCCGCGCCGAGCTGCGCCTGGACGAAGGCGAAGATGCGGGGGTAGCGATTCCGGCTGGTCTCGCTGCTCGACTGGAAGCCGCCGCGCAGCAGGCCGTGGCGCAGCAGCAGCTCGTAGCGCGCGGCGCGGTCGGTCAGCACGCGCCCGAGCCCGGACAGCGCGCGAAGCAAGGTGGGGCGCGGGGCGGGGTCCTCCATCGCCGATCCTTACGGGCGGCCAGGGCGCTATTCAATCGGGCGGCCGCCGCGCGGTTCGCGACACGCTCCCGCCGCACTATCGCCCGATAGCCGGTGCCTGTAGGCGGCGACATGCGGGGATTCCCCCGCCTCTTGCGGCAGCCCCAGGGTCCAGACCTTTCCCGATGCAATCCGACACTCCGATTTCCCTCAGCGAGCGGCTGCGCGGCACGCTGACGCGGCGCGGCGTCGCGGTGGTGCTGGCGCTGGCGATCGAGCTGGTGGTGGTGCTGGTGTTCCTGTCGCTGTCGGGCGGCCCGCTGAAGCCCAGGCCGCGCGAGCGGCTGGCGGTGTTCCAGGTCGAGAAGGAACGCGAGAAGGCCGCGCCGCCGATCGAGATCGCCAAGGAGGAGTCGAAGCGCCAGGACGGCGGCGGCTCGAAGCCGATCACGCGATCCAGCGAGGTCGAGACGCCGATCCCGCCCGAGACTCCCGAGGCGAAGACGCCGTCGAACGTGCTGTGGCTGTCGCGCCGGGACTATCGCTCGGCGGACATCACCGGAAGGAAGGGCACCGCCGATGGGCCCGGCCAGGGCATGGGCACGAGCGCGGCCTCCGACAGCGCGCTGGCCGACGGCAAGGGGCCGCATGGCGAGAAGGTCTATATCGCCGAATGGTATCGCGAGCCGACCTTTCGCGAGCTGAACCCCTATGTCCCCGAACGCGCGCGGGGCCGCTCGGGCTGGGGGGTGATCGTGTGCCGGACCGTGGCGAACTACCGAGTCGAGGATTGCGCGGAAGTCGACGATTCGCCGCGCGGATCGGGCTATGCCGGCGCGGTGCGGCAGGCGGCGTTCCAGTTCCGCGTGCGGCCGTCACGCATCGGCGGCAGGCCGCAGATCGGGACCCTTGTCTATATCCGGATTCGTTACAGCGTGACGGTGGTGCAGGGCGACAGCGCGCGGCCGGGACCGCAATCGGACCCTGAAACGCCGGACGATCAATAGGCGCGGGCGACCGCGAACTCGACCGCTTCGACCATTGCATCCTTGGCCGCGCCGCTCGCGAAGCCGCCGAGCGCGTCGATCGCGCGCTGGCCGTAATGGCGGGCGCGGGCAAGCGTGTCGTCGACCGCGCGGGTGGTGCGGACGAGGCGGATCGCCTCGGCGAAATCCTCGTCGCCGGCGCGGTGGCCCGAGACCGCGGCCTTCCAGAAGGCGCGCTCGGCCTCGTTGCCGCGGGCATAGGCGAGGATCACCGGCAGGGTCATCTTGCCCTCGCGAAAGTCGTCGCCGGCGTCCTTGCCCATCGTCGAGGCGTCCGAGACATAGTCGATCGCGTCGTCGACCAGCTGGAAGGCGATCCCCAGGTTGCGGCCATAGGCGTCGAGCGCGGCCTCGTCGGCCTCGCCGCGCTCGGCGACGACGGCCGAGATGCGGCAGGCGGCGGCGAACAGCGCGGCGGTCTTGGCGCCGATGATGTCGAGATAGCGTTCTTCGGACAGGTCGATGCGGCGGACTGCCGTCAACTGGTTGACCTCGCCCTCGGCGATGATCGCGCTGGTGCCCGAGAGGATCTTGAGCACCTTGAGGCTGCCGTCCTCGACCATCAGCTCGAAGGCGCGGCTGAACAGGAAGTCGCCGACCAGCACGCTGGCGGGATTGCCCCAGATGATGTTGGCGGTGCGGCGGCCGCGGCGCAGGTCCGAATTGTCGACGACATCGTCGTGGAGCAGCGTGGCGGTGTGGATGAACTCGACCGCGGCGGCGAGCCGGTGGTGCCGCGCGCCCGAATATTCGAGCAGGCGGGCGCTGGCGAGCGTCAGCATCGGCCGCATCCGCTTGCCGCCGCCGGCGATGAGGTGGCCGGCCAGCTCGGGGATCAGCGGGATGTCCGACTGCATCCGGTCGAGGATGACCGCGTTGACGAGGTTGAGATCGGGAGCGACCAGCGCGAGCATCGGCTCCAGCGAGGGCTCCCCACGCGAGCCGATGCGGTGGATGGTGGCGGTCATCTTGGGCGCGCTCTGGCGCTTTGGCGGCGCAAAGGCAAGGGGGCGGGGTTGCGTACGCGCGCATCCCGCGCGAAAGGCGGGGCTTAGTTTGCTCGGCTCACGCCGAGGTGCGGCACCGGCCCACTCCCCCACCCGGCCACCCATAGGCTACTAAAGTAAGGGTGGCCGGGTGGGGAGCGGGCCGGTGCCGCAAACAACAAAGGAACGCGGGCGCCATGTCGGACGAGACGCTGCAACGCTATCGCCAGAGCATCGACAATATCGATGCCGCGCTGGTGCACATGCTCGCCGAGCGCTTCAAGGTCACCCAGGCGGTGGGCGCCTACAAGGCCGCGAACGGACTGCCGCCCGCCGATCCCGGCCGCGAGGAGGCGCAGATCGCGCGGCTGCGCGGGCTGGCGCGGGATGCCGATCTCGATCCGGAATTCTCGGAGAAATTCCTGCGCTTCATCATCGAGGAAGTGATCCGGCACCATGAGCGGGCGCGGGGCGCGTGAAGCGGCGGCTCGCCCTGGCGGCGATGCTGGCGCTGGGCGGATGCGGTTCGCAGCCGGCTGCGCCGCCTGCCGCGACCGCATCGCCGACCCCGGTCGCATCGCCATACCCGGATGCGAAGCATCAGCTGGCCGCCGCGGTGCGCGCCGCCTTTCCAAAGGGAAATCTGGTATCGTTCGACGATCAGCCGGCGCGGCAATATGACGAGCATCGGCTGGTCGACACGCCGTTCGGGCCGGTGCTGGTGAGCAGCGGTTTCATGCCTGACGCCAGCCATGCGCCCGGCGGGATGATTGCCATCCATTATCTCGTCGAGCGGGACGGCGGCTTTGCGCTGCGCCCCGGCTATCCGAAGACCTATGAGACCGGCAGCTTCGGCCGTCTCGGCGAATGGTCGGTCAGCGACAGGTTCGGCGATCTGCCGATGGTCTATGCCGAGGGTGGCGGCACCTTTCAGGGCTATACCTGCGCACGCGCGAAGCTGATCGAGCTCCGCCCGGAGGGCCCGGCCGAAGTCGCCGATATCCCGACCGTCTATGACAACGCAGGCGCGGTCGAGCAGGGCGGCGAGGCGATCGAGGGCAAGATCGCCGGCATCGTCAAGGGCAAGGGCTTCACGGTGCGCTACACCGGCAGCCGTCGCTTCGAGGAACGCTATCTCCGGGTCGGCAATCGCTTCGAGCTGCAGGGCGGGCCGAGCCGGATGCCGAGCTGCTGACTATTCCGCCGCGAGCAGCGTCTCCGCCGCGCCGAGATCGACCGACACCAGCCGGCTGACGCCCTGCTCGACCATCGTCACGCCGAACAGGCGGTGCATGCGGCTCATCGTTGCGGCGTTGTGCGTGACGATGAGGTAGCGGGTGCGGGTCTCCTCGTTCATCCGGTCGAGCAGGTCGCAGAACCGCTCGATATTGGCGTCGTCGAGCGGGGCGTCGACTTCGTCGAGGACGCAGATCGGCGCGGGGTTGGTGAGGAACAGCGCGAAGATCAGCGCGACCGCGGTGAGGGCCTGCTCGCCGCCCGAGAGGAGGGTGAGCGACTGGAGCTTCTTGCCGGGGGGCTGGGCCATGATCTCGAGGCCGGCCTCGAGCGGGTCGTCCGAATCGACCAGCTCGAGATGCGCCTGGCCGCCGTTGAACAGGGTGGTGAACAGGCGGCGGAAATGCTGGTCGACCGCTTCGAACGCGGCGAGCAGGCGCTGGCGGCCCTCGCGGTTTAGCATGCCGATCGAGCCGCGCAGGCGGTGGACGGCCTGGGTCAGCTCGTCGCGTTCCTTCGCGCTGTTTTCCGCGGACGTGACCAGCTCGGCAAGCTCCGATTCGGCGACGAGGTTGACCGGGCCGATACGCTCGCGCTCGGCGATCAGGCGGTCGTGCGCCGACGATTCCTCCTGCGGATCGCGGACGGTGTCTTCCCTGAAGCCCGCGCGCTCGGGGAGGAGCGGGGGCGGGCATTCGAAGCGCTCGCCCGACAGGCGGCCCATCTCGATGCGGCGCATCTCCTGGTTCTCGGCGCGGGCGAGCGCGCCGGCGCGTTCCTCGCGGGCCTGCGACAGTGCTTCGTTGGCGGTGCGGACATGGGTGTCGGTGGCGCGCAGCACGGTCTCGGCCTCGCGCTCGGCGGCCTGCGCGGCGGCGGACGCGGCGCGGGACGATTCGGAGTCGGCCTCGGCCTCGCCGATGCGCTGATCGAGCAAGGCGGGCTTGCTGGCGAGGATCGCGCTTTCCTCGGCGATCTGCTCGGCGCGCTTGTCCATCTCGGCGCTGCGGCGCGCGGCCTCGCCGGCGCGCGACTTCCAGCTTTTCGCCTCGGCATCGGCGGCGGCGCGGCGCTCGCGGGCCTGGGCGATGTCGCGCTCTAGCGTGCCGCGCTCGGCGCGGGCCGAGGCGCTCGCGGCGCGGCGAGTCTCGGCTTCCGACGAGAGCTTGGCGACCTGGTTGCGCGTGGCGCTGCCGTCGGGGAGCGCGGCGCGGGCGGCTTCGGCGCGCGCCTGTTCGGCGGCGGCTTCGTCCTGCTCGGCGGCGACGCGGGCGAGGCGCTGCTGGAGATCGGCGCGCTGCGAATCGAGGCGCTCGAGCTGGCCGGCGGCGCGATCCTCGGCGCGGCCCGCCTCGCGCCCGGCATTCTCGGCATGGTCGAGCACGCGGCGGCAGTCGGCGGCGGCGCGGCGCGCCTCGGCGATGGTCTCGTCGACGCGGGCAAGCTCGGCATCGGCGGCGTCGACTGCGCGGACCGCGGCGGGGCGCTCCTTCTCGATCGCGCGCAGGCGGTTGACGCGAACGAGGCGCTCGGCGGCGGCGGCGCCCCCCGATCTGGCGACATAGCCGTCCCAGCGGCGCAGCGTTCCGGCGAGGGTGACGAGGCGCTGGCCGACCGCGAGCGGCTGGCCGGTGTCGGCTTCGGCGACGAGGATCTGCGACAGGCGGCGGGCGAGCGCGGGCGGCGCCTGGACATGGCTGCCGAGCGGGCTGGTGCCGGCGGGCGCGCGCGGGTCGCCGGGCTGGGCCTCGGCGCCCGACCAGTAGCGCTCGGCGCTCGTGTCGAGCCCGGCTTCGAGATCGTCGCCGAGCGCGGCGGCGAGCGCGCGTTCGTAGCCGGCGTCGACGCGCAGCTTGTCGAGGATGCGGTCCTTGTCCGAAGGCCGGGTCGACTTGGCGAGCGCCTGCGATTCGCTGTCGAGCTGCGACAGCTCGGCATGCGCGGCGGCGCGGGCGGACTGGGAACGGTCGCGGGTGTCGATCGCGCCGCGCTCGGCGGCGTCGGCGCGGGCGAGCCCGGTGCGCGCCGATTCGGACTGGCGGAGCGCCTGCGCGCGTGCCTCGGCGGCGCGTGTTTTTTCGGTCTTGAGCGGTTCGGGATCGGGAAGCGCGCGGGCTTCGGCTTCGATGCGGGCATGGTCGCGCGCCGAGCGCTCGACTCGGGCGCGGGCGGCGGCCACCGCCGCTTCGGCGACGCGCGCCTCGGCGGCTTCGCTGGCCTGCGCCGCCAAGGCCTGCGCCAGCGCGACTTCGGCGTCGCGCGCGGCGCGTTCGGCCTCGGCGAGCGCGGCGTCGAGATTGGGCATCCGCGCGGCGGCGTCGGCGATGCGGGTGTCGAGCGACGCGGCTTCGTCGGCAAGGCGCGCGAGCGCATCGGCGGCGTCGCGGGCGAGCGCGCCTTCGCGGCCGCGATCCTCGGCGAGGCGAAGCTCGGCGTCCTTGAGGTCGGCGAGGCGGCGCTCGACCGTGGCGCGTTCGCTGCGCAGCGTCGCGAGGCGGTGCATCGCCTCGGTCGCGCGGTCGCGGACGCTCAGCGAATCGGCGCGGATCGTGGCGAGCGACTCGGCGGCGGATTGCTGGACCGCGGCGGCCTGGTCGTGCGCCGCCATGCGCTCGGCGACGCGCGCCTCGGCGGCTTGCGCCTCCTGCTTGGCGGCGTCGGCGGCGGCGGCGGCGTCGCGCCAGCGCGCGAAGATCATCCGTGCCTCGGCGACGCGGATCTTGTCGGACAATTCGCGGTAGCGCTCGGCCTGGCGCGCCTGGCGGCGCAAGGCGGCGGCGCGAGTCTCCTGGTCGGTGATGACTTCGTCGAGCCGAGTGAGGTTGGCCTCGGTCGCGCGCAGCCGCTGCTCGGCATCCTTGCGGCGGACATGGAGGCCGGCGATCCCTGCGGCTTCCTCGAGCATCGCGCGGCGCTCGGCAGGCTTGGCCGAAATGATCGAACCGATCCGGCCCTGGCTGACCAGAGCGGGCGAATGCGCGCCGGTCGCCGAATCGGCGAAGACGAGCCCGACATCCTTGGCGCGGACGTCGCGGCCGTTGATCCGATAGGCCGAGCCCGCGCCGCGCTCGATCCGGCGGACGACTTCGAGCTCGTCATCGTCTCCCACGCCGTCGGCAAGGATCGAGACTTCGGCGAAGTCGCGTTGCGGCCGAGTCGCGGTGCCGGCGAAGATCACGTCTTCCATGCCGGCGCCGCGCATCGACTTGGCGCTGTTCTCGCCCATTGCCCAGCGCAGCGCCTCGAGCAGGTTGGACTTGCCGCAGCCATTGGGGCCGACAATCCCCGTCAGCCCCGGCTCGATGCGCAGATCGGCCGGGTCGACGAAGCTCTTGAAGCCCGTCAGCCGCAGCCTTTTGATCTGCACCTTGCGTGTCCGCTCTTAGCGCGCGCCGGCCCGCTGGAGCGCCGGCTCGAGCTGCGCCCAGCCGACCGCGCCTTCGACCTGCTTGTCGTTGATGAAGAAGGTCGGGGTGCCCGAGACCTTCTTGACCTCGGTCGCTTCCTCGAGCTGCTTGCCGAGCACGTCGAGCGCGGGCTGGCTCATGCATTGCTGAATCTGCGCGTCGGTGACTCCGCTCTGCTTCATCAGCCCGGTATAGCCGAGATAGTTGACGAACATCTTGGCCTGCTCGAGCGGAGTCAGCTTCTGCATCTGCTGGTAGGTCGCGTCGTCGAGGGTGTTCAGCTTCTGGTTGAACGCGGTCTGGTTGGCGTACATCTGGTCGAGGATCGGGAAGAACGCCTCGGTCGAGGCGCAGCGGCCGAGCAGCGCGATGCCGAGATCCTGCGGGTGGACGAGGAAGTCGCGGAACTCGTAGCTGACCTGGCCCGAGGCGATATATTTGGCGCGCAGCGGCTCGACGCCGGTCTGGGCGAAGGCGCCGCAGACCGGGCATGAGCGCGAGCCGTACTCGACCAGCTTGATCGGGGCGGCGGGATTGCCCTGGCGGACCCAGCCCTCGCCGGTCTTGTCGAACACTTCGGTCCATTGCTTGCCCGCAGGGGGCTTGGCGGTGGCGACCGGGGTGGTGCTGACCACGGGGGTGGCGCCATTGCCCGCGTCGCCGCCGCCGCAGCCGGCGAGGGTCAGGGCGCCGATGGCGGCGGCGATGGCGATCAGGGCTTGGACGATACGCATTTCAGGGTCTCCGTCAGGAAAATCGGGGCAGGCGCGTCAGGCGCCCGCGGCTTGCAGTTCGGGTTCGATCTGGCCCCAGCTGACGGCGTCGAGCCGGCGGCCGTTGAGGAAGAAGGTCGGAGTGCCGTTGACGCCGATATTGGCGGCGGCCTGGATGCGGTCGCCGAACGCCTTCAAGGCGGCGATGTCGCCGAAGCATTGCTGGATGCGCGCCTCGGTCATCCCCGCCTGCTTGAGCAAGGCGGTATAGCCGAGCGCGTCTGCGATCGCGCGCGAGGATTGCGGCAGCGGCATCGCCTGGAGCTGCTGCCAGCGCGCATCGCCGAGCGCCCCGGCCCTGGCGTTGAACGCGTCCTGGCCGGCGTACATCTTGTCGAGGATGGTGAAGAAGTTGCGCGGGGTGACGCACATGCCGAGCGTCGAGATCGCGACGTCCTGGGGGTGGACCGGGAATTCGCGGAACTCGAAGCTGAGCTTGCCGCCGGCGACGTAGCGGCTGCGCAGCGCCCCCGATTCGCGCGCGAAGCGGCCGCAGGTCGGGCAGGAGCGCGAGCCGTATTCGACGAGCTTCACCGGCGCATCGGGGTTGCCGATGCGGAAGCCCTCGGGGGTGCGGACGATGACGGTCAGCCAGTCGGTGGCGGGCGCCGCGGGGCGCGCAGCCGGGGCTGCCGCCGCCGAGGCGCCGAGCAGGAACATCAAGGCAATCGCGAGAAAACGCATCAGTCGATCCTGCCGATCTTGGGAACGGGACGGGCGGCAACGCCCGAGGCGAGCGCTTCGAGCACCGCCTTGAGCTCGGGATCGACGATGCCGCGCAGGCTCTCGCCCATCTCGGCGCTGACCGGGAGCAATTCGGGGAGCGGCGCGGCCTTGGGGCTACGCTTGATGTCGCCATGGCGGATATGGAGCTTCGCGACCGCGGTATAGCCGAAGAAGCGGTTGACCCGCTCGACGATCTCGGGGGCGATGTGCTGCATCATCGGCGCGTGGGCGCCGGCGACGAGCAGGCTGAGCACCCCCTCGGCGCGCTTGCCCGGCGGGAAGCGGATCGATTCGGGGGCCGAGACCTGGGCATAGCGCTCGCCGACGATCTCGCTCCAGCGGCTGACCACCGCGTGCTGGACGAAGCCGAAGCGGCGGAACGCGGCGCGGCCGACATCGGGCAGCAGCTCCGAGACCGCGCGTGCGCGGTTGCTGCGCTGGGGTTCCGCCCCAGAACTGAGCTTCGGCTGGCGGGTGGTGGTACGCGGGGACTTCGTCATTTGAATGCGTCCATGCCATAGCCGGGGCGTGCCCGACAACATCGCTGCGACCCTGCTCGACTGGTATGACGCGAATGCGCGCGATTTGCCGTGGCGCGCGGCGCCCGGCGCGACTCTCGCTAACCCATATTGGGTGTGGCTTTCGGAGGTGATGCTCCAGCAGACCCAGGTCGCGACGGTGAAGCCCTATTTCGCCAAATTCCTCGCGCGCTGGCCCGATTTCGCGAGTCTCGCGGCGGCCGACGACGCCGACGTGATGGCCGCCTGGGCGGGGCTCGGCTATTACGCCCGCGCCAGGAACATGCTCGCCTGCGCGCGGGCGATCGCGGCGGGGGGCATGCCCGAGACCGAGGAAGGGCTGCGCGCGCTGCCCGGGGTGGGCGCCTATACCGCGGCGGCGATCGCGGCGATCGCGTTCGGGCGGCGCGCGGTGGTGGTCGACGGCAATGTCGAGCGGGTGGTGGCGCGGCTGTTCGCGCTCGCCGAGCCGCTGCCGGGGGCGAAGCCGCGGATTTGGGCGCTGACCGATTCGATCACCCCGGATGCCAGGGCGGGCGATTTCGCGCAGGCGATGATGGACCTGGGGAGCGGCATCTGCACGGCGCGGCGCCCGCGCTGCCTGCTCTGTCCATTGCGGCCGAGCTGCGCGGGATTCGCGAGCGGCGCGCCCGAGATGTTTCCAGTCAAGGCGGCGAAATCGGCCAAGCCGAAGCGCTATGGCACCTTGTTCTGGGCGGAATGCGACGGCGAGGTGCTGCTGGTGCAAAGACCCGCCAAAGGATTGTTCGGCGGCATGCGCGCGCTGCCGACGTCGGAATGGGGATCGACTCGGACTGGACTTGAGAGTCCTCCATTTCAGGCAGGTTGGCGTCTGCTGGACAGCAAAGTAAACCACAGTCTTACTCATTTTGACCTTGAGCTCGACCTTGCCGTTGCACAGGTGGAACGGCATGTTTCCGGCCTCTGGTGGCCCGTCGCGGAGATCGGCTCCGCGGGACTGCCGAGCGTGTTCGCCAAGGCGGCGCGCATCTTCATGGGGGAAACGGGATGACGATCGAAATCGCGGAAGCACCGGTGCCGGAGCAGGACGTCGCGGGGCCGCTGCTCGAGCATACGCGGGCGATGGCCGACAAATGGGTCAATAACGACAAGTTCGCGCCGGGCATCGTGATCGCGGTGGGGTCCGCCGCCAATCACCGGGCCGGGGTGAAGGTCGGCAAGGTCGCGACCGACGCGGCGGCGCCGGCGGTCGAGTTCGACTCGCTGTGGCGCCAATATTCGATGACCAAGCTGGTGACGTCGATCGCCGCGATGACGCTGATCGACAGCGGCGCGATGACGATGGACGATCCGATCCACAAGTTCATCCCCGACTTCAAGAACATGAACATCCTGGGCGAGCGCGCGGGCACCGGTCATATCGGGGCGAGCATCAAGACGCTGACCCCGGCCCGCAATCCGATCACCGTGCGCAACCTGATCACGCACACCGCGGGGATGGGCTATTCGATGGATACGGGCCCGCTCGAGGAACTGTATTTCCGCGAAGGCATCAATCCCTGGCAGATCGACCGGATCGAGGAGGACGCGATCCGCTGGTTCCGCCCGACCCCGCTCCAGACCTTCGCGAAGAAGGTGGCGACGCTGCCGCTGTTCGCCGAGCCGGGCACGGTCTGGGCCTATTCGATCGGGCTCGACGTGCTCGCGGCGGTGGTCGAAGTCGTCGCGGGTAAGCCGTTCGAGGATTATGTCCAGGACAAGATCTTCGGCCCGCTCGCGATGGGGTCGAGCTTCTGGCAGGTGCCCGAGAGCGATCGCGGCCGAATGTCGAGCAGCTACCTGCCCGAAAGCGATCCCGCGAAGCTGTTGCTGCTCGATTCGCGCGAGAACTCGGTCTGGTATGTGGCGCCGAGCTTTCCCTATGGCGGCGCGGGGCTGGTGATGTCGGCGATCGACTATGACGAACTGCTTCGGATGCTGATGAACGGCGGCGCGCTGGGCGACGCCCGGGTGCTGAGCCCCGGCGCGGTCGACACGATGTTCTCGAACCTGCTCGCGCCGATGACTGGCATCAACCTCGATCAGCTCTACAAGATGGTCCGGAACCCCAACGTCACCTTCGGCGCGGGCGGCTATGTCACGACCAAGCCCGATCCGGGCAATGGCCGCGCCGCGGGCACCTATGGCTGGGGCGGGTTCGCGGGGACCTGCTTCTGGATCGACCGCGCCAAGGGGGTGCGCGCCAACGGCATGATCAATGTGGTCCCGCACGAGACCGATCACGCGGTGGTCGCGATGGTCTCGTCGCTGATCCCCGCGGTCTATGCCGACCTGACCCCGAACGGCTGACCTTTCCCCGCTTGCGGGCGGATCGATCGAAGCGCATTCAGGCGCCTCGATCGATCCGGAGAGGTTTATGCGGGTGAAGATTTGGGTTGGAATCGCCGCGGCTTTGGCGCTGACGGCGGGTGCGGTGGCGCAGACCGCGCCGGGCAGCAATGCCGATGCGCTGGTCCACCGCTATGTGGCCGAGGGCAAGGTCCCCGGCATCGTCGTCGCGATCGGGGTGGGCGACCGCCCGACGCATTATTTCGCCGATGGCCGCATCGCGACCGACCCCGCCGCGCCGGCGGCCGGGCCCGACAGCCTGTGGCGCGTCTATTCGATGACCAAGCCGATCACCGGCATGGCGGCGATGATCCTGGTCGAGCAAGGCAAGCTCAGGCTCGACCAGCCGATCAGCGACTTCATCCCGGCGTTCAAGAATATGCGCGTGCTCGACCAGGCCGACGGAGATTCGCTGGCGAGCCATCCCGCGACGCATCCGATCACGGTGCGGCACCTGCTGACGCATACCGCGGGGCTGGGCTATTCGATCATCACCAAGGGCGCGCTGCTCGGCGAATATAACCGGCTGGGGCTCAACCCCGCGCAGGTGAGCAACGCGCTCGAGCCCAACATGCGCTCGGCGCGGCCGCCGACGCTCGAGGATTTCGCGAACAAGGTCGCGACTCTGCCGCTGGCCTATGAGCCGGGGACCAAGTGGAGCTATTCGGTCGCGCTCGACGTGATGGGGCGGGTGATCGAAGTCGCGAGCGGCATGCCGTTCGACACCTTCCTCCAGAAGCGCATCTTCGATCCGCTCAAGATGAAGTCGACCTTCTTCACTGTCCCCGCGAGCGAGGCCGGACGGCTGGCGACCAATTACTATTACATGGGCGACAACCGCGTGCCGGTCGACCCGGGGGTCGGCTCGCTGTGGCTGACGCGCCCGAGCTTTCCCTATGGCGGCGCGGGGCTGGTGATGTCGGCGCGCGACTATGACCGCTTCCTCCACATGCTCCAGAACGGCGGGACGCTCGACGGCGTCCGGGTGATGAAGCCCGAGACGGTCAGGCTGGGCATGTCGAACCTGCTGCCCGCGGGTGCCGACACCGGCCTGCTCGGCAGCCTCGCTACCGGCGCCGGCAAGCTCGGCTTCGGCGCGGGCGGATCGGTCTATCTCGAGGACGTGCCGGGTGCGGCGAGCAAGGGCACCTATGGCTGGGGTGGTGCTGCGGGGACGATCGCCTGGGTCGATCCGGTCAAGCATGTGCGCGGGACGGTGATGGTCAATTACATGCCGTCGGAGCATTGGCCGCTACGCGCCGACCTCAACAAGGCGCTGGTCGCCGACATGATGCGGTGAGGGCACCGGGCTTTACCGGCGCGACGCTCGACCGCGCCGATGCGCTGCGGAACGATCCCGGGGCTGTCGCCGCGCTGCTGCTCGATCCGCGCGCGCGGCTGCTGCGGCTGGCGGGGCTCGACCCCGAGCTGACCGACGAGGGGCGGCTGGCCTGGGGGTCGGTCGCCGAGGCGCATGAGGATGGCGAGATCGTCTTTCTAGGCTTTGACGCGGGGCGGGTGCCGCATTTCGCCGCGGTCAACCGGCACGAGAAGCCGGTCATGGGCCGCAGCCTTGCGATCTTCCACATCCTCGAGCAGCTCCCCGCCGAGGAGGCGGCGCTCTATGGCGGCGCGCGCAGCGTGGTCGACTGGCACATGCGGCACCGTTTCTGCGCGGTGTGCGGGACCGGCACCGCGCCGTTCCGCGCGGGCTGGGGGCGCAAGTGCCCAAGCTGCGCCGCCGAGCATTTCCCGCGCACCGATCCGGTGGTGATCATGCTCGCCGAGCATGGGGACAGGGTCCTGCTCGGGCGGCAAAAGGCGTGGCCGCCGGGGCGCTATTCGGCGCTGGCGGGGTTCGTCGAGCCGGGCGAATCGATCGAGGAAGCCGTGGCGCGCGAGACGCTGGAGGAAGCGGGGGTGCGGGTGAGCCGCGTGCGCTATGTCGCGAGCCAGCCCTGGCCGTTCCCTTCGTCGCTGATGATCGCGTGCATCGGCGAGGCCGAGGACGACGCGTTGACCCTCGACAGCGACGAATTGGAGGACGCGATCTGGGTGCCGCGCGCCGAAGTCCAGGCGGTGCTGCGCGGCGAGGCCGGACCGTTCCTGCCGCCCCCGCCCTATGCGATCGCCTTCACGCTGCTGACCGCCTGGGCGGAGGAATAGGGCTATTCGTCGTCGGCGAGCGGGCGCGTCGCCCAGCTGGCGTGGAGCGTCGGCGCCGCGGTCCAGATCACCGGCAGCAGGAAGGCGAGCATCACCAGCAGCTGGATCAACACGTCGCGCGTCCAGTTCCCGAGCAATGCGAGTGCGATCACCAGCCATAGTCCGAGCCAGCCGGTGCCCGCGGTGACGCCGAGCGCGGCGAGATAGGCGCGGTTGCGCACCGCGCGGTCGAACTCGTCGGCGATCTCCGCGCCTCGCCATGGCTTCACCGGGCCGAGGAAGGGCAGCCAGCAGGCGAACGCATAGGCGAAGAGGATCGCCGCCTGCCCGTAGCCGGAGGCGTGCGGGCGGGCGAGGCCGTAGACGAAGCCGCCATAGGCCAGCGTCAGCGCGAAGACCGGCAGCCAGCGATGATGGCGGCGGTCGGGGTTGGGGCCGACCATCTTCGGGATTCCGGTCAGCCCGGCGGCGGCGTCGAGGCGTTCGGTCAGGGTCTTGGCGGGTCGGGGCATGGCGGGTTCCTCAGTCGGCGGCGCGGCGCAGCGCGGCGGCGACGGATTCGAAGGGAGTGAAGGAGAAGACGAGCTCGACCGGGGCGTCGAACTGCCGGGCGATCTTCATGCCGAGCTCGAGGCTGGGGCTGTAGTCGCCGCGCTCGAGATAGCCGATCGTCTGCGGGTTCACCCCCACCGCGTCGGCGAGCTCGCGGCGGCTCATGCCGCGCTCGGCGCGGAACAGCGCGATCCGGTTGTGGAGATGGGGCATGGCGACTCGGTTTGCGTGACGATATGTTGTGTTTACGCAACATATCGTCGTGCTGTCAATGCAGTCACAGAGAGTGGTTCACGCGGAGGCGCGGAGAGCGCAGAGGAGGCTGGACTCGCTTTGGGCGATCGTGGCGCGTCAGCGCCATAAATTGCGGCGTCGAAGGAATGGATGCCGCTGGCGCGGCGCGGCACATCTCTGCGCTCTCTGCGCCTCTGCGCGAACAATCCTTCTTCTTCCTCCTCCGCGCCTCCGCGCCTCCGCGTGAAATCTATCTTCTTTGAACCCACCGCGTCACTTCGCCGGGATGCGCGTCACCTGGATGTGGACGGCCTGCCATTTGCCGCCGATGCGGCGGAAGGTGTCGGCGAAGCGGATATGGCTGGCGAAGGGCTGGCCGCCCGCAGTGCCGCGCAGCACGACCTCGCCGCCCGCCACGCCCGAATCGGGGCCGAGGGGGATGACGTAGCGGCCGGCGATCGTGATCGGCTCGAACTTCACCGTCGCGTCGAGCCAGCCGGCGATGAAGTCGCGCTTGCCCAGCCGCGCGCCGCCGCCGTCGAGGAAGATCAGCCCGTCGGCGACCATCGCCTCGAGCACGGGACCATCCTGTGCGATCTGGGCCTGGTCGAAACGGTCGGCGACGGCGGTCAGCTCGGCGACGTCGGCATCCTGCGCCGTCGCCGGGACGGCGGCGGCCAGCGCGGCGGCGGCGAGGAGCGCGCGCATCATCCGCGCGGCCGCGCCTGGGGATAGGTGCCGAGCACGCGCACCGACTTGGCCTGGAAGCCGAGCTCGTGGATCGCGGCGTCGACCGCGGGGTCGCCGGGGCGGCCGACGATATCGGCGTAGAATTCGGTCGCTGCGAAGGTGCCCCCGCGCTGGTAGCTTTCGAGCTTGGTCATGTTGACGCCGTTGGTCGCGAAGCTGCCGAGCGCCTTGTAGAGCGCGGCGGGGACGTTGCGGACTTCGAAGATGAAGGTCGTCATGAAGGGACCGTCGGCGGCGAGGGGGGGGGCGGCGCGGGCGAGGATGACGAAGCGGGTCATGTTGTGCGCGGCGTCGGCGATGTCCTCGACCAGCAGGTTGAGGCCGTAGAGCGAAGCGGCGCCCGGCGGGGCGAGCGCGGCGACCGCGGAGTCGCCCATTTCGGCGACCAAAGCGGCGGCGCCGGCGGTGTCGGGATAGGAAGCCGGGACGATGCCGCGCTCCTTGAGCCACAGCCGGCACTGGCCGAGCGCCTGCGGATGGCTGGTGGCTTCCTTGACCTGGCCGAGCGTGCCGGTGCCCATCAGCGCGTAGCGGATCGGCAGGAAATGCTCGCCGGTGATCACCAGCCCCGATTCGGGGAGCAGGAAATGGATGTCGGCGACGCGGCCGTGGAGCGAATTCTCGATGGGAATGATCGCGCAATCGGCCTGCCCCAGCCGCACCGCGTCGATCGCATCCTCGAAGCTGAAGCAGGGCAAAGGCAGCCCGCCGGGAAAGGCTTCGAGCGCGGCGATGTGCGAATTGGCGCCGGGCGCGCCCTGGAAGGCGACCGCGCGCGCCGGGTCGGCGGCGGCGGCCTCGGTCATGCGGGCGACGATGGGCTGCGCGGGCGCTGCGAAATTTTCCATATGGGCCGGGCGCTAGCGGGCCGACGCGGCACGGGCAAGCCGCTTGCGATGCGCAAAGTGCCGCTCTAGAGGGGGCACGAAATTTCCTCGGGCCGAGACTTCTCAGGGGCGTCAAAGATGGACGATCGCACGAACACGATTGCTGGCTGGGTTCTGGCGGGCGGGATTGCCGCGCTGGGGCTGTCGATCGTCAGCGGAATGCTGTTCCATAACGAGCGCCCCCACAAGATGGGCTATCCGATCGAAGGCGCCGAGGAAGCCGGCGGCGACGACAAGGCGGCCGCCGTGCCGATCGCGACTCTGCTCGCCACTGCCGATCCGGCCAAGGGCGCCGACGTCTTCAAGAAGTGCATGGGCTGCCACACGGTCAACCAGGGCGGCGCCAACGGGACCGGCCCGAACCTCTATGCGACGATGGGCGAGGCGATTGCCCAGGGCAAGGGCGGCTATGCCTTCACCGACGCGCTGAAGGGCGTCGGCGGGACCTGGGACTTCGACAAGATGAACGCGTGGCTGACCAACCCGCGCAAGTTCGCGCCGGGCACCAAGATGGGCTTTGCCGGTCTGCCCAATCCGCAGGACCGCGCCAACGTGATCGTCTATCTGAACCAGCAGGGCTCGAACCTGCCGCTGCCCGCCGCGCCGGCTGCGGCGGCGCCTGCCGCCGAGGGCAACGAAGCTGCGGGCAACGACACCGCCCCCGAGGGCACGGGCGGCAATTTGTCGAACGAAGCGACTCCCGCCGCGGGCGCGCCGTCGAAGGACCCCGCCGCCGCGGTGCAGGCCGAGAAGAAGGCGCACTGAGGCAGGCTGTCTCGCTTAGGATTGCTCTACCCTGTTCCCCTGCGAAAGCAGGGGTCCAGTGTCGCGGGCGATGACCTGCTTTGCCCTGGGCCCCTGCTTTCGCAGGGGAACGAGGAAGGAGCAGGCGCCCCCTACGACCCGTCGGTTACCGCGGTGCCGCCGAAGATGCGCGCGCGGGGGCGGTCGATCTTGGTGTGGTCCTTGTCGCGCCAGAAATCCTGGACGATCTCCCAGCCTTCCTCCGCGGTCTCGCAGAAGTGGAACAGCCCGAGGTCGCGCGGGCCGATTACGCCTTCCTCGACCAAAGCCTCGAAATCGACGACGCGGGTCCAGAAATCCTTGCCGTAGAACAGCACCGGGATCGGCGCGATCTTGCCGGTCTGGATCAGGGTGAGCAGCTCGAACGATTCGTCGAAGGTGCCGAAGCCGCCCGGGAACACCGCCACTGCGCGCGCGTGGAGCAGGAAGTGCATCTTGCGCAGCGCGAAATAGTGGAACTGCATCGACAGCCCGGGGGTGACGTAAGGGTTGGGCGCCTGCTCGTGGGGCAGGACGATGTTGAGCCCGATCGTGTCGGCATCGACGTCGCGCGCGCCGCGATTGGCGGCCTCCATGATCGACGGGCCTCCGCCCGACGTGACGACGAAGTGGCGCTTGCCCTCGGTGTCGCGCGGGAAGTTGCTCGCCAGCCGCGCGAGCTCGCGGGCGACGTCGTAATATTTGGACTTCTCGATCAGCCGCTCGGCGATCTTCTTCGACAGCTCGTCGTCGGCGAGGTCGCGCAGCGCCAGCGCCTTGCTCGGCTCGGGGATGCGCGCCGAGCCATAGACGACGAAGGTCGAGGCGATCTTCGCCTCGTCGAGGACGAGCTGGGGCTTGAGCAGCTCGAGCTGGAAGCGGATCGGGCGCAGATCGTCGCGCAGCAGGAAGTCGAGGTCCTGGAAGGCGAGGCGATAGGCGGGATGCTCGGTCTGCGGCGAGATGCCGGCTTCCTTGGCGGATTCGGCTTCCTGCTTGGCAGGGCGGAAGACCCGCGAGGGGACATGGGTCTCGGCTTTTGGCGTTTCGGTCATTCGACAGTCTGTAGGAGAATCGCGTGACAAATCCAATGAGGAGTCTTTGTTGGGTACGGCACCGGCCCGCTCCCCCACCCGGCCACCCAACGGCATCGTAATTCATGGGTGGCCGGGTGGGGGAGCGAGCCGGTGCCGCAACAGTCAATGCGCGCGGAGCCTTCGCAGGATCGGCTCGAACTGCGGGGTCGGGCCGCGTTTCGCTTTGGCGGGGTTGTCCCAATATCCAGGCGGAGGCGCACCCGGGCCCAGCTCGTAATCCATCGCGTCCCACGCATCCTCGCGGAAGCTGTAGAAGGCCCAATGGACTTGTGACCGGTCGAGCGCGGTGAGGACATCTTCCAGATAGGCCGGGCAGAAGGCCAGGCGGCGGATGCAGCCGAACTCGGCGGCGACCATCCGGTTGCGCGGGATCCCGTGCGCATCGGCCCAGGCGATCGGCTGGCCGAGATAGGCGGCGACGCGGGCGGCGTCCCACATCTGCTGCCGCCCCTGGAAGGGGGCCATGCCGGGATAGGGAATCGGCACCGCGCGCTTGAGATTGGGAGCGCTGGTGACGGTCCACGGCTCGTACATGTGGAAGGCGTAGAGCAGCGCCGGATCTTCGAGCGGGCCGGGCCAGTAGAAGGCGTCGGCGGCGGCGTACCAGCCCGAATCGAGCATGATCGGGGTGTCGGGGTCGACTGCGCGGATCGCGGCGATCACTGCGCGGTAGAAGGCGGGCAAGTCGCGCGCGGTGCCGCGGTTGGCGGCGTACCAGGCGATGCCGGCGGCGGGGTCGCCATGCTCGTCGAGCCCCGCGCCCTTTTCGGGGGTGGGTTCGTTGATGAGGTTGTACGCGCCGATCGCCGGGTTGCCCTTGAGCGCCGTCGCGAGATCGCGCCAGAAGGCGACCGCCTGGTCCCAATGGGCTTTGTCCTGCCACAGGCGGCCGTCATACTGGTTGCCGTTGTTCTGGATCCAGCGCAGCCAGGGCAGGCTGAGCGGGGAGATCACCACCTTGAGCTTCGCCTTGTGCGCGCGGGCGAGCACGGCCTGGAGGGTCGCGAGGTCGGCGGGCGGGATGCCGGTGTACTTGTCCGCGTCGCCGATCAGGAAGTCGCGGTGCGCGCCTTTCCATTTGTCGGGCGCGAGCCGGACCCAGTCGGCGCCGTAGCCCGCGAGCGCGTCGAAATAGCCCTGGTCGGGCGGGGCGAGGTTGAAGCTGTTGCCGCCGTGGCGGGGCACGTCCCACCAGTCGATCGGCCGCGCCGCGGTGAGGCCGAACAGGCAGGCGAGGAGGAGCAGGATGCGCATGCCGTCAAGCTAGCGGCAGAACGGCCCCTTGCCCATGTCGAGATGGAGATGGTTGTAGTGCGCGGCGTTGTAGTCGGGGCTGAGCACGGTGGCGAAGCGCTTGCACGCCGATTTGCGGATGACCGCGAGGAATTCGCGGATTTCGGGGTCGCTCGATTTCCAGGCATCGACGATCATCACCTTGCGCCCGTCGGCGAGGACGAAGCCCGAGACGTCGACGGCGTTGGCGAAGCTGTGCTCGGAGATCGTCTTCGCGCCCTCGGCGCCGCGGCCGATCACCCCGCGGCACGAATAGCTGCCGAAGGTCTCGACCCGGACGAGCTCGCTGCCGAGGATCTGGTGCGCGGCGGGGGCGACCGCGTAGCGCAGCCAGCCGGTGAAGCTGCGCGCGAGCGGGCAGGTTACGCCCTTGAGGTTCGCGACCGGCACCCCGACGTCGAGCAATTGCACCGCGCCGCGGACGACGCAGCCGCCGCCATAGTCGCGGTCGGGCAAGGGGCTGAAGCGGACTTCCTCGCGCGAAAGATCGGTGAAGCATTGCTGCGTGGCGCGCGGGGTCGGGCCGTTGAGCGTGACCGGGCCCGAGGCGCGCGGACGGATCGGGGCCGCGGGCCGCTCCTCGCCGCCGCCGAACAGGCAGCCCGAAAGCAGGAGAGGCAGCATGGGGATACGGAGCCACCGGATACGCATGCCGATTGGGCTAGGCCGGGCGTGGTTAACGGCGCGCTAATGGGCCCGATTGGGCGAGAACCGCGTGCTGGTCATCCTGCAGCGCTGGCCCATGATGGACACCGCTCCCGCTTTCGCGGGAGAGGGAGGGGCCCGCCGCGCAGCGGCGGGAGGGTGAGGGTCTTCTTCTTCGGGCAGTCGAAGAAGAAGACCCTCACCCAACCCTCTCCCGCGAAGGCGGGAGAGGGCTAGAAAGGTGATCGCGTTCGCCAGTCGCAGCCCTGGCCGCATCGGGATCGCGCCACGCTGCATCGCAGCGCAATTGACATTCGTCCCGCCGCCGCTAGGGCCGTCGACGGGCCACGCGGTCCCAACGCCGCGCGTGCTCTCTGCAAGGAGAGACTGACATGACCGACCTCGCTACGGCGCCCGCCACGGGTGCGCCGACTCTGCCCGCTAGCATGCCGGCACGACCCTATTTCTCTTCCGGACCCTGCGCCAAGCCTCCGGGCTGGGACGCGGCGAAGCTTGCCACCGAAGTGCTCGGCCGCTCGCACCGCTCGAAGCTGGGCAAGGCCCGCCTCCACTATTGCATCGACCTGATGCGCGAGATGCTGGCGCTGCCCGACACTCACCGCATCGGCATCGTGCCGGGATCGGACACCGGCGCCTTCGAGATGGCGATGTGGACGATGCTGGGCGCGCGCGGCGTGACCACGCTGGCCTGGGAGAGCTTCGGCGAGGGCTGGGTGACCGATGCGGTCAAGCAGTTGAAGCTCGAGCCCAAAGTGCACCGGGCGGATTACGGGCAGCTGCCCGATCTGGACAAGGTCGACTGGCGCGACGACGTGCTGTTCACCTGGAACGGCACGACCAGCGGCGTGCGGGTGCCCGACGGCGAGTGGATCCCCGACGACCGCGAGGGGCTGAGCTTCGCCGACGCGACCAGCGCGGTGTTCGCCTACGACCTGCCCTGGGACAAGATCGATGTCGCGACCTTCAGCTGGCAGAAGGTGCTGGGCGGCGAGGGCGGGCACGGCGTGCTGATCCTGGGGCCGCGCGCGGTGCAGCGGCTCGAGGAATATACGCCCGCCTGGCCGCTGCCCAAGCTGTTCCGGCTGGTCTCGAAGGGGGCGCTCGCCGAGGGGGTGTTCAAGGGCGAGACGATCAACACCCCGTCGATGCTCGCGGTCGAGGATGCGATCTTCGCGCTCGAATGGGCGCGGGGCCTGGGCGGGCTCAAGGGGCTGATCGCGCGCAGCGACGCCAATGCCGCGGCGCTCGACAAGATCGTCGCGCATCGCGACTGGCTCGGCCATCTCGCCGAGGATCGCGGCATCCGTTCGCGGACTTCGGTGTGCCTGACGGTCGCGGGCGCGGACGAGGGCTTCATCAAGAAGTTCGCCGCTTGCCTCGAGAAGGAAGGCGCGGCGTACGACGTCGCCGGATACCGCGATGCCCCGCCGGGCTTGCGCATCTGGTGCGGCGCGACCGTCGACACCGCCGATATCGAGGCGCTCGGGCCGTGGCTCGACTGGGCCTATGAGGCCGCAAAAGCATAGCCGTCATCCCGGCGAAAGACGGGACCCAGAGCAACGTAAGACATCGCTTGTGACCCTGGGTCCCGGCTTTCGCCGGGATGACGGGTGGAGGAAACGAAATGCCGAAAGTACTTATTTCCGACAAAATGGACCCCAAGGCCGCCGAGATCTTCCGCGCGCGCGGGGTGGAAGTGGACGAGATCACCGGCAAGACCCCCGAGGAACTCAAGGCGATCATCGGCCAGTATGACGGGCTCGCGATCCGCAGCTCGACCAAGGCGACCAAGGAGATCCTCGAGGCGGCGACCAACCTCAAGGTGATCGGCCGCGCCGGGATCGGCGTCGACAATGTCGATATCCCCGCGGCCTCGGCCAAGGGCGTGGTGGTGATGAACACCCCGTTCGGCAACTCGATCACCACTGCCGAGCACGCGATCGCGCTGATGTTCGCGCTCGCGCGCCAGCTGCCCGAGGCCGACGCCTCGACCCAGGCGGGCAAGTGGGAGAAGAACCGCTTCATGGGAGTCGAGCTGACGTCGAAGACGCTCGGGCTGATCGGCGCGGGCAATATCGGATCGATCGTCGCCGATCGCGCGCTGGGGCTGCGCATGAAGGTGATCGCCTATGATCCGTTCCTGACCCCCGAGCGCGCGGTCGAGATGGGGGTGGAGAAGGTCGATCTCGACGGGCTGCTCGCGCGCGCCGACTTCATCACGCTCCACACGCCGCTGACCGACCAGACGCGCAACATCCTCAGCCGCGAGAACCTCGCCAAGACCCGCAAGGGCGTGCGGATCATCAATTGCGCGCGCGGCGGGCTGATCGACGAGGCGGCGCTCAAGGCGGCGCTCGATTCGGGGCATGTCGCGGGCGCGGCGCTCGACGTGTTCGTCGAGGAGCCGGCCAAGGCGTCGCCGCTGTTCGGCACCGCCAACTTCATCTCGACTCCGCACCTGGGGGCGTCGACCAGCGAGGCGCAGGTCAATGTCGCGATCCAGGTCGCCGAGCAGATGGCCGATTTCCTGATGTCGGGCGGCGTCACCAACGCGCTCAACATGCCGAGCCTGTCGGCCGAGGAAGCGCCGCGGCTGCGGCCGTACATGGCGCTGGCCGAGAAGCTGGGCTCGCTCGTCGGCCAGCTCGCGCACGATGCGCTGAGCGGCATCTCGATCGAGACCGAGGGCGCCGCCGCCGAGCTCAACCAGAAGCCGATCACCGGCGCGGTGCTCGCCGGGCTGATGCGGGTCCATTCGGACACGGTCAACATGGTCAACGCGCCGTTCCTGGCGAAGGAGCGCGGGCTCGACGTGCGCGAAGTGCGGCACGAGCGCGAGGGCGTGTACCACACGCTGGTGCGCGTGACGGTGAGCACCCAGGCCGGCGACCGTTCGGTGGCGGGGACGCTGTTCGGCGACGCCGCGCCGCGGCTGGTCGAGCTGTTCGGAATCAAGGTCGAGGCCGATCTTGCCGGGCACATGCTCTATATCGTCAACGAGGATGCGCCGGGGTTCATCGGGCGGCTTGGGACCACGCTCGGCGCGGCGGGAGTCAATATCGGCACCTTCCATCTCGGCCGCCGCGATGCCGGGGGCGAGGCGGTGCTGCTGCTCTCGGTCGACGAGCCGGTCACCCCCGAACTGATCGCCCAAGTCCGCGCGCTACCGGGCGTGAAGACGGCCATGGCGCTCAAGTTCTGAAGGGGCTAGCGGCGAAACCATGACCGGACTTCTTCCCGAGGGCTTCCACGACCGGCTGCCGCCGCTCGCCGATGCGGCGGCGCGGCTGGAGGGGCGCGTGCTCGGGGTGGCGCATGGCTATGGCTATGAGCGCGTCGATCCGCCGCTTGCCGAATTCGCCGACGAGCTGGCGTCGCGGCTCAAGGCGGGGGGGATGCGCGACGCGGTGCGCTTCGTCGACTCGGTGTCGCAGCGGACGCTGGCGATCCGGCCCGACATCACTGCGCAGATCGGGCGGATCGCGGCGACGCGGATGGCGCACCATCCGCGGCCGGTGCGGCTCTCGTACGCGGGCCCGGTGATGAAGCTGCGCGCGTCGGAGCTGCGACCCGAGCGGGCGATGCGGCAGATCGGCTGCGAGCTGATCGGGCTCGATTCGGTCGCAGCGGCGAGCGAAGTCGTGCGCGTCGCGGTCGAGGCATTGCGCGCCGCGGGAGTCGAGGGGCTGGCGGTGGATTTCACGCTTCCCGACCTGGTCGACACGCTGGCGGGCGACAGCCTGGCGCCGGCGCGACTGGCCGAATTGCGCGAGCGGCTCGACGCCAAGGATGCCGGCGGCGTCGCAGCGATCGATGCGGCGTACCTGCCGCTGATCGAGGCGGCGGGACCGTTCGACGCGGCGATGGCGCGGCTGCGCGGGATCGAGGCGCTGGCGAGCCGGCTCGACGGTCTGGCGCAGGTTGCGGGCAGCATCGCGGGCGAGGCGGCGCTGACGCTCGACCCGACCGAGCGGCACGGCTTCGAATATCAGAGCTGGCTGGGCTTCTCGATCTTCGCGGCCGGGGTGCGCGGCGAGATCGGGCGCGGCGGCACCTATATCGTCGTCCATGAGGACGGGCGCGAGGAAGCCGCGGTCGGCTTCTCGCTGTTCGCCGATCCGATCCTCGATGCCGGGCTCGGCAGCGGCGAGCGGCGGCGGTTGTTCCTGCCGGTCGGGACCGATCCCGCGCGCGGCGCGGCGCTCAGGAGCGAGGGCTGGGTGACCGTCGCGGCGCTGGAGGCGGGGGATACGCCCGCGGCGCAATTGTGCAGCCATGTGCTGGGACGCGAAGGGCCGGAGCAGATCTAGAGCGCGAGAAGGGTTTCCGGATTGCTTGCATCGAACGCGGCCAGCGCTCCTGCGACTGCATCGCGGAAGCGCGGATCGGTGGCGAGGCGTTCGGGGAAGACCTGGCGAATCGCCAGCATCGCGTCGAGGTCGCCCGAGGCCCCTGCCAGCACCTCCGCCAGCGGATCGGTGATCGTCTCGCCCGCCAGCGTCTTGCGGCGGAGGAAGGCGATCCAGGCGGCGATCGGCACGGCGAGGCGATCGACCGGGCGCCCGGCGTCGAGCGCATCGCGGACGGTGTCGAGCAGGCGGTAGGGCAGCTTCTGCGAGCCGTCCCAGGCGATCTGCGACAGCAGGTGGCGGATCGCGGGGTTGCGGAATCGATCCAGCACCGCGTCGGCATAGGCGTGGACGTCGAGGCCCTCGACGGGGGCGAGCGAGGCGGCGATGTCGTCATGGACCAGCCGCGTGACGAACCCGGCCAGCGCCGGATCGGACATCGCCTCGAACACCGTCTCGTGGCCGAGCGCGAGGCCGGCATAAGCGAGCGTCGAATGCGCGCCGTTGAGGATGCGCAGCTTGGCCTGCTCGTAACCGCGGACGTCGCCGGTGAGGGTGACGCCGGCCGAGGCGAGATCGGGACCGCCGGGCAAGTCGAAGCGGGCAAGCACCCACTGGGTGAAGCGCTCGCGCTGGACCGCGGCCTGGTCCGCGACGCCGAGCTCGGCGGCGACCTTGGCGAGGAACGCCGGATCGCTCGCAGGGGTGATCGAATCGACCATCGAATCGGGGAAGGCGACTTCGCCTTCGATCCAGTCGGCGAGCCCGGGGTCGACCGCGCGGGCCAGCGCGGCGCAGGCGGCGCGGAGCTTGCCGCCATTGCCGGTCATGTTGTCGCAGCACAGCATCGCGAAGGGCTGGGTGCCCGCGGCGCGGCGGTCGGCGAGGCCGGCGACGATCCAGCCGACTACGCTGGCGGGCTCGGGCGGGCGCGTCAGGTCGTGGACGATGTCGGGGTGCGCGAAGTCGAGGGCGCCGTCGGGGCCGAGGCAATAGCCCTTTTCGGTGACGGTGCTGGTGGCGATGCGCACTGCCGGATCGGCGAGCAGCCGGCGCAGCCGCGCGCCTTCGCCCGGACCGACTGCGTCGCTGTGCGCGGCGAGGATGCGCATGCCGGGCTCGCGGTCGATCACCGCCAGCGTGTAGAGTCCGTCCTGCGCCCTGAGCGCGTCGACCGTGCCGGGGGTGCGCAGCGAGACCGCGGCAATGCCCCAGCGCGAGTCGCTGTCGAGCAGCCGGTCGATCACGTCGGCCTGGTGCGCGCGGTGGAAGGCGCCGGGGCCGAAATGGACGATTCCGGTCGTGACCGCGGCGATGTCATGGCCCGGGCGGGCGATGGCGGCCGGGAGCGAGGCGAGGCTGGCGCGCGAGAGGTGGGTCATGCGCCGCCCAAGCAGGCGCGGCTTGTGAAAGTCAATGCCGGCTCAGCGACGCTGAAAAGCTAGTCGCGCACCACGGTCGAGCCCGCGGCGGTCGGGTTCCGCAGAGTCGCGTTGCGCGGCATCAGGAAGCGCACCTGGCGATTGGGGAAGTCGATATCGACATGGCGGAAGCTGCGCAGCGCATCCATGCCGAGCAGCAGCGCCGGGCGCCTGGTCAGCCCGAAGCGCTTGAACGGCGCGACCTCGGCAAAGGCGACCGGCAGCGTGTCGAACTCGATATTGCCGATCTTGATCCGCGGGACGAGCGTATAGTCGGCGGTCATCTGGCCGCCGGTGACGCTGGTGAGGTGGATCTGCTGCATGTTCTTCTGGCGCAGCCGCGCACCGACGAGGCGGCGCAGCGCATTGTTGCCCATCGAGACCACCGATCCGGTATCGAGCACCACCTGGATGCGCGAGCCGGCATAATAGGCGTCGGTGACGATCAGCTGGCCGAACTTGCTCTTGGCGGTGACGACGATCTCGTCGCTGCTGCGGCGCGCGGTGCGGCTGCGGCGCTCGGAGGGGCGGACGGACATCGTCTCGGTCTCGAAATCGATCGAGATCTGGTGCTTGCTCAGCGTGTCGATGCCGAGCAGCCCGGCCGCGCCGAGATTGCGCGCATAGAGCGCCGGCGCCGTGATGGTGTGGCGCTGGCCGATCGACTGGATGAACAGCTCGGGGACGATCACCGTGTCGACCGAGCTGCGCCCGGTCATCGAGGTGAGGTTGACCGGCATGCCGGGGGCGAGCTGGAGCGTGCCTGCAAGCTCGCGCGAGACGACGGTGCGCTCGGCACCGGTATCGATGATGAAGTTGTACGGCCCCGAGCTGCCGACCGCGACCTTGACGGTCAGCCGCGAATCGAGATCGCCGAGATTGATCAGCGTGGTGTCGGTCACCGACTCCGAAATCGATTCGGGATCCTGCAGGGGGCGCCCGTCCGCGGCAGCGCCGAGCGGGAGGGCGAGGAGGAGAAGCGCGCGCAATCCGATCATGGACGTGAAGCTATACCCTTCGATGGTGCGCAGCAAACGGATTGCATTCCGCCGGCATCCCAACCTGGGAGCTGCCGCTGGACTCCCCCTCTCCCATAGGGAGAGGATACGGAGACTTGGCGGAGCGAAGCGCAGCTTAGTCGCAGTTGGTGAGGGGTTACGCGCTCCCGATGGCGCAAACCCCTCACCCAGCTCCGACTTGGGCCGCGCTGAAGAAGCGCGACCCAAGTCTGCGCAACCCTCTCCCTATGGGAGAGGGGGTTAGTCGAGCCGCATCGCCTCGGCGGCGATGCGCTCCGCCTCCATCAGCAGCGCGTCCTCGGTGATGCCCTGCGCCACCGTCTCGCGGCCGATCATGATGAGGACCGGCACCGCGAGCGGGCTGACGCGGTCGAGGTCGATGTGCAGCATCGTCTCGCCCGCAGTGTCGAGCAGGTGCGCGAGGCGGCCGACATCGGTCATCCGGGCGCGCGCGTCCGCCCAGGCGGCGCGGAGCAGCAAGTGATCGGGCTCGTACTTGCGCAGCACGTCGTAGATCAGGTCGGTCGAAAAGGTGACCTGGCGCCCGGTCTTCTTCTTGCCCGGATGCTGGCGCTCGACCAGCCCGCCGATGATCGCGACTTCGCGGAAAGCCCGCTTGAGCAGCGCCGATTGCTGCACCCAGTCGACGAACTCATGCTCGAGGATATCGGGCGAGAACAAGGCGGCCGGGTCCTCGATCTTCTCGAGCCCGTAGACCGCGAGCGCATAGTCGTTGGCGACGAACCCCAAGGGCTTGAGCCCCATCGCCTCCATCCGCCGGGTGATCAGCATGCCGAGCGACTGGTGCGCGTTCCAGCCTTCGAAGCTGTAGGCGACCATGTGGTGGCGGCCCTCGTGCGGGAAGGTCTCGACGAGCAGCTGGCCGGGGCCGGGCAGCGCCGATCGCCACGCCTGGACCTCGAGCCATTCGCGGACATCGTCGGGGAAGCGCGCCCATTGGCTGCGGTCGGCGAGGAATTCGCGCACGCGATTGGCCAGCGTCGCGGTGATCGCCAGCCGCGCGCCCATATAGGAGACGTACCGCGCCTGCTTCGCGGTCGCGCGCACGATCAGGTCGGTCTGCTCGATACGCTCGACCTCGAGCGCCAGCCCGGCGAAGAAGAAGGTGTCGCCGGGCGCGAGGGTGATGCCGAACGCCTCCTCGACCTTGCCCAGCCGCCGCCCGTTCTTGAAGCGGACTTCGAGCATCGGCGCCTCGACGATGATCCCGGCGTTGAGGCGATGCTGCGCGACAAAGGCCGGCGCGGTGACGCGCCACAGTCCGTCGGGGCCGAGCGTCAGCCGCTTGAACTTGTCATAGGCACGCAGCGAATAGCCGCCATTGGCGATGAACTGGAGGACATTGTCGAACACCGCCTGATCGAGCGCCGAATAGGGCAATGCTGCGCGAATCTCCTGCAGCATTTCCGCAGCATCGAAGGGGGCGGCGCAGGCGCAGCCCATGATGTGCTGGGCCAGCACGTCGAGCGCGCCGGAGCGGAAGACGTCTTCGTCGAGTTCGCCGGCTTCGACCGCATCGAGCGCCGCGCGGGCTTCGAGATATTCGAAGCGATTGCCGGGGACGAGCACCGCTTCGGACGATTCGTCGAGCCGGTGATTGGCGCGGCCGATCCGCTGGAGCAGCCGCGACGACCCCTTGGGCGCGCCCATCTGAATCACGCAATCGACATCGCCCCAATCGACCCCGAGATCGAGGCTGGCGGTCGCGACCAGCGCGCGGAGCTTGCCGTCGGACATCGCCTGCTCGGCCTTGCGCCTGGCCTCGAGGCTGAGGCTGCCGTGATGGACCCCGATCGGCAGCTTGAGCTCGTTGACCTTCCACAAAGCCTGGAAGACCAGCTCGGCGAGGCCGCGGGTGTTGCAGAAGACGATCGTGGTGCGGTGCGTCTCGATCTCGGCCATCACCTGCGGGATCGCGTAGATGCCCGAATGGCCGGCCCAGGGGACGCGGCCTTCGGGGAGCAGGATGGCGATGTCGGGATCGGCACCCTTCTCGCCCTGGACGAGCGTGACCGTATCGATGTCGCCGTGCGGGGCGAGCCAGGCGCGGTAGCCGTCCGGGTCGGCGACCGTGGCCGACAGCGCGACGCGGCGCAGGCCGGGGGCGATGCGCTGGAGCCGGGCCATGGCGAGGCTGAGCAGGTCGCCGCGCTTGCCGGTGGCGAAGGCGTGGACTTCGTCGATGATCACCGTGTCGAGATCGGAGAAAAGCAGCTCGCTGTCGGGATAGGACAACAGCAGGCTCAGCGATTCAGGCGTCGTGAGCAGGATCTCGGGCGGGCGCGCGCGCTGGCGGGCCTTGCGGTCGCTCGGGGTGTCGCCGGTGCGGGTCTCGACCCGGATCGTCAGGCCCATCTCCTCGATGGGGTTGAGCAGATTGCGCTGCACGTCGACCGCGAGTGCCTTGAGCGGCGAGATGTAGAGCGTGTGGAGCCGGTCGGTCGGGTGCTCGATCAGCGCGGCGAGGCTCGGCAGGAACCCCGCCAGCGTCTTGCCGGCGCCGGTCGGGGCGACGAGCAGCGCGTGGTTCCCAGCCTGCGCGGCGGCGAGCATCTCGAGCTGGTGGCGGCGCGGCGCCCAGCCGCGGGCGGCGAACCAGTCGGTCAAAGGCTGGGGAAGCTGGGAACCGGCGGGCATCCCATCCATATAGGCAGGATGGCGAAGCTCGGCGACTGGATCGATCCGCAACCCGGCGGCATCTATATTCCCGCGGCGGACGCGTGGGTCGATCCTTCGCATCCGGTGCCGCGCGCGCTGGTGACGCACGGCCATGCCGACCATGCGCGCGGCGGTCACGGCGAAGTGTGGGCGACGCCCGAGACGCTGGCGATCATGGAAGTGCGCTACGGCGAGCAGACCGGGCATCCGGTCGCCTATGGCGAGGCGCTGCGGCTGGGCGAGGTCGACGTGCAATTCATCCCCGCGGGCCATGTGCTGGGATCGGCGCAGGTCGTGCTCGAGCATCGCGGCGAGCGCGTGATCGTCTCGGGCGATTACAAGCGGCGCGCCGACCCGACCTGCGAGCCGTTCCTGGTGATGCCGTGCGACGTATTCGTCACCGAGGCGACCTTCGGCCTGCCGGTGTTCCGCCATCCCGAGACGCATGACGAACTCGACAAGCTGCTCGCCGCCTTGCGGGCGTTTCCCGAGCGCTGCGTGCTGGTCGGCGCCTATGCGCTGGGCAAGGCGCAGCGAGTGATCAGCGAGCTGCGCGCGATGGGGTTCGACGATCCGATCTACATCCATGGCGCGCTGCAGCGGCTGTGCGACCTCTATGCCGAGCACGGCGTCGATCTCGGCGACCTGCGCCCCGCGACGGGGGTTGCCAGGGCCGAGCTGCAGGGGCGCATCATCCTGTGCCCGCCGGGCGCGCTCAACGACCGCTGGTCGCGGCGGCTGCCCGATCCGATCACGGCGATGGCGTCGGGCTGGATGCGCGTCCGCCAGCGCGCGCGGCAGCGCAATGTCGAGCTGCCGCTGATCCTGTCCGACCATGCCGACTGGGACGAGCTGACCGATACGATCCGCGAGATCGCGCCCAGGGAAGTGTGGGTGACCCACGGCCGCGAGGATGCGCTGGTGCATTGGTGCCGGCAAAGGCAGATCAAGGCGCGGGCGCTCGAACTCGCCGGTTTCGAGGACGAGGACGAGTAAGAGGCCTTGGGTGCATTACTCGAACGCCGGCACACTGCACTTAGCTGATTTGAGTGCTCATTCTCCGAACCCCGACTCGAGGATGTACGAAACCGTTGACGTAGCGGATTTTAGACATTCTTCTCCCTCGTCAGGGAGAGAAAATAATGTCTGCTTTCATCGCAGCGGCGACGCCATATTTGGAGTTTTTGCGCCTCCTGGCCAGTCTTGCCTTAGCCGTAGGCGTTTTCATCGCATATGCGCAACTCAAGCATGTAAGAAGAGATTACTCTGCGCGTATGGAGCGCGCAGCTAAAGAAAAGGCCATCGAAGCTTCCGAAAAGTATTTGGGAGAGGTTGTCACTTTATCAAACGCCTTCTTTTCGCATAGAAAGGAAAATAGCATACCGGAGTATAGCGGACCGGTCGGTGATTTCTCCAAAAGTTCACTTGAAAAGCCAAATATCGATGAATTAAAGAGGATTTGCTGGGAGGGGATAGCTCCGCTCAACAAACTGGAAACCGTCGCTGCCATGTTTATATCACGGGTGGCTGACGAGAGAACCGGGTATCGTATAATTGGCCGCTCATTCTGCGATACGGTCAAATTCCAGTACGATATTATCGTAAGATCCAAGGTAACTGAAGATGCTCAACCATATTGGTATAATATTATCGAATTATACAAAATATGGTCTCCTAGAATTCAGGTAGAAGAACTATCATCCGACGCCAGAAAAATTCATGAAAGTTTGAAAAACCTTGCAGTTTCGGACGCTTTGCCGCCGCTCGGTTCCGAGAAGCTTTAGCGCCTGAATGCCGGCGAGTCTCTTTGTCACCATTGAATGACCTGAAAAGCGGAGCCGCCGATGGGAGGATCAGCGGGAGTCATTGACGGTAGATTGTGTGAGCACTGACACTATCGGCGTCGAGGACGAAAACGACTAAACTCGGACAAGTGCGTTGCCGGACAGCGCTGGCGGACCTAGGCTTGCGCCAAAGGAGAGATCGCCATGACGTGGATGCTCAAGCTTGCCGCCGCGGGATGCGCGGCGGGCCTCGCAACCGGAACCGCGCACGCGCAGATGGAAGCGCCGCCGCCCCCGCCGCCGCCCGCGAACGCCGGGCTGAACGTCGAGAATCCCACGGTCCGCAACGGCGGCGACACGATGGACCGCGATGCCGCCGCCGCGCGCGACGCTGCGATCGCCGCCTCGCGCAACCGCGGCGACTCCGCGAGGGCCGCGCGCGCGGTGCCTGCGCATGCCGACGAAGTCACGATCGGCCGCGAAGTGCGCGACTCGAAGGGCGCGGTGATCGGCACGATCGAGTCGGTCAGCATGAGCGCCGCGGTGGTCGCCAGTCCCGGCGGCAAGGTCGAAGTCCCGCTCGAGGCGTTCGGCAAGAACAACAAGGGGCTGCTGGTCGGGATGACCAAGGCCGAGTTCGATGCGGCGGTGGCGGCGGCGGTCAAGCCGGGCGGATAGGCGTTTGCTTCGGCAAGTGCGGCACCGGCCCGCTCCCCCACCCGGCCACCCATAGAATATACTGGCGTTGGGTGGCCGGGCGGGGGAGCGGGCCGGTGCTGTCCTCGGCGTCAGCCGAACAAATTACGCCGCAGCCGATTCGCGAGCGAACAGCCAGGCCTCGGCGCGCCACATGTCCTCGAAGCAGCGCGCCTCGCGCCGGTCGAGCGCGCGCATCACCTGGGTGCGCGCCAGCGTCGGGCTGACGATGAAGGCGAGCCGGCGCGAGCGATAATCGGGGGCCGCGAGCATCGCGCGAAAGGCGTCGACGCTCTCCTGCGACTGGATTTTCATGTCGCGGATGTCGTTGAGGGTGACGTGCGCGTTGCGGCGGCAGGTCAGCAATTTGTGCGCCTCGTGCCGCGCTGCAAGGAACGCCGCGATGTCTTCGGGCGTGAAGAATCCCCCCATCCGGATGCGGACGAGATCGCGGGACGAATCGACCTGGAAAGAGAATTCGGCGCTCATTGCCCGGATTGGGTAGCGGCGATTTGACTACCAAATTCTAAATCAGACAATTGTTTCGGCCTCAATCCTATTCCCGCTGGTTATGACCCGCGCAGCCCGCACCAGGGCTGCTGATATTTCGCGATCAGCGCCGCCTCGCGGGTGAAATCGAGGTTGAGCAGGCGCATCGGACCGCCGCCGCCGCCGGGCGAATCAGCGCGGGCGAAGGCAGTGAAGCAATCGATCGGCCCGGCGTCGGGCCAGTCGATGATTTCCTGGATGATCAGCCGTCCCCCGCTCGCCGCGACAAGGTCGCCGACCGCGCGTGCCGAGACCGAACGCGCGCGGACATGGTCGTGGACCCCGTCGGGCAGGTCGAAGCCGCCGAGGTTCGAATGGTGGAGGAAAGCGACGCCGTCGGGCGCGAGCTTGCGGATCAGCTGCGGCAGATAGGCGTGGAACACGTCGATCTCGGCATGGACCAGCGAATCGAAGCTGAAGATGCAGTCGAACGCGCCGTCGGGCGCGGCATCGAGCGCGAAGCCGTCATTCTGGACGAAGCGGGCATGCGGTGCATCGGCAAAGCGCAGCGCGCAGGCGTCGACCGCGGCGGCGGACAAGTCGATGCCGAGATAGCCTGCCGATGCCGGGATCAGGAAGCGCGCCCAGCGCCCGCCGCCCGGGCCAAGCTCGAGCAGGTTGCGCGCGGGGAGCAGCCTATGGATCCGCGGATAGAGCGCGCCGAACCATTGCGCCTCGCTGCCGCCCCAGGTCGCGCTCCATTCCTCGCCGAACAGCGTCCAGTCATAGCCTTCCCAGGCGGTGCGGTTCCAGTTCAGGTCGGGCATTGCGTTCCCCCGGGCAAGTGCCGCGGAAGTATCGCCAAATAGCGCGGGCGAACAAGGGGCGGCCGGGTCAGTTCCGCGCCGCAGCCTGCCAGTCGAACCGCGCGACCACCGGGAAATGGTCCGAAGGATAGCGCGCCCCGCGGTGCGTGGTGACGGTGCGGATGTCGCGTACCGCGAAGCCGCGCGTCAGGATCCAGTCGATTCGCCTGCCCGGCTTGCCGGTGAAGCCGTGGAAGCTGCCTTCGGGGCCGGACCGGCGCGCTGCGCCGGTCCAGGCGTCGCTGAGCGTGCGCGTCAGCTGCGCGTGCGGATTGCTGTCGGGGCCGGTGTTGAAATCGCCGGTCAGGATCACCGGCTCGCCCGTATCCGGCCCGATTCGCGCCAGCAAGGCGGCGGCGGCCTTGTCACGCGCGGGGCCGTCCTCGTCGCGATAGGGGAAGTGAGTGTTGTAGACGAGGAAGCGGCGCCGGCCCTTGAGCGTCTCGAAGCGGCCCCAGCTCACCATCCGCGGATAGAGATTGCCCCAGCTGATGCTGCCGGGAACCGACGGCGTGTCGGACAGCCAGAAATCGCCGCGATCGATCAGCTTGAGCCGGTCGCGGCGATAGAAGATGCCCATATGCTCGTCGGCGTGCCCGCCGCGGCGGTCGATTCCGAACCAGGCGTAGCGCGGCAGGCGGTCGACGACATAATTTCCCTGGATCGCCCATAATTCCTGGGTGCCGATGATGTCGGGGGCTTCGCGGGCGATGGTGGCGACGAACAGGTCGCGGCGCTGCTCCCAGGCATCGGGCCCGTCCGAGGCCAGCGGCAGGCGGACGTTGAAGCTCATCACGCTGAGCGCGTCCTGCGCGCGGGCGGGCACGATCGGCGCAGCGAGGAGCAGCAGGCCCGCGACGAGCCGGGCGATCATCCCACCCCCTCGAGCGCCTTTTGCCGGCGGCGCTGGACCGAGCTGCCGATGCCGAGCGCCTCGCGATATTTGGCGACGGTGCGCCGGGCGATGTCGAAGCCCTTGGCGTTGAGCAGGTCGACCAACGTGTCGTCGGACAGGATCGCCTTGGCGTCCTCGGCGGCGATCAGCGTGCGGATCGCGTCCTTGACCGCATTGGCCGAGACCGCGTCGCCCCCGTCCGACGACTGGATCGCGCTGGTGAAGAAATATTTGAGCTCGAACAGCCCGCGCGCGCAGCTGAGATATTTGTTCGAAGTGACGCGGCTGACGGTCGATTCGTGCATCTCGATGACTTCGGCGACCGCGCGCAGCGTCATCGGCTTGAGATGCGCGACGCCGTGGAGGAAGAAGGCCTCCTGCTGCTTCACGATCTCGCTCGCGACCTTGATGATCGTGCGCTGGCGCTGGTCGAGCGCCTTGACCAGCCAGTTGGCGCTGGCGAGCATGTCCGACATCCACGCCTTGCTCGCCTTGTCCTGCGGGCCCGCCGAGATCTCGGTGTAATAGGCGCGGTTGACGAGCAGCTTGGGCAGCGTCGCGGCGTTGATCTCGACTGCCCAGCCGGCGCCGCGGCGCGCGACGAAGATGTCGGGGGTGACCGCCATCATCGGCTCGCCGCCATAGCGGCAGCCGGGCTTGGGGTCATAGTTCCTGAGCTCGCGGATCATGTCCGCCAAGTCCTCGTCGTCGACGTCGCAGATCCGCTTGAGCCGCGGCAGGTCGCCGCGCGCGACCAGCTCGAGATTGTCGATGAGGCGCGCCATGCACGGATCGTAGCGGTCGGCTTCCTTGGCCTGGAGCGCGAGGCATTCGGCGAGGCTGCGCGCGCCGACCCCGGTGGGGTCGAAGGTCTGGATGGTGGCGAGCACGTCCTCGACTCGCGCGAGGGGCACGTTGAGCCGGTTGGCGACGTCGAGCAAAGCCACGGTGAGGTATCCCGCCTCGTCGATCTGGTCGATCAGATGCGCGGCGATGAACAGCTCGGTGCCGTCGACGCTCTCGCCGGCCTGGCCCATCAGATGGTCGGCGAGGCTGATGTCGGGATTGGCGAAGCCGTCGAAATCGGGGCCGTCGTCGGGCATCCCGCCGCCGCCGGTCGCGCCCATCCCCAGGCTGCCGTCGAGCCCCCCCATCGAGTCCGCGGCGCTGTCGTGGTGGAAGGTCTCCGCAGTGAAATCGACGTCGAGCGCGGCCTCGCCATTGGCGTCGCCGCCGCCCGCGAGAAGCTCGCTGGCATCGGCGGGGCCGTCGCGCTCGATGATCTCGACCGGCTCGCGGTCGGGAATGTCGTCGCTGTCGCCGCCGCTCGAATCGAGCAGCGGATTGCGCTCGATCTCCTCGGCGATGAAGGTCTCGATCTCGAGGTTCGACAGCGCCAGCAGCTTGATCGCCTGCTGGAGCTGGGGCGTCATCACCAGCGATTGCGACTGGCGCAGGTCCAGGCGGGGGGCGAGCGACACGGTTAGATGCCTACCCCGTCATCCCCGCGAAAGCGGGGACCCATCTCGTGCCCTCGCCGAATGTGACCACAGCCGTTGGACACTTGGACGGTTCGGGAGATGGGTCCCCGCTTTCGCGGGGATGACGAAGAAAGGGGCAGCGGCGCGTCCATGGTCCTAGAGGGAAAACCCCTCGCCGAGGTACAGGCGCCGCACATTCTCGTCCTTGACGAGATCGTCGGGCGAGCCGGCGAACAGCACCCGGCCGTCATAGATGATGTAGCCGCGGTCGACGATGTCGAGCGTCTCGCGGACATTATGGTCGGTGATCAGCACGCCGATGCCGCGCTTCTTGAGCTCGCAGATCAAGTCGCGAATGTCGCTGATCGACAGCGGATCGATGCCCGCGAAGGGCTCGTCGAGCAGCATGATCGTCGGGTCGGCCGCCAGCGCCCGGGCGATCTCGGCGCGGCGGCGCTCGCCGCCCGACAGCGCCATCGCCGGCGCATCGCGCAGGCGGGTCAGGCCGAATTCGTCGAGCAGCTTGTCGAGCCGGGTCTGCCGCGCCGCCTTGTCGGGCTCGGCGAGCTCGAGCACCGCGAGGATGTTCTTCTCGACGGTCAGGCCGCGGAAGATCGAGGTTTCCTGCGGCAGATAGCCGAGCCCCAGGATCGCGCGGCGGTACATCGGCAGCTTGGTGATGTCCTCGCCGTCGAGCATGATCCGGCCCGAATCGGGCTTCACCAGCCCCATCACCGAATAGAAGGTGGTGGTCTTGCCCGCGCCGTTCGGCCCGAGCAGCCCGACCACTTCGCCGCGCCCGACCGAGACCGAGACGTCGGTCAGCACCACGCGCTTGTCGTACGACTTGGCGATCGACACCACTGCGAGCCCCTTGTCGGGGATCGGCGCGGGGTCCGCGACCGGATGTTCGAGGATGGCTGCGTCGGTCATGGTCAGCGCCCCTGATGGACTGGCTTGGTTACCCGATCCTTACCGGAATCGCGATTGGCAGGATTCCTGCATGAGAATGGCGATCAAGGGAAGGGCATCGTGCGGCGATCCGGTGAAAAACCGCGATTGCCGGCCATGGTTGTCGCTTTGTTCCCAACTCAATCATAGTGAGGGCGCGGCGCGCACCGCCTCGGGCGGCTGCGTTTGCCCGCACAACGTCAGGAGTATGCAAGTGTGACTCTTGCAGATGCGTGCATCGCCCTTGGGGTGATGATCGCCTTTGCGGTCCTGGTTCTCAAGATCGTGGAGGTTTCGCGCTCGAAGTAGGCGGGCACGACGGGCGGGGCGCAGTTTGCCGACTGCGCCCGAACGAATCGAGCCCGGCCATTGCCGTGGCCGGGCTCTTATCTTCACGAAAGGATTAGCTCACGTGTCACTCGCAGAGCCGGATATATAGGCGAAAATCGTGATCGATTCAACAATCGGACGTCGTCGCGATTTACGGCTGGGTCGTGCGCTTCGGGACCGAGAAGCGCCCGGTGACGCGGCCGCCCTGGCTCTGCACGCCGGGCGCGGTGCCGGTGGCGCCGCCGCCGACGCCCGAGCCGTCGATCGTCGCGCGGCCGGTGTCGAGGTTGATCGAGAGGCGCGCGCCCTGGACGGTGTTGGCGCCCTGGCGCAGCGTCACCCCGCCGAGCATCGTGATCACCCGGCGGTTGAGGTCGTAGACTGCATATTGCCCACTCGCGCTCTGGTCGGGACGCGTCACCGTCACGCCGCCCGAAGCGTCGAGCCGCGAGACCTGGGGCGATCCGTCGACGATCTCGCCGGTATAGGTCACCGTCATCCGCGCCGCGGCGAGGCTCATCTCGGCCTGGGTGATGCGCACCCCGCCCGAGAGCAGCACCTTGTTGGCACGGTCGTCTAGCTGGATATGCTGGGCGGCGAAATCGATCGGCGCGTTCGAATCGTGACGCGATTGCGCGGCGGCGGGGGCCGCGGCGGCAAGGGCTGCAACGAGGCCGAGCGGCAGCAGGGCGAGCGAGCGGGTCATGGCCGCCTCTTCGCGCCTCTTGGGTTGATCCGCAAGCGCGCATTGCCGTCGAGCGTCACGGTGCGCTTCTCGAGATCGGCGGTGAGCTTGTTGGCGCTGAACACGCCGGTGGGGGTGCGGCCCGAGACCGCGCCGCCGCTTTCCATCCGCCGCGTCTCGAGATTGACCGTCGCGTTGTTGGTGTCGAGCGTGTAGCCGTCGGCAGTCTGGAACTTGATCGGGCCGTCGACTGCGACCTGCTTCTTGTCCATGTCGTAGCGCCCGCTGTCGGCGCGCAGCGTCGCGGGACCCTCGGGCAGGCCGAGCTGGGCGGAGAGATCGTTCAATTGGACCACCGGCTCGGCCGAGCTCTTCTGCACCGCGGAGCCCGCGTTGAGCTTGAACGGCTGGCCCTTATTGTCCTCGCCGCGATATTCGGCGGCCTGGATGCGCAGCCGCTCGCTGGCGACGTCGACGCGGTTCTTGTCGAGCAGGAAGCTGACATCGCCGCTGGTGAAGAGCGGCGCGATCACCAGCCAGGCGGCGAGGATGCCGATCCCCGCGGGCAGGACATAGCGGGCGATCCCGACCACCCGGTCGTGGCTGCTCCCCGGATGCGCCCAGGCGCGCCGTTGCGACTGGAGGCGTACCGCGATCTCAGACATGATTTGCTTCGGCAAAAGCGGCACCAGCCCAGCATCGGGTGAACAGCGCCCCGCGCTGTTCAGGCCATGCCGGGGGCATGGCCGACCCGGATGCTCCCACCCGGCCACCCATAGGGTAACCCGGTGTTGGGTGGCCGGGTGGGGGAGCGGGCTGGTGCGGGGCCATTACATCAAACATGCGCGAAGATATCGGTCTCGGGCCAGCCGGCCAGATCGAGATCGGCGCGGGTGGGAAGGAAGTCGAAACAGGCCTGGGCGAGATGCATGCGCCCTTCACGCACGAGACGCTTGTCTAGTTCCGCCCGCATCGCATGAAGATAGCGCACGTCAGAGGCGGCATATTCGCGCTGGGGGTCGGAAAGCTCGGGTCCGCCCCAGTCCGAGGACTGCTGCGCCTTGGACAGATCCTGGCCGAGCAGGTCGCGGACCAGGTCCTTGAGACCGTGCCGGTCGGTATAGGTGCGCACCAGCTTCGAGGCGATCTTGGTGCAGTAGACCGGGGCTGCGACCACGCCGAGATAATGCCTGATCGCCGCGAGATCGAAGCGTGCGAAATGATAGAGCTTGGTCCGCGCCGGATCGGCGAGGACTTCGCGCAGGTTCGGCGCGGCATAGTCGGAGCCGGGGCCGAAGCGGACGAGATGCTCGTCGCCCGAGCCGTCGGAGATCTGGACGACGCACAGCCGGTCGCGCGGCGTGATCAGCCCCATCGTCTCGGTATCGACGGCAAGCGACGCAGCCGGCGCGAACACACCTGCGGGCAGGTCTTCTTCGTGAAAATATACGGTCATGCCCTGCGCCTAGTCCCGTTCGCGGCGATGCTCAATGGGGCGCTCAATGGGCGGCTCAATGGGCGCTGCCGTCTCCGCCTGCCACCGCCTTTTTCGCCTTGGACCGGCGCGACCAGATGTTGAGGCACTCGACCGCGGCGGAGAAGCCCATAGCCGTGTAGATATAGCCCTTGGGAATATGCGCGCCGAAGCCTTCGGCGATCAGCACCATCCCGATCATCAGCAGGAAGCCCAGCGCCAGCATCACCACGGTCGGGTTGTTGTTGATGAAGTTGGCGAGCGGATCGGCGGCGAGCAGCATCATCAGCACCGCGACGATCACTGCGACATACATGATCTGGACATGCTCGGTCATGCCCACCGCGGTCAGGATCGAATCCACTGAGAAGACGATGTCGAGCAGCAGGATCTGGACGATCGCCGCGGTGAAGGTGAGCTGGAGCACCTTCTTCTTGTCGAGCAGCTCGTCGGTGTCGTGCGGTTCGGCGTCGACCGAATGGTGGATCTCGGTGGTCGCCTTCCACATCAGGAACAGCCCGCCCGCGATCAGGATCAGGTCGCGCCAGGAGAAGGCGGTCTCGAACGCGGGCTCGCCGTGCGACAGCGGGCCGGTGATGCCGAGATCGAACACCGGCGCGGTCAGCGCGACGATCCAGGCGATTCCGGTCAGCAGCACCAGCCGCATGATCAGCGCGAGCGAGATGCCGACGCGGCGCGCCTTGGTGCGGGTCTCCTCGGGCAATTTGTTCGACAGGATCGAAATGAAGATGAGGTTGTCGATGCCGAGCACGACTTCCATCACGATCAGCGTGATCAGCGCCGCCCAGGCGGCGGGGCTGGCGGCTAGCGCGAGAATGGCGTCCATGCATCGCCTCTGCCGTGCCGCCGCGCCGCGCGCAAGCCCGCTGGTTGCGGTGCCGGCCCGCGCCCCCACCCGGCCGCCCAACGCCAGTGTATTCTATGGGTGGCCGGGTGGGGGAGCGGGCCGGCACCGCGTCGGCGAAGCCGAGAACGGGCAACCCAAGCTTTACGCTAGCCTGCATGCCGCGTTCAGGGGCTATTCAATGCCCGACCCCTATGCCAGACCGATGGGAATGCTGGCTAAACCTGTTCTGATTGCGTGCCTGACCGCCGTCGCGCTGACCGGCGCCGTCGCCGGCGTGTCGGCGCGCGACCGCGCGGTGACGGCGTCGCGGCAGAATGTGCGCGTGCTCCCGGTCCGCGAAATCGAGCGCCTCGTGATCCCGCGTTTGCGGGGCGCGCAATATCTCGGTTTCGACTTCGATCCCCAGACGAGCATTTACACGCTCAAATTCCTGCGCAATGGATCGGTCATCTGGGTGGATGTTGACGGCCGCACCGGCCGGATCCTCCGCCAGACCGGCGGCAACTGACGCGCCGACGAGGCGCCGGACGGGGAACAAGCTATGCGACTCCTGATCGTCGAGGATGAACCGAATCTGGGCCGGCAGCTGCGAAACGCGCTCGAGGGCGCGGGCTATGCCGTCGATCTCGCCACCGATGGCGAGGAAGGGCATTTCCTCGGCTCGACCGAGCAATATGACGCGATCATCCTCGACCTGGGGCTTCCCGAGGTCGACGGGCTGACCGTGCTCGACCGCTGGCGCCGCGAGGGCCGCACCACCCCGGTGCTGGTGCTCACCGCGCGCGACAGCTGGTCGGACAAGGTCGCCGGGCTCGATGCCGGCGCCGACGATTATGTCGCCAAGCCGTTCCAGACCGAGGAGCTGATCGCCCGGCTGCGCGCGCTGATCCGCCGCGCCTCGGGCAACGCCTCGGCCGAGCTGACCGCGGGCGACATCCGCCTCGACACCCGCTCGGGCAAGGTCACCAAGGACGGCGAGCCGGTCAAATTGACCGCGCAGGAATACAAGCTGCTCAGCTACCTGCTCCACCACAAGGGCAAGGTGGTCAGCCGCACCGAGCTGATCGAGCATATCTACGACCAGGATTTCGACCGCGATTCGAACACGATCGAAGTCTTCGTGACGCGCATCCGCAAGAAATTGGGCGCCGACGTCATCACCACCATCCGGGGGCTCGGCTACAGCCTCGAGGAGCCCGCCGGAGTCGCCTGAGCCGATGCGGCTCCTGGGCTTCACTTTGCCGCCGCCGCCGTGGCGCGTGCCGCCCGCGCCGCCGCCCGAACCCGTGCCCGACGGCGAGCCCCAGCCGCGCGCCTATGTCCGCGTGACCGGATCGGTCAGCCGCCGGATGATCCTGATCGCCGCGGGATGGATCCTGCTGCTGCTGGTCGGCGGCGGCTATGCGCTCGACAAGGTGCTGGTGACCGCGGTCACCCGCAATTTCGACGACCAGCTCGATTATGTCGTGCGCTCGATGATGTTCGTCGCCCAGACCGACCAGGACGGCAAGGTGTTCTTCAACCGCGAGCTCGCCGACCAGCGCTTCCTCGAATATAATTCGGGCGCCTATTGGCAGGTCAGCGGCAAGGGCTTCGAGCCGTTCCGCTCGCGCTCGATGTGGAACTTCGTGCTCAAGGCCGATCAGTCGCGCGAGTATTTCCAGGCCGTGCATTTCTACGACAGCGACGAACTGCCGCAACAGCGGCTGCGCGTCGCCGAGCGCGATGTGCGGCTGCCCGGCTCCGCGGTGATCTGGCGCTTCCAGGCCGCGCAGACCCGCGATACGCTCGACGTGCAGATCGCCGAGCTCAAGCGGACGCTGATCCGAAGCTTCCTGCTGCTCGGCTTCGGCCTCATCGTGATGGCGGCGCTGCAGACCTGGTTCGGGCTCGCGCCGCTGCGCAAGGTCCGCCGCGCGATCTCGCAGCTGCGCGCCGGCCAGACCAAGCGGATCGAAGGATCGATGCCCGCCGAAGTCGCGCCGATGGTCGAGGAATTGAACGCGCTGGTCGAGCATAACGACCGCCAGGCCGAGGAGGCGCGGCGCCACGCCGGCAACCTCGCGCATGCGCTCAAGACCCCGCTGACGGTGATCATGAACTCGGCGACCGCGGGTTCGGACGACTTGCCCGCGACGGTGGTGCGCGAAGCCAGGACGATGCGCCGCCAGGTCGACCATCACCTTGCCCGTGCCCGCGCGGTCGGCCGCCGCGGCAGCGCGCACAGCCGCGCCGAGGTGTGGCCGTCGATCGAGGCGGTCGAGCGCGCGGTGGCGCGGCTCTACCCGCATGTCCGGATCGACGTCGACGGGGTCAAGGATGCGGTCGCGCATATCGAGCGGCAGGATCTCGACGAGATCCTCGGCAACCTCGTCGAGAATGCCGCCAAGTACGGCGGCGGCAGCGTGTTCGTGACGGCGGGGGTGCAGGCGGGGTTCGTCGAGATCATGGTCGAGGACGACGGCCTCGGCATTCCGGAGGCCGACCGCATCCGCATCTTCGACCGCGGGGTGCGGCTCGATTCGGGCAAGCCGGGGACGGGGCTGGGGCTGGCGATCGTCCGCGACGTGGCGGAGATCTATGACGGCACGGTGAGCTTGGAAGAGAGCGAGGATCTGGGCGGGCTGCTGGTCCGGCTGCGGCTGCCGGCGGCGGGGTGAAGAAGAAGATAGGGGTTCGCGCGGAGGCGCGGAGACGCGGAGATACAGCCCTGTCGGCGGCGGACCGCGCCGCGTAGCGGCATTAATTCCGGCACTGTTGGTAGAAGCGATGCCGCCGCGCGGCGCTGAATCTCTCCGCGCCTCCGCGCCTCCGCGTGAACCAATAATCTTCTAAAGCCCCCGCATCACCTCGGCCGTGATCTCGAGGCTGCGCCGCCGCGCGCCATGATCGTACATCGCACTGGCGATCATCAGCTCGTCCGCGCCGGTCCGCGCGATGAACCCCGCGATCTGCTCGCGGACCTTGTCGGGCCCGCCGACCGCGGACGCCGACAGCACCTGGCCGAGGATCGCCGACCCTTGCGGCCCCAGGCTCTCGCGATAGCCCGCGACCGGGGGCGGGAGCTGGATCGACTGGCCGGTGCGGATCGCGACGAAGGCCTGTTGCTGCGAGCTGGCGAGCAGCTCGGCCTCGTCATCGCTGTCGGCGGCGAAGACGTTGAAGCCGAGCGTGAGGTAGGGCTTGTCGAGCACCGCCGAAGGCCGGAACTGGCGCCGATACACGTCCGCCGCTTCGTCGATCAGCCCCGGCGCGAAGTGCGAGGCGAAGGCATAGGGCAGCCCCAAGGCCGCGGCGAGCTGCGCGCCGAACAGGCTCGAGCCGAGGATCCACAGCTGCGGCCTGGCCCCCGCGCCGGGCACTGCGCGGATGCCGGTCTGGCCGTCATCGGCGAAATAGCTCTGCAGCTCGAGCACGTCCTGCGGGAAGGCATTGGCGTCGCTCTCGAGCGTCCGCCTTATCGCCCGTGCCACCCGCTGGTCCGATCCCGGCGCGCGGCCGAGCCCGAGATCGATGCGCCCGGGAAACAGCGCGTCCAATGTGCCGAACTGCTCGGCGATCACCAGCGGCGCGTGGTTGGGCAGCATGATCCCGCCCGCGCCGATCCGGATGCTGGTCGTGGCATGGCCGACATGCGCGATCACCACTGCGGTGGCGGCGCTGGCGATCCCGGCCATGCCGTGATGCTCGGCGACCCAGTATCGGGTGAAGCCCAGCCCCTCGGCGTGGCGCGCCAGATCGGCGGCATTGGCGAGCGCCTGGGAGGCGGTCCCGCCCTGGACGATGGGGACGAGGTCGAGCAGCGAGTAAGCGGTCATGGGTCGGGAGATGGGATGCCGGGGGGCGGTCTGCCAGAAAGAAGAAGTTTTAGCGGTTCACGCGGAGACGCGGAGGCGCGGAGGGATTCAGCGCCGCGCAGCGGCATCGCTCCTACGGGCAGCGCCGGCTTCACAAGCCGCTACGCGGCGCGGTCCGCTGCCGACTGGACTGTATCTCCGCGCCTCCGCGTCTCCGCGCGAACCAATATCTTCTAAAACCCGAAGCTCAGCCTAACCGCGCCGCCGCGATCGTCGGGGAGGGCCGCGAAATTGCCCGGATCGCGCCGCACGAACAAATTGCCGCTCAAGTCGCCGCCGAGGAACGGCCGGAAATAGCTCAGCTCGAAATCCAGCTCGCGCCCCTGCGGCGAAAGGTTGAGCCGCGAGGTGTTCCACTGGGTCACGCTGGTCGTCCAGTAATCCCATTGCTGGGGCAGCTGGTAGTCGATCCCGCCGCGCCACACGCGCAACGGCTGGGCGACGCGGAAGCCGAGCCGGTCGCGGCCGAAGATGCCCGCCTTGCCGATGTCGCCGGCAAAGCCGTCGGTGCGGATCAGCCCGCCGCCCGCGACGCCGCGGCGCAGATCGGCCCAGGTCCAGCCCTCGCGCATCGATCCGCCGAGGCTCCAGCCCGCGCCGAAGTCGAGCCGCGCGCCCAAGTCGACGAACAGACTGTCCGCCCGCGCCGCGCCCAGCGCCCCGCTGAAACGCGCGCCGAGCACGCTGTTGTTCTCCGACAGCCGCGTCACCGACGCCCCCGCCTGCAGCGCGCCGAAGCGCCGGTCGAGCCCGAGCGTCGCGCGGTTGTAGCCGAAGCGTTCGGGCTTCCATTTGAGCGCGAACAGCGTCGTGTCGCGCCGGGTCAGCACGTCGCCGACTTCCTGCGCGAGCGTCACCCCCCACGGCCCGAAGCCCCGCCGCACCGCGACCGAGGCGCCGACATCGACGTCGAACCCCGCGCTGTTGGAAGGGTCGCGTGCGACAAGGAAGGCGGGCTCGTCGCGCCCCGCCAGCCGCGCGGTCAGCATGTTGCCGCTCTCCGACGCGCCGACCGCGAACTTCGCATTGCCGCCGAGCCGCCCGATCACCGACGCCGCGAGCATCTGCGCGCGCGCCGAATCGCCGCTGCTCAGGCCCAGCCGCTCGATCGCCACCGACTCGCGCCCAGGCACCAGGCTGACCGCGAGGGTCATGTCGCGCACGCCCACCGCGAAGCTGCGCTGGCGCGACGCCATCAGCTGGCGGAGCTGGGGCTGCGGCCCGTTGCGGTCGATCGTCTGGGCGAGGTCCATGGTGAAGGCGCGCGCGAAGCCGTCGAGCACCACACTGCCCATCGCGCCCTGGCGCGCATCGCCCATCGGCCCCGACAGCGTCGCGTTGACCTCGGTCGAGGCCGGTGCGCGCGATCCGGCGAGCGACATCATCCCGATCGGCTGGAAGGCGCGAGTCAAGTCGAGGATGCCGCGGCCGTAAATCTCGTCGATCCCCGGATCGCCGGCATCGCGCGCGCTGGCGTAGAGCAGTTCGACGATCTGGGTCGGAGTCAGCGTCGGGAAGGCCTGCGCGATCAGCGCGATCGCCCCGGTGATCTGCGGCGCCGAGAAGGAGGTGCCTGACCACAGGAAGGGCGTGTCGTTGGCGTCGGGCGCGCGCACCCGCTCGCCGACCGCCGCCAGGTAGAAATTCTTCGCCGTCCCCGCGCGGTTCGAGAAGCTCGAGATGATGTCGGTCGAGCTCACCGATCCGGCGATGATGATCAGGCCGTGCGACACCCCGGCATTGGCCGCGGGCAGCGCGAAGGGATCGGGATTGGGATCGCCGTCATTGCCCGCCGCGATGACGAGGATCACGCCCGCGGCGGTCGCCTGGGTCATCGCATTGGCCAGCTGGCCGTTGGGCGCCGATCCGCCGAGCGAGATGTTGACTGCCTTGACCCCCGCGGTCCGCGCGCTGTTGAGCGCGCTGGCGATGGCATTGTCCTCGAAGTTGCAGCCGCTGTCGTCGTCGCCGGGGGTCTCGGTCGCGCAGCTGCCGGGGTCGTCGGCGCGGTACACCACCAGCTGGCCGTCGAACGCGACGCCGTGCGTGCCGCCACCGTTGCGCCGCCCGGCGATGGTGAAGGCGACCGCGGTGCCGTGGCCGCCGACATCGTCGATGCTGGCATTGCCCGCGGTGTCGCGCGACAGGCTGGTGATCCGGCAGCTGCCGGTGCCGATGCCGCCGGTGCAGTCGCCGAACTCGCCGCTCTGCAAGTCGATGCCGCTGTCGATGATCCCGACCTTGATCCCCGCGCCGGTCGCGCCGTGATCATAGGCAGTGAGCGCGTTCATCGAGACCGGGCCGACCGAGGCGCGATACTCGGCATTGTCGTTGGCGGTCGGGGGGGGAGTGGGGGTCGGCGTCGGCGTCGGCGCGGGAGCCGGTGTCGGCGTGGGAGCCGGGGCGGGCGCCGGCGCGGGGCTGACCCCACCGCCGCCGCCGCTGCTGCACGCCGCCGCGAGCAGCAGCCCGCCCAGCGCCGCGGATTGCTTCAGCCGCGAACCAAGACTTAGATGCATAGCCGCCTGCCCCAATGATTGCGCCGATGCGCAGCTAAGTTCCCCAGTCTTTATCGTAGCTTAACGCGTCTGGCGAGCACCGCCTTGCTCGCGCCGGATGCAGGCCCTAGGGCACCGCCATGCACGCCGAGCTCAGCCACATCCGCAACTGGATCTTCGATCTCGACAATACACTTTATCCGGCCAGCTCAAACCTGTTCCCGCTGATCGACGCGCGGATCGGCGCCTATGTCGCGCGACTGCTCGGCGTCGACGCCGCCGAGGCGCACCGCATCCAGAAACACTATTTCCACGCGCACGGCACCACGCTTTCGGGGCTGATGGCCGAGCATGATGTCGATCCGCGCCACTATCTCGACGATGTCCACGCCATCGAGATGGACCTGCTGGAGCGCAACGAGACGCTGATCGCCGCGCTCGCCCGGCTGCCGGGGCGCAAGCTCGTCTTCACCAATGGCGACGGCCCCTATGCCGCGCGGGTGCTCGACCGGCTGGGGCTGGGCGAGACGTTCGAGGCGATCCACGACATCCACGCCACTGCCTATCGCCCCAAGCCCGAGCCGGTGGCGTATCAGGGGCTGTGCGAGGCGTACGATCTCGACCCGGCGGCGAGCCTGTTCGCCGAGGACATGGCGCGCAACCTGAAGCCCGCCAAGGCGATCGGGATGACCACGGTGTGGGTCGACAATGGTTCGGAGCAGCCGCCGAACGATAGTGACCGCAGCTTCATCGACTATACCTGCCGGGATATCGGCGACTGGCTGCATCAGATGCTGGAGGACGCGTGACACTCGAATCGACCCCCCTGGAATCCGTAATCGATGCCGCCTGGGAGGCTCGCGCCGATCTCGGCCTGACCACAAGCGGCGAAGTCCGCGACGCCGTCGACGAGGCGCTCGCGCTGCTCGACAGCGGCCGGGCGCGCGTCGCCGAACCCGACGGGAATGGCGGCTGGAAGGTCAACCAGTGGCTGAAGAAGGCCGTGCTGCTGTCGTTCCGCCTCAACGACAATCAGCTGATCGGCGGCCCCGGCAACACCGCCTGGTTCGACAAGGTCCCGTCGAAGTTCGAAGGCTGGGACGCCGCGCGCTTCCGCGACGCCGGCTTCCGTGCGGTGCCGGGCAGCATCGTCCGCCACGGCGCGCACATCTCTAAGGGCGCGGTGCTGATGCCGAGCTTCGTCAATATCGGCGCCTATGTCGGCGAGGGATCGATGGTCGATGCCTGGGCGACCGTGGGCAGCTGCGCGCAGATCGGGAAGAATGTGCACCTCTCGGGCGGCGCCGGGATCGGCGGGGTGCTCGAGCCGCTCCAGGCCGATCCGGTGATCATCGGCGACGGCGCCTTCATCGGCGCGCGTGCGGAAGTGGCGGAGGGCGTCCGCGTCGGCGAAGGCGCGGTGCTGTCGATGGGCGTGTATCTCGGCTCCTCGACCAAGATCATCGACCGCGCTACCGGCGAGGTCCATCGCGGGGTGGTGCCGCCGTACGCGGTGGTGGTCCCTGGCTCGATCGGCGGCGGGGACGGCAAGCCGGCGCTCTACTGCGCGGTGATCGTCAAGACCGTCGACGCCCAGACGCGGAGCAAGACCGGGATCAACGAGTTGCTGCGGGATTGACGATGCCCCACTCCCTCCGTCACCCCGGCCTTGTGCCGGGGTCCACTGCGCGTCGGCGCGGAGCCCTGGAGCTTCCCGTCCTGCGCGTGCGGCACCGTGGATCCCGGGACAAGCCCGGGATGACGGCGTAGGGAGGAGGGCATGACCGACACTCCCGACCAACCCATGACCTACGGCCGCTATCTCGCGCTCGACCGGCTGCTCACCGCGCAGCATCCGATCTCGGACCGGCACGACGAGCTGCTGTTCATCGTCATCCACCAGACCAAGGAATTGTGGCTCAAGCAGGCGATCGAGGAAATCCTGCTCGCCATGTCGCTGGTCCGCGACGACAAGCCGGTCGAGGCGTACAAGTCGCTCGCGCGGGTCAGCCGCATCCAGGCGGTGATGACCTTGAGCTGGGACGTGCTCGCGACGATGACTCCGAGCGACTATACGCTGTTCCGCGGCGTGCTCGGCACCAGCTCGGGCTTCCAGTCGGATCAGTTCCGCGCGGTCGAGACGCTGCTCGGCCTGCGCGGCGGCGGGGTGCCGGGGCCGCTGACCGATCGCTATGGCGCCGAGCCCAGCCTGTGGGACGAAGCCAATGCCGCGCTCGCCCGCGCCGGGCTGCTTCCCGCGGTGCCTGAGCGCGACTGGCGCCAGCCCTATGCGCCGAGCGAAGCGGTCGAGAATGGCTGGGCGCAGGTCTATCGCGACACCACCACTTATTGGGAGCTCTACCAGCTCGCCGAGAAGCTGGTCGATATCGACGACGCGCTCGCCACCTGGCGGCACAAGCATGTGCTGACGGTGAGCCGCATCATCGGCGGCAAGCGCGGCACCGGCGGCACCGCGGGGGTGCCCTATCTCGAATCGACCTTGTCCAAGCGGGCCTTTCCCGAGCTGTGGACGCTGAGGACGCAGCTATGAGCTACAAGCGGCTCTTCCAGCGCGCGATTGCCGGCGCGCCCGACCGGCTCCATTTCGCCGCGCACAGCCATCATCTCTGGCCCGACGCCAGCTTTGTCGGCCACCTCGCTTACTGGGAGGATTCGGCGCGCCTTGCCGACCGCAAATGGGACCGGGTGCTCGGCGAGATCTTCCCCGCCGGCCAGCACCATGTCGCGCACGAGCTTGGGCTGCCCGATCCTTCGAGCGTGGTGTTCGCGCCCAACACGCACGAGCTGCTGGTGCGGATGGTCTCGGCCTTCCCGCGCAAGCCCGTCCGTATCCTCGCGACCGAAGGCGAGTTCCACAGCTTCCGCCGCCAGGCCGCGCGCTGGCTCGAGGGCGAGTCGATCACGCTCGAGAAAGTGGCGATCGGGCCCGGCTTCAGCGAGCGCCTGCTGGAGCGCGCGCGATCGGGCGAGCACGACCTGATCTTCGTCTCGCAGCTGATGTACGGCAGCGGGATGGCGTTCGACCGTATCGAAGAACTTGCCGCGCTCGCCCGGCCGGAGGGTCCGTGGGTCGCGGTCGACGGCTATCACGGCTTCATGGCAGTCGAGACCGATCTCTCCGCCGTCGCCGACAAGGTCTTCTACCTCTCGGGCGGCTATAAATACGCGATGGCGGGCGAAGGCGTCGGGCTGATGCACGCGCCGCCGGGCTATGGCCCGCGCCCCGAAGTGACCGGCTGGTTCGCCGAGTTCGACGATCTGTCGCTGCCGCCGGGGACCTGCGGCTACCTCCCCGATGCGCGGCGCTTCATGGGGGCGACCTTCGACGCGACCGGGCTCTACCGCTTCGTCGCGGTGCGCGACATGCTGGCGGACGAGGGACTCACCACCGGCAAGATCGCCGCGCATGTTGCGGGGCTGCGCGATCGGCTGCTGGCGGGGCTTCCCGGGACCCCGCTCGGCGAAGCGACCCTGCTCAACCCGCCGGGCAACGGCCCGCAGGCACGCTTCCTCGCGCTCGAGCATCCCAAGGCGCAGGACTGGAAGCGGGCGCTCGAAGCCGAGAACGTCATCACCGATGTCCGCGGCGACGTGCTGCGCATCGGCATCGGGCTCTACCATGATCCGGTCGACGTCGACCGGCTGCTCGACGAGCTCGCGCATCTTCGCTGAAAAAGCGGCCGGGCGCCGCGAGGCATGCCCGGCCGAGAAACCAGCCGGGTGCCATGCGCGGAACCCGGCCGAAGGCTGAAGGGTCAGCGCGCCGCGACGCGTCCCTGGGCTCGCGCGGCGGCGAGCCGCGGGGCGAGCTGCCGCGCGACATCGGCGCGGCACGCGGCGATGCGCTCCTCGGCGCCGTCGCGCGCGCCGGCATAGGAGCCGCACACCGCCTCGGTCGCCCCGGCGACGCGGCGGTTCAGCGTGCGCGCGTCGGCGGGATTGGACAGGTCGAGATCGGCGGTGCGGATCGTCGCGGTCTTTGCCGCGGGGTCGCTGGCCAGCGCGGGGGCGGCGGTGGCGAGAGCGGCGAGCGCGAGGGTGAAGCGGATCATGGCGGGTCTCCTGGGTTGACCCGTCCTTGATCGCACCCCCGCGGCCGCCCCGAGAGGATGAGGAGGCGATGATTGGCTGATGAAATGCCGATGATTCGCCGATATCGTCCGCGCCTCTGGGCAATGGCGGGAAACCCGATCAGATGCGCGGCGTGGCGCGGGGCGATCTTGCACATGCGGAAAGCTACCGGCTGCGCAGCCTTGAGCCTTCCTGTAACAAGAGCCGCTTGCTCCTATATCTTTGGCATGTCGGTTCCAAAGAAGCACCACTACCTTCCGCAGTTCTTCATGCAGCGCTGGGCCGACTCTGACGGGGAGGTCGCGGAATATAGACGCCCGCACACTGCACTGGTCGTGAAGCGCCGCCATCCTGCCGCGACAGGATATCTCCACGAACTCTATTCAAACGAGAATAAAACCGACCCGATCGAGCGGCAGGCACTCGAAATGGTGTTTATGCAAAAGGTCGATGACCGCGCAGCCGAAGCACTTGCCTATCTCGAGCTGCATGAGAAGAAACCACCTGATCCTGCGCTGCGGGACTCGTGGTCACGGTTCCTAATGTCTCTAATCCACCGCTCGCCCGAACGAGTGAAGTACCTCACTCAGAAGGTGCAGGAATATGAGAATGAAAACCTCAACGTGAAGCTGGCCTCGAAATATGCCGCTATGCGCGGCCCGGATGACCCCCCTACCTATGAAGAATGGGTAGCTGAACAGGATCCGTTGGCTCCCGATCTCCGTGTGCGCCTGCTAAAATTGCTCATCGACAGCCAGCGTATCGGGAACGCGCTCAACATGATGCACTGGCAGCTCTATTCGTTGGAGAAGCCACGCTTCGGTTTTCTAACGGGTGACCATCCCATCATGATGAGTAACGGTCTGGGGCATCTGCGCGGCTTCGTCCTGCTGGCAATCTCACCAGCGCGGCTGTTCGTAGCGGCCAACGATCCGAAAGTAATAGACGCGTTCACGTCGCAACGGGCGAACGCCCTCGAAAGCGGGCTCAACGACGCGGTTACTCGGCAGTCTCGTCACGTCATAATCGCGCGCGATCAGGCCCAGCGCGACTTTGTCGACAGGCGCTTTCTCAAACGTACCGCGCCTCTCGGTCCGGACGGCCTATATAAATGGAAATCGCCTCTGGTTGATCTCCCGCCGCTGTGATCGGCGAGTCGAGAAGGTCGGGCTGGCGGGGTATTGGCCCTCGCCGGGGAAAAGCTGAGCGCAAACCAGCGACTCGCCCCTAACCGACCTTCGCCACGCCCAATCGCGGGATCTCGATCTTGGGGCAGCGGTTCATCACCACTTTCAACCCCGCCACCTCGGCGCGGGCCGCGGCTTCGTCGTTGATCACGCCGAGCTGGAGCCACACCGCGGGCACCCCCGCCGCGATCGCCTCGTCGACGGCCTCGCCTGCCGCGATCGGGCGGCGGAAGATGTCGACCAGGTCTACTTGCACGCCGATCTGCGAGAGTTCGCGGAACACGAACTCGCCATGGATATGCTCGCCGGTGATCTGCGGGTTGATCGGGATGACGCGATAGCCGCGGCTCTGGAGGTACGCCATCACGCCATAGCTCGGCCGGTCGGGCCGGTCCGACGCGCCGATCATCGCGATCGTCCGCACGCCTTCGAGCAGCGCCTTGATGTCCTCGTCGCGAGTCAGCGGCATCCCTAGCCTCCGGTTTTCAGCCAGCCGTCCACCTTCGCGGCCAGCTCCGCAAACAATTCGGCGCCCGGCCCGTTCCCCGCCGCGGGCGGCTCGCCTGCGTCCGAAGCCGCGCGGATCGCCATCTCGAGCGGCACCCGCCCGAGGAACGGCAGCCCCAGCGCCGCCGCCGCCGTCTCGGCGCCGCCGCGGCCGAACGGGTCGGAGACTTCGCCGCAATGCGGGCAGGCATAGCCCGCCATGTTCTCGATGAGGCCGATCACCGGCACCCCCATCCGCTGGAACAGGTCGATCGCGCGGCGCGCATCGATCAGCGCGAGGTCCTGCGGCGTCGAGACGATCACCGCGCCCACCGGCTTGTGCTTCTGGACCATCGTCAGCTGGACGTCGCCCGTCCCCGGCGGCAGGTCGAGCACCAGCAGGTCCTTGTCGCCCCATTCGGCGTCGACCAGCTGCCCGAGCGCGCTTCCCGCCATCGGCCCGCGCCACGCGATCGCCTGGCCCTCGGCGACCAGCCCGCCCATCGACAGGAGCGGCACCCCGAAGCGCGTCTCGACCGGGATCAGCTTCTCGTCCTTGTGCTTGGGCCGGATGCCCTCGACGCCGAGCAGCTTGGTCTGCGACGGCCCGTAGATATCGGCGTCGACCATTCCGACCCGGCGCCCCATCCGCGCCAGCGCGATCGCAAGGTTGACTGCGATGGTCGACTTGCCGACTCCGCCCTTGCCGCTGGCGACTGCGATCATCCGGCGGACCTTGCGCTCGCTGGTCAGCAGCACGCGGACCTCGTCGACTCCGGGCAGCGCCGCGGCGGCGGCCTTCGCATCGGCCTCCATCTCGGCCTGCGCGTCGGTGGCAAGGCCGGTCACGTCGAGCACGATGCTCGCCCGGCCCGCCTCGAACCGGACGGTGGCGCGGCCCGCGGCGATGGGTCCCAGAACGGCTTCGAGTGTCGCGCGGTCAGTCATCGCAGCGCACATAAGGATACAATCGACGGCTGCCACTGTAATTCCGCGCCGCCGCCCTTATAAAGGCCTTATGGCCAAACGATCCGGCTGGCCCGCATGGGCCGGCATCTCCAAGAACGATCCTCCCAAGAGCCCGTGGGGCAGCGGCGGCGGCACCAGCGGTGGCGGCGGTGACAAAGGCAGCGGCGGCGACGGCGGCAAGGGTGATGGCGGCAAGGGCGGCGGCTCGGGCGGCGGCCCGCGTAACCCCTGGTCGTTCCCGCCCGGCGGCAAGCGTCCGCGCGGCCCCTCGGGCACGCTCGACGATCTGCTCAAGCGCGCCCGGCGCGGCGGCGGCGGCTTTCCCGGCGCGGGCGGCCCGCGGCTGTGGCTGCTGATCGGCGGCGCGCTGGCTTTGGTCTGGATCGTCTTCACGTCGGTCCATTCGATCGGCCCGCAGGAACGCGGCGTCGTCACCACGCTCGGCCGCTTCTCGGGCACGCTCGGCCCGGGCTGGAGCCTGACGCTCCCCGCGCCGCTGTCCTTGGTCGATACCGAGGACGTCCAGGCGATCCGCGACGAGAATTTCCCGCTCAACGGCGGCGAGAATTTGATGCTGACCGGTGACCAGAACATCGTCGATCTGGCCTATCTGGTGCAGTGGCGCATCCGCGACGCGCCCGATTTCGTCTACCAGATCGCCAAGCCGCAGGAGACGGTGCGCGCCACCGCCGAGACGGCGATGCGCGCCGTGGTCGCGACGGCGTCGCTCAACGACACCATCACCTCGGGCCGTGCGCGGATCGAGGCGCAGGTGATGCTGCTGATGCAGCAGATCCTCGACGAATATCATTCGGGCGTGGTGATCCAGAGCGTGTCGATCCAGAAGTCCGCCGCCCCGCAGGCGGTCGACGAGGATTTCAAGCAGGTCACCGCCGCGCAGCAGCAGGCGCAGGCGAACAAGAACAACGCCAATGCCTATGCCCAGCAGGTGCTCGCCGCCGCGCAGGGCGACGCCGCCGAGTTCGACAAGATCTACGAGCAGTACAAGCTCGCCCCCGAAGTCACGCGCCGCCGCCTCTATTACGAGACGATGGAGCAGGTGCTGATGCGCAACAACAAGACGATCGTCGAGGCGCCCGGGGTCACGCCCTATCTGGCGCTTCCCGAGCTCCGCAAGAATGCCGAGGCCCCGGCCGTGACGGTCAAGGGCCGGGAGGGAAGCAAGTGAGCGGTTCCTGGATACGCAATCCGATCACGCTGGCGGTGCTCGGCGGGCTGCTGCTGCTCGCGTTGTTCAGCAGCGTGCTGATCGTGCCCGAGACCAAGCAGGCAGTGATCCTCCGGCTCCAGCAGCCCTATGAGGTGGTCAACGCCTATCAGCGCGGCGAGGAGTTCGGGAAGACCAATGCCGGGGTCTATTGGCGGATCCCGCTGGTCGACCGCGTCGTCTGGGTCGACAAGCGCGTGCTCGATATCGACCTGACCAACCAGCCGGTGCTGTCGACCGATCAGCTGCGGCTCGAGGTCGACGCCTATGCGCGCTTCCGCGTGGTCGATCCGCTCAAGATGGTGATCACCGTCGGCTCGTCGGACCGCGTCACCGACAAGCTCGGGCCGCTGTTCAGCTCGTCGCTGCGCAGCGAGCTCGGCAAGCAGCCCTTCGCGGCCCTGCTCAGCGCCGAGCGCGGACAGGTGATGGACAATATCCAGTCCAATCTGCAGAAATACGCGTCGCAATACGGCGTCGAGATCGTCGACGTGCGGATCAAGCATGCCGACCTGCCGGTCGGCTCGCCGCTCGACAGCGCCTATGAGCGGATGCGCACCGCGCGCCAGCAGGAGGCCGCGACGATCCGCGCGCAGGGGCTCAAGGAAGCGCAGATCATCCGCGCCAATGCCTCGGCCCAGGCCGCGCAGATCTATGCCCAGGCGTTCAACAAGGACCCGCAATTCTACGATTTCTACCGCGCGATGCAGTCGTACCGGACGACCTTCGTCAATCCTTCGCCCGACAAGGGCGAGACCTCGATCATCCTTTCGCCCCAGAACAGCTATCTGAAGGAGTTCATAGGGCAACGATGAGGCTGCACATTCGTTCATATTCAATCGCCGTTCAGGAACCGGGCGCAAGACATCGCCCCGGAACGCGATCCAAGCCTTGAAGAGGAAATTCCCTGTGCGTTACGCTTACGCCCTCGCCACCGCCCTGGTCCTCAGCGGCACCGCCGCGACTCTGACGCTCCACCAGCCCGCCGGCGCGCAGACCGCGCAGAACGAGCCGGGCGTGATCGACGCCGCCGCCCCCAAGGCCGGCGCGCCGATGAGCTTCGCCGACATGGTGTCCAAGCTCCAGCCCGCGGTGGTCAACATCTCGACCACCCAGCGCGTCCAGGTGAACACCAATCCGTTCGCGGGCACGCCGTTCGAGGGTCTCGTCCCGCAGCAGGGCGGCCAGGGCGGCCAGCCGGTGACACGCGAGGCCGAATCGCTCGGCTCGGGCTTCATCATCTCGGCCGATGGCTATGTCGTCACCAACAACCATGTCATCTCGGCGGGCGCCAAGGGCGCGGTGGTCGAGACGATCACCGTCACGCTGGCCGATCGCCGCGAATACAAGGCCAAGCTGGTCGGCCGCGACGCGCCGTCGGATCTGGCGCTGCTCAAGATCGAGGGCGTCAACCTCCCCTTCGTCCGCTTCGGCGATTCGGCGCAGTCGCGGGTCGGCGACTGGGTGGTGGCGATCGGCAATCCGTTCGGGCTCGGCGGCTCGGTCACGGCCGGGATCATCTCGGCGGTGCACCGCGTCACTGGCCAGGGCGGCGCCTATGACCGCTTCATCCAGACCGACGCCTCGATCAACCGCGGCAATTCGGGCGGCCCGATGTTCGACCTGCAGGGCAACGTCATCGGCATCAACTCGCAGATCCTGTCGCCGACCGGCGCCAATGTCGGGATCGGCTTCGCGATCCCCGCCGAGGAGGCCAAGCCGGTCATCGACCAGCTGATGAAGGGCAGCGCGATCCGCCGCGGCTATCTCGGCGTGGTGATGCAGGACGTAACCGGCGACATCGCCGCCGCGCTCGACATCCCCAAGGATCGCGGCACCTTGATCTCGCGCGTCGAGGCGGGCGAGGCTGCCGACAAGGCCGGGATCAAGCAGGGCGACGTGATCGTCAAGGTCGGCGCCAAGGAAGTCACGCCCGACCAGACGCTCGGCTATCTCGTCGCCAATCTGGCGCCGGGCAGCCGGGTGCCGTTCGAATTGGTCCGCGACGGCAAGCGCCAGACGGTCAATGTCGTGGTCGGCACGCGTCCGGACGAGGACAAGCTGGCGAGCCGCAACGGCGGCAACGCGTTCGACCCCAATGACGAGAATTCGCAGCCGGGCGGCGAGCCCGGGGCGCTCGCTGCCGCCTCGCTCGGCGTCGCGGTCACGCCGCTGACGCCGGCGATCGCGCAGAATATCGGCGTCGATCCCAAGTCGCGGGGCGTGGTGATCGTCACGGTCGATCCGTCCAGCGACGCCGCCGGCAAGGGCCTGCGCCGCGGCGACGTGATCGTCTCGGTCAACCGCACGCCGGTGACCACCGGTACCGACATCGCCAAGGTCGTCAGCGCCTCCAAGGCCGCGGGCCGCAGCCAGGTCCTGCTCTACGTCCAGCGTCGCGATTTCGGCACCTTCATCCCGGTCGAAATCGCTAGCTGATTTCGGCCGGACCCGGCTATCGCCACCGCTCGACACGGGAGCGTTGGCAATGGCGGACACGGGCATTTTCATCGGAACCGGCGGCGGCAGGCGGCTCGAGCTGGTGCTTCGCCGCGCCAACCGCCACGGGCTGATCGCGGGCGCGACCGGCACCGGCAAGACCGTCACCATCCAGGGCATCATCGAGGGACTGTCGCAGGCCGGCGTCCCCTGCTTCGTCGCCGACGCGAAGGGCGATTTGTCGGGCCTCGCCATGGCCGGCTCGCCGACGTCGAAGCTCCACGACAGCTTCGCCGCGCGCGCGGCCGAGATTGGCGACGATAGCTGGTCCTATGCCGACACCCCGGTGCAGTTCTGGGACCTGTACGGTGCCGACGGCCATCCGATCCGCACCACGGTCAGCGAGATGGGGCCGCTGCTGCTCGCGCGGCTGATGGACCTGAACGAAGTCCAGGAAGGCGTGCTCACCATCGCCTTCACGCTCGCCGACAAGGACGGGCTGCTGCTGCTCGACCTCGACGACTTGCAGTCGATGCTCGCCCACTGCGCCGCGCGCGCCGACGAGCTGACCGCGGCCTACGGCAACGTCTCGAAGCAGAGCGTCGGCGCGATCCAGCGCGCGCTGCTCCAGCTGCGTTCGCAAGGCGGCGACCATTTCTTCGGCGAGCCCGCGCTGGCGATGTCGGACTTCATCGGCGCCGACGACAAGGGCCGCGGCCTCGTCAACATCCTCGCCGCCGACAAACTGATGGCGAGCCCCAAGCTCTATGCCACTTTCCTGCTCTGGCTGATGAGCGCGCTGTTCGAGCATCTCCCCGAGGTCGGCGACCCCGACAAGCCGGTGCTGGTCTTCTTCTTCGACGAGGCGCACCTGCTGTTCGACGATGCCCCCAGGGCGCTGCTCGGCAAGATCGAGCAGGTCGTCCGGCTGATCCGCTCGAAGGGAGTCGGCATCTATTTCATCACCCAGAACCCGATCGACATCCCCGACAGCGTCGCCGGCCAGCTCGGCAACCGCGTCCAGCACGCGCTGCGCGCCTTCACCCCGCGCGACCAGGCCGCGGTCAAGGCCGCCGCCACCACTTTCCGCGCCAATCCGGGCGTGGACGTCGCCACCGCGATCACCGAATTGAAGGTCGGCGAGGCTTTGGTGTCGATGCTCCAGGACGACGGCTCGCCCGCGCCGGTCGAGCGCACCTTGATCAAGCCCCCGTGCAGCCGGGTCGGCCCGGTCACCCCGCAGGAGCGCGGCGTTCTGGTCGAGTATGACGCGGTCGGGACCAGGTACGACCAGTTGATCGACCGCGAATCGGCCGAGGAGCTGCTCGCGATCAAGGGCGCGGAAGCCGCCGCCGCTGCCGCCGAGGCCGCGGCGACGACCGAGGCCGAGAAGGCCGCCGCGGCGAAGGCCAAGGAAGACGCCCGCCTGGCGAAAGAAGCCGAGCGCGCCGCCTTGGCGCAGCAGCGCGACGCCGACCGCCAGGCCCGGCTCGACGCGCAGGCGCAACGCCAGGCCGAGCGCGAGGCCGCCAACTCGCCGTGGAACCGCGCCACGCGCTCGGCGTCCTCGGCCGTCGGCCGCTCGGTCGCCAACGAGGTCAGCAAGGCGGTGTTCGGCTCCTCCCGCGGCGTCGGCGCGAGCCTGGTCCGCGGGCTATTGGGCGGATTGTTCAAAGGGCGGTGAACCCTTGCGGCGTCAAACACTTTTCCTGTTCCCCTGCGAAAGCAGGGGCCCAGGGTCACAAGGGTTGACCTGCTTGGCTCTGGACCCCTGCTTTCGCAGGGGAGCAGGAAGGGTTTAGAGAGAGGGCGCCTCCCCACCCCCCGCCAGAAACTCGCGCCACAGCATCACCAGCACCGCCATCGCCGCGGGCCCGATGAACAGCCCGAGCAGCCCCATCGTCTCGACCCCGCCCAATATCCCGATCAGCACCCAGATGAACGGCAGCCGGGTCGCCCCGCCGATCAGCGCGGGCCGGATGAAATGGTCGGCGACGAACATCACGACCGTGCCGATCACCAGCACCGCGATCGCCGCGCCCGGTGCGCCCGCCACCACCAGCAGCAGCGCCGCGAGCACGAACACCAAAGGCGCGCCGAACGGGATCATCGCCGCGATCGCAGTCAGCGCGCCCAGCATCAGCGGATGCGGCACCCCCAGCGCGAAATAGGCGGCTGCCATCACTGCGCCGACCCCGAGCCCGACCAGCACCAGCCCGTCGATCGTCCCGCGCACCGATCGCAGCGCCTGCTCGCCGACGCGCTCGCCGGTCGCCCCTAACCATTTGTCCGCACCGCGCCGGGCCTGCGCGATCAGCGAATCGCGGTCGCGCAGCACGAAGAACAAGGCCAGCAGCGTGAATCCGAAGATCACCGCGCGGTGGAGCAGATTGACGCCGATCGCGCGCGATTCGGCGATCCACGCCCCGCCGCGCAAGCCGTGGAGCAAGGCCGCCGCGCCCTCGGGGGTGGCGAGGTTGGCCTGCCACCAGCCGCGCACCGCGTCGCTCCCGACCGGCAGCCGCGCCACCCAGTCGGGCACCGGCAGCCCGGTCGCCTGCGCGGTCGCGATCCACAGCCCGATATCGTGCGCCTCGCGCGCCGCCTGCGCGACGCCGAGCGCGAGCGGCGCCAGCACCACCAAAGCGGCGGCGGCGGTGATCGCCAGCGGCAGCACGATCCGGTGCGTGCTGTCCAGCCGCGCGCGCAGCTTCAGGTGCAGCGGGTCGACCGCCACGGCGATGATCACGGCCCACAGCAACGCCGGCAGGAAGCGCCCCGCGACGAACAGCCCGAGCAGCAGCAGCCCCGCCACCAGCAGCGTTCGCGCGATCCGCTGGCCTTTGTCGGTTGAATCCTTGTCCATGGTGCGCAGCGTAGCGGCGACCATCGCGCCGTGCTAGCGCGCGCTCATGAAGCTCATCGGCCAGTACGACTCGCCCTTCGTCCGCCGCGTCGCGGTCGCGCTCGTCACTTATGGCGCCGAGGTCGAGCATCTCCCCTGGTCGGGCTTCGGCGATGTCGACCGGATCGCTGCGGTCTCGCCGCTCCGCCGCGTGCCGGTGCTCGTCCTCGACGACGGCACCCCGGTGACCGACAGCGCGGCGATCCTCGAAGTGATCGACGAGCTGGTCGGTCCCGCCAACGCCGTGCTCGGCCGCGCAGGCGCCGAGCGGATCGAGATGCTCCGCCTCGCCGCCTTCGCGGCGGGAGTCGCCGACAAGGGCGTCAGCCTCGTCTACGAAAGCGCCTTTCGCGAAGGCCATGACATGTGGGTGACGCGGTGCCGTACCCAGATCGAGGAGACGCTCGCGCTCCTGGAGCGCGAACGCGCCGCGCGCCCGGGACCCTGGCTGTTCGGCGACACGCCGAGCCATGCCGATGTGATGACGGGCACGATGCTGACCTTCATCGCCGAGGCGCTGCCCGGCGCCTTCGCCTTCCCGCCCGCGCTGACCGCGCACCGCACCGCCTGCGAGGCGCTGCCGGCGTTCAAGACGGCGTACCAGCCCTACCGGCTGACCGTGCCGGGGGCGTGAAGGCGGCACACATATCCTCCGTCACCCCGGTCTTGTTCGGCTGACATCTCCGCCTTCCTGTTCCCCTGCGAAAGCAGGAGAACAAGGGAAATCCCCGGGCTGAGGAACGGGCAGCATGAGTCAGCGTCAGGACCCCTTCACTCCCTCATACACCGCGGTCACGAACGCATCCTCGCGCCCGACCATCCCCGCGCGCCATGCGGCCGCGGGGTGCGACGCCAGCACCTGCTCGAGCGTCTGCCCCGCCGCTCGCTCCGAGCGCACCCGCTCGCGCACATCCGCCAGCATGTCGCGATACCGCGCCAGATCGGCCCGCGTCGCGATCGGCCCATGTCCGGGGACGATCACCGTCTTCGCATCGGCCAGCGCCAGCGCCTGGTCGACCGCGGCGATCAGCCCGCCGATGCCGCCACCCGAAGCGGTGTCGATGAACGGCCAGATCCCGTTGAAATAGATGTCGCCCATATGGATCACATTGGCGTTCTTCAGCCGCACGATCGTGTCGCCGTCGGTATGGGCATGAGGGGCGTGGCGCAGCTCGACGGTCTCGCTACCGGCGGGCAGGTCGAGCGTCTCGTCAAAGACGACCGAAGGCAGCGCCTCGGGCGCGGCGGCGGGGATGGTGCGGTTGTAGGCGGGCATGAACTGGTCGGCGCTCCGCCGCACCCGCACTTCGCGCTGCGCCACGATCGTCGCGCCGGCCCTGGCGAAAGCCTCGTTGCCGCCGCTGTGATCGAGATGCCAATGCGTATCGACTACCGTCCGCACCGGCACGGGCGAGAGTTTCGCCACCGCCGCGACGATCTCGGGATAGTCGGCCGGCCGCTCGTCGTCGACGATCAGCGCACCCTCGGGCGCCGGCACGACCAGCACATTGCCGCTGGTCCCGATCAGCACCCAGGCGCCCGGCGCGACCTGGCGCAGCGCGGGATCGGCCGCCGGGCTCGCCGCCAGCACCGCCGCCATCAGCCATGCGATCGCCATCGAACCTCTCCCCAGAAAACGCTGTCCTACATGGATTTGCGCTGCCACGATGCGGCAATGCACAGGCTTTCGCACCAGCAACCGACTTTACCCGTATCGGGTAAATTGACTGCAGGTTCGACTCGGGAGGGGGCGTATCCCGTCGAGACGTACCGTGAACTTTGTGAACTTCGCTACCCCGAAATCGCCGCCCTGGCCCAGGGCGGTTCAGCCCCGGGCAAGGCGCGACTCGCCTAGACTCCAACCCCTTCGCCCGAACCGGAGCCCACCGAATGGCCACCGCACCCGCCCGCCCCTCCGAACGTCCTCTGGCCGAACTCACGATCCGCGGAATCATCCTCGGCGGGCTGATCACGGTGATCTTCACCGCGGCGAACGTCTATCTCGGGCTCAAGGTCGGGATCACCTTCGCCACCTCGATCCCCGCCGCGGTGATCTCGATGGCGATCCTGCGCTTCTTCAAGACCGCCAACATCCTCGAGAACAACATCGTCCAGACGATCGCCAGCGCCGCGGGCACGCTCGCCGCGATCATCTTCGTGCTTCCGGGCCTGATCCTGGTCGGCTGGTGGCAGGGCTTTCCCTATTGGACCACTGCGCTCGTCTGCATGGTCGGCGGCATCCTCGGGGTGATGTTCTCGGTGCCGCTGCGCCGCGCGCTCGTGACCGGATCGGACCTGCCCTATCCCGAAGGCGTCGCCGCCGCCGAAGTGCTCAAGGTCGGCGCGGCGAAGGAAGGCGATGTCGAGAATGCGCATGGCCTGAAAGTCATCATCATCGGCTCGCTGGTCTCGGCGGGGTTCCAGATCCTCGCCGCGATGAAGCTCGCCGCTGCCGAAGCGGTGAAGAATTTCAAGATCGGCGGCTCGGCGACGGGCCTGTCGACCAGCTGGTCGATGGCGCTGATCGGAGTCGGGCATCTCGTCGGCCTCTCGGTCGGCGCGGCGATGTTCCTCGGCATGGTGATCTCGTGGGGCGTGCTGATGCCCTGGCTCACCGCGGGCGTGCCGGGCGCGCTCGATACCGTCGTCAACATCGTGTTCCGCAGCGAGGTCCGCTTCATCGGCGCGGGGACGATCGGGGTCGCGGCGATCTGGAGCCTGCTCAAGATCCTCGGCCCGATCGCCGGCGGCATCCGTTCGGCGATCGCGGCGCAGCGCGCGCGGCAGGGCGGCGCCCTGCTCGAGCTGACCGAGCGCGACTTGCCGATCGGAATCGTGCTGGGCACCAGCCTGCTGACCCTGATCCCGATCGCCTGGCTGCTATGGACCTTCTCGGCGGGCGGCCCGGTGCACGATCATCCGATCCCGGTGATCGGCGGCACCCTGGTCTATGTCGTCGTGATCGGCATCATCATCGCCGCGGTCTGCGGCTATATGGCCGGGCTGATCGGCGCTTCGAACAGCCCGGTCTCGGGGGTCGGCATCCTCGCGGTGATCGCCGCGTCGCTGCTGCTCGTGCTCATCTTCGGCAACGACAACACCCCCGAGGATACGCGCGCGCTGGTCGCCTATGCGCTGTTCGCGACCGCGATCGTCTTCTCGGTCGCGACGATCTCGAACGACAATCTCCAGGACCTCAAGACCGGGCAGCTGGTCGGCGCGACGCCGTGGAAGCAGCAGTTCGCGCTGGTGCTGGGGGTGATCTTCGGCAGCCTCGTCATCCCGCCGATCCTCGACCTGCTCAACACCGCCTTCACCTTCCAGGGCGCGCCGGGCGCCAAGGAGACCGCGCTCGCCGCGCCGCAGGCCGCGTTGATCTCGAGCCTCGCCAAGGGCGTGCTCGGCGGCGACATCAACTGGAACCTGATCGGCCTGGGCGCCGGGCTCGGCGTGGTGATCATCGCGCTCGACGAGACGCTGGGCCGCTTGGGCAAGATGCGGCTGCCGCCGCTCGGAGTCGGCATGGGCATCTACCTGCCGATGGCGCTGACGCTGCTGATCCCGGTCGGCGCGCTGATCGGCGCCTTCTACAACCGCTGGGCGAAGCGCACCGCCAACCCCGAATTCGCCGAGCGGATGGGCACGCTCGCCGCGACCGGGCTGATCGTCGGCGAAAGCCTGTTCGGGGTGGCCTTTGCGGGCATCGTCGGCGCGACCAACAACGATGCGCCGCTGGCGGTGGTGGGCGAAAGCTTCGAGGGCGTGGCCGCGATCCTCGCGCCGCTCCTCTTCTTCGGGACGCTCGCGTTGCTCTACGCCCGCACCCGGCGGCTGGTCACATCTGTGCCAGCAGCGACTTGATCGGCACGAAGGCGAAGGCGACCGAGCTGTCGGCGACGCCGTACGGGATGAACAGCGACTCGCCGTGCCGGATCGCGCCGCAGGTGTAGACGACGTTGGGGACATAGCCCTCGCGGTCCTGGTCGGCGGCGGCGAGGATCGGCTCGCGGGTCCGGCCGATCACCTTCGAGGGGTCGTCCTTGTCGAGCAAAGCCGCGCCGATCGAATATTTGCGCATCGCCCCGACCCCGTGGGTGAGCAGCAGCCACCCCTCGGGAAGCTCGATCGGCGGCCCGCAATTGCCCATCTGGACCAGCTCCCATGGATATTGCGGAGTCAGCAGCATGTCGCCGCCCTCCCAATGAGTGAGGGTGTCCGAGCTGTGGAGGAAGATGTTCTCGCCGTCCTGGCGGCCGACCATCATGTAGCGGTCGCCGATCTTGCGCGGGAACAGCGCCATGCCCTTGTTGCGCGCGGCGCTGCCGGTCATCGGCACCAGGTCGAGCGAGCGCCAGTCGCGGGTGCGCATCAGCTCGGACTGGATCTGCGAGCCGTTATAGGCGGTGTAGGTGCCGATCCACTCGCTGCTGCCGTCCTCGTGGTGGAAATGGCAGATGCGCAGGTCTTCGAGACCGTTCGACTGCGCCTTGGTGATCGGGAAGATGACCGTGCCCGACAGCGTCGAGTCGCGGTGGCGATAGACCGTCACCGGCCCCTCGGGGACATGGTCCTCGTCCTCCTCGCGCGCATCGGCGGCAGTGGCGAAGGGCGGATCGGGGGCGAGGGTCAGCTCGTTCCGGTCGGTGATGATCCCCTCGCGGAACGCGACCGACGAGATATGTCCCTCGCCGACCGCGCGCAGCGACATCAGGATGCGCAGCGATCCGCTCGGCATCCCCGACTGGTCGTAATGCGGCACCGCGCTCGGGTTCATCAGCGCGGCGGCGGCATAGCTGTATTCGTGGCAGAAATAGGCGCCGATCAGCTGGCGCTTCTCGTCGCCGATCTCGGCGCCGTCGAGCTTGAGCTGCGCCTCGATCTCGTCATAGCGGGTCATGAAGACGCGGCGGGTCTGCCAGTGGCGCGCCTCGAAATCCTTGAGGACGATCTCGAGCTGGGTCCGCGCATCGCCCGGCGACATTTCGAGCACTTCGCGCACCAGCCGCTCGGTCCGGCTCGGCGCCGCGCCGTTGGCCTGCCAGCCGATATGGAAGGGACGCACCACGACGCGCGACGGGTCCGCCTTCAGCCGCAGCGAATGGGTGAACAGTTCCAGCAATTCGCCCCCCAACAAGCAAAAGCCGGCGCGAAGTGCTCCTACGCGACGGCGAGTGCGGGTCCTGCCACGTTTTCGGCAGGCTTTGAAAGGGCGGAAATCGCGCAGCTCGCCAATTGCAGTGCCAGAATCGACTCGGCGCCCTGGTTGCGGTTGAGCCCGGTGGGCATCAGCCCGTCGAAGCAGCCGCCGTCCTGCGCGGTCGCGAGCGGCAATTCGAGGTCGTTGGCGCCGAGATACCAGCGATAGGCGCGCATCGCTTCCTCGGTCCAGCGCGCCTCGCCGGTCGCCTCATAGGCGGCGGCGCACGCGTCGATCGTCGCCTGCGCTTCGAGCGGCTGCTGGTCGAACTGGAGCGGCTGGGCATATTCGCGGCCGAAGCTCTCGGTGCCGACCGCGCGGAAGCGGCCCTCGGGCGAGGTCTGGCGCGCGACGATCCAGTCGAGCGTCTCGAGGCCCGTGCGCAGGAAGTCGCCGCGCCCCAGCGCCTTGCCCGCGCGGATCAGCGCCTCGGGCAGCCGGGCATTGTCATAGGCGAGGACGATCTCGAACCATTGCCATTCGGGCCGCCGCGCGACGTCGAGCAAGGCGATCAGCTCGTCGCCGAAGCGGGTGAGGATCGTGCGAGACAAGGCGTGCCCCGGATGCGCCTCGACCATTGCCGCGGCGCCCAGCATGGCGAAGGCGCGGGCGCGGGGGCTGCCGAGCTCGAGCGCGATCGACGCGGTCGCGTCGTACATCGCCGATGCCCAGTCGCGATGCTTCTGCGCGCGGGCGTCGCGCGCGGTGACGCCGAGGGACCAGAGCGCGCGGCCGTTCGAATCCTCCGACCCCACATCCTCGCACCAGGTCCGGTCGAAGTTCATGAAGTTGCGGAAGCGCCGGGCGTCGGGGTTCCAGGCGTGCTGGACGAAGCTCGAATAGATCGTCGTCCATTTGTCGCGCAGCCCGGCATCGATGTCGTCGAGCTTCGACATCAGGATCAGCGCACGGGCATTGTCGTCGATGCAATAGCCGTGGCGGCGGTCGGGCACCGAGAAGATCGAATGCTGGAGCATGCCGGTGGCGTCGCTCATCCGCTCGACCGCGGCGATATCGGGCGCGAGCGCCTTGAGCTCGGCGACTGCCTTGACGAAGCGGCGCGGCTTCGCGTCGAGAATGTCGGCGATCACCGCGGTGGTGGTCTCGGCGAGCTGCTGCCACACCATCGTCCGCCCGCGCGCATAGGCGCGGGCCGAAAGCGCCTCGCGTGCACCCTTGTCGGAGAGCAGCGCGATGATCTCGCGCGCAAAGGCCGCGCTGTCGCCGAAATCGACGATCACGCCGTGCCCGTCGGCGAGGATCTCGGTCGCGTGGACGTAAGGGGTCGAGATCACTGCCTTGCCGACGCCGACCGCATAGGAAAGCGTGCCCGAAGTGATCTGGGCGGGGTTAGAATAAGGCGTCGCATAGATGTCCGACGCCTGGAGATAGTCGAGCAATTCGTCCTGCTCGACGAAAGCGTCGACGAAGCGGACATGATCGGCGAGGCCCTTGTCCGCCACCATCGCCGCGAGGCGGTCGCGATAGAGCTCGCCTTCGTGCGCGACGAGGTTGGGGTGCGTCGCGCCGAGCACGACATAGAGCGCCTGCGGGCGCGCGGCGACGATTTCGGGCATCGCCTCGATCATCGTCTCGATGCCCTTGTTGGGCGCGAGCAGGCCGAAGGTCAGCACGACCTCGCGGCCTTCCCAGCCGAAGCGCGGCTTGAGCAGGTCGGGATCGAGGAAGTCGCGGTCGGGAACGCCGTGCGGGATCATCACCACCTTGCGATCGTCGACGCCGTGGACGCGCTTGAGGATCTCGCGGCCCTTCTCGGCCATCACGATCACCCGCGCCGAGCGGCGCAGCAGCGCCTCCATCACCCGGCGCTCGTCGGCGCTGGGCTTTTCGAGGACGGTATGGAGCGTCGCGATCACCGGGATCGACAGCCGGTCGATCAGCGCGATCAGCAATTCGCCGGCCGGGCCGCCATAGATGCCGTATTCGTGCTGGATCCACAGCGCCTGCGCGCCGCTCGCCTCTATCGCACGTGCAGCATCGAGATAGGCCGAACGGTCGTCCTGCGGGATCGCGCGAGTGACTTCGGGCGGATAGGCGTAGCGGCCCGGATGGTCGTCCATCGCGTAGACGTCGACGGCGAGATCCGGGAAGCGGTCGCGCAGCGCGTTGAAAACATCGGTGGTGTAGGTCGCAAGCCCGCATTTGCGCGGGAGGAAGTTCCCGATCAGGGCGATATGCCGAACTCCCGGCACGTTCGAAGGCGACGCCATCCCTGTCCTTTCACTAACCTAGATTAAAGCGAGGCGTTTCAGCCCCTTATTCAACCTCCAGAAACTCGTTGAACCGAATATGGTTGCACCGATGCTGCATTCAGCCGCGTCCGCGGTACCCGGCGACGTCCTGCGGCGGCACCCACACGCCCGCCGGGGGCTCGCCCGACTGCCAGAACACGTCGATCGGAATGCCGCCGCGCGGATACCAGTATCCACCGATCCGGAGCCATTCGGGCTTCATCTCGGCGAACAGCCGCTCGCCGATGCCGACGGTGCAATCCTCGTGGAATGCGCCGTGATTGCGGAACGCGCCGAGGAACAGCTTGAGCGACTTGGATTCGACGATCGTCGCGCCCGGCACATAGTCGATCACGAGATGCGCGAAATCGGGCTGGCCGGTAATCGGGCAGAGCGAGGTGAATTCGGGCGCGGCGAAGCGGATCAGGTAGCGCGAGCCCGGGCGCGGATTGGGGACATAGTCGAGCACCGCCTCTTCGGGAGAAGCGGGGAGCGCGGATTGCTTGCCGAGATGCCGGGGGTCCATGCGCCCATGTAAGCGTTTGATGCGCGCTTTGCATCCTGCGCCTTTGTGGTCGCATCGCTTTCGCCGAAAACCGGTTCCCACTTTTCGGCGCGATGCTCTAGGACTCCCGCATGGATGCATTGGTTACGACCGAATGGCTGGCGGCCCAATTGGGCGCGAGCGACCTGTGCGTGGCGGACGCGAGCTGGTTCCTGCCCGAGCATGGCCGCGACGCGGCGGCGGAATTCGCCGCGGGGCACATTCCCGGCGCGGTGTTCATGGACCTCGATGGTTTCGCCAATATCGCGAGCACGCTGCCGTCGATGCTGCCCTCGTCCGAGCAGCTCGCCAGCCGGATGCAGGCGCTGGGGCTGGGCGACGGGGTGCGGATCGTGATCTACGACGACAGCCCGCTGCACACATCGGCGCGCGCCTGGTGGATGATCCAGGCGTTCGGGACGCCCGATGTCGCGATCCTCGACGGCGGGCTGGCCAAATGGAAGGCCGAGGGGCGGCCGCTCGAGACCGGCGAAGGCGCGCCGAAGCGGCGCCACTTCACCGTGCGGCATGTCGCCGAAGGGGTGGTCACGCTCGACACGATGCGGACGACGACCGCGCAGATCGTCGACGCCCGCGGGCCGGCGCGCTTCGCGGGGCGGGAGCCCGAGCCGCGGCCCGGCGTGGTTCCGGGGCATATCCCCGGCGCGCGCAACCTGCCCTATGCCCAGTTCTTCCACCCCGACGGCACCTGGAAGCGCGAGGGGACGCTGCGCGCAGTGTTCGAGAGCGAGGGTATCGAAGTCGAGCATCCGATCGTCGCGACCTGCGGATCGGGGATCACCGCGGCGGTGCCGGTGTTCGCGGCGCATCTGCTCGGGCACCGCGCCTCGCTCTATGACGGCAGCTGGGCCGAATGGGGGGCCGATCCCGCGACTCCCAAGGCGATCGGCGCATGAGCGGAGACGGCAAGAAGGGCGACGCCACGCGCGTCGTCACCGCGGGGCGGCGCGCCGAATGGACGCAGGGAATCGTCAACCCAGCCGTGTGGCGTGCCTCGACGATCCTCTACGACAGCGTCGCCGACCTGCGCGCATCGGGTGCGCGCGACACGCATCACCGGCTGTTCTACGGCCGCCGGGGGACGCCGACCCAATGGTCGCTCGCCGACGCGCTGACCGAGCTCGAGCCGGGGGCCGAGGCGACCTTCCTCTACCCCTCGGGAGTCGCGGCGATCGCGGCGGCCTTGCTTTCGGTGCTGTCGCCCGGTGACGAGCTGCTGCTGCCCGACAGCAGCTACGACCCGACCCGGTCGATGGCGACCGGGCTGCTCAAGCGGCTGGGGATCGCCACGACCTTCTACGATCCGATGATCGGCGCGGACATCGCCGGGCTGATCGGGCCCGCGACCAAGGCGGTGTTCCTCGAGAGCCCCGGCAGCCTGACCTTCGAAGTGCAGGACCTGCCCGCGATCATTGGCGTCGCCAGGGCGCGCGGGCTGACCACATTGCTCGACAATACCTGGGCGACACCGCTCAGGCTGCCGGCGATCGCGCTGGGGATCGACCTGTCGATCCTCGCCTGCACCAAATACATCGCCGGGCATTCCGACGTGATGCTCGGATCGGTGACCGCGGCGCCGTCGCACTGGCAGCGGCTGCGCGACACCAGCTTCCAGCTCGGCCAGGTCGCGAGCCCCGACGACAGCTGGCTGGCCGCGCGGGGCTTGCGCACCATGGCGGTGCGGCTCGACCGGCACGAGGCTAGCGCGCTGCGCATCGCCGAATGGCTGAAGGGCCGGCCCGAAGTGGCGCGGGTGCTCCACCCGGCGCTGCCCGATTGCCCGGGGCACGACGTGTTCCTGCGCGACTTCAAGGGCGCGACGGGGCTGTTCTCGTTTGTCCTGCGCGGCGGCACCGACGCGGCACGCGCGGCGCTGATCGACGGGCTCGAGCATTTCGGCATCGGCTATAGCTGGGGCGGGTTCGAGAGCCTGGCGCTTCCCGTGGACCCGCAGCGCTACCGCACCGCGACCAGGTGGACCGCGGAGGGGCCGGTGGTGCGGCTCCAGATCGGGCTCGAGGATGCCGGCGACCTGATCGCCGATCTCGAGGCGGGTCTTGCCCGCTTCAGCGCGGCGGCTGCCTGATGGACGGGCTGGCCCAGTGGCTCGCGGGCCAGGGGCTGGCGCTGCCCACCGACGGCGATTTGCTCGAGGCGAGCATGGCCTTCGCGCTCGCGGTGGCGGCGCTCGCGATCGGCTGGGTCGCGGGGCGCACGATCGGCGAGCGGCTCGCCGCGCTGTGGGCGGCGCATGTCGGACACAGCGCCGAGGGAATCGCCTCGCGGATGTGCGCGATCGCGCGGCACGGCACCGCGGCGGTGCTGCTCGCGATCCTCGCAGTGGTGTGGCCGTGGCACGCGCTCGCGGCGTTCGGGATCGGCTTTGCCGAAGCGGCGGCGGTGGGGATGCTGACCGTCGCGGTGCTGCGCGGGCTCAGCCTGCCGCGCTGGGCGGCGTGGACGATGGCGGGGCTCGCCTTCACGGCGATCCTCAGCCGGGCGATGGGCGGGCTCGCGGCGATCCAGGCGACGCTCGGCGGTGTCGGAGTCGATATCGGGTCGCGGCGCTTCACCTTGCTGTCGGTGCTGACCGTGATGGTGACCGTCGTCCTGCTGTTCGCGGCGGTGCGGCTGGTCAACCGGGTGGTGGCGCACACCGTCCAGCGCGCCGACGGCTTCGATGCGACGCAGAAATTGCTGTCGCAGAAGCTCGCGGCGATCGCGGTGGTGGTGCTCGCCTTCTTCGTCGGGATCGACCTGCTGGGGATCGACCTCACGGCCTTCGCCGTGTTCAGCGGCGCGTTCGGGCTCGCGATCGGCTTCGGGCTGCAGAAGACGATCGGCAACCTGATCGCGGGGATCATCCTGCTGATGGACCGATCGATCAAGCCGGGCGACGTGATCGTGGTCGGCGACAGCTTCGGCTGGGTCAACCGGATCGGGGTGCGCGCGGTCTCGGTCGTCACGCGCGACGGCAAGGAGCATCTGATCCCGAACGAGAACCTCATGACGCAGGAGGTCGAGAACTGGTCGTACACTGACCGCAACGTGCGGGTGCGGATCCCGGTACGGGTGGCCTATTCGTGCGACCTGGCGCTGGCCCAGTCGCTGATGCTGCGTGCCGCGGCGGAGAGCCCGCGGGTGCTCGACGCGCCGAAGCCCAATGTCTGGCTGACTGCGTTCGGCGACAATGGCGTCGAGCATGAAGTGCTGGTGTGGATCAACGACCCCGAGAGCGGCGTCGGCAGCGTGCGCAGCGACGTGCTCAACCGGCTGTGGCTGCTGTTCAAGGAGGCCGGGATCGAGATCCCGTTCCCGCAGCGCGACGTGCGAGTGACGGGGTGGGAGAAGCCGGGGTGATGCTGGCGACGATTACGTCGATCGTCGGGATGATCGCGGTCGTGCTGCTGGTCGCAGTGGCAGTGGCCGGGGTGCTGGTCGGGCTGGCGCTGCTCGTGGGCGCGGCGGGGGCGGTGGTGCTGCTCCTGCTGATCGGCGTGGGCGCGGCGGCGGTTGCGGTCTGGGTGGCGCTGCCGGCGGTCCGGCGGCGGCTTTCGCGGCCTTAGCTTCACACTTTGTACGCGAATTGCGCACGAACGTTGCGCGCGGTTGTTCGATTGTTGCGGGTTGGCCGATGCGCAACTTCAGCAACCTCGCGCTTGGGACAAAGGAAAACGCGATTGAAGTTTCGGTGGCCCCTTCCGCGCGAACGGGCTCGCGCAGGGTAGATGCGGATCGACGGTTCAAAGAACGAGTCGGGAACATGGCATGGATCTGGGGCTGTAGGACAGGGGAAATGCCTACCAGCGAAAGCCCTTGGCCGCGGCGAGCTTGTCGACTTCGGCGAGCAGCGCGCGCTTGCCCTCGGTGCGGCGCGAGCCGTCGTTGCGAGGTGAGGGTACGGGACAGCCATTGCGCGCTTCATAGTCGGCGCGGCGACGCAGGAGATCGCGGCCGAATTCGACCATGTCGATCGGCTTGCCGTCCTCAGCCCTGGATGTCGTCGACGCCATGATCGCCTGCCGTTTCCGCGCGGATACGCTGTTCTAGATAGGTCAGGTCAACGTTCGGATAAAGTGCCAGCAGCAGTTGGGCTTGTTCGAGCATGTCGCGCGCCGATCCGCTCGCATGCTGGCCCATTCGATCCGCGATCATATCTTCGATCGACACCACGCGAAACTCACCCTCGCTTCCTGCCGGCCGGATCATGCGGATGCGGGCGGAATCGAAGGTGCCGTCAAACGGCGTGCTGGCCACCACTTCGAACGTCAGCGCCAGTTCGGGATGCACCCAGCCGTGCGAGTGGCCGGGGCCGATTGGACGGATGAAACCGAGCTTTTCGAGTTCCGCTTCGAGCTCGATCTGCACTGGGGAGGTAACGTCGATATCGCCAGTCATCAGCGCGCTGCCTGTATAGAACTCAACCGCGCCGCCGCCGACCAGCACCGGGCGCGGGAGGCCGCGGGCGGCCATCGCGTCGCTGACTTTGGCGAGCAGGCGCAGCGCGGCGAGGAATGCCGGGCGCCAGGGAGATGCGGGTTCTGGCATTACGATTTCCCGTCGACGATTGGATCACAGGATCGGCAAAGCATGCAGGAGCATGTATTGTTTTCAGGGCCATCTGAACGGGCGTATGGTTTCTGGGCCCTCTATGGCGGGAAAGCCATTTAGATCGTCCGTAGTGATCCCGCTGATGAGGAACCGATTGTGAATCAGGGCAAGGAAAATTCCAGCATTTTGTCCGGGGACGACGTTGTATCTAACCGCGAACTGAGTCGTTAGCGGCCTCCTATTTCTTACTGGAATGACGATTTGATCCGCAGCTTCGAACAATTCCATGGGGTATTCCATTCGATGGAGCTGAACGTTTGTACTTTGGAAGGCCCACATTGCCCCGGTCGATGGAAGGGCGATCCCAAAGCATTGATAGTGCAGGGCCAGTAAGATTTTTCTGGAAATCATCTCAAAGTGAGGCTGCCAAAAAGTCGGGTCGATCTTGACGAGAGGAACCTTACGCAACTCCACTCCCTCTGGCCGCTCGATCCGGTTTTTCCGGAGGAGACTTCGCATTTCATTGGCAGATGAGGGGAGCATCCCGGGGATCAGGTCGGGGTACGCTGCTCCAATGGACGCCACATGCTTCCGGTAAGCTGTTCTGTCAGACGACCCAGCCTCCCCATGAAATAGCGCTGAAGTGAGCCTTTCTGATTCACGGGAAATATCATTGCATTGCCGACAAGCCGGGAAGACGAAATTCTCTGGCCATTCTCGACCTCGAAAGAAAACGCGTGCGGGCTGATGATCTAAAGTTTCGGCCTCGTTCTTCCCCCCACAAAAGCAACATTTTGGATGCTCGATGAAGAATTTTTGGTTTTTCTCCTTCCGTTCTCCCATAGGGTCCTCCCTCAGTCGGGGCTGAGGCTACACCCCGTGCCGCAAGCTGTCCGCAAGCTATCAAGTAATTTTGCGTTGTCCGCTCTAATAGCGCCCCTACATTCCCCCCGTGCCCCCGCCCCCCGTAACCGCCCGTATCGCCGATGGCGTCGCCTCGATCCCCTCGGCGGACTGGGACGCGTGCGCGGGTTCGGGGAATCCGTTTGTCTCCCATGCCTTCCTGTCGATCCTCGAGCGCTCGGGGTCCGCGACCGCCGGGACCGGGTGGCAGCCGCTGCCGATCGTGATCGACGGGGCGGACGGCAGGCCCGCGGCGATCGCGCCCGCCTATGCCAAGGCGCATAGCCAAGGGGAGTATGTCTTCGACCATGGCTGGGCCGATGCCTGGGAGCGGGCAGGGGGGCGGTATTACCCGAAGCTGCAGGTGGCGGTGCCGTTTACGCCGGTGCCGGGGCCGCGGCTGCTGGTGCGCGACGCTGCGCTGGCGCCGGCGCTGATCGCGGCGATCGAGACGGTGGCCGACCAGAACCGGCTTTCATCGGCGCATGTCACCTTTCTCTCGGACGAGCAGCTGCCCTGGTTCGAGGCGGCGGGGTGGCTGTTGCGCGTCGGCACGCAGTTCCACTGGCAGAATGCGGGCTATGCGCGCTTCGGGGATTTCCTTGGCGCGCTGTCCAGCCGCAAGCGCAAGGCGATCCGGCGCGAGCGGGCGGCGGCGCTGGACGGGCTCACCGTGCGGCATCTGACCGGGGCCGAGATCAGCGAGGGGCATTGGGACGCATTCTGGGACTTCTACCAGGATACCGGCAGCCGCAAATGGGGGCGGCCCTATCTGACCCGCGGCTTCTTCTCGATGCTGGGGGCGGCGATGGGGGACCGGGTGCTGCTGATCCTTGCCGAGCGCGGCGGCGTGGCCGTAGCGGGGGCGCTCAACCTGATCGGCGACGATGCGCTGTACGGGCGCTATTGGGGCGCGGCGGAGGATGTGCCGTTCCTCCATTTCGAGCTCTGCTATTACCAGGCGATCGAGGCGGCGATCGATCGCGGGCTGGCGCGAGTCGAGGCCGGGGCGCAGGGCGAGCACAAGCTCGCGCGCGGCTATGCGCCGGTGACGACCTGGTCGGCGCATTACATTCCCGACGCCGGATTCCGGCGCGCGGTGGCGGAGTTCCTGGTGCGCGAGCGTGAGGCGGTCGAGGAGGAGCAGGCGTTCCTGGGGGAGATGATGCCGTTTCGGCGATCGGGGGATTGAGGTTGCGCGCTCTCGATAGGGCGTAACCCCTCACCCAGCTCCGACTAGGGCCTTGCAAGGGCAAGACCCAAGTCTGCGCAACCCTCTCCCTATGGGAGAGGGGAGGGAGGAATTACTGCGGCGCCATCGAGTTGGTCGGCTGGCGGCCGTCGCCGAGCATGATCTGCGCTTCGGATTTGGGGATCGGCAGGTCCTGCGGGGTGGTCATCGCGGGCGGGACGGCGTGGTCGATCTTGAAGAGGACGCTGCTGCCGTCGCGCCAGACGGGGACGAGGCCCTGCTCGAGCCGCGGGTCGTAGTGCGGCGGGCGGATCACCCAGACATAGTCGAACGCGTCGCGCGGGAAAGTGACGAGGCTGCGCGCGATCGGGCGCCACCATTCGCGCGGGCACTGGACGTCGGTGACGATCTGCGACGGGTCGTGCGCGAAGCGCTTGGCGGCGGCATAGCGGACAGTGAGCAGCTGGCCGCCGGCCATCGACCATTGATCGTTGGTATAGGCGAGGCGGCGTTCGAGCGCGAGCGCGGGGACGTGCTGGAGGCGCGTCATCGTCCATTCGTTGTAGCAGGTCTCGCCGACGAAGCTGATCAGCCGCGCGCCGACCGGGAGATGGTCGAGCGCCTTCAATTCCTTGTCGTACGAGGCCGAATAGAGCGCGTAGCTCCAGGTCGTCGCGGCGATGCGCGCGCCGAAGAACGCGAGGCCGAGCGCGGCGACGGTGGCGGTGCCGCGGATCGACAGGCCGGGCTTGGGGCGGATCGCGACGATCGCGACGGCGATGAGGAAGGGGACGAGCCGCATATCGGCATAGGCCGAGCCGAACACGATGCGCGGGAGCAGCAGGAACACCGCGATCAGGAAGACCGCCGACAGTCCGAGGTTGCGCGAATACTGGATGTTGGGGTCGCGGATCGCCTTGAACATCAGGAGGAACAGCACCCCGACGCTGGCGATGTCGAACAGCTGCCAGCGGTCGCGGAAGACCTGGGTGATCCACAATATCTTGGCGCGCCAGTTGAACCAGTCGCCGGTCTGGCCGCCGACATGGTCGCCGCTGCGCCACGCCATCATCAGGATCACCGGCGGGGCGAGGACGAGGCACTGGAGCGCGGCCTGGTACCAGGGGACCACCCAGCCTTCGAAGAAATCCTCGCGCCAGGGGAGGCCCGGGCGGCGGCGCTCGTCGTGCTGGCGGATCAGCTCGGCCGAGAAGGCGAGCACGCCGAGCATCCCCCAGCCGAACGCATGAGTCACCCAGATCAGGATCGAGATCGGCAGGAACAGGCTGTTGCGCAGCACGAACTTGCGCAGCCGCGCGAGACGGAGCCAGAGGCCGAAGGCGTTGAGCGCAAGCGCCATCGACAGCGCAAAGTTCACGAAGCCGAAATGGAAGGGGAAGCTGTAGGCGAGCGGCAGCGCGAACAGCGCGGTGGCGGGGATGCGGCCATGGACCTCGCGCGCGATCCACAGCAGCCCGGTGACGGTGAGCGCGGGGATGGCGATGACGATCAGCTTGACCGCGAGTTCGAGCCCGAAGATCTTGGACAGCGGGATGATCAGCAGGTCGACCCCGAGATTGCCGATCAGGCTCCACTGGAAATTATACCATTCGGTGAGCCAGGGATATTGCGCGTGGTCGAGCTGGACGCGGTAGCGCGCCATATGGCCGGGCAAGTCGACGAGCGGCGGAATGGTGGGCCAGATCAGCGGCACGCAGGCGAGCAGCGCCGCCGCGAGCACGAACCATCGTGTCTGCCACCATTGCAGCGCTTCGCCCCGTTCCATGGGGATGCGTTCTAGGGGCGAAACGGGCGGGGCCGCAAGCGGAGCGCGTTTTTTGTTGGCCGGCCGCGCCGACGTGCCGCACCAGCCCGCTCCCCCACCCGGCCACCCATAGGGTAACCTAGTGTTGGGTGGCCGGGTGGGGGAGCGGGCTGGTGCCGCGACAAGCTTAGTGGATGCGGTAGAGGCGAGTCGCGCCGCCGTTGGGGATGGGTTCGAGCCGGGTCCGCGACGGCGTTGCGGGCCGGCGGCGGTCCGCGTCGCACAGCGCGGCATAGTCGATGCCCCATTGGTGCGCGAGCGCCTCGGACCGGTCGGCGGGGCTTTCGAAGAAGCGATACATGGGCGCGGTTCCCGTCATTGCAGCGGCGATCGTTGCCCCGTCATCGCCCCGCGCCCGTTAAGATTGCTTGAAAGCGTTAACCAAAATTTCGGGCTCGGCGGGGCAAAGCTGGGCGGACAACAGGAGCCGTCATGTCCGCTGCGCCCGCGCTCAAGAAATTCCCCGTCCGCTCGCTGCCGCCGGTGCGCGAGGAAGCGGCGGTCGAGCTGTCGATCGTGATGCCGTGCCTCAACGAGGCCGAGACGCTGGCGGTGTGCGTCAAGAAGGCCAAGGCGTTCCTCGCCGAGCACGGTCTGGCGGGCGAAGTGATCGTCGCCGACAATGGCTCGACCGACGGATCGCAGCAGATCGCCAACGCGCTCGGCGCGCGGATCGTCCATGTCCCGGCGCGCGGATACGGCGCGGCGCTGATCGGCGGGATCGAGGCGGCGAAGGGCCGCTTCGTCGCGATGGGCGATGCCGATGATTCATACGATTTCGGCGGGCTGATGCCGTTCGTCGCGCAGCTTCGCGAAGGCGCCGACCTGGTGATGGGCAACCGCTTCCAGGGCGGGATCGCGGCCGGCGCGATGCCGCCTTTGCACCGCTATCTCGGCAATCCGGTGCTGAGCTTTCTCGGCCGGACCTTTTTCGGAATTCCCGTGGGCGATTTCCACTGCGGCCTGCGCGCGTTCAACCGCGACAGCATCCGCGCGCTCGGGCTGACCGCGCCGGGGATGGAATTCGCCAGCGAGATGGTGGTCAAGGCCGCGATCGAGAAGCTCGACATCCGCGAGGTGCCGACCACGCTCGAGCCCGACGGCCGCAGCCGCCCGCCGCACCTCAGGACCTGGCGCGACGGCTGGCGGCATTTGCGCTTCCTGCTGATCTTCGCGCCCAAATTCCTGTTCCTCTATCCCGGCGTGGCGCTGGCGCTGGCGGGGCTGGTCGGGGTGCTCGGGCTGATCCCGGGGGATGCCAGGGTCGGCGGAGTCGATTTCGGCGTCCACACGATGATCTTCTCAGGCATGGCGGTGCTGATGGGCTCGCAGCTGATCGGGCTCAGCGTGATGGCGCGGCGCTACGGCACGATCGCCGGCATGTGGCCCGAGAGCGGGCTGATGCGGCGGGTGCGCAACTGGTTCTCGGTCGAGCGGGCGTGCATTCTCGGCGGGCTGATGCTGGTGGGCGGGCTTGCCGGCGGCGTCGCGGCGACCGCGGACTGGGCCGCGCACGACTTCGGCAGCATGGACCCCGCCGCGCTGATGCGGCTGACGATCCCGTCGATGCTGCTCGGGTGCGTCGGGCTGCAGATGGTGGTGACGGCGTTCTTCATCGGGCTGCTGGACCAGCCGCGCGGGCGGTGACGCTCAGCGGGGGACGACCCAGCGGCCGTCGCGGAAGCGGTACAGGTGCGGCGAGATGCAGCGCTGCTGCTGCGCGCAGTCGTCCGCGACGCCTTTCCTGAAGCGCTCGAGGTCGGGCCCGTCGGGCATCCGGCCCACGAACACAGTATCGTCCGCCACCACCGTGACGAAGAGATCGGGCCCGATCTCGGCCGCAAGCGCGGCCCAGGCGCGGCGATCGATGATCATGCTCGCCAGATATTCCTGGCCCTGGAACATCACCGCGCCCTTGCCGAGCTGCGCGGCGGTTGGAAGCGGCGGCAGGATCGCCTGGGTCTGATCGACCGCGAGCGTCCAGGCCCGGGCCCGGTCGAGGCCCATCGTGTTCAAGTCGCTCTCCGCAACCGTCGCGACCGCGTCGGGCGAATCCGATGCGAGGATCGCATGCAGGCCGTCGCCGATCGGCTCGCTGACGAGCGTGACCTGCTCGCCCGACGGCGCGGGCGGAAGCGAGCGGACATAGGCCATATAGGGCTCGTCGCGGACGATCAGCCTGAGGCTCGCCGCGGTCGCCTTGGGCGGCATCTTGAGCGCGCGATCGAAGAATTCGGCCTTGCTGGCTTCGCAATCGGCCGCGGCTGCCGTCCGGCAATAGCCGTAGACGCGGTGGAAATTGATCGTCGCGCCGTCCATTTCTCCGCCCTTGACCGTCACCGAAAGCGGGTCGGTGGCGCTCGGGATGACTTCCGAACCGGGAAGCTTCGCCTTGACCCGCGTGGTCATCTCGCGCGCGAATCCGGACGGGTCCGGCGCCTGCGCCTGGCATGCGGAAACCGACAGCGCGGCGCCCACCGCAAATGCCATCGTCCCTGTCCCGGTCCAGAACCGCATGCCCAATCCCCTGGCCGCCCGGCCGGATCGCTACCATCGATCGGCGCGACGGACTAGAAGGGCGGCGATGACTTGCCATGACTTCACTCATGCGATCCTCCGCACGCCCGGGCGCTCGGTCGTCGACGGGTTGCGCGCGCATGACGGGCCGGGGCCGGAATATGGCGCGGTGCTGCGCGAGCATGCGGGCTATGCGCTGGCGTTGAAGGACGCCGGACTGGAGATCGAGCTGCTCGAGCCGCTCGAGGAATTTCCGGACTCGGTGTTCGTCGAGGACCCGGCTCTGGTGTTCGAGGAGGGAGCGATCCTGCTCGATCCGGGTGCGGCGTCGCGCCGCGGCGAAGTCGAGCGGCTCGCGCCGGTGCTCGAGCGGCATTTCGGCGACGTGATCCGGCTGGCGGCGGGGCATGCCGATGGCGGCGACGTGCTGGTGACCCCGGGCCGCGTGCTGATCGGGCTTTCGGCGCGGACCGATGCGGCGGGCGCAAAGGCGCTGGCCGCGGCGCTCGGGCGGCTGGGGCGGGCGGCGGAGATCGTCGCGCCGCCGCGCGAGGCGCTCCACCTCAAGACGATCGCGACGCTGATCGACGCGGAGACGATCCTGACCACCCGGGCGGGCGCGGCGAGCGGGCTGTTCGCGGGGTTCCGGACGATCGTCACCGATCCGGCCGAGGATGCCGCGGCCAATGCGCTGCGAGTCAACGAGACGCTGCTGCTCTCGGCCGGGCATCCGCGCATCGCCGATCGGCTGGACCGCGAAGGCTATCGGCTGGCGCTGGTCGACACGGCGCATGTCGGGCGAGTCGACGCGGGGCTTTCGTGCATGTCGCTCCGGTGGAAGGCGGGGAGCGGGGCCGCCACGCGCGGTCAATAGTCGACCGAATGGTCCCTGGCGAAGGGCTGGTTGGCGAAGGCGCGCTGCTGGGTGCAGGGGGCGGCCGCGGCGGTCCAGTAGCTGTCGGCGGCGGGGAGGCCGAGCGGCAGCAGGCTGACCGCGGTGAGATACATGCTGCCATTGTTCGAATAGACGTCGGCGAGGCCGGGCTGGTGGCCCGCGAAGCCGATCGTCAGGAAACCGTCGGCAGTGAAGTTGCCCGGATCGGCGAAGATCGCGCGGTGGACCGCCGCCATCGCCGCGCGGACCTGGCCTTCGGGCAGCGTATCAGGGAGCTGCTTGCGCCAGGCGAGCTGGGCGAGCGGCTGGAAGGCGGCGGTGCGATAGGTGAGCGAGCGGCCGATCGGCGGATAGGTGCCGGTGGGCGAGACCATCCGCTCGAGCTGGGCGGCGAAGCGCTGGCTGCGCCTGAGCTCCTGCGCGAGCAGGTCGGCAGGGTCGGCCTTCGAGAAGGGGCCCTTGTGGCGCACGAGCAGGTCGAGGATCTCGAGCAGCATCGGGTGGATGACGTAGCTGTTGTAATAGTCGAAGGCGAAGCGCTCGCCATCGGCGTACCAGCCGTCGCCGACATACCATTCATTGAGCTTTCGGATCGCGAGGTTGATGCGCAGCGGATCGTAAGCCTCGCCGATCGACAGCAGGAACGCCTCGTTCATCGCGGCGAACAGCAGCCAGTTGGAGTAGGGCGGATTGACCGCGCGCAGGCCCTTGATCGCAGTGACGATGCGCGATTTGGTGACGGCGGAGAGCGGCTCCCACAGCGCCTTGGGCGCGCGGATCAGGGCGTTGGTGTAGAAGGCGGAGTCGACCAGCGCCTGGGGCGATTTCGGGTCCCAGAGCAGGCAGTCGGGGCTTTGCGGGTCGACCGAATGCTCGAGGCAGCGCAGCGCCTGCTCACGCAGCGCGGCGTTTTCGGGGAGCGCGAGCCAGGGAGCGATGCCCGCGAGCAGGCGGCCGAAGCATTCGAGATAGGCGACCCTCGGATCGCGGCCGTCCCAGGTCGGGCTGAGCTCGAGCGGGAAATCGCGGTGGAGGCGGCCGCGCGCCATGCTGCCGAGCACGGGCTCGGCGATCCGGCGGGCCAGCGCGGTGAAGAAGCGATGGTCCTCGGGGCCGGCGGCGCGCACGGGGGCCGCGGCGGCGAGGGTCCCGGCCGCGGCGGTGGTGAGGAATTGCCGTCGCTGCATTTCGCCTCTCGTTTAGGCCTCGACCGACGCCGTCGTCCAGCCGAGGCTGGGGATGGTGATCGAGCGGCGGCCCGACAGGTCGACGCGGAGCACGATTGCGTTGCGCTCCTCCATATAGCCCAGCACGCGGCGGGCGCGGCCGAGCGAGCTGGTGCCGTAGATGCGCGCGAGCGCCTCGTCGCTGGGCGAGGGCTCGCCGTCGCGGGCGGCGCGGGCGATGAGGAGGAAGGCGCCGAGCATCTCGTCGGGCAGGCCGTGCGCGGCGTCGAGCGCGGGGGCCCATTCGCCGTCGAGGCCCTCGAAGATGCCCGCGCGCGCGGCGGCGAGGCGGCGTGCGAAGCCGGGCAGGTCGAGCGGGGGCTTGCGGACCCCGGCCATGCGGCAGCGGACCTGGAAGTCCTGGAACAGCACCGCCGCGGTGCGGGTGGCGGCGTCGGGGTCGTCGACGATCGCGCGCAAGGCCTCGGCAGTGACCGCATCGGGGTCGACTGCGTCGAGCCAGTCGGTGCTGGGCGTCTCGGGTGCGACGGCGAGTTCCTCGAGCAGTTGCGCGGCGGGGGCCGGACGCGGCGGCGGCGGGGCCGGCGGCAGCGGCGCCTCGAGTCCGGCGAGGAGAAACTGGCGCATGTCGGTGGCGGGGGCGTCGGGCAGCGGCACGAGCGAGGGGCTCGAGCTGCGCGCCGAGGTCTGGACCGCGCCGATGCGGACCGTGACCGGGCGGCGGGCGATTGCCGGGCCGAGGCCGAGGAACGTGCCGCGGGCGAGGTCGCGAATCGCCTCGGCCTGGCGGCGCTCCATGCCGAGCAGGTCGGCGGCGCGCGCCATGTCGATGTCGAGGAAGGTGCGGCCCATCAGGAAGTTGCTCGCCTCGGCGGCGACGTTCTTCGAGAGCTTGGCGAGGCGCTGGGTGGCGATGATCCCGGCGAGCCCGCGCTTGCGGCCGCGCGACATGAGGTTGGTCATCGCGCCGAGCGACGCGCGGCGGACCTCCTCGCCGATCTCGGCGCCGGCGGCGGGGGCGAAGATCTGGGCCTCGTCGACCACGACCAGCGCCGGAAACCAGACTTCGCGCGGGGCATCGAACAGCCCGGCGAGGAAGGCGGCGGCGCAGCGCATCTGGCCCTCCATCTCGAGGCCTTCGAGGCTGAGCACCACCGAGGTGCGGTGCTCGCGGCAGCGCGCGGCGAAGCGGGCGATCTCGGCCGCCGAATAATCGACCGCCTCGATCGCGACATGGCCATAGGGGCCGGAGAGCGTGACGAAATCGCCTTCGGGATCGATCACGATCTGCTGGACCTGGCCGGCGCTGCCTTCGAGCAGGCGGCGGAGCAGGTGCGACTTGCCCGAGCCCGAATTGCCCTGGACCAGCAGCCGCGTGGCGAGCAGCTCCTCGAGGTCGATGGCCACGGGCTTTCCGGCCGCGTCGAGCCCCATATCAACCTGAAACGTCATTGCCCTGAGCCATGCGCGAGGCGCGCCGGACAGGGCAAGCGCCAAGCGGCGAGGCGGTGCGGATATCTGGGGATAAGGCACCCGCTACGCGGGCCGAGTCGCGGCGTGGAAGTTCACAAACTTCACGGCACGTCCCCCTCGATTCGCCCCCGCCCGAACCCCGACGCATGGAAAAACCGGGCCGACGCGATGACGAACAAGCGCACATCAAGGAACGTAAGCAGAACAAATCCAACATCGCAAGCCGCGGGCACGATGGTATGGAGTGCCATGCGAACCCTCGACCTGCTGACCGTCTTCAACGCGCTGATGCCGAAGGAGTGGGGCTCGCGCCGCGTCGCCGCCGGGGTTCGCTATGGCGAGGATCCGCGGCAGGCGCTCGATGTCTATGCGCCGCGCCGGGGCGGCGGGCCCTGGCCGGTGATCGTCTTCTTCTATGGCGGTGCGTGGGACAGCGGGCATCGCCAGGGCTATGGCTTTGTCGGCCGGGCGCTGGCGACGAAAGGGTTCGTGGTGGCGGTGCCCGATTACCGGCTGGTGCCGCAGGTCCGCTATCCCGGCTTCGTTCGCGACGGGGCGGCGGCGGTGCGCTGGGCGCGGCAGCATGCGGGGCGGTTCGGCGGGGACGGCGACCGGCTGGTGCTCGCGGGGCATTCGGCGGGGGCCTATATCGCTGCGATGCTCGCGCTTGATCCCGAATGGCTTGGCGCGGACCGCGATGCGGTGCGCGGGCTGATGGGATTGGCGGGGCCGTACGACTTCCTGCCGCTCGACGATTCGGCCTCGATCGCCGCGTTCGGCGATTGGCCCGACCTGTCCGCGACCCAGCCGGTGGCGCATGCCGGGCCGGGCGCGCCACCCGCGCTGCTGCTCCACGGCGCGCCCGATACCCGCGTGAAGCCGCGCCACGGCCAGGCGCTCGCGGCCGCGCTGACCGCCTCGGGCAACGACGCGCGGCTGAGGCTCTATCCGAAGCTCAGCCACACGGCGATCGTCACCGCGCTTGCGCTGCCGCTGCGTGGGCGCGCGCCGGTGCTGGCCGACATCGCCGCCTTCGCACGGGAGGTAACCGCCTAAGGCGTATCGACATTCATATTCCGGTCGACGGAGCATCCCATTTGTCACCCCGGCCTTGTGCCGGGGTCCACGCGTGCCACGCCGGCACTATTTCAGGCTCGTTGGGCAGCGGCCGTGGCGACACCTATGTGGCGGGGTCAGCCGGCAAGCCTCCAGAGATTACCCATGCTGAAAGCGTGGACCCCGGAACAAGTCGGCGCGTATCCCCATCGAGCAGGGACGCGTGTTTCTGTTCCCCTGCGAAAGCAGGGGTCCAGAGACACAAGGGCTGAACTGCCTGGCTCTGGGCCCCTGCTTTCGCAGGGGATCAGGGAAGTACCTGCCCCAGGGGGATAAGTACCGAACAAGTCCGGGGTGACAGGAGGGTTTTGGGCGGCACGCCGAAGTGAATGCCGATCCGCTCTAGCGGTCGCGCCGCCCGAGCAGCCGCAGCCGCAGCGCGTTGAGCTTGATGAATCCCGCGGCGTCGCGCTGGTCGTAGGCGCCCTGGTCGTCCTCGAAAGTGACGACCTTCTCCGAATAGAGCGAGAAGGGCGATTTGCGGCCGGTGATGTGGCACGCGCCCTTGTAGAGCTTCAGCCGGACGGTGCCGGTGACCTTGGCCTGGCTGTGGTCGATCGCCGCCTGGAGCATCTCGCGCTCGGGCGAGAACCAGAAGCCGTTGTAGATCAGCTCGGCATAGCGCGGCATCAGCTCGTCCTTGAGGTGCGCGGCGCCGCGGTCGAGGGTGATCTGCTCGATGCCGCGATGGGCGAGGTGGAGGATCGTGCCGCCCGGGGTCTCGTACATCCCGCGCGACTTCATGCCGACGAAGCGGTTCTCGACCAGGTCGAGGCGGCCGATGCCATGGGTCTTGCCGAGGTCGTTGAGCCTGGCGAGCAGGCTGGCCGGCGACATGCCCTCGCCGTTGACCGCCACTGCGTCGCCGCCCTCGAAATCGACGGTGATCACTTGCGGGGCGTCGGGCGCGTCCTCGGGATTGCCGGTGCGCGAATAGACGTAATCGGGGACTTCCTGCCACGGATCCTCGAGCACCTTGCCCTCCGAGCTGGTGTGCAGGATGTTGGCGTCGGTCGAGAAGGGCGCCTCGCCGCGCTTGTCCTTGGCGATCGGGATCTGGTGCTTCTCGGCGAACTCGATCAGGCGCTCGCGGCTGGTGAGGTCCCATTCGCGCCACGGGGCGATGACCTTGATGTCGGGGGCGAGCGCGTAATAGCCGAGCTCGAAGCGGACCTGGTCGTTGCCCTTGCCGGTGGCGCCGTGGCTGACCGCGTCGGCGCCGACCTGGCGGGCGATCTCGATCTGGCGCTTGGCGATCAGCGGGCGGGCGATCGACGTGCCGAGCAGGTACAGCCCCTCGTAGAGCGCATTGGCGCGCATCATCGGGTAGATATAGTCGCGGACGAACTCTTCCTTGAGGTCGTCGATGAAGATGTGCTCCGGCTTGACCCCGGCCATCTGCGCCTTGCCGCGCACCGGCTCGAGCTCCTCGCCCTGGCCGAGATCGGCAGTGAAGGTGACGACCTCGCATTGATAGGTCTGCTGGAGCCATTTGAGGATCACGCTGGTATCCAGCCCGCCCGAATAGGCTAGGACGACACGGTTGATCTTCTCGGACATGCTTACGACTCCGGTTTTGCGAACGCGGGCGCTGTAGGGGCGCGAAGCGAGCGCAGCAACCCGGGCAGGTACGCGCCGAGCGCGGCGGCGCGGAACAGGTAGCTGACGAGGAAGGCGCTCCACAGGCCCCAGATGCCGAACGGGCGGAGCGCGAGGTCGGTGGCGATGTAGAGCGCGGTCGACAGGATCGCGGCGTTGCGCAGCGCCTTGCCCCCGGTCGCGCCGATGAAGATGCCGTCGAGCAGCCAGGCGGGGGTGCCGAGCAGGGGCAGGATCGCGACGAAGGGAAGCAGCATTTCTGCGGTGCCGCGGACCTCGGCGTTGGTGACGAGGAAGGCGATCGACGGAGGCCCGGCGAGCCAGATCAGGATGCACGACAGCGCGGCGACGCCGAACGAGAACTCGCTCGTAAGGCGGATCGCGCGGAGCAGGTCGGGGCGGCTGCGCGCGCCGATCGCCTGGCCGACGCGCGATTCGGCAGTGAAGGCGAAGCCGTCGAGGACAAAGGCGACGAGGGCGATCGCCTGGAGCAGCACCTGGTTGGCGGCGAGCGCGGCCGTGCCGAGCCGCGCGCCGGCGTTGGCGAGCCAGGCGAACAGCGTCAGCAGCGCGACGGTGCGGATCATGATGTCGGCATTGACTGCGAACAGGCGCTTGAGCGCGGCGGGGTCGAACAGGCGGGCGCGGTTGCTTAAGCCATGGAGGTGCGGGGCGACGAGGATCAGGCCGGTCAAGAGCGCGGTCCATTCGGCGCAGGCGGTGCCCAGCCCGACTCCGCGCGCGCCCATGCCGAAATGCCAGACGAAGAGGATGTCGAGCCCGGCATTGACGAGGTTCATGACGATCTGGAGCATGAGCGCGGTGCGGCTGCGGCCGAGGCCGAGCAGCCAGCCGTTGATCGCGAACACCGCGAGGCTGGCGGGCGCGCCGAGGAAGCGCGCGGCGACATAGGGCTGGGCCGAGGCGTCGACATCGGGACCGCCGGCGAGGACCCAGAAGGCGGCGGGGATGAGCAGGAGCTGCGCCGCCGTCAGGATCGCGCCGACGGCGAGGCCCGCGGCGAGGCCGCGGACCAGCATCGCGTCGACTTCCTGCGCGTCGCCCGCGCCCTGCGCCTGCGCGGTCATGCCCGTCATCCCCATGCGCAGGAAGCCGAAGCTCCAGAACAGGAAGTTGATGATCGTGGTGCCGAGCGCGACTCCGGCGAGCGCGGCGGCGTCCCCGGTGCGGCCGATCACCGCGACGTCGACGATGCCGACCAGCGGCACCGTGGTCTGGCCGAGCATGATCGGCCACGCCTGGGCGAAGATCGAACGACGCGTGAGCGGGAGCGCGGCCATGGCGAGGGGGCTTATCGCCAGACGGCCGCTCCCACCACCCGTCATCCCCGCGAAAGCGGGGACCCATCTCGTGCAGGCGCCACAAGGACCACGGCTGTTGCGCCCAGGGGCCAGTCCGGGAGATGGGTCCCCGCTTTCGCGGGGATGACGATGGGGGTAGGAACAGACCGGCAGAATCGGAGAGCGAACGATGGCCGAGACCAAGACCAAGCCGACCGCGGTGAGCGTCGACGACTTCCTCGACGCAGTCGAGCATCCGGTGCGGCGCGCCGACGGCAAGGCGGTGCGCGCGCTGATGGAGCGAGTGACGGGCCAGCCCGCGACGATGTGGGGACCGTCGATTATCGGCTTCGGCAGCTATCACTATAAATATGACAGCGGGCACGAGGGCGATTCCTGCCGGACGGGCTTCAGCCCGCGCAAGGCCGAGCTGGTGCTTTATGTGCTGAGCGACCGGCCGGGACTGGACGAGGATCTCGCGCGGCTCGGCAAGCACAAGACGGGCAAGGCCTGCCTTTACCTCAAGACGCTGGCGGACGTGGACACCGAGGTGCTCGAGAAGATCGTCCGCGGATGCTGGGACGAAATGAACCGGCGCTACCCGGACTAGATTCCGGCATACCATTCGTAGCCGCTCGAATCCTCCCAATAGCCGCCCTTGCCCTTGCCGATCCCGGCGAGGCTGGCGACCGCTTCGATCCGCATGACGTATTTGGCGTGCTTGTAGCCGAGCTGGCGCTCGACGCGGAGGCGGATGGGCGCGCCGTGGCCCACGTCGAGGCGGCGGTCGTTCATCGCCCAGGCAAGGATCGTCTGGGGGTGGAAGGCGTCGACCAGGTCGATCGACTCGTAATAGGGAGTCGTCCCCATCAGATCGGCGCAGTGGAAGACGATGTATTTCGCGGCGTCGCTGAGCCCTGCGAAGCGGAGGATGTCGGCGAGCAGCGGGCCCTGCCACTTGCCGATCGCGCTCCAGCCCTCGACGCAATCGTGGCGAGTGATCTGCGCGCGCTGGGGCATCGCCTGGAGCTGGGCGAGCGACAGCGCGAGCGGGCGCGCGACGAGGCCGTCGACCACCAGCTTCCAGCCGGCGAAGCGCTGGGCGGCGTGGGCGTTATAGTCGGGCGTGTTGGGGTTGGCGTTGCCGTTGACGCGGAATTTCGGGCTCATCTGGTCGGCGCGGAACTCGCGGGCGAGCGCGGTGCGGCCGGTGATCGAGCGCTGGAGGAAGCGGTGGCCGTCCTCGCCGGTGGCGAGGATCGACTTGGCGGTCGAGTTGCGGCTGACCGCGTCGCAGCCCGCGACCAGCCCCGCGGCGCCGGTGACGATCAGGGTGCGGCGGGTGATCATTCGGAATCCTCGGGGACGCGCCACCAGCCGGTGATCATCGAGCGGACCTCGTTGACTGCATCGGCGAGGATGACCAGGGTCAAGTGGACGATGGTGAAGCCGGTCACCGCGACCATCGCGATGAAGTGGATCGAGCGCGCCGACTGGCGGCCGCCGAACAGGTCGACCAGCCACGGCCAGGCGGCGTCCATGCCGGGCGAGAGCGCGAGGCCGGTGAAGATCAGCAGCGGCAGCGCGACGAACAGGGTCGCGATGTAGGAGAGCTTCTGGAAGCTATTGAACGCGGCGGGGTTGTCGGGATCGTGGAAGCGCAGTGCGAGGTGCGCCTTCACGTCGTCGCGGAGATGCGCCGGTTTCAACTCGTCGCGGCGGACGCGCAGGTCGCGCTGGAAATGGCGGTTGATCAGGCTCGCGATCATGAAGGCGAGCAGCGCGAAGGCGAGCACCAGCGCGAAGAACAGATGCCAGTGGCGCGCGACCGACAGGCTGTAGACCGAAGGGATCGTCGCCCAGCCGGGGAAGCGCGGCAGCTCGAGCCAGGCATGGTCGAAATTCGCGCCGTAGTGACCCCAGTAGAGCCGGGGATGCGCGTTGAAGATCATCAGGCCCGAGCCGATCATGATGAACACCGCGACTGCATTGACCCAGTGCCAGAGGCGCGTGGCGAGCCGGTGACGATAGACCGTCCGCGGCGGCGCGGGGGGCTCGGGATCGGGGCTGTCCGCCATGGCCGCAGGCTTAGCCGATTATCGGTAGGCGCGGTAGAAGAAGACGAAAGTGGTGCCGCCGGTCACCAGCAGCGTCCAGACCCGGACCGCGCGCGGTGGCAGGCGGCGGCCGAGGCGGGCGCCGTAATGCCCGCCGGCGACCGCGCCGAGCAGCATCGGCAGGCACAGCGCCCAGCTCACCATCAGGCAGGCGATGAAGACGATCGTCGCCGCGGCGTTGGCGACTGCGAGCATCAAGGTGCGCGGTGCCGCGAGCGCGTGGGGCTCGGCGCCCGCGAGCAGCCCCCAGGCCGCGACCATCATCAGCCCCACCGCGCCGCCGAAATAGCCGCCATAGATGCCGAGCAGCAGCTGCACCCCGACCAGCGTTGCCGGGCCGATCCGGGCGTGGCGGTGCAGCCAGTCGGCACCGCGCCGGCCAAGCGCGAGCGCCAGCGTCGCGGCGAGCAGCAGCCAGGGGATGACGAGGTCGAAGGTCTTGACCGGAGTCACCACCAGCAGCACCCCGCCCGCGACGGCGCCGATGAAGGTGACCAGCGCCAGCGTCCGCACCCCGATCCCGCCGATGGGCGCGAGCCCGGCGCGATAGGCCCAGGCGCTGGCGATCGCGCCGGGCTGGAGCGCGACATTGGACGTGGCGTTGGCGACCGGCGAGGGCAGGCCGAGCGCGATCAGCGCGGGCATCGTCGCGAAGCTGCCGCCGCCCGCCAGCGCATTCATCGCACCGCCGAGCAGCCCCGCCCCGGCGGCGAGCGCCAGCGCGGCAGGTTCGGTCACTGTCGCGCGGTCACTCGGCGGCGGCGAGGTGCCATGCGGGGGCTTCCTCGCTCTCGCGCAGCCGCTTGGACTCCTCGTACATATAGTCGCGGGTCATCGGGATCGCGGCGCGGGTCTTGACGTACTGGAGCTGCCAGTTGACCAGCCCGCCATAGCGGAACGCCATCTCCGATCCCGCCAGGTAGAATTGCCACATGCGGAAGAATCGCCGGTCGTACATCTCGACGATCTCGGCCTCGGCGGCGTTGGTGCGGTTGTACCATTCCTCGAGCGTGTGGGCATAGTGATAGCGCATGCCCTCGACATCGGTGACGATCATCTTGTGGCGCTCGGCCTCGGACACCAGCTCGGACAGCGCGGGGATATAGCCGCCGGGGAAGATATATTTGCGAGTCCACGCATCGGTGGTGCCGGGCTCGCCCATCCGCCCGCAGCAATGCGAGACCATCACCCCATCGAACTTGAGCAGCCGGTGCACATGCTCGAAAAAGCCGGGATAATGCGGGGTACCGAGATGCTCGATCAGCCCGACATTGATGATCCGGTCGAACTCGCCGGTGACGTCGCGATAGTCGAGCAGCTCGAACTTGACGCGGTCGGCGACGCCCTCGGCCTCGGCGCGCTCCTTGCAGAAGGCGATCTGGTCGGGCGCGAGCGCGACGCCGAGCACGTCGACATCGTAATGGCGGTGGAGATAGAGCGCGAGCCCGCCCCAGCCGCAGCCGATGTCGAGCACCTTCATGCCGGGCTTGAGATAGAGCTTGGCGGCGAGGTGCGCCTTCTTGTCGAGCTGGGCCTTTTCCAGGCTGTTCGCGGTGTCGCGATAATAGGCCATGGTGTACTGGCGGTCGGTGTCGAGGAACAGCTCGTAGAGGCGGCGGGTGAGGTTGTAGGTATGCTCGGCGTTGCGGCGCGAGCGCGTCTTCCAGTTGATCTGGTCGAGCTTGCCGCCGACGAAATCGGCCGCCTTGCGCAAGGGGCCCTTGGGCGCGATTCCGTGATCGGGGCTTTCGAAGGGCTTGTTGTAGCCGAACAGCAGGAGGAAATCGCGGATGTCGCCCTGCACGGGGACCATGCGGCCCTCCATATAGGCTTCGCCGGCGCCGAGCCGCGGGTTGCTCACAATGTCGAGCGCGGCCTTCGAATCGGTGAGCTTCATCGTCACCGGTCCGTGGAGCGGATCGGGCGCGCCGTATTTATATTCCTTCCCGTCATGATCGATGACGGTGAGTTCCCCCTTGAGGAGGACCTGGCGGAGCATCTTGTCTAGGAGCCACATGCCTCCAGCATATGGCAAAGCTGCGCGGGCGCAACCTGTTGTAGCTGCTAGCCTAAAGCGGCCTGCTTTTCTTCTGCCAGCCGGTCCAGATCGGCGCGGCTTTTCTTCTCGGACGCGGTCTTGAGCTGGCCGCAGGCGGCGTCGATGTCGCGGCCGCGCGGAGTGCGGACGGGGGCCGAGATGCCCGCCTCGAAGACGATGTTCGAGAAGGAACGGATGCGCTCGGGAGTCGAGCATTCGTAAGGCGCGCCGGGCCAGGGGTTGAACGGGATCAGGTTGACCTTGGCGGGGAGATTGTACGCCTTGATCAGCCGGACCAGCTCGCGGGCATCGGCGTCGCTGTCGTTCTTGTCGCGGAGCATCACATATTCGAAGGTGATGCGGCGGGCATTGTTCGCGCCGGGATAATCGGCGCAGGCCTGGAGCAGTTCCTCGATCCCGTATTTGCGGTTGATCGGGACGATCTCGTCGCGGACTTCCTTGGTGACCGCGTGGAGCGAGACCGCGAGATTGACGCCGATCTCCGCGCCCGCGCGCGCCATCAGCGGGACGACGCCCGAGGTGGAGAGCGTGATGCGGCGCTTCGACAGCGCGAGGCCGTCGCCGTCCATCACCAGCTTGAGCGCATCGCGGACATTGTCGAAATTGTAGAGCGGCTCGCCCATCCCCATCATCACGATGTTGGTGAGCATCCGCCCCTCGGGCTGGCTCGGCCATTCGCCGAGCGAATCGCGCGCGAGCATCACCTGGCCGACGATCTCGGCGGGGGTGAGGTTGCGCACCAGGCGCATCGTCCCGGTGTGGCAGAAGCGGCAGTTGAGGGTGCAGCCGACCTGCGAGGAGACGCACAGCGTGCCGCGATCGGCGTCGGGGATGAACACCATCTCGTAATCCTGCGCATCGGGCGCGCGCAGCAGCCATTTGCGGGTGCCGTCGGTCGAGACCTGCTGCTCGATCACTTCGGGGCGGCTGATCACGAAGCGCGCCGCGAGCCAGGGCTGCATCGTCTTCGAGATATCGGTCATCAGCGCGAAATCGGTGACGCCGCGATTGTAGATCCAGTGGAACAGCTGCTTGGCGCGCAGCTTGGCCTGTTTGGGCTCGAGCTGCGAGGTCTCCAGCGCCATGCGCAGGTCGAGCCTGGAGAGGCCGAGCAAGTCGATCCGCCCGTCGGGGCGCGGCACTTGAGTGCGCGGGACGGGCACGGGATCGATGTGCCCGGGGATGGGCATGGGGGCGGCCGACAGGGATTGCATGGCGGCCATGTAGGGGAAAACGCCTCGGATTTCCACCCGCCCGTCATCGCTGCGAAAACGGAGACTCGGTTACCTTCCCTCTAGCTTCCTTTTGATTCACGCGGAGGGGCGGAGATCGCGGCGAAGCAGTTATGCGAGAACACCCAGTCGAGGGACAGCGGCGGGCTCGATGCAGCCGAGCCCCTCGAGCGTGATCCGCAACGCCTGGACCAGCGGGGTGTGCGGCTCGGCGCCGATCTCGGCCTCGAGGCTGGTGTTGTCGAGGCGGAGCGGGCGGCGCCAGAAGCCCTCCATCTCGATCATCTCGCGCATCGTCGGGTTGAACGGCGCGATCAGCGGGAGCAGCCGCCAGGGCAGCTTGCGGACCTTGGGATCGGGATAGCCTGAAGCCGCGCCGATCGCGGCGGCGAGCGCGGCGCCGTCGAGCCAGTGGCCGGCGAAATGGTGGCAGGCGAAGCCGGGCAGATCGGCCTCGCGGTCGAGCAGCCGCGCAAACGCCTCGCCGGCATCGGGGAGATAGGCCCAGGCATGACCGACTTGCGTGCGCCCCGGATAGAGGATGCTGCGCACCGGCTTGCCCGGCGTCACCACCCCCTGCGACAGCCAGCTGCTGCCGGCACGCGGCCCGAAGAAATCGCCGGCGCGCAGCACCAGCGCGCGCAGCCCGGGAGTTGTGGCGAGGCGGCGCTCCATCTCGGCGCGGATCGCGCCCTTGCGGGTATGGGGATGCTGCGGCGTGTCCGGCGCGGCGAGCGCGACTGCGCGGACGTCGTAATTGTAGATGGTGCCCGGCAGCGCGAGCCGCGCCCGGCAAGCCAGCGCCGCGGCGATGCTGTTGTCGAGCATCGGCAGCACGACCCGCGGCCAGTTGCGGTAGCCCGACGGGTTGACCGCATGGACGATCGCATCGGCGCCGCGGGCGGCGCGGAGCACCGCGGCGCCGTCCATCGCGTCGCCGATGATCCAGTCGACGCCGTCGCCGGTTCGCGGGGTGCGGGTGAGCCCGCGAACCTGCCAGCCGTGGCGGAGCAGCGCCCGCGCAGTCTCGCCGCCAATCCCGCCGCTCGCGCCCAATACCAATGCGATCTTCGTCATCTTCGCCTCCATCCAATTCGATGACGGCGCTATGCGGCGGCGGGCGCTGATAGAAAATTGTCAAACGTTAACCAGCCGACTAGAACAATTTGATGAGCCTCATCGACGATTGGGAACGGCAACGCGCTTTCCTTGCGGTGCTGCGCACCGGCAGCCTTTCTGCGGCGGCGCGCGCGCTCGACCTCGCGCAGCCGACGGTGCGGCGGCGGATCGAGGAGCTCGAGGTCGCGCTCGGCACGCCCTTGTTCACCCGCAGCCCGAGCGGGCTGATGCCGACCGAGCGCGCGCAGGCGCTGCGCGAGCATGCCGAGGCGATGGCGCTCGCCGCCGATGCGTTCGTCCGCTCGGCCTCGGCCGGCGCGCTCGAAGTCGCGGGGACGGTGCGGATCACCGCGAGCGAAGTGATCGCAGTCGAAGTGCTGCCGGCGATGCTCGCGGACCTGTGCGCGAAGCATCCGGCGCTGGTGATCGAACTGTCGCCCAGCAACCGCAACGAGGACGTGCTGCGCCGCGAGGCCGATGTCGCGGTGCGGATGGCGCCGCCGCAGCAGGACGCTCTGGTCGCGCGGCGGGTGGGGGCGGTGCCGCTCGGGCTCCATGCGCATCGCGACTATCTGGCGGCGCGGGGCACGCCCGCGAGCCTCGACGCGGCGCGCGGCCATGCGCTGATCGGAGTCGAGCGCGACACGCCGGTGCTGCGCGCGCTGCAGGATCGCGGGCTCCAGGTCCGCCGCGAGGATTTCAGCTTCCGCAGCGACAGCGATCTCGCCCAGCTCGCGGCGATCCGCTCGGGGCTGGGGATCGGCATCTGCCAGGTCCCGCTGGCGGCGCGCGACTCGGCGCTGGTGCGGGTGCTGCCGGAGGCGCTGCACTTCGACCTCGAGACCTGGGTGGTGGCGCACGAGGACCAGCGCGGCGTGGCGCGAGTGCGCGCGGTGTTCGATGCGCTGGTGGCGGGGATGACCGACTATGTCGGCGGGGCGCCGCACCAGAGGCAGGCGCCGGTCGGATGGGAACGCGAGGGCGTGCTGGTGCTCAGCGAGCCGCTCGGCTGAGCCGCCGCTGCGCGAGCGCGCCGATCACCGGCAGCGCGACATGGATCGCGATCAGCCACCAGAGGCTCCGCGTCAGCACGAAGCCGAGGGTGAAGAGCAAGGCCGCGACGAGGGTGCCGATGAACTGCCCGCGACCGCGATAGCCGTGCGCGACGCCATAGGCTGTAGCGGGCAGGACGACCGCGAGCGTGGTGCCGAGGCGCGGCTCGAGCGCCCAGACCAGATAGCCGCGATAGAGCAGCTCCCAGGCAGTGGTGATCAGCGGCATCGAGACGAAGAACAGCCCCCATTCGGCCCGAGTCTCGGGCAGCAGCGCCGCCGCCTGCGCATCGGGCGCGGCGGCGGCGCGCTTGCCCGGCAGCCGGGTGGCGACCAGCAGGACGAGCAGCAGCACCGCGGCGATGCCGAGCCCGATCTGCCCCGGGGCGCCGACCGGGATATCGAGCCCGAGCGCGGCGGCGGAGCGGCCCGCGGGAATCCAGGCCGCCGCGAGCAGCCCGAGCAGCGGGACCGCGAGTGCGATCCCGCGGATGTAGCGCGTCGAACGCAAGTCGGGCGGGCGGTCCTTCCCGGTCAGGCTGCGCCACAGAGTGTATGCGGGAACCAGCAGCAACAGGCTCGCGGTCAGCGCGAAGTCGACCGGGCTCACTTGCCGACGCAGCCGAGCGCCGCGGCGTCGATCGCAGTCGCGGCGCCCTTGAGCGCATAGGTGTCGGCGAAGGGGGCGCCGGTGGCGGCGACGGTCTCGACGCTCATGCTGCGCCCCTCGCGGATCGCGCTGACCACCGCGGCGTCGGTGCGCGCATCGGGCGACCAGGCGTCGGCTTCGCCCGCGACCAGGTCGAAGCGGCGCTCGCCGATCGAGAGGGTGACGCGGGCGCTCGGCGCGCGGGCGCGGCTGAGACGGACATGGAGCTGGTTGTGGACGCGGTCGCCCGGCCAGGTGGCGATGCTGACAAAGGGCTTGGACTGCTCGTGCTTCTGGATCGGTTCGGCAATCGCGAAGCAGCGCCGCGGCGAGGCGTCGCGGAACGCGCCCCAGCCGTCGAACACCCCGAGCGGCTCGCGGCCGGCCTGGAGGATGAGCGCGAGCGCCAGAGCGGCGATCATGCGGGGGCCTCGCCGCCGGTGCCCGAGCCCCAATGGACCACCGACTCGACGCCGTGCTCGATCAGCGCGACCGAGCCTTGCGGCAGGTCCGGCGCGGCGGGAGCGCCGAACTGCGGCAGCGGCGCCTGTCCGGTCATCACCCCGCGCAGGATGCGGCTCGACATGCCGTGCATGATGACCAGCCGGTCGCCCGGATCCTCGGCGGTGTCCGCGAGCCACGCCGACACCCGCGCGGCGATCGAATCATACCATTCGCCGCCCGGGGCGGGGTGGCGGTAGAGCCGGTGCTCCTCGTCGAGGAAACCGTCGAGCGCGGAACCCAGCTCCGAATAATATTTGCCGCTCCATTCGCCCATGCCGATCTCGACCAGCCGGTCGTCGGTGCGCGCCTGATGCCAGTCGAGCTCGAGATGCTCGCAGATCACCGCGAGGGTCTGGAGCGCGCGGCCCGCCGACGAGGCCCACAGCGTCAGCTTCGGCTTCGGCCCGAGCAGCGCCCGGAGCGCGCGGCCCATCTCGTCGGCCTGGGCGAAGCCCGCGCGAGTGAGCGGGGTATGGGGGTGGCTGCCCTGCATCCGGCCGGCGATATTGTAGACGGTCTCGCCGTGCCGGGCGATGAAGTCGCGGCCCTTGCGGACGCCGGAAGAGGTTGGTGCTGGCTTGGAATCCATGGCCCCCATTTCAAGTCCCTGTGGCCGGAAAGCAACGCTTTTCCTTGTTTATCTGAGGTTCATGCAACCTTGCTGCAGCGCACCCACTTATGCCGTCCGCCCAAGCAACACCGGGCGTGTCACCAAGGAGTACCCCAATGCGTATCGTTCTTCTCGCAACCGCGCTCGCCGCGACCACCGCGCTTGCGACCCCCGCCTTCGCCCAGGACTCGGACCCGAGCTTCACCGGTCCGCGCGTCGAGGGCATCGCCGGCTGGGACCGCGTCGATGACGGCGCCAACAGCGGCACCAAGGCCACCGACGGCGTCGTCTATGGCGGCGCGGTCGGCTATGATTTCCAGGTCGGCGGTGCCGTGCTCGGCATCGAAGGCGAAGTCACCGGCGCGACCACCAAGGACGAGACCACGGGACTCGTCACCGCCGGCGACAATTACCGCGTGAGCGCGGGCCGCGATCTCTATGCCGGTGTCCGCGCCGGCTTCCTCGTCGGGCCGCGCACCCTGCTCTACGCCAAGGGCGGCTACACCAACGCGCGGATCAACACCCGCTACACGCTCGGCGCGACCACGACCGAGGCGCATGACGACGCCGAGGGCTGGCGCGCGGGCGCGGGCGCCGAGTTCCTCGTCTCGAACAATGTCTATGTGAAGGGCGAGTATCGCTACTCGAACTACAGCAACATCGACGGCACCAACGTGGACATCGATCTCGACCGCCACCAGGTGGTCGCGGGCGTCGGCTTCCGCTTCTGATGTAGGGCGGTGCCGGCCCGCTCCCCCACCCGGCCACCCAACGGCAGTGTATTCCATGGGTGGCCGGGCGGGGGAGCGGGCCGGCACCGCCTTCGCGCAGCAGACTCAAATTATGCTGTGAAGAAAGGGCCGGGGCGCTTGCTCCGGCCCTTTTTCGCGTTAAGGATATTGAACGGCGAACTGCCACCGGCCGGCCGGCATGAGGTGGAATTGGGCGGCGGCCCGGGGGTTTGAATAGATGAAAGCGACGATCGAACGCGCAACGCTCTTGAAGGGGCTCAGCCACGTCCAGTCGGTGGTCGAGCGGCGCAACACGATCCCGATCCTCTCCAACGTGCTGCTCGAGGCGCAGGCATCGGGCGCGATGCGGCTGATGGCGACCGATCTCGACCTCCAGATCGACGAGACGATCGCCGCCGCAGTCGACCAGCCGGGCGCGACCACCATCTCGGCGCACACGCTGTTCGACATCGTCCGCAAGCTGCCCGAAGGCTCGCAGGTCGAGCTCAACGCCGCCGAGGGGCGGATCATCGTCACCGCGGGGCGCGCGCGCTTCACGCTGTCGACGCTGCCGCGCGACGATTTTCCGGTGATCGCCGAGGGCGAGCTGCCCTGCACCTTCGAGCTGCCCGCCGAGACGCTCAAGCAGATCATCGACAAGACCCGCTTCGCGATCTCGACCGAAGAGACGCGCTATTACCTGAACGGCATCTTCCTCCACGTGGCGGACGAGGCTACTCCGGTGCTCAAGGCCGCGGCGACCGATGGCCATCGGCTGGCGCGCGTGACGATGCCGCGCCCCGACGGCGCCGAGAAGATGCCCGACGTGATCATCCCGCGGAAATGCATCGCCGAGCTGCGCAAGCTGCTCGACGAAGTCGACGGGTCGGTCGGCGTGTCGCTGAGCAATTCGAAGATCCGCTTCGACCTCGGCCAGGCGATCCTGACCTCGAAGCTGATCGACGGCACCTTCCCCGATTACAGCCGGGTGATCCCGACCGGCAACGACAAGATCCTGCGGATCGACCCCAAGAGCTTCATGGAAGGCGTCGACCGCGTCTCGACGATCGCCACCGAGAAGACCCGCGCAGTCAAGATGGCGCTCGACCGCGACAAGGTGACGCTCTCGGTCACCAGCCCCGAGAACGGCGCGGCGGCCGAGGAAGTGCCCGGCGAATACAGCGCGCAGGGCTTCGAGATCGGCTTCAACAGCCGCTATCTGATGGACATTCTGGGGCAGATCGAAGGCGACACCTGCGAGGTCCATCTGGCCGACGCCGCCGCGCCGACGCTGATCCGCGAGAACGACAAGTCGTCGGCGCTGTACGTGCTGATGCCGATGCGGGTGTGAGGGCCGAGACGGACAGCCGTGTCCCTCGGTCAGGTCTGGACGATCTGAATCCTCATCTTTCCCCGGCGAAGGCCGGGCCTAGTTGCGAGCCATGTCGGATGGCGGGATGCCGCCTTTAGTCCGCCGAAGCTGGGCCCCGGCCTTCGCCGGGGAAAGACGTGGCTCAATCCGGCTAATCACACGCTATCCCAGACCGCGACCAGCCGGCACCTCACGCTGATCACGGTGGCAGTCGCGCTCGACTGGTCGCTTCCCTCGACCTGCGCAAGTTGAATCCGGGAGATTTCCCACCCAGACCTAGGTAGTTACCGATTCAGGGCGATTCCTGACTGTCCCCCTCGCCGGATGGGTTCATAATGGCCGCAAGTTCCGAGGGACATACTTTACGGAGCTAAGGCCGGGCGGCGCGAGCCGTCCGGCCTTTCGCTTACTGGCAGGCGCGTTGCTGGATCAGGGCGAACGGGCGGAGGGTAATGATCGGACCCATTCCGCCATTCAGGAAGGCCTGGCCGTGTCCAACCGCGTCGCAAAGCGCTTCATTCTGAGTGGTACGCCACGGGCCGAACAACACTTTACTCGCCCATCTAAATTGCGTCATGACAAATTACTCCCAAAGTATTTCAGGCGGGAGCGCACGTATCTGTCTCTCAGGCGCCGGTTAGCCAAAGTGGGGCCCGGCGATACATGACTATACAGATCATCTATACGATAGTTCCGTGACGAATAGTTGCGAATCGGGCAACTATCTGCAATCGCTGATTTCAATTGTTCGAGCTCCCTGTCGATCCCCCATTGAATCGCCGCGCCGGGCGTGCTACTGACATCAGTGTCAATTAAACGGACCCGCGCAAATGGCCACCCAGCCCGCCCCTGCCTTCAATCCCGGCATCCCGATGAAGCGCCAATGGGGCACTGCGCTTGCGGCGCTGCGGCGGCTGCTCGCCGATGGCGACGACACCAGCCAGGTCTTCCGGATCATGCGCGCGCTCAACGGCGACGTGACCCAGCGCAATTATCGCCGGCTGCTGACAATGCCCGACGGCGGGCGGCTGGCCTATGAGCATGTCGAGCTCGCCACCAAGCTCACCGACCGCGCCTGGATCGAGAGCTTCGCCGAGGGCAGCGTCGGCGCGGCGTATCGCGACTTCCTCGACTCGACCGGCTATTCGGCCGACGGGCTGGTCGAGGTCAGCATGGCCGAGGGCGCGTTCCAGGACGCCGGGATCCAGCACCCCTATGCCTGGATGGGCCGCCGCGAGCGCGACATCCACGATTTGTGGCACGTGCTGACCGGCTACAAGGCCGACGAGCATCTCGGCGAGGCCTGCCTGGTCGCCTTTTCCTATGCGCAGACCGGCGGGATGGGCTGGGCGTTCATCGGGCTCGGCGCCTCGCTCAAGAGCATCCGCGTCACCGGCGAGCTCGCCTTCATCCGCGCGGTGCGCGAAGGCTATCGCGCCGGCAAGCGCGCGGCGTGGCTGCACGGCGAGGATTATGAGGCGCTGCTGGCCGAGCCGATCGACGCGGCGAGGCGGCGGCTGCGGATCGAGCCGCCGGTCAAATACCGAGTCGCGCAGGCGCGGCTCGAGGCCGCGGGGCTCAAGGGAATCTGAAGCCGCGGCCCCCGGGGTAGGGCCATCGCGTCGCCGCGCGCATCTTGTCTCAACCAAGCGAAATCCAACATTGCGGGGGCTTGGGCCAAGCCTCAACTGGAAGCTCAATCGAGTAGAGACCTAGGGCCTGGGCGGGGGAACCGTGGTCACCGTGGTCCCTTCGTCCACGATCGGCGCCCCCATCGGCCTGATCGCAGCCACGAACGCATCGGCGCCGGCTACCGGGCCCGGCAAGTCGAAGCGGTGCGAATCGATCTCGCCGGTGCCGACCGACTGCAGCGTCAGGATATCCCCGCCGCCGGGCCGCGTTTCGCGCAGCCGTATCGGTGTGCCGTGGCTGAACAGCGACCGGACGTCGCCGACGGGATCGCCCTCGGTCACATGCGCCGCGATGAACGCGGCAAGGACATCGGCCGCGCCCCGGAATACCGCGCCGACCGGCGCCAGCGCGGGATCGGCGCTCATCAGGAATTCGAGCGGCGGATCGCCGGCCGGGCCGAAGCGCCAGACCGATCCGCGATAGCCGGCGACGGTGGCATCGCCCTCCGCGGTGAATTCGGTCCGCCACGTCTCGGGCGGCTTCGACACTTCGCCCATCAGCGTCAGCACGGCATCGGCGCGCGCGACCTGCGGCGCGCCGTCGCGCGGATAGAGCACGACATAGATTACGCCATCGCGCCGGATCAGCGCGAACCTGCCGTCGATCCCGGCGCGGGCATTGCCGCCGTCATCGACTTCGACGGTGAAGATGGCCTGGCCCGCGGCATAGCGCGCGGTCGTGTCGGCGAGCGCCGGGGCGGGGAGCAGCAGCGCGGCGAGCGGCAGCAGGCGGCGGATGGCCGGGCTCCTCATGGCGCGGGGGGCATCGCTTTGACCGCGCTCGACGGATCGACTGCCTCGAGGAACTCGGCGGCGGTGAGCACCGGGCCCGGCAGCACGAAGCGGTCGGCGGCGATCTCGCTCTTGTCGACCGAGGCGAGAGTCAGCATCGGGCCGATCCGGATCGGCGCGCCCTTGGCGAGCAGGTCGTCGGCGAGCTCGACGAAGTTGGTGTCGCCGAACATCTGCGCCATCATCGGCAGGACCAGGCCGACCGTGCGCCGGAAGAAGCTGCCGACCGGGGCGAGCGCGGGATCGGGGCTGATCACGAAGTCGAGCGCGGTGATCGGCGTGGGCGGCGTGCCTTCGCCGCTTTCGCCGGCTGCGGGTGCGGCCATGGTGAACTTCCAGACGGCGCCGGGATAGCCCGCGACGGTCTCCTCGCCGCCCGCGGTCAGCGCGAAATCCATGCTCGGGGCGCCGGGCGTCCTGGGCGGCATCGCGCCCAGCATCTGCGCGCGGACCATCGCCAGCAGTTCCTCGACTCGCGCGACCTTCGGCGTGCCGGTGGCGTCGGTCGCGATGGCATAATCGACGCCGTCGCGCCGGATCAGCGTGAACTTCGCGTCGAGCGAGACGCGGATATTGCCGCCATCCTCGGCCTCGATGACCAGCATCTTGTCGCCGGCTGAATAGTGCGCGGTGACGTCGGCCAGCGCGGGGACCGGCAGCAGCGCGATCAGCGCGGCGAGCAAGAGTTTGAAACGCATCGAATCCTCCCTTGCCGTGATCATCGGGCATGCGGTGTTTCCCGGCAAGAGGGGCTGGGCTAGGGGGAAGCCATGGCCCTGACCCGTCTCGTCCTGACCGATTTCCGCAACCACGAAGACGCGGTGCTGGCGCCGGGCGCGGGGTTCGTGGTGCTGACCGGCGAGAATGGCGCGGGCAAGACCAATGTGCTGGAGGCGGTGTCGCTGCTCGCGCCGGGACGCGGCCTCAGGCGTGCGCCGCTCGGCGAGATGGCGCGGCAGGGGGGCAGCGGCGGGTTCGGAGTGGCGGCTGCTTTGGGGCCCGTCGAGATCGGCACCGGTACCGTGGCCGGCGCGCCCGAGCGGAGGCTGGTGCGAGTCAACGGCGCGGCGGGGGCGGCGACTGCGCTGGCCGAATGGCTGACGGTGCTGTGGCTGACCCCGGCGATGGACCGGCTGTTCGTCGAGGGGCCGGGCGAGCGGCGGCGCTTCCTCGACCGGCTGGCGCTGGCGCTGGCGCCGGGGCACGCGCATCACTCGGCGCGCTACGAAGCGGCGATGCGGCAGCGCAACCGGATCCTAGCGGAGGAGGGCGTGCCCGATGCCGGCTGGCTGGCGGCGCTCGAGGCGCGGATGGCCGAGCATGGCGCGGCGATCGAGGCGGCGCGGCGCGAGACGGTGGCGGCGCTCGGCGAACGGCTCGCCGGCCAGGCCGAGGGACCGTTCGCGCGCGCGGGGCTGGCGCTGGAGGGCTGGAGCGGCGACGCCGAGGGACTGGCACGCGCGCTCGCCGAGGGACGGCGGCGCGATGCCGCGGCGGGGCGGACGCTGGCGGGTCCGCACCGCGCCGACCTGCTCGTCACGCATCTCGGCAAGGGCCAGCCGGCGCATCTCTGCTCGACCGGCGAGCAGAAGGCGCTGCTGCTCGGGCTGGTGCTGGGGCACGCCGACCTCGTCGCCGAGCGGACCGGGCGGACGCCGATCCTGCTGCTCGACGAAGTCGCCGCGCATCTCGATCCCAGCCGCCGCGCGGCGCTGTTCGACCGGCTGGCGGGGGTCGGGCAGGTGTGGATGACGGGGACCGAGGCGGGGCTGTTCGACGGGCTGCCGGCGGGGACCTGCTGGTACGAAGTCGCCGACGGGTGCATCGCCGAACTTGCTGTAAGTTAAACGATTTCCATCGACCGGGGGATTTGGCTGGGATAGTCACGCGGGGTTCCGCCTCCCGGCGGCAAGGGGAAATCATGCCCGAGTTGCGCGCCGCCAGCGTCGATGCGATCGCTCGGATCGATGCCGTCCCCTTGATCCTCGACGCGGCGTGCCGGCTGACCGGGATGGGCTTCGCCGCGGTGGCGCGGGTGACCGAGGCGCGCTGGATCGCCTGCGCGGTCAAGGACGACATCGCCTTTGGGCTCGAGCCCGGTGGCGAGCTCGAGGTCGCGACCACGATCTGCGACGAGATCCGTTGCAGCGGCGAGCCCGTCGTGATCGACGATGTCGCGAGCGATCCGCAGTTCAGCGATCACCACACCCCCAGGATGTACGGCATCCAGAGCTATATCTCGTTCCCGATCCTGCTCGCCGACGGACGCTTCTTCGGGACGCTGTGCGCGATCGATCCCAAGCCGCACCGCGTGTCCGACCCGGCGACGCTGGCGAGCTTCAGGCTGTTCGCCGAGCTGATCGCGATGCATCTCGACACGCAGGAGCGGCTCGACCGCAGCGAGGCGGCGCTGCTGGGCGAACGCCAGACCGCCGAGCTGCGCGACCAGTTCATCGCGGTGCTCGGGCACGATCTGCGCAACCCGCTGGCGGCGCTGGCGGCGGGGACGCATCTGCTCGGCAAGGCGCCGCTCGACGAGCGCTCGGCGTCGATCGTGCGGCGGATGGGCGAGAGCTGCCGGCGGATGGGCGACTTGATCGGCGACGTGCTCGATTTCGCGCGGGGCAAATTGGGCGGCGGGCTGGTGCTCGACCGCAGCGATGACGTCCCGCTGGGCGAGGCGCTCGACCAGGTCGTGGCCGAGCTGCGCACCGTCCATCCCGACCGGCTGATCCGCGCGGTGTTCGACATCGACCGGCCGGTGCGCTGCGATCCCAGGCGGATGATGCAGATGCTGTCGAACCTGCTCGGCAACGCGCTGACCCACGGCGATCCGGCGCGGCCGGTCGAGCTGGTGGCGCGGACAACCGCGGCGGGGTTCACGCTGTCGGTCGCCAATGGCGGCGCGGCGATCCCCGCGGACAAGCTCGCCAGGCTGTTCCAGCCCTTCACCCGATCGGGCGAGGGCAAGGAGGGGCTGGGGCTCGGGCTCTATATCGCCTCGGAGATCGCCGCGGCGCATGGGGGCGTGCTGACGGCGGAATCGGATGCAGTGGAGACGCGGTTCACGTTCGCGATGCCGATTGCGATTGGGGCACGGCTGGAAGCCGAAGCTTTATCCTGAGCTTTTCCCCGGCGCAGGCCGGGGCCCAGTTGCGAGCCGATTCAGAGGGCAGGATGCCGCTTCAGGTCCACCGATACTGGGCCCCGGCCTGCGCCGGGGAAAGTGGATACCAAAGAAGGGTTATAGCCGCTCCAGCTCCGCCCTGGTCCGCGCGGTCACCACATTCCCCGTGTTGAGAGTCGTCGCGGGTTCGACCAGCAGGACGTGGCACGGCTCGACCAGCGCCTCGGGGCAATGCTCGACGCCGTGCGGGACGACGAGGAACTCGCCGGGATCGAGGTCGATGTCGCGGTCACGCAGCTTCATCCTGAGGCGCCCGGCGACGACGAGGAACAGCTCGTCCTCGGTCTCGTGATGGTGCCAGTCGAACGCGCCTTCGAGCTTGACCAGCTTGACTGCCGTATCGTTGACCTCGCCGGCGATGCGCGGGTTCCATGGGTCCTGGAACCGCGCGAACGCCTGGGCGAGATTGACCTTCTCCACCGGCATCACTCCTTGTCGGCGATCAGCTTCACCAGGTCGAACAGATAGTCGCGGCCGACATAGAGCGACTTGACTTCGATCCGCTCGTTGAGCCCGTGGACGCCGTTGCCGTCGGGATCGCCCCACGAGCCGGGGACGCCATAGACCGGGATGCCGACCGCTTCGAGGAAGATGCCGTCGGTGGCGCCGGTCGACATCGCCGGGACCATCGGCACGCCGGGCCAGTATTTCTCGACCAGCTTCTGCGCCGGAGCGAGGACGCGCGGGTCCATCGGCGGGGCCTTGGCGAGCGGGCGGATCGGCGGGACCAGGGTGATCGTCACCTTGCCGCCCGCGGCCTTCTGCAGCGCGGCGTGGGTTTCCTCGACGGTGTGGCCGGGGAGGATGCGGCAATTGATGTTGGCGGCGGCGCGCTGGGGCAGCGCGTTGTTGGCGTGGCCGCCTTCGAGCAAGGTCGCGACGCAAGTGGTGCGCAGCATCGAATGATAGGTGCGGTCGGTGTTGAGCAATTTCTCCGCTTCGGCATCGGCGGGGTTGGCGGCGATCGCGGCCATCGCCTTGCCGAGATCGTCGGTGCGCGCCGCGCCGCTTTGCGCGAAGAAGGCGCGGGTGGTGTCGTTGAGCTCGATCGGGAATTCGAGCGTGCGGATCGCGACCAGCGCGTCGGCGAGCTCGTAGATCGCATTGTCGTGGACGGGGATCGAGCTGTGGCCGCCGGGATTGGCGGTCTCGATCCGGTAGTTCTGCACGGCCTTCTCGCCGACCTGCATCTGCTGGTTGAGGACCGTGCCCTTGCCGTCGCTGTCGCCGCCGCCGCCTTCGTTGAGCGCGAATTCGGCGTCGATCAGCTCGCGGCGGTTGTTGGCCAGCCACTGCGCGCCGTTGAAGGCATAGGTGGTCTCTTCGCCGCAGGTCAGCGCGAGCTTGACGGTGCGCTTCGGCTTGTAGCCCGCTTCGCGGAAGCGGATCAGCGTGTCGGTGAAGGCGGCGGCCATCATCTTGTCGTCGGCGACGCCGCGCGCATAGAGATAGCCATTCTCCTCGACCAGGGTGAAGGGATCGCGGGTCCAGTCGGCGCGCTTGGCCTCGACCACGTCGAGATGCGCGAGGAGGAGGATCGGCTTGGCTTTCTTCGAGGTGCCCGGATAGATCGCGACGAGGCCGCCTTCCCTGGGGTGCTCGGGCACCGCGAACAGCGTGAGCTGGTCGTCGGTGAAGCCCGCGGCCTTGAGCCGTGCGGCCATCCGCTCGGCGGCGAGGGTGCAGCTGCCCGAGGAGAGCGTGGTGTTGGTCTCGACCAGCTCCTTGTAGAGTTCGCGGAAGCGCGCCTGGTCGGGGCGGACCTGCGCGCTTGCGGGGAGGGCGGCGAGCAATCCCAAGCCGATTCCCAGCGCCAACAGCTTCTTCATTGCGTGCCTCCCGAGCTTTTCCTGTTCCCCTGCGAAAGCAGGGTCCAGAGCCGCAAGCGATGTCCTGCCTGGCGCTGGACCCCTGCTTTCGCAGGAGAACGGTATTGCCAGGGGCATCCCTATCGAACTGGACGCAGTTGAGCATGTCCGGCTAGGACTTGGGAAGTCCCTCCGGATGCGGGAGCGAACTTATGCTGGCGATGCTGATGCTCGTGATGGTGCAGGACGTCCCCGGCCCGCCGGGCGACGAGGCGGCGCCGCGCCCGCTGACCCGGCAGGATTGCCGCAAGGACAGCGGCGAGATCGTCGTGTGCGGATCGACGATCGACACCAACCGGCTGCGCCCGATCGAGCAGCGGCCGGTGTCGCCGATGCTGCCGCGGGCAAGCATCGCGCTGTCGGAGCATGCGGCGGTGAGCGCCGACGCGGAAGATCGCGGCGAGTTCCACGGGCCCGCGGCGATGCTGCGGCTCAAGATCAGGTTCTGACGGCCCGGCGCTACCCATTTCGCTTTCGTTTGCGGCGCACAATTCCTATATGCTCGGCATGGCAACCGACGACACCACTCCCGAAAACATCCCCAACGCGAACGCCTATGGCGCTGACTCGATCAAGGTCCTCAAGGGCCTCGATGCAGTGCGCAAGCGGCCCGGCATGTATATCGGCGACACCGACGACGGATCGGGTCTCCACCACATGGTGTTCGAGGTCAGCGACAATGCGATCGACGAGGCGCTGGCGGGGCATTGCGACCGGATCATCATCCAGCTGAACCCCGACGGGTCGGTCTCGGTCGAGGATAATGGCCGCGGCATCCCGACGGGCATCCACACCGAGGAAGGCGTGTCGGCGGCCGAGGTCATCATGACCCAGCTCCATGCCGGGGGTAAGTTCGAGAACACGTCGGACGACAATGCCTACAAGGTTTCGGGCGGGCTTCACGGCGTCGGCGTGTCGGTGGTCAACGCGCTCAGCGAATGGCTCGACCTGACGATCTGGCGCG
>JAZKCD010000010.1:0-53080 GCA_040388355.1 Pseudomonadota bacterium | reverse complement strand
GCTCAATGGCAGAGCAGAAGCTTCCCAAGCTTACGACGAGGGTTCGATTCCCTTCGCCCGCTCCAGCCCTCTTCCCATTCGATGGTCAACCGCTTGCGGCGCTGGCGCGGCGGGACTAGCTGCGGTTCAGCGCAGCGAGGGGACCGGACGATGAGCGAAGCACCAGCGGTCCTGTTCGAGATGGACGGGCACGTCGCCGTCCTCCGGCTCAACCGGCCCGAGCGGCTCAACGCGCTGACCCCCGACATGCTCGACCTGCTGCGCGAGACGCTCGACGACGCCGTCCGGCAGGGCGCCCGCGCGGTGCTGCTGACCGGCGAGGGGCGGGCGTTCTGCTCGGGCGCCGACCTTGCCGCGAGCGCCGCGGGAATGGGGGTGCGCGATCCGGGCGAGTCGCTGCGCGCGCATTACAATCCGCTGGCCGAGACCTTCGCGTCGCTGCCGATCCCGGTGGTGACCGCGATCAACGGCGCGGCGGCGGGGGCGGGGGCTTCGATCGCCTTGCTCGGCGATATCGTCGTCGCGGCGCGATCGGCCTATCTGCTGCTCGCCTTCGCCAATATCGGGCTGGTTCCCGACGCCGGGGCGACCTGGCTGATCGCCAAGAGCGCGGGACGCGCCAAGGCGCTCGAAATGGCGCTGCTCGGCGAAAAGATGAGCGCCGAGGACGCGCGCGACGCCGGAATCGTCACCCGCGTGGTCGAGGACGCGGCGCTGATCGACGAAGCGATGGGGCTGGCGCGCAAGCTGGCGGCGATGCCGACCAAGGCGCTGGGGATGATCCGCGCGCAGGTCGCGGCGGCGCTGACCGGGACGCTGAGCAGCACCCTCGAAGTCGAGGCCGATCACCAGAGCGCCGCCGCCAGGACCGCCGATTTCCGCGAGGGAGTGACGGCGTTCCTCCAGAAGCGGAAGCCCGACTTCACGGGCAATTGAGCGTGGCGCAGTACGACGTCCTGATCGTCGGCGCGGGCCATGCCGGTGCGCAGGCGGGGATCGCGCTGAGGCAGAACAAGTTCGCGGGATCGGTCGCGATGATCGGCGACGAGCCCGAATTCCCGTACGAGCGGCCGCCGCTGTCGAAGGAATATTTCGCGGGCGAGAAGGCGTTCGAGCGGATCCTGATCCGCCCCGCCGCCTTCTGGGCCGAGCGCGACGTCGCGATGCTGCTCGGGCGGCGGGTGGCCGGGGTCGACCCGGTCGCGAGGACCGTCACCACCGAAGACGGCGAGACGATCGGCTATGGCTCGCTGATCTGGGCGACCGGCGGCAAGCCGCGGATGCTGCCGTGCGGGGGGCATCATCTGGCCGGGGTCCACACCGTGCGGACTCGCGCCGATGCCGACCGGATGCTGGCCGAGCTCGACGAAGTCGCGCGCGTCGTGGTGATCGGCGGGGGCTATATCGGGCTCGAGGCCGCCGCGGTGCTCGCCAAGTTCGGCAAGCAGGTCACCGTGCTCGAGGCGCTCGACCGGGTGCTGGCGCGAGTCGCGGGCGAACCGCTGTCGCGCTTCTACGAAGCCGAGCATCGCGCGCACGGCGTGACGGTGCGGCTGGGCGAGCAGGTCGCCAGCATCGAGGGCGAGACCCAGGTCACCGGCGTCAGGCTGGCCGATGGCGAGGTGGTGCCCGCGGACATGGTGATCGTCGGGATCGGTATCGTCCCCGCAGTCGAGCCGCTGCTCGCGGCGGGCGCTGAGGGCGGCAACGGCGTGCTGGTCGACGCGCAGTGCCGGACGTCGCTGCCCGATATCTATGCGGTGGGCGATTGCGCGCTGCATTCGAACGCTTATGCCGAGCCGCTGGTCCGGCTCGAATCGGTGCAGAACGCCAACGACCAGGCGACCTGCGCAGTGAAGACGATCCTCGGGCAGGACGTTGCGTACGATGCCGTCCCCTGGTTCTGGTCGAACCAGTACGACCTCAAGCTCCAGACGGTGGGGCTGTCGATCGGCTACGACGCGCTGGTCGTCCGCGGCGATCCGGCGGCGCGGAGCTTCTCGGTGGTGTACCTGCGCGAAGGCCGAGTGATCGCGCTCGACTGCGTCAATGCGACGAAGGATTATGTCCAGGGGCGGCGGCTGGTGGTCGAGGGGCTTTCGCCCGATCCGGCGGCGCTGGCGGATGTGTCGGTTCCGCTCAAGGAAATCCCCGCACCGGCACCGTGAAGTATCGGCCCCGGCGCGTACAAGTTGCATCGTTCGCCCGCATGGCTAGGCTGCGACTCGCGTGCACGCGCATTCGGGGGAAGATCGATGCGGCAGCCGACCGAATATTGCGACCTGGTGATGAAAGGCGGGATCACCAGCGGGCTGGTCTATCCGCAGGCGGTGCTGGAACTCTCCGAGCGCTACCGGTTCAAGAATATCGGCGGGACCTCGGCGGGCGCGATCGCCGCGGCGATCTGTGCCGCGGCGGCGCTCGGCGAGCGCGAGAAGGCGCGCGACCCGAGCCGCGCGGACGATACGACGCTCGGCATGGATGGCCTGAAGATCGCGGCGGGAGAGCTGACCCGGGCGGGGTTCATGGCCGGGCTGTTCCAGCCGGCACCCCAGGCGCGCGCAATCTATCGTCTCGCGGTGACGCTCGCGGCGAAACCCGCGCCCGGCGCGTCGAAATCGCGCTTTGCCGTGGTGTTCGGCGCGCTGGTGCGCGGACTGCTGGGGATGGCCTGGCCGTGGATGCTGGCGGCGTTCGCCGGCTTCATCCTGTTCGGCTATTGGCTCGGGACCCTGTACGGGCGGGGCGCCACGGGCGGCGTGGGCGGCGCGATCGGCGCGATTCCGGCGGCCTTTCTGTGCACCGTCGCGGTCGGGATCGTCCGCACGGTGTTCGTCGCGACGCGGGCGACGGCGGCGAATTTCCTCGGCCTGTGTCCCGGCATCCGCCAGCCCGGCGCGGACAGGCCCGCTCTGACCGACTGGATGCACGACACGATCCGGCGGGCCGCGGGGCGGAGCGATGCCGAGTCCTGGCCGGTGACCTTCGGCGACCTGTGGAACGCGCCCGCCTATCCCGGCGAGCCGGACGGGAAGCGGCTCAATCTCCAGATCATCACCACCAGCGTCTCGCATTCGGAACCGCGCACGCTGCCGTTCGAGCAGGGCGGCCTGTTCTTCTGCGAGGCCGAGTTCCGCCGGCTGTTTCCCAAGCCGGTGGTCGACTGGATGGTCGAGAACAACCGGGGCGCGGGTCCCGATGGCTATTGGGAGCTGCCCGCGCCCGAGAATTTCCCGATCGTCGTCGCCGCGCGGATGAGCCTCAGCTTTCCGGTGCTGATCAGCGCGATCCCGCTCTACGAGCGCGATTTCCGCAAGCGGCCCGTGCCGGCGGGTGCCGTCGCGGCGGCGGGTGCGGACAAGAACGCCCGGCCGCGGCTCGCCGAGAGCGTCGAGGCGCTGACCGGCGGCGACGATGCCGAGCGCGATCCCGCCGGCGCGCTGCGCCGCTGCTGGTTCACCGACGGCGGCGTCAGCAGCAATTTCCCGGTCCATCTGTTCGACGGGCCGCTGCCGCGCTGGCCGACCTTCGCAGTCGACCTGCTCTATGCCGGCACCGGGCAGGCGGCCGACAAGCCGGTCTTCCTGCCCACGCACAACAACCAGGGCCTCCGCCCGCGCTACAAGGCGATCACCGGCAAGGGGCCGCTGCGCGATCTCGTCGCCTTCCTGTTCGGGATCATCGGCACGATGCAGAACTGGCGCGACTTGCTCCAGGGACGCGCGCCGGGGCACCGCGACCGCATCGTCCGCGTCTCGCTCACCGCGAGCGAAGGCGGCATGAACATCAACATGCCGCAGGACACGCTGACCGAAGTCGCCCGCAAGGGCGGCCTGGCGGGCAAGGAGCTGCTCGAGAAATTCGACTTCGACAATCATTTCTGGGTCCGGTACCGCAACGCCGCCTCGGCGATCGAGCGCTTCACGATCAGCTTCGGCGAGGGCCTCGCCACCCCGCTGACGCCGCGCAACCAGGCGGCGTATGACCGGATGTGGCAACGCACCGCGAGTCCCGACCCCTATGGCCTGAGCCTGAAGCAGGCGCAGGAAGCGGTGACCCGGCTCGAGGGAGTCCGCGACCAGGCGGCGAAATGGGCAAGCGCGCCGGTCAATCTGACCGAGGACGCGCCGAGGCCGCTGCCCCAGTTGCGGATCGTGCCGATCTTCTAGCCGCCTTCGCGCCCTCTTCCCGGGGCTGGCGCGCAGCCGGGTCTTGGGTCTAAGGCGTTGCCGGAAAAGCGGAGAGAGTCTTGTCGTCGACGATACAGGAACTGGAGCGCCGCCGTGAAGCCGCCCGCGCCGGCGGCGGCGAGAAGCGCGTCGCGGCGCAGCACGCCAAGGGCAAGCTGACCGCGCGCGAGCGGATCGAAGTCTTTCTCGACCCCGACAGCTTCGAGGAGCTCGACATGTATGTCGAGCATAACTGCGTCGATTTCGGCATGCCCGAGCAGACCGTGCCGGGCGACGGCGTCGTCACCGGATCGGGCACGGTCAACGGCCGGCTGGTGTTCGTGTTCAGCCAGGATTTCACCGTGTTCGGCGGCTCGCTGTCGGAGCGCCACGCGCAGAAGATCTGCAAGATCATGGACATGGCGATGAAGGTCGGTGCGCCGGTGATCGGCATGAACGACAGCGGCGGCGCGCGCATCCAGGAGGGTGTCGCCAGCCTCGCCGGCTATGCCGAGGTGTTCCAGCGCAATGTGCTGGCGAGCGGGGTGGTGCCCCAGCTCAGCCTGATCATGGGGCCCTGCGCGGGCGGCGCAGTGTACTCCCCCGCGATGACCGACTTCATCTTCATGGTGAAGGATAGCTCTTACATGTTCGTCACCGGCCCGGATGTAGTGAAGACCGTTACCAACGAGATCGTCACGCAGGAGGAGCTGGGTGGAGCGGTGACGCATACCACGAAGTCGGGGGTCGCCGACGTGGCGTTCGACAATGATGTCGAGCTGCTGCTTGGCGCCCGCGACTTCGTGGACTTCCTGCCGCCCTCGAACCGCGAGAAGCCGCCCGAGCGGCCGTGCAGCGACCCCTGGGACCGCACGATCGACAGCCTCGACACGCTGATCCCGCCCAACGCCAACCAGCCCTACGACATGCACGAGCTGATCCGGAAGACGCTGGACGAAGGCGATTTCTTCGAGCTCCAGCCGGCGCATGCGGGCAACATCCTGATCGGCTTCGGCCGGGTCGAGGGGCGCACGGTGGGGGTGGTGGCGAACCAGCCGATGGTGCTGGCCGGGTGCCTCGACATCAATTCGTCCAAGAAGGCCGCGCGGTTCGTGCGCTTCTGCGACGCGTTCGGGATCCCGATCCTGACCTTCGTCGACGTGCCGGGTTTCCTGCCGGGCGTGGGGCAGGAGCATTCGGGGATCATCAAGCACGGCGCCAAATTGCTGTTCGCCTATGCCGAGGCGACGGTGCCCAAGATCACCGTGATCACGCGCAAGGCCTATGGTGGCGCGTACGACGTGATGGCCTCCAAGCATCTGCGCGGGGACTTGAACTATGCCTGGCCGACCGCCGAGATCGCGGTGATGGGCGCGAAGGGCGCGGTCGAGATCATCTTCCGCGGCCGTACCGCCGACGAGATCGCCGAGCGTACCGCCGAGTACGAGGCGCGCTTCGCCAACCCGTTCGTGGCGGCGAGCAAGGGGTTCATCGACGAAGTGATCATGCCGCACTCGACGCGGAAGCGAGTCGCGCTGGGGCTGAGGAAGCTGCGGGGCAAGAGCCTGGAGAATCCGTGGAAGAAGCATGACAATATTCCGCTCTAGCCTTGCTTCCCCTTCACATTATAAGCACATGTGAAGGAGCGGCGATGCAGACCGAGCGTGTGACCATCCTGATGACGCCGGCCAAGAAGGCAGCGTTGGCGGCGCGGGCCGCGGCGCGGCATATGTCGATCGGACAATATGTCCGGCGCAGGGTCGAGGACGACGATGAGCTGACCCCCGATCAGGAAGCCGAACTCGCGCTGCTCGTGGCCGAGGTCAACAAGGCCGTGCCGCGCATGATCGAGCAGCTCGATGAGATGAGCGCGACGCTGCGCGCCACGCACGAGCAGGTCGATCAAACACTGCGCGCCGCCGGTATCCGCGAATGAGCGCGCTCGGCGACGCGCTGGGCGCGCTCAAGAGCATCGTCCTGCTGCAGGAACGGCTCGAAGGCGTGCAACGCGACCTCGCCCGGACTTCGGCCGATGTGGCGGGCGTGAACAACTATGCCCGCGATATCGACAAGCGTGTGATCCGCATCGAGACGATGATCGAAATGACCGGCCGGGGGATGCCCGGTCCGGCAGCCATAGAGGCAAAGGGGGAAGAGTCTTGATCGCCAACCGCATCGCAACCGCATCGTTGCTCCTGCTTGTCATGCTGCCCCTCCAGCCGGCCGCCGCGCAAACCGCGCCCGCAGCGCCGCCCGCCTGGACCTTCAAGGAGTCCACCGACGCCGCGACCGGCAAGAAATCCGCCACCGCCCAGATCCGCGCCGCGGACGGCACCGGGCGGCTGATCGTGCGCTGCGACACGATCGCGATCCCGATCGTATCGGTCCAGTATATCCCGCGCCCGCCGCTGCCGGCGTCCGACCGCAAGTCGATCGTCGTCACGATCGACGAGGCCAGCGCGGAGATCGCGGCGTGGGAGTTCCCCGGCGCGGGCGCCTATCTGGGCGAGCCCTATGACGTGTTCTCGCTCGCCGAGAAGATCGCCGCGGCGAAGACGATCCGTCTCAACACCAGCAACGCCGCGGGCGAGCCGATCCAGTCGGTGTTCAAGGGTCCCGGCAACGACACGCTGTTCCGCCAGGTCTATGCGACCTGCGGCATCCCCTATGAGCTGCCCGCCGTGGGCCTCACCAATCCCTGAAGGCACATTTCATGACACCCGACTCCGTCGTCATCCTCTCCTTTGCCCGCACCCCGATGGGGAGCTTCCAGGGCAGCCTGTCGGGCGCCTCGGCGATCGAGCTCGGCGCCACCGCGGTGCGCGCCGCGGTCGAGCGTTCGGGAGTCGATCCGATGGACGTCGAGCGCTGCTATATGGGCTGCGTGCTTCCCGCCGGGCTGGGGCAGGCGCCGGCGCGGCAGGCGGCGCGCGGGGCGGGGCTGCCCGACCATGTCGAGGCGACCACGGTCAACAAGATGTGCGGATCGGGCATGATGGCGGCGATGATGGCCGCCGACGCGATCGCCGCGGGCTCGTCCGACATCATCGTCGCGGGCGGCATGGAGAGCATGTCCAACGCCCCCTATCTGTCGAAAAAGCACCGCGCCGGCGCGCGGATCGGGCACGACACCGTCTATGATCACATGATGCTCGACGGGCTCGAGGACGCCTATGAGCCCGGCCGCGCGATGGGCACCTTCGCCGAGGATACCGCGGGCGAGTATCAGCTGACACGGGCCGCGCAGGACGATTACGCGATCGAATCGCTGACCCGCGCGCAGAAGGCGCAGTCCTCGGGCGCGTTCGACGGCGAGATCGTCGCGGTCGAGGTCAAGACCCGCAAGGGCATCGACATCGTCGACAAGGACGAGCAGCCGCTCAAGGGCGATCCGTCGAAGATCCCGACGCTGCGCCCGGCCTTCTCGAAGGACGGGACGATCACCGCCGCCAATGCCAGCTCGATCTCCGACGGCGCGGCGGCCTTGGTGCTGGCGCGCGCTTCGGTGGCGGAAGCCAAGGGGCTGAAGCCGGTGGCGCGGATCGCCGGCCACACCGCGCACGCCCGGCTGCCCGCGCACTTCACCACCGCGCCGATCGGGGCGATCGAGGCTTTGCTCGAGAAGACCGGCTGGAGCATCGGCGACGTCGACTTGTTCGAGATCAACGAGGCCTTCGCCTGCGTGACGATGTTCGCGATGAAGGACCTCGGCATCCCCCACGACAAGGTCAACATCCATGGCGGCGCGACGGCGATGGGGCATCCGATCGGCGCCTCGGGGGCGCGCATCCTCGCGACGCTGATCGCGGCGCTCCAGCGGACCGGCGGCCGGCGCGGCATCGCCTCGCTGTGCATCGGCGGCGGCGAGGCGACGGCGATGGCGGTGGAGCTGGTGTGATGGGGACGTACGAAGCGACGGTCGAGTGGGCGGCGCGTGAAGGCGATGATTTCGCCGCGCACCGCTACAGCCGCGCGCATCGCTGGCGCTTCGACGGCGGCGCCGACGTGCCCGCCTCAGCCTCGCCGCACATCGTCCGCGCGCCCTGGTCGGACGCGGCGGGAGTCGATCCCGAAGAGGCTCTGGTCGCGTCGCTGGCGAGCTGCCACATGCTGTTCTTCCTCGATCTCGCTTCGCGCGCGGGGCTCGTGGTCACCGCCTATCGCGACCGCGCGACCGGCGAGATGGGCAAGCGCGCCGACGGCAGGGACGCGATGGTCAGGGCGGCGCTGCACCCGGAAGTGTCGTTCGCGGGCGAGGCCGATCCGGAGAAGGCCGCCGAGGTCCACCACCGCGCGCACGCGCTCTGCTACATCGCCAATTCGGTGAATTTTCCCGTAAGCGTGGAGCCGGTGGCATGAAGCTCGGCCGCCTGAACCATGTCGGCGTCGCGACGCCTTCGATCGAGGCGTCGATCGCGCTGTACCGCGATACGCTCGGCGCCGAGGTGATCCGCGAACCGTTCGACTTGCCCGCGCAGGGCGTGCGGGTGTGCTTCGTCGACACGCCGAACTCGCAGATCGAGCTGATCGAGCCGCTGGGGGAGGCGTCGCCGATCCATGGCTTCCTTGCGAAGAACCCGGCGGGGGGGCAGCATCACCTCTGCTACGAAGTTCCCGATATCCATGCGGCCAGGGCGTGGTTCGAGGCGAAGGGTGCCAAGGTGCTCGGCGAACCCCGTATCGGCGCGCACGGGACGCCGATCTTCTTCGTGCATCCCAAGGACATGGGCGGCGTGCTGACCGAGATCATGGAGACGCCGAAGGTGGCGGATGGGCACTAAATTTGCTATGATCAGGCCATGGCTGACAATCTCGATGGCTTCCGCGAGGACATCGCTATCTTCACTCGGCTGCTTGCCGATCCTGCCGGATTGCGGGCGCTTGCATCGGAGCACAGCGATTTCCTTCGCGACGAAGAGGATGCGCGTGAATTCGTCGAGAGCCTTCTCAAAGGGTTCGACGACGTGCTTCACGGGCGTGTTGTGCCGCATGAGCAGGTGGTCCGGGATATGGAAGAGCGCCGCCGCCGCTATCGCGCCACCGCAGCCGAATAGTGCGGATCGACTGGTCGGAACGGGCGACGCTCGATCTCGCTCGTATCCAGGCTTTCAACCTTTCCCGCAGCGACGCCTTTGCCGCACGCGTAGAGCGAAGGCTGTTCGAACGCGTGGCCACGCTGGGCCGGTTGCCGCATCAGGGCCTGCGTATCGCGGGTTCCAACGTTCGGAAGCTTTCGATTCCAGATATTCAATATGTCGTGACCTATCGGTCCATGCCGGACCTGATCGTGATCATGGGCGTACGCAGTACGCGCGAGGTGCAGAATGACGGAGATCTTCTGCGCTGAGAGACGCCAATGACCGGCAAACCCACCGTCCCCGACTGGGCCGCGCTCGCCACCAAGGAAGTGAAGGGCCGCGACCTCACCTGGCACACGCCGGAGGGGATCGCGGTCAAGCCGCTCTACACCGCCGAGGATGTCGCCGACATCGATCCCGGGCTCCCGGGTTTCGCGCCCTTTACCCGCGGGGTGCGCGCGTCGATGTATGCCGGGCGGCTCTGGACGATCCGCCAATATGCCGGCTTCTCGACCGCGGAGGAATCGAACGCCTTCTACCGCCGCAATCTCGCCGCCGGGCAGAAGGGGCTGAGCGTCGCGTTCGATCTCGCCACCCACCGCGGCTATGACAGCGATCACCCGCGAGTCACCGGCGATGTCGGCAAGGCGGGGGTCGCGATCGACACGATCGACGACATGAAGATCCTGTTCGACGGCATCCCGCTCGACAAGATGTCGGTCAGCATGACGATGAACGGCGCGGTGATCCCGATCCTCGCCTTCTTCATCGTCGCGGGCGAGGAGCAGGGCGTGCCGCGCGCGCAGCTCGACGGGACCATCCAGAACGACATCCTCAAGGAGTTCATGGTCCGCAACACGTACATCTATCCGCCCGAGCCGAGCATGCGGATCGTCTCGGACATCATCGCCTACACCTCGGCCACCATGCCGAAATTCAACAGCATCTCGATCTCGGGCTATCATATGCAGGAGGCGGGGGCGACGCAGGTGCAGGAGCTCGCCTTCACCATCGCCGACGGGCGGGAATATGCGAAGGCGGCGATGGCATCGGGGCTCGATCTCGATGGCTTCGCGGGGCGGCTGTCCTTCTTCTTCGCCACGGGCATGAACTTCTTCATGGAAATCGCCAAGCTGCGCGCGGCGCGCACGCTCTGGTATCGGGTGATGGACGGGCTCGGCGCGAAGGACGAGCGCTCGAAGATGCTGCGCACGCACTGCCAGACCTCGGGCGTGTCGCTGACCGAGCAGGACCCGTACAACAACGTCATCCGCACCACCATCGAGGCGATGGCGGCGATGCTGGGCGGCACGCAGAGCCTCCACACCAACGCGCTTGACGAAGCGATCGCGCTGCCGACCGACTTCTCCGCCCGGATCGCGCGCAACACCCAGATCGTCATCCAGGAAGAGACCGGGATGACGAAGGTCGTCGATCCGCTGGGCGGCTCCTACTATATCGAGGCGCTGACGCAGGAACTGGTCGACAAGGCCTGGGAGATCATCGAGCGGGTCGATGCCGAAGGCGGGATGGCCAAGGCGGTCGCGGCGGGCTGGCCCAAGGCGATGATCGAGGAGGCGTCGGCGGCGCGTGCCGCCCGGGTCGATCGCGGCGAGGACGTGATCGTCGGGGTCAACAAGTATCGGCTGGGGCAAGAGGACGCGATCGACACGCTCGACATCGACAACCACGCGGTGCGCGACGGCCAGGTCGCGCGGATCGCGCGGGTCAAGGCCGGGCGCGACGATGGGGCGTGCCGGGCCGCGCTCGATGCGTTGCGCGCGGGGGCGGCGGGAAGCGCCAACCTCCTCGCGCTCGCGGTCGATGCCGCCCGCGCCCGCGCGACGCTGGGTGAGATCAGTGCGGCGATGGAGGATGTGTTCGGGCGCTACGGTACCGTCCCAACCCCGGTTTCGGGGGTCTATGGCGGCGCACAGATGGAAGACGCCGGATGGGCGCGGCTCAAGGACGGGGTCGCCGCCACTGCGCGCCGGCTCGGCCGCAAGCCGCGGCTGCTCGTCGCCAAGATGGGGCAGGACGGGCATGACCGCGGTGCCAACCTCGTCTCGTCGGCGTTCGGCGATCTCGGCTTCGAGGTGGTGCCGGGGCCGCTGTTCCAGACTCCCGTCGAGGCCGCGGCGCTCGCGGTGGAGCGCGATGTCGACATGGTCGGCGCCTCGAGCCTTGCCGCGGGACACAAGACGCTGGTCCCGGCGCTGATCGCCGCGCTCAGGGACGCCGGCCGCGCCGATATCAAGGTGATTGCCGGCGGCGTAATCCCCGCGCAGGATTACGAATATTTACGTGAGGCCGGGGTTCAGGCAATCTTCGGTCCGGGCACCAACCTGGTCGAGGCGGCGGGCGAGGTGCTGAGGCTGCTGGGTCATAATCTACCGCCAATCGAGGAGGCCGCGGAATGATTGCTGTTTTTCTGGGAACCGTCCTGGCGTTCGCCGGAACGCCGCAGGACACCGAGCAGGTGAAGGTGGCGCCGATGAGCGAGGAAGCCGCCGTCGGCGAGTTCGAGAATGCGTGCGTCCGATGGGTGCGCGATCCCGACGCGCTCGGCCAAACCGCGACGCGATCGATCCGCGCCTATGTCGAGGGACCGGCGGCGACTTCCGCCACGGGCAACAAGATGCGGAGCTGGACCTCGCGGTTCGGCACGATCAACTATATCGAGAAGTCCGCGGGCCATGACGGCAAGGGCTTTCGCGAGTGCAGCTTCACGGCCTATACGCGCGACCCGGTGAACCGCCGCGTGCTCAACAACGAGCTCGGATCGATGGCCGCGCGCCGTGCCGCCAAGCGCCTGCGCGAAATCGAGGACGATCGGGCGATGGCGTGGATGTGGTCGGATCAGTTCGATCGCCGGACGGCGCTCTATTCGATCGCCGATTACCGCACGCCGCACCAGATCACGCTTTCGCTCCGCTCGGACGACCGCACCGAGTGACTGTGACCCGCACCGACTGGACCCGTGCCGAAATCGCCGCGCTGTTCGACCTGCCGTTCGGCGAATTGATGTATCGGGCCCAGACGGTGCATCGCGCGCATCATGCGCCGGACGAAGTGCAGCTCTGCACGCTGCTGTCGATCAAGACCGGCGGCTGCCCCGAGGATTGCGGCTATTGCTCGCAGAGCGTCCGTGCCGATGCCGGGCTCAAGGCCGGGAAGCTGATGCAGGTCGAGGACGTGCTCGCGGCGGCGCGCGCGGCGAAGGCGGCGGGATCGCAGCGCTTCTGCATGGGCGCGGCGTGGCGCAACCCCAAGGATCGCGACATGCCCGCGGTCGCGGCGATGGTCGCGGGCGTGCGGGCGATGGGGCTCGAGACCTGCATGACGCTGGGGATGCTGACCCCCGACCAGGCGGCGCAGCTCAAGGCCGCGGGGCTCGATTACTACAACCACAATATCGACACCTCGCCCGAGAATTACGCGAACGTCATTTCCACAAGAACCTTCGATGACCGGTTGGAAACATTGGAGAATGTTCGCCAGGCAGGGATCAATGTCTGCTGCGGCGGGATTGTCGGCATGGGCGAGGATGCTGAAGATCGGGTCGGCTTCATCCACGCCCTCGCCACGCTGCCGCGCCACCCCGAGAGCGTGCCGGTCAACGCGCTGGTACCGGTCAGGGGCACCGTGCTCGGCGACATGCTCGCAGACACGCCGCTGGCGAGGATCGACGACATCGCGTTCGTCCGCACCGTCGCGGTCGCCCGCATCACCATGCCGCGCTCGATGGTTCGCCTCTCCGCGGGCCGCGAGAGCATGAGCGACGCGGCGCAGGCGCTCTGCTTCATGGCCGGCGCCAATTCGATCTTCACCGGCGACAAGCTGCTGACCACGGGCAATGCCGGCGACGATGCCGATGCGGCGCTGTTCGCCAGGCTGGGACTGTTGCCGATGCAGGGTGAGGAACCCGAGCGGATGGAGGCGGCGGAGTGAGTGCGGATCGGCCCTTCTGGACAATCGGAAGGGATAGAGAAAAGGCCTACACGGCCGAGTTCGTCAAAGAAGCCGATCAGCAGGCTCTGATCTTTGCTGTTATCGACGCGGCGCTCGATTGCAACGAGGCCTCCGGTAGCGGTGCCGAGTTCGTTGAAAAAGCCCGAGTTGCAATGGTCGATGGCAATTCTGCTGTTTGGCAGAATGCTTCGAGCTGGGTTCGAAAGGTAGGGGAGCGGCATCCCGCTTCGCTCACGCTCTGGGATCAGCTTGCGTCACACGCTAGTTGGCAGGTGCGCTGGCGGGTCGCTTGTTTGCTTTATAACGACATTCCGGATGCCAAATCGGACGACCTGTTCGCGCTGCTTCGACACGATAAGAGCGCCAAGGTTCGGGAGTACGCTGTTAGCCGCTACGAAAATCGGCCCGGTCCAGACCGCAACATAGTATTCAAAATGTTTGATGCGGACGCGCCATCGTCTCCGGGTCTTAGAAGAGGCAATTAATGATCAAGAAAATCCTGGTCGCCAATCGCGGCGAGATCGCGTGCCGGGCGATGCGCTCCGCAAGGCGGATGGTGGAGGCGGCGGCGTGATTTTCCTGTCTCTCCTGCTCGCCATGGCCGGGCCCGATTGCGCCCGCGACGACTTGCCGCAATCCGAGATGAACGAGTGCGCCCTGGCGGTCTTCAATGAAGCGGATGCGCGGCTCAACGCGCAGTGGAAGCGTACCTTCCGCGCCTTCCAGGAGAATTCGCCCGAGGACGCCGAGCGGCTGCGCGCGGCGCAACGCGCGTGGATCGCCTATCGTGACGCCGAATGCGATGCCGAACATCCCTGGGACCTGGGCGTCTCGATGGACAAGATGCTGAACATCTTCTGCCGCACCGGTATGACGAGCGACCGGACGGCCAAGCTTCTCGAACTCGAGCAGAATTTCCAATGATCAAGAAAATCCTGGTCGCCAATCGCGGCGAGATCGCATGCCGGGTGATGCGCACCGCCAAAAGGATGGGGATCGCCACCGTCGCGGTCTATTCGGACGCCGATGCGCGCAGCCCGCATGTGCTGATGGCCGACGAGGCAGTGCGGCTCGGGCCGGCGCCGGCCAGCGAGTCCTACCTCAAGGCGGAGCTGATCCTGCTCGCCGCGAAGGAGACCGGCGCCGACGCTATCCATCCGGGATACGGCTTCCTCTCCGAACGCGAGAGCTTCGCGCGCGCCTGCGCGGAGGCAGGGATCGCGTTCGTCGGGCCGCCGCCGGGTGCGATCGCGGCGATGGGGGACAAGATCGAGTCGAAGAAGCTTGCCAAGGCGGCGGGGGTGAACGTCGTTCCCGGCTTTGTCGGGGTGATCGACGATACCGAGCATGCCGTTCGCATCGCGGCCGAGATCGGCTATCCGGTGATGATGAAGGCCTCGGCCGGCGGCGGCGGCAAGGGGATGCGGCTGGCCTGGTCCGAGCAGGACGTCCGCGAAGGCTTCGAGGCGACCAAGCGCGAGGGGCTCGCCAGCTTCGGCGACGACCGCGTGTTCATCGAGAAGTTCATCGAGTCGCCCCGCCATATCGAGATCCAGCTGCTCGGCGACCAGCACGGCAACATCCTCTACCTCAACGAGCGCGAGTGCTCGATCCAGCGGCGCCACCAGAAGGTGGTCGAGGAAGCGCCGTCGCCCTTCGTCACACCGAAGATGCGCAAGGCGATGGGCGAGCAGGCAGTCGCGCTGGCGCGGGCGGTGGGCTATTACAGCGCGGGCACGGTCGAGCTGATCGTGTCGGGCGCCGACACCAGCGGCGAAGGCTTCTACTTCCTCGAGATGAACACGCGGCTCCAGGTCGAGCATCCGGTGACCGAGGCGATCACCGGGCTCGATCTGGTCGAGCAGATGATCCGGGTCGCGGCGGGCGAGGCGCTCGGCTTCGGGCAGGACGATGTGAAGCTGGACGGCTGGGCGATCGAGAACCGCGTCTATGCCGAGGATCCGTATCGCGGCTTCCTGCCCTCGACCGGGCGGCTGACTCGCTATCATCCGCCGCTGGACACCTCGCCCGGGAGCTCCGGGGCGTCGGCGCATGCATCGTGCTGCGGACCCGCGCCCGTAGCGAAGGGCAAGGGCTATGTCCGCGTCGACGACGGTGTGCGCGAGGGCGGCGAAGTCTCGGTCTTCTACGATCCGATGATCGCCAAGCTGATCACCTGGGGCGAGACCCGCGACGAAGCGGCGGACCTGCAGGTCGCGGCGCTCGACCAGTTCCAGCTCGAGGGCGTCGGCAACAATATCGATTTCCTGTCCGCGATCATGCAGCATCCGCGCTTCCGCGCGGGCGAACTCACCACCGGGTTCATCGCCGAGGAATATCCCGAGGGCTTTGCGGGTGCGCCGGCGGCCGAGGGGCTGACGGCGAAGCTGGCGGCGATCGGCGCGATCGTCGCGGCGGTGGAGGCGATGCGCGCCGGGCAGCTCAGCGGCAAGCTGGGCGACGCCCCCGCGGTTTCGCAGAAATGGGTCGTGACGCTCGGCGAGCACCGGCATTCGGTCGCGCTGGACCAGCTGATGGTCGTGGTCGACCAGCGGGGGATGCAGGTCGAGCTGGGCTATGTTCCCGGGCAGACGCTGGTCAACGCGGTGATCGACGGCGAGCCGCTGTCGGTGAAGGTCGAGCGCAAGCGCGGGCACTGGAAGTTCAATGCGCGCGGCGCCTCGTACCAGGTGCGCGCGTATCGGCCCGAGGTGGCGAAGCTGGCGCGGCACATGATCGCGAAGGTGCCGCCCGACATGAGCAAGTTCCTGCTCGCGCCGATGCCGGGGCTGCTCACTGCGCTCCACGTCAAGCCGGGCGACAAGGTCGAGGCCGGCCAGCCGCTCGCGGTGGTCGAGGCGATGAAGATGGAGAATATCCTGCGCGCCGAGCGGGCGGGAATTGTGAAGGCGGCGAATTTCGCGGCCGGCGAGAGCATGGCGGTCGATGCCGCGATCCTCGAATTCGAATAGGATATCTGATGCACAAGATGATGACCGCCGCAGCCGCGGCGCTGATGCTTTCTGCGACCACGGCGTGTGCGCAGGACGCGCCGCCGAGTGAAGATCACTCGCAGGACGCCGCCTGGCACAATCGCCAGATGCTCGCGGTCGCCAGCCTGAAGGCGGCGGACGGCTGGGGCGTATTGCCCGGAAATGTCCGCTGGCGCCGCACCGCCGGGAATGGCGCCGGCGCGCATCCGGCGGTCACCGATACGGTCAGGATCCACTATACCGGCACCTTCATCGACGGGACGCAGTTCGACACCTCGGTCGGCGGCCCGCCCGCGGAATTCCCGCTCGACCGGCTGATCAAGGCATGGCAGGTCGCGGTGCCGATGGCCGGGGTGGGCGATACGATCGAGATCGTGGCGCCCGCGGACATGGCCTATGGCCCGACCACCCGTGGCCCGATCCCGGGCGGAGCGACGCTGAAATTCACCATCCAGCTGCTGGGGATCGTGCCGGCGGGGTGAGGTCCTCAATCCTCTCCCGCTTTCGCGGGAGAGGCAGCGGGACTTGGTTCGCGTTCTTCACGCGGACCAGTCGCAGCGGTGAGGGTCTTCTTTTTCTGCGGCGCTCGAAAGGCAGAAGAAGAACAAGACCCTCACCCAACCCTCTCCCGCGAAGGCGGGAGAGGGCTAAGAAGGTCAGAGCCCGAACTCGGCCTTGGGGATGTGCGTGATCCGGCAGGCGAGGTCGGCCTCGCCCGAGGCCACGACGAAATGGTCCCCCGCATCGGCGATGCCGGTGGTGAACACCACGTCGCGGACGTACATCTTGTCCTCGAGCGGGCGAGTCAGCGCGGGGTCGGCCTCGAGCAGCGGCTCGTGGCTGGTCGCCACCACCTGTGACGGATCGTCCCTGTCGAGGATCGACCAGTAGGTGCGGTAGATGCCGACGATCTCCTTGGGCTCGACCCCGTGCCACAGGCTCAGCCAGCCGCGGTCGGTGAGGACCGGCGGGGTGCCGCCGCCCATCCGCGCGGTGGCGACGGTCGCGGCATGGGGGCGGATGCCGGGGTTGAGGTGCGGCTTCCAGTGGAGCGCGTCGGGCGAGGTGGCGAGGTTGATCGAGGGCCCCGCGCGCCATTCGCTGCCCGGGGGGTAGGCGAAATAGAGGTCGCCGAGCGGCCGGGTCTGCGCCCAGTAGGTGCCGCCGATCGTCCCTTCGAAGATCAGCATGTCCTTGTTCTGATGGTCGAGGACGAGGCCTTCGAAGCGCCAGTCGACCGCGTCGGGCGCGCTGTAGAGCGTGGTCGAATGCCGCTCGGGGCTGACCGAGCAGGTCGTCATCAGCCAGCGGCCGTCGACCTTGCTGATCCGCGCGTCCTCGACGCCGTAGCATTGCCAGCTGCCTTGCGGCGCGATCGCGCGACCGTAATGGACGGCGACGACCTCGAGTCCGTCGGGCGACAGCTCGACCGGCAGCAGCCACGAAAGCGAGGTCAGCGCCATCACCCGCCAGCCGCCGCCGGGGAGCATGAACTTGCGCGGATCGGCGGTGTTGGCGAGCTCGAGCGGCCAGGCGTCGAGGACGTAGTTGCCGTCGTCCCACCGGATCGCATGGACCTTGCCGTCGCGGATCGGCTCACGCAGCGCCTCGGCGACGCGGACCATCATCAGGAGGTTGCCGTTCGGCAGCCGGGTCAGCGCCGGGTTGAACGCGCCGAGGACGTAGGTCGGCGCGCCGAGATGCCCCGCCAGCGGCGAGCGCGACAGGTCGACGTCATCGGGTCCGAAGACGAGGCGGTCGACCGCGAACTTCATGGCTTGGCGTCTCCCTGGGCTTGCCAGCTCAACTTCCGGCCCCGCCTTCGGTTGCGAGCGTGGCGCAAGCGCGCGGCCTTGACCAGCGGCCTTCGCGCAGGGGATGGTGCGGGATGCTCGCCCGCCTCCTGCTCCTCGCCGCCCTGTTCTGGGCCTTGCCCGTGCAGGCGCAGGCCCCGCATCTCGAGACGCGCGGCGCCGCGACCCAGTTGATCGTCGACGGCAAGCCGTTCCTGATCCTGGGCGGCGAGCTCGGCAACTCCTCGGCGTCGGACCGCGGCTGGCTGGCGCCGCGCTGGCAACTGCTGCGCGACATGCACCTCAACACCGTGCTGGCGCCGATCAGCTGGGAGCTGATCGAGCCGCAGGAGGGCCGGTTCGACTTCGCGACGGTCGACTGGCTGCTCGCCGATGCGCGCGCGAACCGGATGCGGCTGGTGCTGCTGTGGTTCGGGGCGTGGAAGAATTCGATGTCGAGCTATGCGCCCGACTGGGTGAAGCGCGATTCCGCGCGCTTTCCGCGTGCGGCGGGGCCGGAGGGGAAGGGGCAGGAGATTCTGTCGGCCTTCTCCGCCTCGACGCGCGATGCCGATGCGCGGGCGTTCGCGGCGCTGATGGCGCACTTGCGCAAGGCCGATGCGCGCGGGACGGTGATCATGGTCCAGGTCGAGAACGAGATCGGCTTCCTGCCGATGGCACGCGAGCATGGGGCGGTGGCGGACGCGACGTTTGCGAGCCCGATCCCCGATGGCCTGAAGATGGCGCGCCGGATGGTCTCCTGGCCGGAGGTCTACAAGGACGGCGCTGACGAAGCGTTCAGCGCCTGGCATTATGCCCGTTATGTCGATGCCGTCGCCGCGGCGGGGAAGCGCGAATATCCGCTGCCGATGTACGTCAACGGCGCGCAGGGGCGGCCGGGGACGCGGCCCGGGCCCGGCTATCCGAGCGGCGGGCCGCTGGCGCATCTGATGGACGTGTGGAAGCGCGGCGCGCCGTCGATCGATTTCCTCGCGCCCGACATCTATTTCCCCAACTTCGCCGGGATCGTCGCCGGCTATGCGCGGCCGGGCAACCCGCTGTTCGTGCCCGAGGCCAACCGGACCAGCGATGGCCGGGCGGGGGCCAATGCGATGCTGGTGATCGGCAGGCACAGCGGCATCGGCTTCAGCCCGTTCGCGATCGAGGATGCGAGTCCCGCGGAGGCGGCGCGGCTGGGCGATGCCTATGCGCTGCTCGGCGATCTCTCGCCGCTGATCCTGGCGGCGCAGGCCGAGGGGCGGATCATGGGCTTTGCGCCGCCGGTGAGCTTTGAAGGCGTGGTCGACGACAAGCCGCAGGGGGTGAGCTTCGGCGGGTATCGCTTTTCGGTCGGGTTCGTCGATCCGTGGACGCCGCGCGACAAGCAGGAGCCGTCCGAGCATGGCGGGATGATCCTGTGGCTGGGCGGCGAGGATTTCCTCGTGGCGGGGCGGGGGGTGACGGTCACGGTCGAGCCTGCGGACGGCGTGGGCCGCGCCGGGTTCGACCGAGTCGACGAAGGGCGCGTCGTCGAAGGCCGCTTCGTCGCCGGACGCCGGCTCAACGGCGACCAGACCCATCAGGGCCGCCATGTCCGGCTCGATCCCGCCCGCTTCCAGGTCCAGCGCGTCAGGCTTTATCGTTATCCGTGAGCCCAAACCGGTTCTGGTGCGTTACGACCGGCCATGCAGAAACTCTGGTTCATCACCAATCCGAATTCCGGCACCACCTCGCGCGCCAAGTGCGACGCCCTGGAGGCGGTGTTCGCCGAGCGCGGGCTGACGCTTGCCGGGCGCACCGAATTCCCCGACCAGCCGCTGCCGACCGGCGCCAAGCTGACTCGTGCCAAGGTCGACACCGTCGTGCTGTTCGCCGGCGACGGGACGATCAACGCGGCGCTGTGCGCGCTGGCGAAGTGGAAGGGATCGTTCCTGATCCTGCCCGGCGGCACGATGAACCTGCTCGCCAAGGCGCTCCATACCAGCCTCGATCCGCACAAGATCGTCGAGGCCGCGCACGATGCCAAGCGCTTGGTCGCGCTGCCCTTTATCGAGGCGGGGCCGCACCGCGCCTTTGTCGGGCTGATCCTCGGGCCCGCCGCGGCGTGGTCGCGGGCCCGCGAGGCGGCGCGCAAGGGCAAGCTCGGACGGCTGGTCCAGGCGGCGCGCGCGGCGTGGCGGCGGACCTTCGGCAAGAAGGGCATCCGCGTCGAGGGTGCGCCGGGGCTGACGCATCATTACCAGGCGATCTTCGTCACCCCCGCGGAGGACGGGCTCGAAGTCAACGCAGTCGATGCGCGCGACTGGGGCGCGATCGCGCAGCTCGGCTGGGACTGGCTGACCGGCGACTGGGTCGCAGGGCGCGCGGTGACCGAGACCCATGCCCAAACGCTGCGGGTCAAGGGAACCCGGCCGGTGCTTGCGCTGTTCGATGGCGAACCGGTGAACCTCGATCCGAACGAGACGATCCGGGCGGGCCTGAGCCTGAAGTCGTTCATCGCCACGCGCGAGGAGTAAGCATGATCCGCCTGTTCCACGTCAGCGACGTCCATTTCGGCGCGGAAGATACCGCCGCGATCGACTGGTTCGCCCGGGTGGTGAAGGCCGAGCAGCCCGACGCGGTGATCATGACCGGCGATTTGACGATGCGCGCGCGCGCCCATGAGTTCGAGGCCGCCGCCAAGTGGCTCGAGAGCCTCGAGCGGCCGGTGACGGTCGAGGTCGGCAACCATGACCTGCCCTATTTCAACCTGTGGGCGCGCTTCGTGACGCCGTACCGGCGCTACGCCTCGCTCGAGCGGATGATCGAGCGGCCGCTCGACATCAGGGGCGTCAGCATCGTGCCGCTCAAGACCACCGCGCGCTTCCAGTGGCGGCTCAACTGGTCGAAGGGCTATGTCAGCACGCGCGCGCTGCAGCAGTCGCTGGCGCTGGTCGAGGCAGTGCCCAAGGACGATCTGGTGTTCGTCGCGTGCCATCATCCGCTGGTCGAGGCCGATACGCGGATGAGCTCGAAGACGCGGCGCGGAACGACGACCCTCGAGGCGCTGGCGGTCGCGGGGGCGGACGCGGTGCTCACCGGCCATGTCCATGACCCGTTCGACATCGCGCGCGAGGCCGGCGGGCGGACGGTGCGGCTGATCGGGGCGGGGACGCTGTCCGAGCGGGTGCGGTCCTCGCCGCCTTCGTTCAACGAGATCCGAGTCGAGGGACGGGTGTTCGAGACCGTCGTGCGGACGATGAGCTGACATTCGGGCTCATTTCCTGTTCCCCTGCGAAGGCAGGGGCCCAGAGCCAGGCAGTTCATCGCCTGTGACCCTGGGCCCCTGCTTTCGCAGGGGAACACGTTTCTGTCTGGCGCGCCTCCCCCAAAAAGCAGAAAGGCCGCCCCCGGGGGGACGGCCTTTCCTTCATCCGGCTGGCGCCGGAAGGCTTAGAACTTGATCGAGATCGACCCGCGATAGGCCTGGCTCGACACGTCCTGGCGCTCGATCGTCGTCTCGGCCGAAGCCGAGAAGGCGACATTGCCGGTGTCGAGCGTGAGCCCGCCGCTGACTTCGGCCCAATCGTGATCCTGGCCGTTGAGATCGAACAGCACGTTGCCGCCGATGCCGCCGACGAAGTTGGCGCCGAGCACGGCCGGACGATCCTTGAAGTCATGGACGAAGGTGCCGTTGAGGAACGGCTTGACCTTGCCGGTGCCGGCGATGGTGAGGCCGCCGCGCGCCTGGGTGCTGTTGACCGAACCACGGTTGATCATGAGCGCCATCGGCCCGCCTTCCTCCGCAGTGCGGCTGAAGCCGATGTGCGAGGCCCGGCCCGCGACGCGCGGGGTGACCCGCACGGCGCCGAGGTCGAAGTCCTTGCCCAGGCCGACTTCGGTGACCACGACCAGCGAGCCGTTGTTGCTGCGGATCGTGTAGGGCGTCCCGACGAACGACACCGACCGAGCGGTGTGCAGGTCGAGCAGGCCGGCAGTGACCTGGGCGTCGAGATTGACTCCGCCCAGATCGGCCTTGCCGTACAGCGAGCCCTGGAACAGGTTCGCCTGCGCCGACTGGCCCGCCAGCGCCCCGGTCCCGTCGAGGCGGGTGTAGGAGAAGGCGATACCGATCGAGGCCTGTTCGTCCGTCGTCTCGATGCCACCGGCGGCGTACCAGCCGGTGTAATCGTCACGGCCGGTGATCCCGGTCATCGCGGTGCTGTCACCGGTCAGATAGCCGCCCGCCACGAACCCGGTCACGGTCTCGGGCAGCGCGTCTTCCTGGAGCAGCGGCTGCATCGCGTCGCTGCGGAGGTTCGCACCGAAGCCCATGCCGCCCATGCCGCCCATCGTCATCGCCGAGATGCCGTTGGCCGCGACCTGCGTCGGCGCGCCGTAGCGTGCCAGCGTGCCGCCCATGTCGCCATCGTTCAGGCCGTCGATGCGGGTACGGACAAAGCCCGACCAGTTGTCGACACCGGCGATGCCGAGCGACTGGCCCAGCGTCTCGGTGGTCGGCGCGAGCGCCTGAAGCGTCGAGCGGATCGTCGCCTGGTTCTGCAGGTCGAGCGGGCCGTAGAGCGCGTCATAGTTGGCCGCATTGCTGCGGTTGCGGTCGAGCAGCATGCCATAGGCAGTCTGGATCGGGTTGGTGCGGTCGATCACGTTGCCATACTGGCCGACCGTCACCGCGAGCAGCACCGAGGTCGGCGTGTAGGTCAGCTTCGGGGTCAGGATCGCACTGAACGGCGCCGGATCGATGAACCGGCCCGTCACGCTCGCCGCGGTCAGGATGGTGTAGGTGTTGTTGCCGCGCAGCGTCGTGCCCGAGAAGCCGAGCACGAGGCGACCGCCGACATTGGCGATGCCGGTGCCAGAGCCGTTGGCCGCAACCGCGATCCGATCCGAGGAGCCGCTGGCCCCGAGATCGAGATTATAGGTGCTGGCCGAGGCGAGGACGATGTTGCCGCGGAAGTTGAGGGTGCCGATCGTGCCGGCGGTGGCCGGCGCGAGCGTGCCCGCAACGCTGGTGAAGAAGGCCGCGGTGACGGTGCCGGTGCCGTCGAGGCCGCCCGAGACCATCATGTAATCGCCCGGAGTGGTGATCGCGCCGTTGACGTGGATCGTGCCGGTCGCCTGGGTGATGTCGATCAGGCTGGTCAGCGAGCCGGTCGAGGTCACGTCGAGCACCGCCGAACCGCCGCCGACGCCGATCGAGAAGCGATCGATCGTCACGGCGGTGTTGAGCGTGGTGGTGCCCGCCGCGGTCAGCGTCACGTCGAAATACTTGCCGATCGCACCGGTGAGGCGGACCGGATCGACGTTGTTGGGCACGAAGTTGGTCGCGCCGGGCAGGCCGTTGGCGAGCGTCGCCGGCGGCAGCGCCTGGGTGGTGATCCCGCCCGAGGTACCCTGCGAGCTGTTGTCGCTGCTGTCGTCGCCGACTGCCTGCGCGGTGGCGGCGCCGCCATCGGACAGCGTGCCGGCCGCGACCGAGCCGCGATCGTTGACGACGGTGCCGACGCCATCGGTGCCGATCGGATGACCCGTCGGGTCATAGGTCTCGACGCCCGTGGCGATGTTGAGGCAGTCGCTGGAACCGGCGCTCTGGAAGCAGGCTTCGCCCCAGCCCGGCTGCTCGGTGTTGCCCGCGCCCGGATTGGTCGGCACGCCGTTCACCAGCGTGTTGCCGGTGCCGATGACGTAATAGTTGGGATCGAGATTGGTGACCCAATGCGTCGGATCGGTCCAGTTGCCGTTGCCGGCGGTCGCCGAGACATAGTGATACGGGTTGTTGGCCGCGATCCAGTCCCAATAGAGATAGAGCGGCTGATAGAAGGCCGCGGTGCCGTAGCCGTTGGCCGGCTGGGCGCCGAAGAAGCGGGTATAGCCGCCCGAGAGCACGGCGATCACGACCTGCTTGGCATAGGTGTTGTCGAGGATCAGCGGACCGCCCGAATCGCCCGAAGCCGTGATGCCTTCCTTGCCGCTCGGCACGCTGTTGTCGCGCCAGGCGTTGAAGTCATAGGGGCTGGCGCCGCCGGTGAAGCGGCGGGGATCGTCGAAATCGATCCAGTAGAGATTCTGCGGGTTGGCGCTGGCGTTGCCGCCGAACAGGAAGTTCTCGAACTCGTCGAGCGAGGCGAGGCCGCCGATCATGTTCTCGGCAAGGTGGCGGCGATAGTCGATGCCGCCGGTCGAGCCGGTGGTGCCGGTGCCGTTGTTGCCATAGCCGTCGATCGTGACGTGATAGCCGCTGCCGGCCGCGCCGCCGGGCCCTGCGGGGAGCGCCGAGAACAGCAGCGCCCAGGTCGGGATGTTGCGGGTCGGGGTGTCGAGCGTGGCGACCGCGATGTCGGCATAGAGGAAGCCGGCGGCGTCGGGCTCGGTCGAGAGCGGGTTATAACGGACCTGGTTGGCGTTGTAGAGCCACAGCGGCACGTTGGTCTTGCCGGCGTTCACGCCGTTCAGATACTGGCCGAAGGCGCTGGCGCCGGCGGCGTTGTTGTTGCTCGAGAAGCCGAAGGCGATCGGACGGCCGCCCGAGTTCGAACCATAGAGCGTCGCGGGATCGTCGTTCACGCAGTGCGCGGCGAAGATCACGGCGCGCGGATTGATCAGCGTGCCGGTGCACAGGCCGATAAAGCCGTCCTGCGTGTCGACGACCATCTGGCCGACGCCGGTGATGTTGACCGGATCGCGGTTGGTGACCGGGGTGTTCGGGTTGGCGATCACGATCTGCGGATCGACCACCGCGTCGGGGGCGACCGGACGGTTGAGCTGCTCTTCGCGGAGCACGTCGGCGATCGAGATACGGTCGGTATAGGCCTCGCGCAGCACCTCGGTGCCGGTGATGCGGTTGCCCTGCGATTCGCGGACCGAGTCAGTGACCAGCGGGCGCGACACGGCGCCGTCGTTGATCGGATCCTCGCCGGCCTGGGCCGAGCCCGCGGCGAGCGAAAGGCAGATGCCGGCTGCCGAAGCGAGCAGCGAGGCGCGAACCGTGCGTGACGTGCGTGCAATTCTCATGTGAAAGTCCCCTGAATCGCGGATATCGCGTGCGCGAATCCCGCCATTGTCGGCAGACTATTGGGGACCGCGCCGCTTCTCAAGCGCCAATTGGCGTTTAATTACCATGAGATGAATGCTGATGCCGCGGAGCAACAGTCCTGCCGCGGCCTTTAAATGCACAACCATGTATTTCGGCGCGCCGAAATCGATCGGGCAAAGTCGAAACGGCTATGAAACGGCCCTAGCGCAGCCGCGTGCCGACCAGCGTTCCCTTGGTGCCAGCATGGACCAGCCGGAACTCGAAATTGGGCCAGCGCTTCTTCCATTTGCGCGCCACCACGCGCTCGCCCGGGCGCGCGGCATCGTCGAGCAGCACGGTGCCGCCCACCGGAATCCGGTCGAACAGCGTGTCGGCGGCGCCGCGGACATAGGGGTGGATCGCCCAGGGCGGGCCGTCGATCACCAGCAGGTCGATCTCGGCGGGGAGCGGGCCATGATCGTACCAGACGCCGGGCCAGCCGGCGGGGGCGGTCTTGAAGGGCGTGGTGCGCAGCTCGGCCTCGACGCCATTGTCGCGCAGCCAGTCGCGCGTCGCGCTGACGAAGCCGGCATGCTGGTCGCAGCTGATCTGGCGCCCGCCGCCGCCGCGCTGGAGCGCGCGGGCGATGATCAGGCTGGTCGCGCCGGCGCCGAACTCGACCACGGTCTGCGGGCGCCGGGCTTCGATATGGTCGACGATCAGGTGGAGGAAGCCGGTGTCGGCCTTCCAGCTGCCGAGATGGGGCAGCGCGTCGTGCGCGAGATCGAGCCGGTCGAGCAGGCGGCGCTTCTCCGCCTTGGTGCCGCCCGACAGGCTGCGCAGCAGCCAGGGCCAGCCGATCGCCCCGAACGCCATGACATGGAGCACGTCCGAAAAGGAGCGCCGCGCATCCTCCGGCCACGCGCCATCGTCGGCAAGCGGCAGGAAAGACGTCATTTCGCGTGAGGTCATCGAATCACTCTCCCGGGGGCCCGGCCATCAATCGTTCGCCCCTGGAGCGATGCCATCAACGTACGAACAAAAGTCAAATAGCGCGGAAACGGCACGGCGGCACGCGTCATTTCGGTCGTCGTCATGCGGCCCCCGCCAAGGCACAGCATCGTGCCCGCGGGGCTCATTGCAGCCAACCGCGGCGAGAGAAAGGCAAATTGGGGGGGCGCCGCCGCGAAATGGGTTCATGCCGGGCGAGCAGGCTTGTTCTCCTGCGAAAGCAGGAGCCCAGAGCCAAGCAGGCCGTCGCTGGTGACCCTGGGCTCCTGCTTTCGCAGGAGAGCAGGAGCCTTGGCGGGCGGCTGTATTCCCGAGATGCTTGCTTGACTGGAGCAAGCGCCGCGCCTATATTTCTCTTATGACAGAAATTACAGATAATACGAATTTGCTCCCGACCGCGGTGCAGCAGTTCGTGCTCCACTGGGGCGAGATGGGCGGGCAATGGGGCGTCAACCGCTCGGTCGCGCAGATCCACGCGCTGCTCTATCTGAGCGACCGGCCGCTCAACGCCGAGGAGATCAGCGAGACGCTCAGGATCGCGCGGAGCAACACTTCCAACAGCCTCAAGGAGCTGCTCGGCTGGAAGCTGATCCGCCGCGCGCCGGTGATGGGCGACCGGCGCGACCATTACGAGGCCGAGGTCGACCTGTGGCAGATGCTCACGCGCATCGCCCAGGGCCGCAAGGAACGCGAAGTCGATCCCGCGGTCGCGGCGCTGCAGACCTGCACCGAGGAGGCGCGGCGCGATCCGCGCATTTCCGCAATCGCGCGCGAGCGGATCGAGGCGATGCACGGCTTCGTGGTGACGATGGACGACTGGTACCAGCAGATGGCGTCGATCCCGCCGAGCCGGCTGATGCTGCTGGTGCGGATGGGCAAGCGAGTCCTCGCCTTCCTGCCCAAGGGCAAGAGCGAGAAATAGAAGGGACCTGGGTCATGGCACGGGCAGTCGAATGGTGGGGAGAGCCGATCCGCAGGCGCTGCGGGGACTGGCACCGCATCGGCGCCGATGCGATGCCCGCCGGTGACGCGCCGTTCCGCCGGCTGCTCGGCGAGGCACGCTGGGCGGCATTGCCCGCCGCGACCCGCCGCCGCTTCGCGCGCCACGTTGCGGCGGGGGCGTGCGTCTCCTATGTCGGCGAAGTGATCGAGTGCCGGATGGGCTGGGCCGGCTGGCTGCTCGCCCAGGCGGGCCGGCTGGTCGGCGCGCCGCTGCCGCTCGGCTGCGACACCGGGGTGGCGGCGAGCGTCAGCGTCACCGGCGACATGGCGGGACGCGCGCAATACTGGACGCGGCAATATGGCCGCCATCATGGCTTTCCGCAGGTAGTCCACAGCGCCAAGCGCTTTGCCGGGCCGACGGGGCTCGAGGAATATCTCGGGCTGGGGATCGGCATCGCGCTGACGCTCGACGCGGCTGACGGGACGCTGCTCTTCCTCAGCGACCATTATTTCCTCAAGCTCGGCCGGATGCGGCTGCGCATCCCGCGCTGGCTGGCGCCGGGGCAGCTGGTGGTCGGCCATGTCGAGCTGGGCGACGACCGCTTCGTCTTCACGCTCGACCTGATCCATCCGCTGCTCGGCGAGCTGATCCATCAGCTGGCGGTGTTCGCCGATTGCGACGCGGGTGCGGCGGCATGATCCCGGGGCTTCCGCTGCCGGTGGTCCAGGCCGGGCTCGCCGCATCGTTCGTCGCGGCGGCGTTCGGCATGGCGATGTGGTTCGCCCAGATCGAGCAGTTCGGCATCGCGGTCTATCTCCTGCTGCTGCTGATGGGCGGCTGGCCGGTCGCCTTCGCGCATGCGCTGGTGGTCGCGCCGCCGATCTTCCGGCCGATGATCGCGAGCGGCCATCTGCGCTGGTGGAGCGCCCCGCCCGCCGGGGCGCTGGTCGGCGCGGGGCCGATGGCGGGGATGATGGTCGTGTCGACGCTGCTCGGCATGGCGATGGGGCGGCGAGTCGACCCGGTGAACTGGGCGCCCTCGCTTGCGCTGTTCGCGGTGTCGGGGGCGATCGGCGGGCTGGTGTTCTGGGCGGTCACCCGCGGGGGCAAGCGATGAGCGCGCGTCACCCCGTCGACATCCTGACCGCGGCGGCGGGTGCTGCATTGATCGCCGCGACGGTCGGCGCGGTGGCGAGCGGTTTGCTGTTCGTGGGCATGGCGGGCCCCCTGGCGCTGATGGTCATGGTCGTCGCCTTCCTGATCGGCTTGCCGGTTGCGCTGATCCACGCGATTCTGCTCGGGTTCCCGCTGTATCTGGCGGTGGAGAAGCTGGGGGGACGCCTGAGCCGGCTCGGCGCCGCCTTCGCCGGACTGGCGGTCGGCGGCTTGCCGGTCGCGGTGCTGATTGGGATGTCCGAGGCGCCCTACGGCAGGAGCATCTGGGACGGGTCCGCGGTCGTCTTCGTCCTTTTCGCGCTTTCGGGCCTGGCCGGCGGGCTGTTCTTCCGGCGCCGGCTCGGTGACGAGGCCGCCGCATGAGCCGCATCCTCGTGATCGGCGGCTATGGCGGGTTCGGCGCGCGGCTGTCGCGGCGGCTGCTCGCGGTGGGGCACGCGGTGCTGGTCGCGGGGCGGAGCGCGGAGAAGGCGGCGGCGTTCTGCGCCGGGCTCGAGGGCGCCGAGCCGGTGGTGGCCGATCGCGCGCAGGGCATCGGCATGGTGCTGGCGCGCGAGCGGCCCGATCTGGTGATCGACGCCGCCGGGCCGTTCCAGTCGGCGGGCTATACCGTGCCCGAGGCGTGCATCGCGATGCACACGCCCTATGTCGACCTTGCCGACGGACGCGATTTCGTGCGGGGGATCGGCGCGCTCGACCGCGCGGCAAAGGAAGCGGGGGTGGCGATCGTCAGCGGCGCCTCAAGCGTGCCGGCACTGTCGGGCGCGGTGGCGCGCGAGCTGGCGGCGGGGCTCGACCGAGTCGACCAGGTCGAGATCGCGATCACGGCGTCGAGCCGCGCCACCGCCAGCGCCTCGGTCGCCGCGGCGATCCTCAGCTATGCGGGCAAGCCGGTGCGGCTGTGGCGCGGGCGGCGTGCGGCGCAGGGCTATGGCTGCCAGGAGCTGCGCCGCGAACGCTTCGGGGCCGCGGGCCGGCGCTGGATCGCGCTGGCCGACGTGCCCGACTACGACCTGCTTCCTGCGCTATTGCCGGGCCGCCCGAGCCTTACCTTCCGCGCCGGCAACGACCTGGGTTTCCAGATGCTCGCGCTGTGGCTGGCGAGCTGGCCGGTGCGCTGGGGGTGGATCAAGTCGCTCGACGGCGCGAAGCCGTGGCTGCTGCCGCTGCAGCGGCTGACCGGCCGCGCGGGCGGCGACCGTTCGGCGATGCGCGTGACGCTCAGGGGATCGCGAGTCGCGCGGTGCTGGACGCTGGTCGCCGAGGATGGCGACGGGCCCGAAATCCCGACCCTCGCCGCGGCATTGATCGCCGAAGAGATACTGGCGGGCCGCGTGGCGCCCGGCGCGCGCGACGCCGCCGGGCTGCTGACGCTGGCGCAGTTCGAGCCCGCCTTTGCCGGGCTGTCGATCCGCCACGAGACCGTCGAGACCGCGACGCCCCCGCTCTACGCCCGCGCGATGGGTACGCGCTTCGACACGCTGCCGCCGGCGGTGCGGGGAATGCACGACTTTCTCGGCGATGGCGGCGCGGCGGGGGAGGGGAGCGTCGCGCGGGGCGGGCGCCCGCTGGCGCGGCTGATGGGGTGGGTCGTGCGTTTTCCGCCTTCGGGGAGCTATCCGCTGCACGTCGCCTTTGCCGAGCGCGGCGGGGTCGAGACCTGGGAGCGGAACTTCGGCCCGCATCGTTTCGCGAGCCGGCTCAGCTTGTCGGGCGCGTGCGTGGTCGAGCGGTTCGGCCCGATGCGGTTCGCGTTCGCGCTGCCGTCGGACGCGGACGGACTGGCGATGGTGCTGAAGCGCTGGAGCGTGTTCGGCATCCCGCTCCCGCTCGCGCTGGCGCCGCGGATCACTGGGCGCGAATGGGTGGAGGAGGGTCGCTTCCGCTTCCTCGTCGAGATCCGCGCGCCGCTGATCGGCGATGTGGTGCGCTATACCGGCTGGCTGGCGCCGGTTACCTGAGCCAGCGCGCCATCCTGGGATAGGCCTCCATCCCGCGCGCCTCGGCGAACTTCGCCTCGGCGGTCATCCCGAAATAGCCGAGCAGGGGCACGCCGAAATATTTGCCCTGCTCGAAATTGGCGAGGATCGACGCGCCGTCGCCCCGATAGCCATGCTCGTGCAGCACCAGCCCGGGATCGACGCCGATCTCCAGCGCTGCGGCATAGGACCAGGCGATCGCCGCCATTTCCTCCCCCGGATCGTCCGCCACCGCGTCGAGCGTGCCGCGCACCGCTGGATCGGTGACCGCGATATGCCCCGCCTCGTGGAGCAGGTCGCCGGGATAGGGCAGCCGCTCGGGATCGAACACCAGCGCCCCGCGCCGCACCGTCGCGCCGGGGAGCAGGCTGTCCTCGGGCACCGGCTCGACGATCACCGGGATGCCGATGCGCTCGAGGAAGGCGACGATGGTGGCGATGGTGGGGTTCGCGAAGGGCATCGGGGCTTTCTATCGAGCGCGTTCCGGCGCGTCGAGATTGTGGATGCTTGGGTCGGAGGAAGGCCTCCTCATCCCTTGGAGAACAAGATGGAAGATGATGTCGCTCTTATCCAACCCAGCTATAGTCGTACGAAGCTGGCCATTGCCTTCACGCAATGATTCTGAAACATCCGTTGATCAAGACGATCGAAGGCGTACGTATTCAATCTAGATTAGGCTCGCTATGAAAAAGCCGAGAAACCGGAATCCCAGCGGTCGCGAGCACAGCATATTGAGCAGAGGGATTGAGGCAGCGCCACCAGAGGGAAAGTCAGGTTTACTTAAGCGTTTTCTATCGCTTCGTTTGGTGTGGAAAATTGCCTTAGGCGCCTTAGCTGTTTTCGGTGCCTACGCGAGTTGGCTGTCAATTCGGCCAAGAGTTGACATTACCATTGCCGATAACCGCTTTTGGGGAGGCACGCCGCCATTCACTATTAGCAACAACGGATTCCTTTCCGCCTATGATGTGAAATGGGACTGTGATGGCTGGGTACGTCTGTTCTTAGGTTCTCCAGAGAGTCAGGCTCAGACCGATTTTCAGTGGGAGCAACGTACCGATAGCATGGCGTATGCTGATATCGGGACACTCAATGGTTGGGGAAGTGCCGTTCGAAAATGTCCCGCGCTGAAACTGCCGCCTGGAGCCTCTCTAACTAACGGGACAGTTGTGGTGGCGGTAGTCACGTACAATATTCCGCTCTGGCCATTTAGGCAGCAGGAAGCGGTAGTAATAACCCTTGAAGGCGAAAAGGATGCTGAGGGTCATTGGGAATATCAAGGTGAAGCATTAGACGATGCTCAAGCCGAAAGACTGAGATCTCAAGGGTACGACGTCCGCGACCTGTCGGCCATAAAGAACTCCCACGATGATTAGGTCCTTGCGAACTGGGTGCGGGCTTGTGTCCGGTCATCTGCGAAATTCAATCGCCGAACTGGGCGACGTCGTCCGGTGGGCCCCAGAACAAGTCCGGTGGTAACGGCTGGGTATGGCCCCAACACCAAAAGGGCGGCCCGTTTCCGGACCGCCCTCCTGCTGTACGTCTCTGGTAAAGCTTAGCGCTTCGAGAACTGGAAGCTGCGGCGGGCCTTGGCCTTGCCGTACTTCTTGCGCTCGACGGTGCGGCTGTCGCGGGTCAGGAACCCGGCGGCCTTGACCGGCGCGCGCAGGATCGGCTCGAACTTGGTCAGCGCCTGGGCGATGCCATGCTTGACCGCGCCAGCCTGGCCCGAAAGCCCGCCGCCCTTGACGGTGCAGACCACGTCATAGGCACCGTTGCGATCGGCGACGCCGAACGGCTGGTTGATGACGAGGCGCAGCGTCGGGCGCGCGAAATAGACCTGCTGGTCGCGGCCGTTGATCGTGATCTTGCCCGAGCCGGGCTTGATCCAGACGCGGGCGACGGCGTCCTTGCGGCGGCCGGTGGCGTAGGCGCGGCCCTGCTTGTCGAGGATCTGCTCGCGCAGCGGCATGGTCGAAACGACCGGCGCGGCAGGCGCGTTCAGATAATCCTCGGCGCTGGCCGGGGCACCGGCCGGAGCGGCCACGGGCGCTTCGCCGCCGGCGAGGCTGCCCAGATCGGAAAGGGACTGGCGGTTGTCGGACATTATGCGCCCACCTTGTTCTTGCGATTCATGCTCGCGATATCGAGGACCTCGGGGTTCTGCGCGGCGTGCGGGTGCTCCGGGCCGGCGAAGATGCGCAGGTTGCGCATCTGCTGGCGGCCGAGCGGCCCGCGCGGGATCATGCGCTCGACGGCCTTTTCGAGCACGCGCTCGGGGAAGCGTCCGTCGAGGACCTTCGCCGCGGTGATCTCCTTGATGCCGCCGATATAGCCGGTGTGCTTGTAATACACCTTGTTCTGCAGCTTCTTGCCGGTGAAGCGGACCTTGTCCGCGTTGATCACGACGACATTGTCACCGCAATCGACATGCGGGGTGAAGCTGGTCTTGTGCTTGCCGCGCAGCACATTGGCGATGATCGACGCAGCGCGGCCGACCACAAGGCCTTCGGCATCGACGAGATGCCATTTCTTCTCCACCTCGTGCGGCTTGACCGACTTGGTGGTCTTCATCAGCGCCTTCATGGGCGTGGGACCTTTCGTTTGAAACGCAAGCGCGCCGGTCTTTCGACCAGCGCGGTTGGCGGCTCTTTCGTGGAAGGCGTCTCGAAAGTCAAGCAAATGCGCGGCTTTGGTGACGGGTATCCGGTTACCCGGGCCAGATGCGCCCGGGTTCGAGGGTGACGGTGACGGTAGTGACGCGCTCGGTGCGGCGCGCAGCCGGCCCCTCGCCGATCGCGCTGCGGAGGGTTTCGGTGTGGGCGGCGACGAGGCCGGTGCGCGGATCCATATCATCGTCGATCTCGAGCTCGACTCGGCCCGCGGCGCCGTCCTGTGCGGGAACGGCGGCAGTGGCGCGGGTAGCGGTGCGGCGCAGGTCTCCGGCAGGCGCGACGCTGCGCGTGCCCTCGAGCGTCACCGGACCGCCGAAGGGCGAGGCGCCGGGGAGGCGGATCGGGCGAGTGCCGGGCGCCGCTTCCGGCGCGTCGGCGATCAGCGCCGAGACCAGCGAGCCGAGCAGCGCCTGCTGGCGATCGGCGGGGAGAGCGCGCAGCGGCCCGGCCATCCGCTCGGCGAGCGCAGCATGCTCGGCGGGGGTGCCGTTGACGCGCTGGGCGACGACCGCGGCGGCGATGCTCGCGCAGAACCGCTCCCACAGCGCTGCGCGATCGTCGACCGCGACGACCTTGCCCGCGCCGTCGAGGCGGAACACCATCGTCCGCCCGGCGAGCCCGGCAAAGCCTGCCTGGAGCATCGCCCGGGCGTCGTTCGCAGTGCCGGTGTCGGCGCTGAGCAGCACGACTTCGGCGCGGTAGCCGATGCCGTCGCGGGCGAAGCGGACGAGGCGCTCGATGCGCACCGCGAACCGCCCGGCGCCCGTGCCCTGGCTGCGCTCGGTGACGATGCGGATCGGCACGCCGAGCGGCGGCGCGAACACTGCGGCCTGGGTCTGCCAAACGAACGCGGCGAGCGCGATCACTCGGTGCCGGTCTCGGCGGCGATCCAGTCCGCGACGGCGGCGCTGGCGCTCACCGGCCAGGCTTCGATCGCCGGCAGATCATAGCTGTGCAGCGCCACGATCCGCTCGCGCAGGCGTTCGGCGAGCTCGGGGCTGGTCTTGAACAGCGCGGGGACTTCGATGGCGCGATCGGCCTTGCCCTGCCAGCGATAGAGCGAGGTGCAGGGCGGGAGGATGTTGACGCAGGCGGCGAGGCCTTCGGCGAGCACCGCTTCGGCGACGCGCTCGGCCTCGGCGGCGTCGGTGAAGGTCGACCAGAGCAGCGCGATATCGCTCATCGCGCGCGGCCCACGGCGTGCGCGCCCCAGACGGTGGCGATCAGCAGCAGCGCGCCGGTCAGCTGGTGGAGCCCGGCAAGCACGATGTTCACGCCGCTCATCACCGTGGCGATGCCGAGCAGGATCTGGGTGCCGAAGGCGATATGGATCGCGATTCCCGCGCGCCGGTCGCCCGCCGCCTTCGCCGCGCGCGCCAGCATGATCAGCCCGGCGACGGCGACCCATGCCCACCAGCGGTGGACGAAATGGACGAGGAAGGGGTCGTTGAATAGCGCATCGAGGAATGGGCGGTTGCCGATATCGGGCACCAGCCGGCCGTTCATCAGCGGCCATTCGTCGGTGACCAGCCCCGCGTTGAGCCCCGCGACCAGCGCGCCGAACAGCAATTGCACGAACAGGATCGCAGTGACGCCGAGGCCGAGGCCGCCGATCCGCGTCATCCGTCCGGCACGCAGGTCGAGCGCGGTCCACACGATCGCGGCGAGCAGGAACAAGGCCATCAGCAGATGCACCGCGAGCCGGATGTGGCTGACATCGGTACGCACGCTCAGCCCCGACATGACCATCCACCAGCCGATCGCGCCCTGCATCCCGCCGAGGATAAGCAGGACGATCAGCCGGGGCGTATAGCCGCGCGGGATCTGCCGCTTCACTGCGAACCAGATCAAGGGCAGCGCGAACGCCAGCCCGATCACCCGTCCGAGCAGGCGGTGGAGATATTCCCAGAAGAAGATCGCCTTGAACCCCGCCAGCGTCATGCCCTGGTTGAGCTGGCTATATTCGGGGATGCGCTGGTAATTGGCGAACTCGGCCTGCCACTGCGCGTCGGTGAGCGGCGGGACGATCCCCGAGATCGGCTTCCATTCGGTGATCGAAAGCCCCGATTCGGTGAGCCTGGTGACTCCGCCGACGACGACCATCAGCACGATCAGCGCGGCGACGGCGAACAGCCAGATGGCGAGAGCGCGGGGACGGGCAGTGGCGGGGAGGAGTATTTGCGGCACGGACGCGGTTTAAGATGCGGGCGGCGCAAAAGCTAGGCCATCCCGATTGAATCCAATTCGAAAATGACCTATATCTAGACCATAATTGAGTAGGAATTCCCGCATGGTCGAGCCACTTCTCGCGGGCGCCAGCATCAGCGTCAGCGATTTCAAGAAGAACCCGTCCGCCGCGATCGCTGCGGCCGAGGGATTTCCGGTCGCGATCCTCAACCACAACAAGCCCACAGCGTATCTCGTCCCGGCGGCGGCATGGGCGGAGCTGGTCGAGCGGCTCGAGGACGCCGATCTCGCTGCGCTGGTCCGCGCCCGCGCCGACGAAGTGCCGGTGCCGGTCCGGCTCGATGAGCTATAGGCTCGCGTTCCTGCCGAGCGCGCTCAAGGAATGGGAGAGGCTCGGCGGCAACGTCCGCGCGCAGTTCAAGAAGAAGCTCATCGAACGCCTCGATGCGCCGCATGTCGCAGCGGCCCGGCTCTCGGGCATGCCTGATTGCTACAAGATCAAGCTGCGTGCCGCCGGATACCGGCTGGTTTATCGTGTTGACGACGCGGTGGTGACGGTGGTCGTCGTGGCGGTCGGGAAGCGGGACCGCAATGCGGTGTTCAAGGCGGCGGCAGGGCGGCTTTAGCGGGCGATCATGGGGCCTCCCGCCATTCCCCCGGCGGTACCCCCTCGACCGTCCGGTCGCCGATCCGCCAGCGCACCAGCCGCAGCGTCGGAAGGCCGACTGCGGCGGTCATCCTTCGGACCTGGCGGTTGCGGCCTTCGCGGATCGTCAGCGACAGCCAGCAATCGGGGACGGTCCTGCGGAAGCGGACCGGCGGGTCGCGGGGCCACAGATCGGGCGCTTCGATGCGATCGGCTTCGGCGGGCAGGGTCATGCCGTCCTTCAGCCGGACACCGTGGCGCAGCTGCTCAAGCGCGGCTTCCTGCGCGTCGCCTTCGACCTGGACGAGATAGGTCTTGGGCAGCTTGAACCGGGGATCGGCGATCCGCGCCTGCAGCCTGCCGTCGTCGGTGAGCAGCAGCAGACCCTCGCTGTCGAGATCGAGCCGCCCCGCCGGATAGACCCCGGGCACGTCGATGAAGTCCGCCAGCGTCGGGCGAGGCGAGCCGTCGCTGCTGAACTGGCACAGCACGCCATAGGGCTTGTTGAACAGGATCAGCCGCGGCATCGCCGCCGTCTAGGACGGGGGCGATGCCAGGGCTTGCGGATCCAGAGCATGGCGAAGCGCTCGGGCTCGCCCGGCGCCCCCCTGATCCCGAACCACTCCCTGCTCTTGAGGCCGGCCTTGCCCAGCGTGTCGCCGCTGCCGACGTCCTGGAGCGCCTGGACCGCGGCGCTCTTCTGCGGGTCGGACAGGCTTGCGGGCAGCGATCCGGTGACCGCGCAGACCGTCGCCGCGCAGGTGACGCTGAGCGGTGCGCCCTCGCCCGCGACCGCGCCGAGCTGGGCGAGCAATGCCGCTTCTGCGATCGGCGCCCAGGCCGGGTCGCGGGTCTCGGAGCGAACCAGCGCCACCAGCCGGCGTGCGTCATGAGCATTGTCGGGGAAGAAGGCGTCGATCGACGCGTCCTGTGCGGCCGGCGAGGGCGCCGTCGGGGTGGTGAAGGTCAGCGCTGCGGCGGCGGCGGCGGTGAGGAGCAGTGCGATCATGACGATCGGCCCTTTCGGTATCGTGCCGCCCGCAGGCCGGACGGCTTCCGGTTCCGCGGTTGCCGCCGCGGGACCGGGCATGGCCACCCCGATTTGCTCGTCCCGATTTTCTTGTTCCTGGAGCAGCCGGGCGAGTTCGCGGCTGCTGCCGATTCCGGTCTTGCGCCGCGCCTCGCGCAACCGCTCGTTGACCGCGCCGACCGATCGGCCGGTGAGCGTCGCGATGCTCTTGGCGGTGTGGCCGCGGGCGAGCAGGTCGAGCGCGGTGCGTTCGCCTTCGTTCAGCCGGCTGAAGTCAGGCACGGGCTCCGTCGGCCACCGCGGCCTCGTTCCAGCGCAGCGCCTTGAGCACCGTGTCGACGATCGCATCGGCGTCGAGCCCGGCCTCGGCGTACTGCTTCTCGGGCTTGTCCTGGTCCTGGAAGACATCGGGCAGGCGCATCGTGCGGAGCTTGAGCCCGGCATCGATCAGCCCCTGGTCGCTCGCCATCGTCAGCACATGCGCGCCGAGGCCGCCGATCGAGGCTTCCTCGACCGTGACCGCGACTTCGTGGGTGGTGAGCAGCTTGCGGATGAGCTCCTCGTCGAGCGGCTTGGCGAAGCGCAAATCGGCGACGGTGGTCGACAGCCCCTTGGCCTCGAGCAGATCCGCCGCCTTGAGCGCCTCCGCCAGCCTGGTTCCCAACGACAGGATCGCCACGGTCTTCCCTTCGCGCACCACGCGGCCCTTGCCGATCTCGAGCCGCTGCGGAACCTCCGGCAGCGCCACGCCCGTGCCGTTTCCGCGCGGGTATCGCACCGCGATCGGGCCGCTGTCATGAAGCGCCGCGGTGTGCGTCATATGCACTAGCTCGGCTTCGTCGGCGGCGGCCATCACGATAAAATTGGGGAGCGTCGCGAGATAGGTGACGTCGAAGCTGCCCGCGTGCGTCGCGCCGTCGGCGCCCACCAGCCCGGCACGGTCGATCGCGAAGCGGACCGGCAGATTCTGGATCGCGACGTCGTGGACGACCTGGTCGTAGGCGCGCTGGAGGAAGGTCGAGTAGATCGCGCAGAACGGCCGCATTCCCTGCGCGGCGAGGCCCGCGGCGAAGGTGACCGCGTGCTGCTCAGCGATGCCGACGTCGAAGGTGCGGTCGGGAAAGGCCTTGCCGAAACGGTCGAGCCCGGTGCCCGAAGGCATCGCCGCGGTGATCGCGACGATGGTGGGGTCGCGCTCGGCATCCTTGATCAGCTGGTCGGCGAAGACATTCTGGTAGGCGGGCGGGCCCGGGGGCGCCTTGTCCTGCGTGCCGGTGATGACGTCGAACTTCTGGACGCCATGATATTTGTCCGCCGCCGCCTCGGCGGGGCCGTAACCCTTGCCCTTCTTGGTGACGACATGGACGAGGATCGGGCCATGCTCGCTGTCGCGGACATTCTCGAGCACCGGGATGAGGTGATCAAGATTATGGCCGTCGATCGGGCCGACATAATAGAAGCCGAGCTCTTCGAAGAGCGTGCCCCCGGTGACCATGCCGCGCGTGAATTCCTCGGCCTTGCCCGCCGCGGCGGTGAGGCGGCGCGAGACCTTCTGGGCGACGCGCTTGGCGAGGCTGCGCAGGCCGAGATATTCGGACGATGACACCATCCGCGCGAGATAGGCCGAGAGCCCGCCGACCGGCGGCGCGATCGACATGTCGTTGTCGTTGAGAATCACGATCAGCCGGTTGCCCGCGGCCTCGGCATTGTTCATCGCCTCATAGGCCATGCCCGCGCTCATCGCGCCGTCGCCGATCACTGCGATGCCCTTGCCGGGCTTGCCGCCGAGCTTGTTCGCCACTGCAAAGCCCAATGCTGCCGAGATCGACGTCGACGAATGCGCCGCGCCGAACGGGTCGTATTCGCTCTCCTGGCGCTTGGTGAAGCCCGAGAGCCCGCCTCCCATCCGCAGCGTGCGGATGCGGTCGCGCCTGCCGGTGAGGATCTTGTGCGGATAGCATTGGTGGCCGACGTCCCACACCAGCCGGTCCTCGGGGGTGTTGAAGACATAATGGATCGCGACGGTCAGCTCGACCACGCCGAGCCCCGAGCCGAGATGGCCGCCGGTGACTCCGACCGCCGAGATCGTCTCGGCGCGCAGCTCGTCGGCGAGCTGGCGGAGGTCGGCGGGCTTGAGCGTGCGCAGGTCGTGCGGCGTATGGACGGTGTCGAGCAGCGGCGTCGCGGGCAGGTCGGGCATGGTCGGGCTGTACCCCACACCGGCTTTCAAGTCGAACGCTCTAATTCAGGAATTCGGGTGCAGTTTCAGTGCAGGAAGCCGTAGCGGAAGGGCGCTCAGCGCAGCCACATGACGAGGCTGCCCACCAGTCCAGCCAGCACCAGCAGCGCGATCAGGATCGGCAGGCGGTTATTGCTGCGCAGCTTCGCGACATATTTCTGGATGACGGCGTCGTCACGCTGGTCCGACGCGGCCCATGCGATCAGCGCGAACCAGAGCAGAAAGGACAGGAGCGCGAGCGGGCTCAATTTGTAGATGAGCTTGCGGTCCGGATGCTTGCGAAGCCAGGCGATCAGCGCCGGCGTGGCGATGAATGCCGCCATGACGATCAGCAGCAAGAGCAGGATGGCGGCCCTGGTCAGCATCGAACGAGCGGACTATTCGTCGCAGTCCGCGCACGTGCCCCGAACCTCGATCACGGGGCGCACCGGCGAGAAGCCGGCGCCTTTCGCGGCGGAGCGCACGCTCCTGGTGATCGCATCGTCGTCGAGATGCGTGGTCTGGCCGCAGGTGTCGCAGACCAGGAAGATGCAGTCGTGCAGGCAATCGGGGTGCGCGTTGGCGACATAGGCGTTGGCGCTCTCGACCCGGCGGGCGAGGTTGGCGCCGACGAACAGGTCGAGGATGCGGTAGACGCTGTTGGCGGCGACGCGGCGGCCTTCCATCTTGGAGACCGACTCGGCGATGTCATAGGCCGATGCCGGCTTGTCGAACCCGGCCAGCGCCTCGAACACGCGCTCGCGCATGCTCGTCCATTGCTCGCCGGACTTCTCCAGCGTCGTCTGGGCGGCGCGGGTGAGGTCCGAGCCGTGATGCTCGTGGTGATCGTGCGCGTGTGCGGCCATGCGTGCTGATTTAGGCGCTCGGGGGCCTTGCGGCAAGCGCGGCCTCTGCGCACACTCGCGTAATGAAGCTTTGGAAGCGGATCGCAGTCGTTCCCGGGGTGCTGGCGGCGGGCGCGGTGCTGCTCGGGGCGTGGACCGGGTGGCGCAGCGAGGCGCACCTCACCGGGTTCCAGCCGGCTTACCGCTTCGCCACTGCGATCCCCACCGATCCCGCTTCGATCGCGCGCGGCGCGCATATCGCCCGCACTCGCGGCTGCTTCGGCTGCCACGGCAAGGCGCTGGAGGGCGAGGTGTTCGACGAGCAGCCCTTCCATGCCGCCGGGCGGACGGTCGCGCCGAATATCGGCAAGCTGGCGAAGGCAGTCGATCCGGCGGCGCTCGAGGCAGCGATCCGGCAGGGGATCGGGCATGACGGGCGGGCGCTCTACGCGATGCCCTCGTACAATTTCGTCAACCTGACCGACGCCGATACCGCGGCGCTGATCGCCTATCTCCGGGCGGCGCCGGTGAAGGAATCGGCGCTGCCCGCGGGCTATCTCGGCTGGAAGCCGCGCTGGGAGATCGCCACCGGCAACGATGCGGCGATCCCGGTCTTCATCGGGCAGACCCCGCTGCTGGCGCACAAGGCCGATCCGCGGCCCGAGATCCGGCTGGGCGAATATCTGGCGATGACGAGCTGCAACGAATGCCACGGCTTCGGGCTGCGCGGCGACGATCCCTGGTCGGGCGAGGACCCGCGCCGGCCGCCCGACCTGGCGGGTGCGCGCGGCTATGCGCGGGCGGATTTCATCAAGCTGATGCGGACCGGCGTGCCCGTCGGCGGCCGCAAGCTCAGGCTGATGGACGAAGTCGCGCGCGGACGCTTCGCGCACTGGACCGACGAAGAAGTGAATTCGATCTACGCCTATCTGGCGCAGCTCGGTCAGTAAGTGGCGCGGCGGTTGAGGTCGTGGCCGAGCGCGACCAAAGCGACGCCGACCAGCGTCCACCAGGTCTCGAACTCGCCATGCGGCAGCGACAGCGCGCCCGCCATGATGCCGAGCCCGAACGCGCCGACCACCGCGGGCGCCATATAGCCGTGCGACAGGATGCCGCGGCCCAGCGCGATCACCCCGAAGCCGATCGCCAGCGTGATGCCGATTTCGTGGATCGCCGGGTTGAGCAGCCCGCCCGCGGCCGAGAAGAGCGCGAGCAGCACCGTCGTCGCCAGGCAGTGCGCAAGACACAGTCCGCTCACGCCGATCGCAATGCGATCGATGCGTGCGTCCAGGGTCCCCCAGAATCGGGAAAGCGTGAGAGTCGGCGACATGGGAGACGATATAACTCCGCGAGGATTAAGTTACAACATCACATCGCGGCAATGAATCCGATTGTTCCGGCTAGCCCAGCCATCCCAGCCGGCCGGCCCAGGCCATCAGCAGATCGGGCCACGCCGCGACCGGCTTCCCGGCGGTGAAGCGCAGGCCGAAGCCGTGGCCGCCCTCGGCGAAGAGATGAGTCTCGACCGGCACCCCCGCCGCCTTGCACGCGGCGCGCATGCGGACACTGTTGTCGGGCGAGAGGGTGGCGTCGTCCTCGGCATGGCAGAGGAACATCGGCGGGCTCGCCTTGCTGACCTGCGTGTCGAGCATCGGCCAGGACGAGGGGCCGGCGGGCGCGGCGGGGCGGGCGGCGCCGGGGCTGGGGTTGAGGAAGGGGTCCATCGCCAGCGCGGGGTAGAGCGGGGCGGCGAACAGCGGCTTCGAGTCGATCGCATCGGTGGCGTCGACGGGCTCGTAGACCTTCTGGCCGTGCCGCGTCGCCAGCTCGCCGCAGACATGCCCGCCCGCCGAATAGCCGAGCGCGCCGACGCGCCTGGGGTCGATCTTCCATTCGGCGGCGCGGTGGCGGATCAGTCGCATCGCGCGTTGCGCGTCGGCGAGCGGGGCGTTGCGGCCGTCGGCCCAGCCCTGGTCGGGCAGGCGGTAGAAGCAGACGAGCGCGGTGACTCCGCGCGCGGCGAGCCAGGCGGCGAGCTCATAGCCTTCCTTGTCGATCACCACGCGCTGGTAGCTGCCGCCCGGGGTGATCAGCAGCGCCGCGCCGTTGGGCTTGGCGGCGGGGAACACATCCATCCGCGGGGTGCGGACCTTGACCATCGCGCGGTCACGGATCGCCGGGTCCTTGCTGCGCTCGAGCACTTCGTCCTTGAGCGCGCGGTCGACCAGCCCGGGCGCCTCGCCGGGCCAGAGGTTCACGCTGAAGGCGGGCTCGGGAAAAGCGGCGGCGGCGGCGCGCGCAGCGGCGGGGAGGATCGAGGCGGCAAGCGCGGTCCCGATCATGGTGCGGCGGTCTACCGGTGTCATTCGGGCATCCTGCCGCGATCGGCGGGGATGCGCAATCTCGGGGGATACGGGTAGGCCGGATGGACGCTCTAGGGGGACGCCACCCGGCCATGCCCGCAATTGCTATGTAGCCTGTTCCACCTCCGTCGCCATTGAACCTGCGGTAAATCGAAGCGGTGCTGCGGCAGCCCGAGAATCTGGCCGAAAATCAGGCGTGCAGATAATGCGATTGCGCCGCCTCGGTGGCGTTGATCGCGAGCAGCGAGCGCGCCTCCGCCGCGCTTTTCGGCCGGCCGCCGCGGTCGGACGCGGCATCGAGCACGCGGTCGAGCAGCAGCTGGCCCTCCTCCCACCAGCCGATCCCGCTCGCGGCGTTGAGGTGCCCCTGGGGTCCGGCATCGACGAAGTGGCTGCCCCAGCTGTTGGCGAGGCTGCGCGCCTGATCGGGGGCGATCCACGGATCGTCGCTGCTCGCGACGAGGATCGAGGGGAAGGGCAGGGGCTTGCGCGGAGTCGGGCGGAACCCGGCCAGCTCGCTCGCGGCTTCGCTGCGGTCGACATCGGCGGGGGCGACGAGCAGCGCGCCCGCGACCGGCCAGCCGAATGGCTGCCCTGCAAGCTCGGCCCACCACGCCACTGCGAGGCAGCCGAGCGAATGGGCGGCGAGCACCACCGGCGCCTGCGCCTGGCGGATCGCCTGGTCGAGCTTGGTGACCCAGGCGTTGCGGTGCGGGGTGCTCCACATGCCGAGCTCGACTCGGGTGGTGTCGGGGCGCGACTGTTCCCAGAGCGTCTGCCAGTGCGAAGGGCCCGATCCGCCGAGACCGGGGACAGTGAGGATCAGCGGCGAGCCGCCGTCGATGGGGGTAAAGATGGACATTCCGATCTCCCTTGGAGGAAGTGGCCGGACCTTCTGAGTAATTCCCATCGATATGATAGGCAATAGACTTGCGATGAAATGCGGGGCGGTTGCGCCGGGTGGAGCGGGGGCCCTAAAGGAGCCCATGGCCAAGCTGCGCGCCGATCAGATGCTCGTCGATCGCGGACTCGTCGAGAGCCGGACCCGGGCGCAGGCGCTGATCATGGCAGGGCTGGTGTTCGCCGGCGATAGGAAGATCGACAAGGCGGGGCAAATGCTCGCCGAAGAGACTATTCTCGACGTGCGCGGGCGCGATCATCCCTGGGTGTCGCGCGGCGGGATCAAGCTGGCGCATGCGCTCGACCATTTCCGCTGGGACGTGACCGGGTCGGTGGCGATCGATGTGGGGTCGTCGACCGGGGGGTTCACCGACGTGCTGCTGACGCGAGGGGCGGCACGCGTCTATGCGGTCGATTCGGGGACCAACCAGCTGGCGTGGAAGCTGCGCCAGGACCCGCGGGTGATCGTCCACGAGCAGACCAGCGCGCGGGTGCTGACCGCGGCGCAGATTCCCGAGGCGGTCGACCTGATCGTGTGCGACGCGAGCTTCATCGGGCTCGCCAAGGTGCTCGACGTGCCGCTCGGCTTCGCGGGCGAAGGCGCGCGGCTGGTGGCGCTGATCAAGCCGCAGTTCGAGGCGGGACGCGAGGAAGTCGGCAAGGGCGGGGTGGTGCGCGACTCCGCGGTGCATGCCCGGGTGTGCGGTGAGGTTGCTGACTGGGTGGCGTCGCGGGGCTGGACCATCGAGGGCATTACCGAGAGCCCGATCACCGGGCCGGAAGGCAATGTCGAATTCCTGATTGCCGCGCGGCGCTGAGCGATCGTCTTTTTTCCTGTTCCCCTGCGAAAGCAGGGCCCCAGGGTCACAAGCGATGCAGTGTTTGGCTCTGGACCCCTGCTTTCGCAGGGGAACAGGAAGCTATATTCACATGCCGTTCAGCGCAGCACTGTGTTATTACACCATAACAACGACACGCCAAGGGAGGGCGGGATGCTGAGGGCAATCATGCGGGGTTCGGCCGCCGCGATCGCATTGTGTGCGAGCGGCGCCGCCTGGGCGCAGCGCACCGACGACAATGCCGTCCAGGCGGCCGAGGACGCGTTCGGCACCAGCGTCGGCGACGATTCGATCGGGATCTACAATGCCGGTGACGTGCGCGGCTTCTCGCCGATCGACGCGGGCAATGTCCGTATCGACGGGCTCTATTTCGACCAGCAGTCCGGGCTGGGTGGGCGCGTCTCGGGCGGGTCGACGATCCGCGTCGGCATCTCGGCGCAGGGCTATGCCTTTCCTGCGCCCACCGGAATCTTCGACCAGTCGCTGCGCACCGCCGGCGCGCGTCCGCTCGCGTCGATCGCAATCGGCTATGGGCCGTGGAACGGCAAATATGCCGAGATCGACGTGCAGCTGCCGATCGACGGCGAGCGGCTGGGCTTTGCCGGCGGCGCGGCGCTGTCGCGCTCGGGTTCGCCCAATGGCAGCACCCCGCACGATTTCGAGCTGGGCGGGGTGGTCCGCTGGGCGCCGCGGCCGGGGATCGAAGTCACGTCGTTCTGGACCCAGCTGCGCGACAGCGACGCCGAGGCCGAGCCGCTGATCTTCACCAGCGGCGATTTCCTGCCCAAACGCTTCCCGCGCAATCCCTTCTACGGCCAGGACTGGGCCGATTTCGCCGGGACCTTCACCAATTACGGCGTGATCGCCAAGGCCGATCCGGCGGGGTTCGACGTGCGGCTGGGCGTGTTCCGCTCGATCAGCAGCACCGACAAGTCGGCCGCCGACCTGCTGTTCGACACTGCCGCGGACGGTTCGGTCGGCCAGCGCATCGTCGTGATCGAGAATGGCGACCGCTCGGCCTCGACTTCGGGCGAGTTGCGCGTCTCGCGCCATTTCGACGAAGGCGACCGCCGCCACACGCTGATCGCCTCGGTGCGCGCCCGTGCGCAAGACCGGCTCTATGGCGGCGCGGCGCTGATCGATCTCGGGCCGAGCACCAGCCTGACCCAGGACGATCGCCCCGAGCCGAGCTATACCGAGGGCCCCAAGACCTCCGACCGCGTCCGCCAGACGACCTTCGGCGTCGCCTATCAGGGCCGCTGGAAGAATGTCGGCGAGTTCAGCGTGGGGGTGCAGAAGAGCGATTACCGCAAGGCCGTCACCGATCCCAACCCGGCGGTGGTCTTCCCCGAGACCCATGATTCGCCGCTGCTGGTGAGCGCCACCGCGGCGGCGTACCTCACGCCGAAGCTCGCGCTCTATGGCGGCTTCACCCGCGGGCTCGAGGAGAGCCCGGTCGCCCCGCGCGAGGCGGTCAACCTCAACGAGGCGCCGCCGGCGATCCACACCCGCCAGATGGACGGTGGGGTGCGCTGGACGCTGGGCAAGCTCACTGCGGTGATCGGCGCGTTCGACGTGCAGAAGCCCTATTTCAACCTCGACTCGGCGATGCGCTTCCGCCAGCTCGGCATGGTCCGCCACCGCGGCATCGAGATGTCGATCGCGGGGCAGATCGCGCCGGGGCTCAATATCGTCGCGGGCAACATCTTCCTCGACGCCAAGGTCTCGGGCGAGGAAGTGAACAACCACATCATCGGCCCGCGCCCGGTCGCGACCTTCAAGCGCCACACGATCGTCAGCGTCGATTACCGGCTGCCCAACTCGCCGCTGTCGTTCGACGCCTTTGCCGAAGGGACCAGCGCGCGCGTCGCCAATTCGGCGAACACGCTGTTCATCCCCACCCGCGCGATTCTCAACCTGGGGACACGCTACCGCTTCAAGGTCGGCAAGTCCGACGCGCTGTTCCGCGCGCAGGTCGCCAACGTCACCAACACCTTCGGGTGGAGCAACGGCAGCAGCGGATTCTACGTGCCCAACGGCGCGCGGCGCTGGTCGATCGGGCTGGCGGCGGATATCTGATGGGGCGATGAGCACGTAGTTGGAAAGGTCTCGCGGCACAGAGGCTTGCACGCGTGGGAACGATTGCAATTTAGAAGCCCAACCTACGGGAGTTGACGCGATGCTGACGTTTTTCCTGATCATGCTGATGTCGCATCCCGGCGTCACACCACCAATTGCACAGAGCGTGCCCGAAGCGGAACGCACGCACTGCCAAGCGATCGCTCGCGTGATCTACGGTGACCTCCGTGGTCAGAAGGCAATGATCGATAGCCTCAAGGGGCAGCCGACCAAAACGGCGGCGGACGAAGCCCGCATTACGAGCCTGGAGTCGACATATACCGCGGACAGTCAGCTCTTCGAAGCATTGCGAGCACGCTATGCGACGGCAGCAATGCCAACGCCTGAGGCGATGAAGGAACTGCGTAACACCAGTTTCAACGAGATAAAACGCCAAGCGCAACTCTGCCTCGCCGGCTAAAGCCACTTCCTTCCCAATGGCTGCGGGTGGCCGTTATCGCGCCAACGATGTGGGGCCTCGCCGTACCAGACGAGCATGTTTGCCGTCCGCCATGGCGACCAATACGATATAAGTAATCCTACGTAGCGAATCGTTTCGCTGCGGCGCAACGCGAAACCGTCGCACGCCCCTTGCGTTTCACCCTCGCGGGGAATAGCCGCTTAGGGAAATCATGCGAATCCCCTTAACATTGTTTGCGTTTGCCGCGCTTCTCGGCGGCTGTGGCCAGCAGGCCAACGGCAGCGGCAACAAGCGCGAGGCGCCCCTCGTCCGCGCAGCCGCGGTGCAGAGCATGCGGTTCGTCGACCGGATCGACGCGGTCGGCACCGCGCTCGCCAACGAGCAGGTCACGCTTGCCGCGCCGGTGACCGAGCGGATCGTCAGGCTCAACTTCGACGACGGCGCGTTCATCACCCGCGGGCAAATCGTCGCGGTGCTCGCCACCGCCACCGAGAATGCCCAGCTCGCCGAGGCCGGCGCGCGTGCCCGCGAGGCGCGCCAGCAGCTCGACCGGATCAACGCGCTCAAGGCGCGCGGCTTCGCCACCAACAGCGCGGTCGACGCGCAGACCGCGCTCGCCGGCCAGGCCAATGCCCAGGCCGGCGAAGCGCGCGCCTCGATCGCCGACCGCGTGATCCGCGCGCCGTTCTCGGGGTGGGTGTCGCTGCGCAACATCTCGGCCGGCGCGGTCGTCACCGCCGGGACCGAGATCGCCCAGATCAGCGACATCTCGAAGATCAAGCTCGACTTCGCGGTGCCCGAGACCCTGCTCTCGCAGATTTCGCCCGGCCAGACGATCGACGCGCGCGCCGCGGCCTGGCCCGACCAGCCGTTCCGAGGGGTCATCGCGACGATCGATCCGGTGCTCAACCCGCAGACCCGCGCGGTCACCGTCCGCGCGATCCTCGCCAATGGCGACCGCAAGCTCAAGCCCGGCATGCTGCTCACCGTCACGATCGAGGCGGCGGCGCGCACCTCGCTCGCGGTGCCCGAGCTGGCGGTGGTCGGCGAAGGCGACCAGACCTTCGTCTTCATCGTCGAGAACGGGTCGGCCAAGCGCGTCGCAGTGCGCACCGGGCTCCACCAGAACGGGATGGTCGAGATCGTCTCGGGACTCTCGCCCGGCCAGCGCGTGGTGACCGAAGGCGTGGTCAAGATCACCGACGGCGCCAAGGTCCGCCTTGCCGGCCCCGACAACGCCAAGCCCCCGGCAAAGGGCGGCTGACGTGCAGATTTCGGACCTTTCCGTCCGCCGCCCCGTCTTCGCCGCCGTGCTGGCGATGCTGCTCACCATCGTCGGAATCGTCGCCTTTACCTCGCTGTCGGTGCGCGAATATCCCGATACCGATCCGCCGATCGTCTCGGTCCAGACCACTTACACCGGCGCCGCCGCCAGCGTCATCGAATCACGCATCACCCAGCCGCTCGAGGACCGCCTCTCGGGGATCGAGGGCATCCAGACGATCACCTCGCGGTCGCGCGACGGCGGATCGGACATCTCGATCGAATTCCGCCCGGGGCGCAACATCGACGAGGCCGCCAACGATGTCCGCGACCGCGTCTCGGCCGCCGCCAACGACCTGCCCGAGGATTCGCTGGCGCCGCAGGTGCAGAAGGTCGATGCCGACGCCTCGCCGATCCTGTTCATCACCATCGCGCGGCCCGGCTGGTCGACGCTCGAGCTGTCCGACTGGGTCGACCGCAACCTGACCGACCGCTTCGCCAATATCGACGGGGTCGCGCGGGTGTTCGTCGGCGGCGAGGCGCGGCCGTCGATGCGGATCTGGCTGCAATCGGCCAAGCTCGCCGCGTTCCAGCTGACTCCTGCGGATGTCGAGGCCGCGCTCAGGCGCCAGAATGTCGAGCTTCCCGCGGGCCGCATCGAATCGCAGTCGCAGAACGTCACGCTGCGCGTCGACCGCCAGTTCCGCACGCCCGAGAGCTTCGCCGCGCTGGTCGTCGGGCGCGGGCCCGACGGCTATCAGGTCAAGCTCGGCGACATCGCCCGGATCGAGCGCGGCGCCGAGAACCCCTATTCCTATTTCCGCGTCAACGGCGCCCCCGCGGTCGGGCTCGGCATCGTCCGCCAGTCGGGCGCGAACACGCTCGCGGTCGCCGACGCCGCCAAGAAGCTGATGAAGGAGCTCACCCCGGGCCTGCCCGCGGGAATGACGATGGACGTCGGATCGGACGATTCGCTGTTCATCGGCCGCGCGATCGAAGGCGTCTGGCATACGCTGGGCGAGGCGGCGTTCCTCGTGGTGATGGTGATCTTCCTGTTCCTGGGGAGCTGGCGCGCGACGCTGATCCCGGCGATCACCGTGCCGATCTGCCTGCTCGGATCGATGGCGGTGCTGTGGGCCTGCGGCTTCTCGATCAACCTGCTGACGCTGCTCGCGCTGGTGCTGGCGATCGGGCTGGTGGTCGACGACGCGATCGTCGTGCTCGAGAATGTCTATCACCGGATCGAGGAAGGCGAGCCGCCGCTGGTCGCCGCATACAAGGGCACGCGCCAGGTCGGCTTCGCAGTGATGTCGACCACGCTCGTCGTCTGCGCGGTGTTCGTGCCGGTGTGCTTCCTCGCCGGCCAGACCGGCCTCCTGTTCCGCGAGCTGGCGGTGGCGATGATCGGGGCGATCGCCTTTTCGGGCTTCCTCGCGCTCAGCCTGACGCCGATGCTCTGCTCGAAGCTGCTTCGCCACGAGGCGCGCGGCCGCTTCACCGGCTGGATCGACGACCGTTTCCGCAGCCTCGAGGGGTTTTACGGCCGCCGACTCGACTGGGTGCTGCGCAAGCCCTTGTTCCCGCTGATCGGCGTCGGAGTCTTCCTCGCGCTCGCCGCGCTGGCCTTCGTGACGCTCAGGTCCGAGCTGGTACCCGCGGAGGACCAGGGCGTGGCCCAGGTCCAGGTCCTGGCGCCCGAAGGCACCGGCTTCGCGCAGATGGACCGCTACATGACCCAGGCGCAGGAACAGTTCCTGCCGCTGCTCAAGCAGGGCGCGGTCCGCACGCTGATCACGCGCACCCCCGGCGGCTTCGGCGCGAGCGACGATTTCAACAGCGGCACCTTCGTCGTCTTCCTCCGCCCGTGGGAGGACCGCACGCAGACCACCCAGCAGGTCGTCCAGCAGCTCAACAAGATCCTCGCCACCCAGCCCGCGATCCGCGGCAATGCGCAGGTCCGCTCGGCGCTGGGGCGCGGGCGGGGCCAGCCGGTCGGCTTCGTCATCGCCGGCGCGACCTATGAGGATCTGGTCAAGGCGCGCGACCGCATCCTCAAGGCGGCGTCGCAGAACCCCGGCATCGTCAATCTCGACAGCGACTATAAGGAATCCAAGCCGCAGATCCGGATCGACGTCGATGCCGATCGCGCGGGCGATCTCGGGGTCTCGGTCCAGGCGGTCAGCCAGGCGCTCCAGACGCTGCTCGGCTCGACCCGGGTCTCGACCTTCGTCGATCGCGGCGAGGAATATCGCGTGATCGTCCAGGCCGAGGAGCAGGGGCGCTCGGCGCTGACCGATTTGCAGTCGATCTATGTCCGCGCGCGCGACAATTCGCTGGTGCCGCTCGCCAACCTCGTCAAGACGCGCCTCGTCTCGGGGCCGCGCGACCTCGGCCGCTTCAACAAGCTGCGCGCGATCACGCTGCAAGGCGCGCTCGCGCCGGGCTATTCGCTGGGCGAGGCGCTCAAGTTCCTCCAGGACCAGGCCAAGGCGTCGCCCGAGATCCTCGCGGTCGGCTATCGCGGCGAGAGCCAGGCGTTCATCGAGACCGGCGGATCGATCCTGCTGGTGTTCGGGCTGACCATCGTCATCGTCTATCTTGTGCTCGCCGCGCAGTTCGAGAGCTTCGTCCATCCCGGCGTGATCATCACCACGGTGCCGCTCGCGGTGGGCGGCGGGCTGATCGGGCTGATGATCATGGGCCAGTCGCTCAACCTCTACAGCCAGATCGGCATCGTCATGCTGGTCGGGCTGGCGGCGAAGAACGGCATCCTTATCGTCGAGTTCGCCAACCAGCTGCGCGACGAGGGCGCCGAGATCGCCGATGCGATCCGCCAGGCGGCGTCGCGGCGGCTGCGCGCGATCCTGATGACGTCGATCGCGACCATCGCCGGCGCAGTGCCGCTGATGATCGCGGGCGGCGCGGGCGGGGCGGCGCGCTCGTCGATCGGCGTCGTCATCGTGTTCGGCGTCGCGCTCGCGACGATGATCACCCTTTTCCTTATTCCAATTCTCTATAGTAGGTTGGCAAAGCGGACCGGGTCGCCCCAGGCCGTTGGCCGGGAGCTCGATGCGGCGCTGGGAGCGCCGCTCGCGCCGCAACCTGCCGAATAGGGAGGGAAGTGGATTGAGGGAGATTGCGTCGAAGGGCCAGTTGCGGCTCGCCTACCTCCGGTGGGCGGTGGTGACGGTGCCGTTCATCCTGCTGCTGGGGTTCACCTCGGCGCGGCTGGTGCCGAGCGGATCGCAGAATTCGTGGTACCGCCATTTGATCCTGCCCGACAACATGCCGCCCGAGATCGCCTTCCCGATCGCGTGGACGGTAATCTACGTGCTGATGGGGCTCGCGCTGGCGATGATCATCAACGCGCGCGGCTCCTCGCTACGGGGCCCCGCGATCATCCTGTTCGCGGTGCAGATGGCAGTCAATCTCGCCTGGTCGCCGGTGTTCTTCGGGATGCACCAGGTGACGACCGCGCTGATCCTGCTCGCCGTTCTCGCCGCGCTGGTGCTGGTGACGATCCTGCTGTTCGGCCGGATCCGGCTGGGCGCGGCGGTGCTGCTGCTCCCGTATCTCGCCTGGGTATGCTATGCCGGGTTCCTGCTCTACCAGATCGACAAGCTCAACCCGAACGCAGGTGGCCTTGTGCCGTCGCAGTCGAGTGACCAGATTCAGATCACCTGACCTTGATTTTTAGGATGCCTTCGATGCAGACCGATAACCGCCTGTTCGACGATTTCGTGAAGTTCATGAACGGCGCCGCCGGCACCGTCGCCGGGATGGCGCGCGAGGGCGGCGAGGCCGCGAAGGAACGCGCCAAGGAGTGGCTCGGCGGGCTCGATTTCGTCGGCCGCGACGAGTTCGAGGTGGTCAAGGCGATGGCCGTCGCCGCGCAGGACGAGGCCGATGCGCTCAAGGCGCGGGTCGCGGCGCTCGAGGCGCAGCTCGCCAAGGCTGCGGCCAAGCCGGCAAAGGCGCCCCCAAAATCTTGAACCTTCTCCTTGAACCTTTTGTCCACAGCTTTTCGACAGGGTTGCGGACGCTGCGCTTGTGCGGCTCCCCGGTGCTTGGCAGACCGCTGCCCAGGCAATCGGACATGAGGTTATGATGCTCGACGAAGCCGAGTTCGACCGCGACGACGCCGCCCCGATCGACATGCTCGAGAATTATTTCGCCGCGCATGGCTGGAGCCATGAGCGCGAGGACGAGGAGATCGTCGCCAAGGTCAAGGGCAGCTGGACCGAGTATGAGCTGCGCGCGATCTGGCGCGAGGACGACGGCGTCCTCCAGTTCCTCGCCTTTCCGGACATCCGTGTGCCGGACGAGCGGCGCGCTGCGCTGTACGAGACGATCGGGCTGGTCAACGAGCAGTTGTGGATCGGCCATTTCGAGCTGTGGTCGGCCAGCGGCATCCTGCTGTTCCGCCACGCCGCGCTGATCGACGGCGGCGAGGCGACGCTGACCCTCGCCCAGGCCGAATTGCTGGTCGAGAGCGCGATCGACGAGTGCGAGCGCTTCTATCCGGTGTTCCAGTTCGTGCTGTGGGGCGGCAAGAGCCCGTCCGAGGCGATCGCCGCCGCGCTGATCGAGACGCAGGGCGAGGCGTGAACGTCGGGTCGCCCGCCAGTATCTGGCTGGTCGGCGCGGGCAATATGGGCGGGGCCATGCTCCGCCGCTGGATCGCAAGCGGAGTCGATCCCGCCAGCATCACCGTCATCGATCCGGTCGGTCTGCGCATCCCCGACGGCGTGACGCTCGTTCGTGAGCCGCCGGCGGAATCGCCCGACATGCTCGTCCTCGCGGTCAAGCCGCAGCAGCTCGACAAATTGCCGCGGCTGCGCGCGGGCATGCTGGTATCGATCCTCGCCGGGGTCGAGGAAGCCAGCCTCGCGCAGCGCTTCGACGCGGGCAGCATCGTCCGCGCGATGCCCAATCTGCCGGTCGACATCGCCAAGGGCGTGGTCGCGCTCCACACCACCAGCGCCGACCCGCAGGTCCGCGCCACCGCAGAGGCGCTGATGGCGCCGCTCGGGCTGGTCGAATGGATCGGCGACGAGGCGCTGTTCCACACCGTCACCGCGCTTTCCGGGAGCGGCCCCGGTTTCGTCTACCGCTTCATCGAGGCGATGGCCGAGGCGGGCACCGCGCTGGGCCTGCCGGCCGATCAGGCCCAGCGCTTCGCGATCGCCACGGTCGAAGGCGCGGCGGCGCTTGCCGAGAGTGCCGGAGTCCCGCCCGCGGTGCTCGCCGACCGCGTCGCCAGCCCCGGCGGCACCACCCGCGCCGGGCTCGACATACTCGACCATGACAATAGCTTGAAGCGGCTGGTCCACGAGACCCTCACCGCCGCCGCCCGCCGCAGCGCCGAAATGGCGGAGGCGGCGCGGAAGTAACACCCCTCTCCCGCCTTCGCGGGAGAGGGAGGGGCCCGCCGCGAAGCGGTGGGAGGGTG
>JAZKCD010000009.1:90551-93206 GCA_040388355.1 Pseudomonadota bacterium | reverse complement strand
TTCATCGCGCGCAGCACATTGGGTGCGGCATGCTGGAACGGGATATCGAGATAGGGCAGCACCAGCCCCTCGGCCATCAGCGGGATGACCTGGTCGACATGCGGATAGGGGTAGACATAATGGAGCCGCACCCAGGGCGCGATCCTGCCGAGCTCGCGCGTGAGGTCGGTCATGTGGGGGACGACCGGCTGGCCTTTCCACATCCGCGGTTCCTTGCGGATGTCGACGCCGTACGCTGACGTGTCCTGGCTGATCACCAGCAGCTCCTTCGTCCCGGCCTCGACCAGCTTCTCGGCCTCGCGCAGGATCGCATCGGGGCGGCGGCTGACCAGGTCGCCGCGCAGGCTGGGGATGATGCAGAAGGCGCAGCGATGGTTGCAGCCCTCGGAGATCTTCAGATAGCTGTAGTGGCGCGGGGTGAGCTTGAGCCCGGCCTCGGGCACGAGGTTGAGGAAGGCGTTGGGCGGCATCGGCGCGGCTTCGTGGACGGCGCCGACGACTTCCTCATATTGATGCGCCCCGGTGACTGCGAGCACATTGGGGAAGCGCGCGCGGATCACCTCCGCCTCCTTGCCGAAGCAGCCGGTGACGATGACGCGGCCATTCTCGGCGAGCGCCTCGCCGATCGCCTCGAGGCTTTCCTCCTTGGCCGAATCGAGAAAGCCGCAGGTGTTGACCAGCACGACGTCGGCGCCGGCATAGTCGGGCGACATCGAATAGCCGTCCGAACGCAGCTTGGTCAGGATGCGCTCGCTGTCGACCAGATTCTTGGGACAGCCGAGCGAAACCATGCCCACGCGAGGGGCGAGAGGGAGTTTGGTTGCCATGATTGGCCGCGCACATAGGGTTTTTGGGCTCGATTGAACAGGGTGCGGGTTCGGGTCTATCGTGTCCCTTCCGAAACGAAGAAGTGCGGAGGGGCAAAATGGGAACCGAAATTCACTGGCTCGCGGTGCTGGTCGCGGGAGTCGCGGGCTTCATGGTCGGGGGCGTGTGGTACAGCGCGCTGTTCGGCAAGGCGTGGATGGCGGCGCGTGGCGTCACCCAGGAATCGATGAAGGGCGGCAATGTGAAGCTGCTGTTCGGCATCACCTTCATGCTCGACGTGGTGATGGCCTTCTTCCTCGACCATGTCCTCGGCACCTACACGCCCAAGCCCGATCTCAGCCTGACGCTGATGATCGCGGGCGGGCTGGCGCTCGGCTTCGTGATCCCGGCGATGGGCGTGAACTATCTCTACCAGCAGGCGAGCCGGAACCTGTTCCTGATCGACGCGGGCCACTGGCTGTTCGCGTTCCTGGCGATGGGCGCCGTGCTTGCGCTGATGAGCTGAACGGTCAGGCCGGCGCCCGGAACACGAACCAGGCGCCGGCCGCGATCAGCGCGAAGCCGATCAAATGGTTCACCGTGATCTTCTGCCCCAGATACAGGATCGAGAAGCCCGCGAAGACGGTGAGGGTGATGACTTCCTGGATCGCCTTCAGCTGCGCCGCCGAATAGACTGCGCTGCCCCAGCGATTGGCGGGCACCGCGAGGAAATATTCGGGCAGCGCGATCGCCCAGCTGATCGCGATGACCAGCAGCAGCGGCGCCTGCTTGAACTTCAGATGGCCGTACCAGGCGAAGGTCATGAAGACGTTCGACAGGACCAGCATCGCGATGGGGAGCAGGCGGGCGATCATCCGCTGACGATCTCGACGATCGTGTCGCCTTCCTCCAGCGCCGCGGCCTGGGGTGACCGCGGCTCAAAGGGCCGGCCCAGCCGGTAGACGCGCAGGCCGATGCCGGTGGCGATGGCGGAGAGCGGCTTGCCGATTTCGTCGACTTTCACGAAGCGTTCGGCGAGCACGACCTGGCCGTGGAACGAAGCAAGGTCCATCAGGTAATCGGCGAGATGCGGGCCGGTGCACGAGCTGGCGAGCAGCAGCCCGGCGAAGCTCACCGGATTGACCACCGTCGTCGCGCCCGCAGCCCGTGCGGGAAGCTCGTTGTCCTCGTTGCGGACGATGACGTTGATCGGCAGCCCGGGCGCGAGGTGGTGCGCGGTGAGGGTGATCAGGATCGAGGTGTCGTCGCGGCCGCCCGAGACGATCAGCGAGAGCGCCTGCGCGATCCTGACGTCCTCGAGCACCGAATCGCGCGTCGCGTCGCCCTGGAGGACGATGCAGCCGCACGCCTTCGCGCGGGCGAGCGCGTCTTCATTGGGGTCGATCACGACGATATTGCCCGGCTTCTCGCCGCGCGCGATCAGCTCGTCGACGGCTTCGGAGCCGGTCGTGCCGTAGCCGGCGACGACGATGTGGCCGGAGAGATTCCGCTGGATGAGTGCCATGCGCCAGGTGTCCCAGGTTCGCTTGAGGACGAAATTGTAAGCGGTGCCGATGAACAGCAGCACCACGAAGATGCGGATCGGCGTCACCACCAGCGCGTCGAACATCCGCGCGCTGTCGCTCACCGGAACGATGTCGCCATAGCCGGTGGTGGTGATCGAGATCGACGTGAAATAGATGATGTCGAGGAAGCTGACATTGCCGTCCGCAGTGTCCTTCAGCCCGTCGCGCTCGAGCCAGTGGAAGGTCACCGCGAGCGCCAGCAGCCCGAGCACGACGCCCACGCGCCAGCCGATCGCCGCCCATACCGGCAGGCTCGACTTGC
>JAZKCD010000009.1:12680-90541 GCA_040388355.1 Pseudomonadota bacterium | reverse complement strand
TGGTACCGGATCCACCGGCACGCGGCCCTGGCGGATCTCGAAATGGAGCTCGGGGCGGTCGGCGAAGCCCGAATTGCCCGATAGCGCGATCATCTGGCCCTTCTTCACCGATTGCCCGCGCTGGACGAGCAATTGCCCGGCATGGCCATAGACGGTGGTGTAGGTGCTGCCGTGGCGCAGGATGATGACGCCGCCGAGCGCGGGGATGTCGCTGCCGACATAGGCGACGACTCCGTCGGCGGCGGCGAGGACCGGGGTGTCGAGCGGCACCGCGATCTTGATCCCGTCGCTGCGGTCGCCGGTCGCGACCGCGCCGAAGCGCTTCACGACATTGCCGCGGACCGGCCACTGGAACTGGCCGGTGAGCCGCGCCGGGGGCGCCACCGCGCTGGTCGCGGGCAGCACCCGCGCCGAGGAGGCAGTGGGCCGCGCCGGCTTTTCCTTGCCGGCGAGCGCAGGCTGGCCGCCGGTGACGATGTCGTCGATGTCGAGATGGAAGCGCGCGGCGCGCTGCTCGAGCGTCTCGGGCCCCGAATCGGGAATCAGGATGCGCTGGCCGGTGCGCAATATATAGGGCTCGGCGAGCTCGTTGACCGTCACCACCCGCGACCAGTCGACGCCATAGGCCAGCGCAATGGCGATCCCGGTCTCGCCGTCGCGGACGGTGTGGTAGCGGCCCGCGGGAATGGCGAGGCGCTGGCCGGGGGTGATCGTGTAGGGCGGGCGAAGGTTGTTGGCGCGGGCGATCGCTTCGGAGCCGGCGCCGGTCTTGACTGCGATCAGCCGCAGCGAATCGCCGCCGCGCACGACATAAATGCCGGCCGGCACCTGGCGCGCCTCGGCGCGGACCGGGCGCATCTCCCAGGCTGGAGCGGGAGCGGGAAGCTCGCTGACGTGCTGCGCGGGTGCCCGCTGGGTGGGGGCCGGGCGGGCAGGCGCATAGCTCTGCGGCGGGACGAGGTTCGGAACGCAGCCCGCGAGCAGCGCGAAGGCCGGCAGCGCGATTCCGATCCTCACCATCTGCATCCCTCCCGAGCGCAGCATAGCCTGCAATCGCCTCAAGCAGAAGCGGCGGGTTCGAGCCGGTTGAGGCCGCGCAGATAGGGCTGGAGCGCTTGCGGAACCGCGACCGATCCGTCTTCGTGCTGATAGTTCTCGACCACCGCGACAAGAGTGCGGCCGACCGCGAGGCCCGACCCGTTGAGCGTGTGGACGAAGCGAGTGCTTTTCTCGCCCTCGGGCCGGTAGCGCGCGTTCATCCGGCGCGCCTGGAAGTCGGTGCAGGTCGAGCAGCTGCTGATCTCGCGGTAGCGCGCTTGCCCCGGGAGCCAGACCTCGAGGTCGTAGGTCCGCGCGGCGGAGAAGCCCATGTCGCCGGTGCACAGCTTCATCCGGCGGAAGGGGAGGCCGAGCTTGTCGAGGATATCCTCGGCGCAGGCCGTCATCCGCTCATGCTCGGCGTCGGAGGTCTCGGGGGTGACGATCGAGACCATCTCGACCTTCTCGAACTGGTGCTGGCGGATATAGCCGCGCGTGTCGCGGCCCGCGGCGCCGGCCTCGGAGCGGAAACAGGGGGTGAGCGCCGTGAAGCGCAAGGGGAGCGCCGCCTCGGGCAGGATCTGCTCGCGGATCGTGTTGGTCAGGCTGACTTCGGAGGTCGGGATCAGCCAGCGGCCGTCTGTGGTCTGGAAGCTGTCCTCGGCGAACTTGGGCAGCTGGCCGGTGCCGAACATGATCTCGTCGCGCACCAGCAGCGGGACCACCGTCTCCTCATAGCCATGGTCGCGGGTGAGGGTGTCGAGCATGAACTGGCCGAGCGCGCGGTGGAGGCGGGCGGCGGACCCGCGGACGAAGGTGAAGCGCGAGCCGGCGAGGGTGGCGCCGGTCTCGAAATCGAGGCCGAGCGCGGGTCCGATCGCGTCGTGCTCCTTTGGGTCGAAGGCGAAGGCGGGCTGCTCGCCGCGCGTATGGACCAGCGCATTCTCGTCCTCGCCCGCGCCCTGGGGGACATCGGCGGCGGGGAGATTGGGGATCGCGGCGAGGCGGGCAGTGAGGTCCTCGGCGACCGCCTTCTCCTCGGTCTCGAGCGCGGGCATCCGCTCCTTGAGTTCGGCGACCTCGGCCATCAGCGTGTTCGCGGTGGCTTCGTCCTTCTGCGCCTTGGCCGCGCCGATCGCCTTCGAGGCTTCGTTGCGGCGCGCCTGGCCGATCTGGATTTCGGTCACCAGCGCGCGGCGGCGTTCGTCGAGCGCGGCGAGCTCGGCCGCCTGCGGAGCCAGCCCGCGGCGCGCCAGGCCTGCGTCGAATCCTACGGGATTTTCCCTAATGGTGCGAATGTCGTGCATCGGCGAGCCCTATGGCGGGGGGCGGCGATGGGCGCAAGCCGGCGGGGGGCCGGTGACTGCAGCCGCGGCATGATGGGGTCTAGTCGCAACCGCCGCCCTCCCAACCGCGTTCAGCATGCAAGACTCACTCAAGGAGAGCTTGCCATGCAGGTACCCCACAACGCCGTTGTCGTCGTCGCCGATGGGCGCAAGATGCTGTTCCTCCGCAACGAGGGCGACGCCGAATACCCCAATCTGCAGGTCGAGCGCGTCCGCGAGCAGGACAATCCGCGGACCAGCGATCAGGGTACCGATCAGCCGGGCAGCGCCTTTTCGAGCGCGGGGCCGGGGCGCAGCTCGTACGAGCAGACCGATTTCCACCAGATCGAGGAAGACCGGTTCGCCGCCGAGACCGCGGCGCTGCTCAGGACGCGCGCGCTCGCCAATGATTTCGAATCGCTGATCATCATCGCCCCGCCGCGCACGCTGGGCGAACTGCGGAAGCATTATCACAAGGAAGTCAGCGACCGGCTGGCGGGCGAGCTCGACAAGGATCTGACCGGGCACACCGTGCCGCAGATCGAGGAAGCGCTGGCGAAGGCGGAGTAGGTTCGCCTCCGCACCTCTTAACGCGTCATCCCCGCGAAAGCGGGGACCCATCTCCTTCGGCATGCGCCGGTACAACAGCTGTCGTACTGCGTGGCATCTGCACGAGATGGGTCCCCGCTTTCGCGGGGATGACGGTTATTGGCTCAGGCCGTAGCTTCCGCGCTCTTCTTCTTCGCCAGCCGCTTGCGTGCGACCAGCGCGGCGGCGGCGCCGCCGAACAGCAGGATAATCGGCGGTGCGGGCACCGGCGACGGACCGCCCGAGGAACCGCTCGACCCGTGGCTGCTCGAACCATAGCTGCTCGAGCCCTTGCTGCTGGAGCCATAGCTGCTGGAGCCGTGGCTGCTCGAACCGCTCGAGCCGCTGGAGTTGCTCGACGACGTGCTGGACGAGGTGCTGGTGCCGCTGGAGTTGCTCGAAGACGTGCTCGTCGAGCTGGACTGATCCTGGTTCTGGTTCTGATCCTGGTTTTGATTCTGGTCCTGATTCTGCGACTGCTCGTTGGAATTGTTGTTGTTATTGTTGTTGTTGTTCTCGTTGCTGTTGTTGCTCGAGTTGTCGTTGTTGTTGTCGATCGTGATGTTGATGCCGCTGCTGGTGCCGCTGCTCCCCGAGCTTCCCGAGCTGCCGAAGAAGCCACCGGCGAAGAAGCCGCCGACAAAGCCGCCGCCGCTCGATCCGCCGACCGCGGCGCTCGATGCCGCCGCGGCGCCGCCGCCCGACTGGGCCATGCCATAGTCGCGCGGGGGCAGGGGAATCGGCGCACCCTGGGTGGTGACGGTCACCACCTGGGGGGGCGGGCATTGCTGCTGGGTCTGCGTGACGACTCGCCGCACGACACGCGTCGTGGCGGGGCGCCGCACCGTGCGCCGCACGACTCGCTTCTGCGCGCTTGCGCTCGCCTGCTGGGTATAGACGCGCTGCGTCTGGGCGGTTTCGGCGACATGCACTGCGCCGCCGCCAACGAGAGCGCCCCCGCAGGTGCATGCGCAAAGTTTCGCCAAGGCCATGCGAACCGACATGATAATCCCACTCTTCCCGTTGCTGGCGTGCTTTCCCCGACGGGACCGTCAGCAGCTTGCACGCCGCTCATGCGGTAAAAGTGCAGAACAAACTATTAAGTGCAATTCCGTTAACCACTGTTTTCGCTCTTCTTTGTCGAAATTTGCGCGGCGCGCGCGTTGAGCGGTGGTTAATGTCCGGGTTCGGCACAATTAGGCGGGCTGTTCATTACCAACTTGTTAAAGTGCCTGGTTAACCGCGAAAGTTTGCCGGATCGTTCCGGTTCAGCCGCCAGCAATTTCCCCCGGAATATGGGACATTTGCCGCGCAACTATGTGAAATCATCGGCTTGTTAAGCGATGCGCGCGTAAGTATAGCGCCCTCGGGCAAAAGGCGGTCTCCAGCGGCGACGCCACTGGCAAGACCGGTGTGGAGAGTGGGTATGGCTTCGGTTTTTGATCGAGTCGACGAGCCGGGCGGTCGCCTTCCTAAGGCGGCGAACGATGGCGGCGACGGGTATCGTCCGACGAACGACGAACCCTTTATGAATCCCCGGCAGCTCGACTATTTTCGCGAGAAGCTGCTGGCCTGGAAAGACGCAATCTATCGTGAGGCGGCGGGGACCCTGTCCCAGCTGCAGACCGAGTCGCTGCGCGAGGCCGATCTCACCGATCGCGCGTCGAGCGAGACCGACTGGTCGATCGAGCTGCGTACCCGCGATCGCCAGCGCAAGCTGATTTCCAAGATCGACGCCGCGATGCGCCGCATCGAGGACGGCGAGTATGGCTATTGCGAAGTGACCGGCGAGCCGATCAGCCTGGCACGGCTGGAGGCGCGTCCGATCGCGACGATGACGGTCGAGGCGCAGGAGCGCCACGAGCGGCAGGAAAAAGTGTCCCGCGAAGAGTAGTTAGTCGGAAATCCGGCCCGGAAAATTTCGGGCCGGGTCTCCCGGTTAACGCTTTCGATAAGGATTGCTGCTCTATTCCTGCGCGATGTCCACACGCGTTCGAGCAGGCTGAATGGATCAGTTTTCGTACGACCCACTAACTGCGCTATCGGCCGATGACTTCACCGGCCAGCGCGCCGGCGCGCGTGACAGCCTGATGCTGACCGCGCAGCTCCGCATCGAGGGCAAGCCCGATGTGGCGACGGTGCGCGTGCGCAATCTCTCTTCGGGCGGGCTGATGGCGGAATATGCCGCGCCGGTCTCCAGCGGCACGCCGCTCGAGGTCGAGGTGCGCGGTGTCGGCTGGATCACCGGACGGATCGCGTGGAGCGCCGAGGGCCGCGTCGGCGTCGCCTTCGACCATGAGATCGATCCGATGCTGGCGCGCAAGCCGGTGGGCAAGGGCGGCGCCCCTGCGACGGGCTTCGTCAAGCCGATCATCACGCGCCGCTAGGGCGCGGATTTACCGAATTCGATAATTGGGGGCGAAGGGTGAGGCGCGCGCGCCCCACCCTTGCACCAGTGGCGCGCTAGTTCGCGGCCATCTCTTCCTTCACGCGCAGCTTCTGCCGCTTGAGGTCCTTCAGGACGATGTCGTCGGGATGGGGCCGTTGCGACTCGGCGGCGATTCGCTGGTCGAGCACTGCATGCTTGGCCGTAAGTGCCGAAAAATGCGCGTTGTGCATGGAAGCGTTCCTCCTTCAGGTACAGGCCGGAAAATGCAGTAGATCACCTTTCCAATTGGTTGTCGCCTCCGATGTTCCATCGACGCGACGGCCCGCCGAAATCGCGCGATGGCCCGTTGCCGGGGGCGCCTGATTTCGTGCAGAGGGGCGGGGATGGAAGACAATGACATCTTGCGCCGGCTCGAATTCCTGCGGACGGAGCATCGCGATCTCGACGCCGCGATCGCGGCGCTGCTGAGCGCGGGCTCGGTCGACCAGCTCCAGGCCGCGCGGCTCAAGAAGCGCAAGCTGAGGCTCAAGGACGAGATCGCCGCGCTTGAAGATGAGCTAATCCCTGACATCATTGCTTAAAGCCCGGATCACGCCTCGAAACGGGACGAGATTAAGCATTTCGTTACCATGATCGCTATGGCAGCAATGTGCCTATGACGGGGCAGGGCACTTCACGAATTCATCGGCGGCTGGTCGACTCGCTCTATGTCGAGGCGATGCTGCTGGCCGACGAGGCTAGAGCCTATTTCGACGAGATCGGCCGCGACGAGCGCGATTTGCTCGAAGCGATCAACCGCGTGGCGTTTTCGTGCGAGTCGCTCAAGGTGACGACTCGCCTGATGCACATCATCGCCTGGCTGCTGACGCAGCGTGCGGTCGACGCGGGGGAGCTGGCGCCGCGCGACGCGCTCGCACCCTCGCGCCGGCTGGGCACGGCGCCCGAGACCGCCGACGCGACGATCGCGGCGATGCCGCCCCAGGCCGCGACGATCATGCTCACCAGCATCGACCTGTTCCGCCGGGTGGCGCGGCTCGACGACGCGCTCGACGAGCCCGCGCAGTTCAGCCCCGCGCGCAGCATGATGGACCGGCTGGCCCACGCGTTTTAGGTTTTCCCCGCAACAGCTTCCTGTTCCCCTGCGAAAGCAGGGGTCCAGAGCCGCGGGCGATGTCCTGTGTGACCCTGGGTCCCTGCTTTCGCAGGGGAACAGGAAATCAGCAGACGGCGGCTTTCGCCGCGTCATACTCCGCCTTGAGCCGCTCGATCAGCACCCCCGCGGGCTCGACGCAGGTGACCGCGCCGATTCCCTGGCCCGATCCCCAGATTTCCTTCCACGCCTTGGCTCCGCCGAAGTTCATCGTGCTGAGATCGCCCTCGGGCAGATTGTCCGGGTCCATCCCCGACGCGACGATCGAGCTGCGCAGGTAATTGCCGTGCACCCCGGTGAAGAGGTTCGAATAGACGATGTCGGCGGCGCGGCCGTCGACGATGCCCTGCTTGTAGGGCGGGACGGCATTGGCCTCCTCGGTCGCGATGAAGGCCGAGCCGATATAGGCGAGGTCGGCGCCGAGTACCTGCGCGGCGAGTACCGAGCGCCCGGTCGAGATCGCGCCCGACAGGATCACCGGCCCGTCGAACCATTCGCGGACTTCCTGGACGAAGGGGAAGGGGTTGAGCCGCCCGGCATGCCCGCCCGCGCCGGTCGCGACGAGGATGAGGCCGTCGGCGCCCTTCTCGACCGCCTTGTGCGCGAAGCGGTCGTCGATGACGTCGTGGAGGGTGATCCCGCCCCAGGAATGCACCGCGTCGTTGAGTTCGGGCCGCGCGCCGAGCGAAGTGATGACGATCGGCACCTTCCACTTGGCGCAGGCGGCGACGTCATGCTCGAGGCGGACATTGGACTTGTGGACGATCTGGTTGACCGCGAACGGCGCCGACGGCGTATCGGGATGGGCGCGGTCCCACGCCGCGAGCTCCTCGGTGATCTGGTGGAGCCACTCGTCGAGCAAAGTCTCGGGCCGCGCGTTGAGCGCCGGGAACGACCCGACGATCCCCGCCTTGCACTGCGCGATCACCAGATCGGGCACCGAGATGATGAACAGGGGCGCGCCGATGACGGGGAGCCGGAGACGGTCGAACAAGGGGGGAAGGGCCATGAGGTTTCATAGCGCAACTGGAATGACTGTCCAGTTGACGTAGGGGAAGGCAACCAGCCCGCACGAGCCGTTAGAAGTCGTAGTGGGCCATGGCCTGTTTGGGGCGGATCGTAATTGTATCACCCTTGCGCTCGATCGTCACTGCGATGTCGGATGGGAACGCGATCTCGTCGGGCAAGCGTAACGCGACCTCGCCGTCGCTTTCGAAGGTCTCGCTCTGGACGACAATCATCTTCGTCTGCTGAAATCAGTATATAAAACAGAGTCGATCAATCCATCCGCGTCAGCCCTTCGGCATATTCGCGCTGCTTGCTCGCATAGAGCGCCGCCGACATCTTGAGGAACGCCTTCGCGGTCTCGTCGAGCGGGCGGAGCGCCTTGGCGGGGCTGCCGACGATCAGATAGCCGGGCGGGAACACCTTGCCCTCGGTCACCAGCGCGCCGGCGCCGACCAGGCAGTCCTCGCCGATCACGGCGCGGTTGAGGATGGTCGCGCCCATGCCGATCAGCACGCGGTCGCCGATCGTGCAGCCGTGGAGGATGGCGTGGTGGCCGACGGTCACGTCGTTGCCGACGGTGCACGGCGCGCCGGGATCGGAGTGGAGCATCGCCCCTTCCTGGATGTTGCTGCGCGCACCGACCAGTATCGGGGTGTTGTCGGCACGGATCACCGCGCCGAACCAGACGCTGGCGAGCGCGGCGAGATGGACGTCGCCGATCAGGTCGGCGCTGGGGGCGACCCAGGCGTCGTCGGCAACGGTCGGGCGCTGGCCTGCGATTTCGTAAAGCGGCATCCGCTCCGTCTAGAACATCGTCTCGAAGCTGCCGAGCGGAACTTGCAGGCCGAGCGCGAGCGCCATGGCGACCGCACCGAGCAGCAGCGCCAGCGTCGACGAGAGCGAGAACAGCCCCCAGCCGACCATCGTCACCATCTGCGGCGTCGGCTGCTGCGCCTGCTGGTTGCGCTGGATACTGAGCAGCACGAACATCGCCAGCATCGCGTATACGAAGACAAAGAATTGCGTCATTTCACCCACCCCGGCAAAATCCCCGCCACCTGGATAGCGGGGGAGTGGTTAACGCTTCAATGCCGCGCCGCACCATTTGTCGCATTTGCGAGGGCGCTGGTCGTGTCGCGACCTAGAGCCGGTCGCGATTCTCGTCTTTCTTCGCCTCGGTCTTCTTCTTGACGAACGGCCTGGCGGCCTTGTCGACCGCGCCGGCGAGGCCCTTGAGCTTGTCGAGGTCGCGGCGGACATGCCATTCCTCGCGCAGATACTGCTCGTGCAGGCTGCCCCATTCGTGGCGGAGGATCGCGGCGTTGATCTCCTCGTACATGTCCTCGAGCAGCGAATCGGTCGAATCGACGATCGCCGCCCAGTTGCTGAAGGCGTCGGCCAGCTCGAAGCTCGGCCAGTCGCCGATCGGATAGGTGCGGGTGTGGCTGACGAACGCCGTCGATTCGCGCAGCAGCCGGCGCAGGACGCGGACATAGGCCTGGGCGTTCGCGGCGCCGGTCGGCGGCACGCGCAGCGCCTCGGCAAACTCGCGTTCGAGCCGCTCGGTCTGCTTGCGGACGCCCCTGGTGAGCGAATCGACGAACTTGTCGTGGCGGACCGGAGGCTCCTGGCGGACATAGGCGCTGAAGCCGAGCAGGATCGCGACGGTGGTGATCAGCCCGATCACCGCCGCGCCTGCCTGGATCCAGGCGGGCCAGTTGGTCGGCGCGGCCGCGGCAGCCGCGGCGGCGGCGTTGCCGAGGATGATGACAGCAATCCCCATGACGCGCCCTCCCCCCTGCGAGTCGCCGATCAAGCGGATATGGTTAACAGACGTGTGCGCCGAGCCCAAACCGTGTGCGTAACGGAGTTGTGGATTATCGGCTTAGAGCGTGACGCCGCGTTTCCAGATCGCGATCTCGCGCTCGCCGTTGCGCTCGGCGGCGGTTTCCCGGCCCGAGGCGATTTCGCAGACGGTGTCGAGCAGGGCGGCGGCGGCGGGGTCCATGCCGTCCTCGAGCACCTGGCCCGCATCGAAGTCGATCCAGCCGGGCTTGCGGATGGCCAAGTCGCTGTTCGACGCGATCTTGATCGTCGGCACCGGGAAGCCGAGCGGCGTGCCGCGGCCGGTGGTGAACAGGATCGCAGTCGCCCCCGCCGCCGCCAGCGCAGTCGAGGAGACGGCGTCGTTGCCGGGCGCCTCGAGCAGGGTGAGGCCGCGGGTGCGGACGCGCGCGCCATAGCCGATCACGTCGGTGACGATGGCGTGCCCGGCCTTCTGCACCGCGCCGAGCGACTTCTCCTCGAGCGTGGTGATCCCGCCGGCGATGTTGCCGGGGGAGGGATTCTCCGACACCGGCTCGCCATGATCGGTGAAGTAGCGCTTGAAGCCGTTGACCAGCTCGACGATCCCGCCGAACACCGCCTGGTTCGACGCGCGCGCCATCAGCATCTGCTCGGCGCCGAAGATCTCGGGGATTTCGGTGAGGATCGCAGTGCCGCCCGCTTCGGTGACGGCGTCGCTCATCCGGCCGACCAGCGGGTTGGCGGTGAGGCCCGAAAAGCCGTCCGAGCCGCCGCACTTCACCCCGAGCACGAGGTCGGAGAGCGGGGCGTGGGTGCGTTCGGCCTGCGCGGCGATTTTGACCAGCTCGGCGACCAGCGCGAGGCCCTCGGCGACTTCGTCGCCCGCCAGCTGGGCGCCGAGGGTGCGTAGATTGGGCTGCTCGACGCCTTCTAGCAGCACCTTCATCTGGTTCGATTCGCAGCCCAGCCCGACGATCAGCACGCCCCCGGCATTGGGGTGGCTCGCCAGCGCGGCGAGGATGGCGCGCGTGCCGGCGAGATCGTCGCCGAGCTGCGAGCACCCGAAGGGATGGGTGAAGGCGTGGATGCCGTCGACCTTGCCGGCGTGGGCGATGGCGGCGCGTTCGGCGATCTTCTGCGCGGTGCGGGCGACGCAGCCGACGGTGGGGATCACCCAGATCTCGTTGCGCGTGCCGACGCGGCCGTCGGCGCGGCGGTAGCCGAGGAAGGAATGGGGGTCGTCCACCTTCTTGTTCCCCTGCGAAAGCAGGGGTCCAGAGCCAGGGGCGGCGTCGCTTGGGACCCTGGGCCCCTGCTTTCGCAGGGGAGCAGAAGGTGCGGCGCCGGGCTTGTACGAATAGCTGCCGCTGCCCTGGAGCGCAGTCGAGACGTTGTGGGTGTGGACATGCTGGCCCGGCGCGATCGCCTGGGTGGCGCGACCGATCGGGAAGCCGAACTAGAGCACCGGCTCGCCCGCGGCGATGGCGCGGACCGCGAGCTTGTGACCCTTGCCGATCGGTTCGGCCAGCGTGACGCCCAGCACCTGCTCGCCCGTGGCGAGATCGCGGAGCGCCGTGGCGACGTTGTCGCGGGGGTGGATCTGGAAAATTGGGGTCATCGGAAGGTTATACCAGAATATCCCGGTCGATCGCAGCGATGCTGGTGCAGGCAGTGAGCGCCATCGCGACGCGCATCTCGGCTTCCATCAGCTGGAGGACGTGGGCGACCCCGGCCTCGCCGCGCGCGGCCAGCGCATAGGCCCAGGCGCGGCCGAGCAGCACGCCCCTGGCGCCGAGCGCGAGCATCCGCACCACGTCGAGCCCCGAGCGGACACCGCCGTCGGCGAGCACCGTCAGCCGGTCGCCGACGGCATCGGCGATCGCGGGGAGCGCGCTGGCGGTCGAGGGCACCCCGTCGAGCTGGCGGCCGCCATGGTTCGAGACGACGATGCCGTCGGCGCCGGCGTCGGCGGCCTTGCGGGCGTCGGCGGCGTCGAGGATGCCCTTGATCACCAGCGGCCCGTCCCAGCGCGAGCGGATATAGTCGAGATCGGCCCAGCTGACTGCGGAATCGAAGCTGTTGCGCATCCAGCCGAAGAAATCTTCCAGCCCCGAATTCCTGCCGAGCACCGGCGCGACATTGCCGAGGCTGTGGGGGCGGCCATGCACGCCGACGTCCCACGCCCAGGCGGGGCGGCACATCGCCTGCCAGGTTCGCCGCGCGTCGCCCATGAAGCCGGGCGCGCCGGCCAGCCCAGAGCGGACGTCGCGGTAGCGCGATCCGGGGACGGGCATGTCGACGGTGAAGAGCAGGGTGGTGCAGCCCGCCGCCTTGGCCTCGGCGAACAGGCTGTCCATGAAGCCGCGGTCGCGGATCATGTAGAGCTGGAACCAGAAGGGCTTTTCGGTGCCCTTTGCCACCTCGGCGAGCGAGCAGGCCGAGACGGTCGACAGGCAGAAGGGAATGCCTGCCTTTTCTGCCGCGCGCGCCGCCTGGACCTCGCCGCGGCGCGCCGCCAGCCCCGACAGGCCGATCGGGCCGAGCGCGATCGGCATCGGCAGCGTCTGGCCGAACAGGGTGGTCGACAAGTCGAGCTTCGAGACGTCGGTCAGGATGCGCTGGCGCAGCGCGATGTCAGCGAGATCCTCGACGTTCCGGCGCAGCGTCACTTCGGCGTACGAGCCGCCGTCGAAATATTCGAACAGGAAGTGCGGCAGCCGCCGCCGCGCGAGCTCGCGATAGTCGAGCGTGGACGCCGCCTTTCGACTCACTTGCGCGCGCGGGCCCGCTTGGGCGCACGATCGGCCGACCAGCCGATCGCCTCGCTGATCGCCGCGGTGCACGCCTTCACTTCGGCCGACAGCGACTCCATCCGGTCGTCGGCCATGTATTGCGCGGCGCTCGACACGCTGATCGCCGCGACGATGTCGCCGCTGACGTCGCGGATCGGCGCGGCGACGCAGCGGATCAGGTCCTCATTCTCCTCGAGATCGAAGGCGCGCCCGGCCTCGACATAGCCCTGCATCCGATCGAGCCACACGTCGTATTCGGCGGGCGGCGAGCCCGCCGCCTGATCCTTGACGAACAGCTTGCGCCAGTGCGCGGCGTCGTCGTCGAGCAGCAGCGCCTTGCCGAGCCCGGTCGAGGTCAGCGGCTGGCGATCGCCGACGCGGCTGCTGATCTCGATGCGGCGGCGGCCGGGGATCTTGTCGAGATAGAGCGCGCGCTCGCTGTCGATGACGCCGAGATGGACGGTGTCCTCGGTCGAAGCGGCGAGCGCTTCGAGAAAGGGGCGGGCGAGCTGGACGACGTCGGTCTGCTGCTGCGCGAGGAAGCCCAGCTCGAGCAGCTTGGGGCCGAACTGGTAGCCGAGCCGCGGCACGAAGGTGAGGTAGCGCCGGTCGACCAAAGCGGTCGCGAGGCGGTGCGTGGTCGAGCGGGTGAGGTCGAGCCGGAGCGCGAGCTCGGCCAGCGCGACGGGGCCGTCGGCGACGGCCTCGATCACGTCCAGCCCGCGCAGCAGGGTCTGGCTGCCGGCGGGAGTCTTGCCCGCGGTGCTCTCCGGTTCGATCAAATCTGCAGTGTCTGTCGGCATAAGTCTCATCTACAAGTATGATGTCCCATAATATGGAATTTGCGATGGGACAACAGGGATCGAAAATTTAGCGGCGGCTGGGTGGCTAGCTCACCCGCTGGGCGTTGTACCAAATAATGGTACGAAGTAGAGCGTTTGTCCAACGTTGTCGTTGCCGGGGAAAATGGATGGGCCAGACGTGGATCCGATGCGCGTGCGCCGCGACGGTGGCGATCGCCGCCCCGCCCGCCGCGGCGCAGGGGACCTACGCCAATCCGATCCTCCATGCCGACTATTCGGACCCCGATGTGATCCGGGTCGGGCGGGACTATTATCTGGTCGCGTCGAGCTTCCATTTCTCGCCCGGGATACCGGTGCTGCACTCGCGCGACCTCGTCCACTGGACGATCGTCGGGCATGTCCTGCCCAGGCTGACCTTCGACTCGCTCTACGACATGCCGGGGCCGCACACGCTGACCGATGCGATCTCCAAGCCGGTCGGGGGCACGAAATATGCCCGCGGCGTCTGGGCGCCGGCGATCCGGCACCACAAGGGCAAGTTCTACGTCTACTGGCCGACTCCCGACGAAGGCGTGTTCATGGCGACCGCGAGCGATCCGGCGGGCCCGTGGAGCAAGCCGGTGACAGTGATCGCGGGACCGGGGTGGGAGGATCCCTGCCCCTTCTGGGACGATGACGGCACCGCCTGGCTGATCCTCGGCAAGGTCGGGGCGGGGCCGCTGATCCTCCACCGGATGAGCGCCGACGGGACCCGGGTGCTCGATGCGGGCGTGGTGGTGGCCGAGGACCGCGTGAAGCTGCCGACGCTCGAAGGCCCCAAGCTCTACAAGCGGGCCGGCTGGTACTACATCTTCGCGCCGATCGGCGGAGTCGGTACCGGCCCGCAGGCCGTGGGCCGCGCGCGCGATATCCGGGGGCCCTACGAATGGCGGGTGGTGCTCGAACAGGGCACGACCGCGGTGCAGGCGCCGCACCAGGGCGGCTATGTCGAGACACCGTCGGGGCAAGGCTGGTTCGCGCATTTCAACTCGACCGGCGCGTTCGGGCGGATCGTCCATCTTCAGCCGGTGCGCTGGGTAGACGACTGGCCGGTGATGGGCGAGCCGATCCCCGGCAAGACCTCCGGCCAGCCGGTCGCCACTCACGCGATGCCCGCGCCGGCGACCCGCGGCCGGGTGCAGGATTCGGACGAATTCTCGTCGCGCAGGCTCGGGCTGCAATGGTCGTGGAACCACAACCCGGTCGATAGCGCGTGGAGCCTGTCGCGCCGCCCGGGCTGGCTGCGGCTGACTGCGCTCCCCGCCGAGCACCTCGTCACGGCGCGCAACACGTTGACGCAGGTGCTGTGGGGACCGACGTCGCGGATCACCACGCGAGTCGACGTGTCGCGAATGGCCGAGGGACAGCGCGCCGGCCTGTCGCTGTTCGGAGTCGGGCCGAGCTGGATCGGCGCGACGCGCACCAGCGTGACCCTGGCCGTGGCGGGCGTCGAGACCGCCCTTGCGCCGCTTGCCGGACACCGCACGATCGACTTGCGTGCCGATGTCGCCGGCGACCAGACCGTCCGCTATTCCTACAGCCTCGACGGCCGCAGCTTCGTCGCCGCGGGCGCTCCGATTCCGCTCGCCAAATTCTCGTGGTGGAAGGGGTCGCGCCCGGCGCTGTTCACTTTCACGCGGGGGCCGGGACAGGGCTCGGTCGATATCGACTGGTTCCATGTCGAGCGGGGACAATAGTCGGGGCGATCAAACTCACACAATTGTCCCGCGGCCAGTGATTGGCGTATGGCGGCGGAAAGGCGAACGAAGAGGTGTCTGTGGCCGAGAGCGAGGATGACGATGACGGCGGGCGGCGCTACCGCGCGCCGGCGCTCGAAAAGGGGCTCGACATCCTCGAGCTGCTCGCCGCCGAAAGCGCGCCGGTCACGCTGACCGGGATCGTCAACCGGCTCGGGCGCTCGCATGGCGAGCTGTTCCGCATGGTCCAGGTGCTCGAATTCCGCGGCTTCATCGAGCAGGACCCGTCGAGCGACGGCTATCGGCTGACCGACCGGCTGTTCTCGCTGGGGATGCAGCAGCCGCGGACGCGGACGCTGATCGAGCTGGCGCTGCCGGCGATGCGCCAGCTGACGATGGCGGTGGGCCAATCGTGCCACCTCGCGCTGCACACGCTGGGCGAGATGGTGGTGGTGGCGCGGATGGAATCGAGCGAGCAGCTCGGCTTCTCGGTACGCGTCGGATACCGGCGGCCGCTCCATCTCGCGGCGTCGGGGGCAGTGCTCTACGCCTTCCAGCCCGAGGATATCAGGCGGCGCTGGGAGCTGCTGTTCGACCCGCAGCTCGGCGAGGCGGCGCTCGCCGAATTCCGCGAGCATGCCGATGCGGTGCGCGAGCGGCATGTCGAGCTGACTCCGAGCAAGTTCGTCGCGGGGGTTACCGACATTTCCGCCCCGGTGATGCGCGGCGGCGCGGCGGCGGCGGCGCTGACGGTGCCGTACCTCAAGAAGCTCCAGCCGGCGGTATCGCGCAGCGAGACGGCGCAGCTGGTGCGGCAGGCGGCGGAGCGGATCTCGGCGCAGCTGGTCGAGGGGGATTCGCGGCTTTGAAGTAGATAGTTTTGGGGCCGCTGCGCGGCCGAGGCGCGGAGGCGCGGAGAAGCAGTTTTGTTTGGCGGCGTTAGCCGCCCCTAAAAATCCAGAATGCTTGGCAGGCGTTAGTAAATGTGGGCCGCTGGCGCGGCGAATACCCAATCTCCGCGCCTCCGCGCCTCGGCCGCGCAGCGGCCCCAAAAACTCTCTCCTTAAATCGTCCACCCGCCATCGATCACGTGGACCTGCCCAGTGGTAAAGCTCGACTCATCCGACGCCAGATACAGCGCCAGCGCCGCGATTTCCTCGGCCTGCCCGAGCCGCCCCATCGGCTGGCGCGCGTTGAAGTCGCGGCGGGCCTTGTCGTAGTCGCCGGTTGCGCGCAGGCGGTCCTGGAGCGAGGGGGTGTCGACGGTGCCCGGGCAGATCGCGTTGCAGCGGACGCCCTTCGCGACGAAGTCGACCGCGACATGCTTGGTGAGGCCGATCACCGCCGCCTTGGACGCGCCATAGGCGAAGCGGTTGGGCACGCCGGTGATCGAGCTCGACACCGACGCCATGTTGACGATCGACCCGCCGCCATTGGCGAGCATCGCGGGGAGCGCGGCGCGGATCATGCGGTACATCGCCGTGACGTTGAGATCGAACGACGCGCGCCAGTCGGCCTCGCTGCACTCCAGGATCGATCCTGCCGCGACCATGCCGGCGCAGTTGAACAGCACGTCCAGCGGCCCGGGCTCGGCGAGGATGGCCTCGATCTGCGCGGGATCGAGCACGTCGAGCCGGCGCACGGTGCAGCCGTCGAGCGCGAAATCGTCGCGGTCGGTCGCCCATACGGTCGCGCCCTCGGCGGCGAACAAGGCGGCGGAGGCGCGGCCGATGCCGCTCGCGGCGCCGGTGACGAGCGCGGTCTTGCCGGCGAGCCTCATGCCGCCACCGCGGCGGGCACCGGGGCTTCGGCGGCGAGCAGATGCCCGGCCTTGAGCTCCTCCCAAAGCGCGGGCGGGATCGGGGTGTGGTAACGAGTCACGGTCTGGTCGACCTCCTGTACGGATGCGAGCCCGGGGATGACGCTGGCGACTTGCGGATGCGCCAGCGGGAATTGCAGCGCCGCCGCGCCGAGCGCAACGCCGTGGCGCGCGCAGACCGCTTCGATTGCGCGGGCGCGGGCGGCGATCGCGGCGGGGGCGGGGGCATAGTCATAGGTGCCGCCGCCCGCGAGCAGCCCCGAATTATACGGCCCGCCGATCACGACTGCGATGCCCTCGGCCCGGCAGCGCGGGAGGAAACGAGTGAGCGCGCCTTGCTCGAGCAGGGTGTAGCGGCCGGCGAGGAGGATGACGTCGAGCCGGACCCGGTCGAGCAGCTCGAGCGCGACTTCGGTCTCGTTGACGCCGATCCCGAACGCGTCGATCGCGCCTTCGTCGCGGAGGCGCCCGAGCGCGCGGAAGCCGCCGCCTTCGAACAGCTGGGCGAGCATCGCCGGGTGGGCGTCGCCGTGCGTCTGGCGGCCGATATCGTGGACGTAGAGGATGTCGACGCGGTCGAGCCCGAGGCGGCGCAGGCTGTCCTCGTGCGAGCGCAGGATGCCGTCGTGCGAATAGTCGTAGACCGGCTCGAACGGCTCCTGGGTGTGGAAGGCGTTGCGCTCGGCCGGGAAGGGGCCCTTGGCCGGGAGCAGCACGCGGCCGACCTTGGTCGAGATGATCGTACCGGGGCGGAGCGCCGCGCCAAGGCGCTTCTCGGCGAGGCCGAGGCCGTAGTGCGGCGCGGTGTCGGCGTGGGTCAGACCAGCGTCGAATGCCGCGAGGATCGTCGCGCGCGCATCGTCGTCGGGAATCACGCGGTACAGATTCCCCAGCGGCGCGGTGCCGAAGCCCAACTCGGGCACCGACAGCGCACCGATCCGCCGCCGGGCGATCACGCCTGTTCGTCCAGGGCGAAGATCCGCGCCATCGCCACCCATTTCTCGCCCCGGGCGGCGTGCGGCAGCGGGCGCTGGAAACGCCACATCAGCGCCTCCCATTCGGCGATCTCGGGCGGCGCGGCCACCGGCAGCGGATAGCCGTCCGTCACTTCGGCGATCATCACCATCCGGTCGCCGGTGCGCCAGATCTCCATCGCCTCGACGCCCTGCGCGCGGATGTGGGCCACCACCGCGGGCCACACGGCGCCCGGCGCGTGGCGCGCCTCATAGTCGGCGATCAGCGCGGCATCCTGAACCAGGTCCAGCGCAAAACACACTCGCCGCCCCATCGCCTTCCATCCTCTCCCTGAGCGCGATTCGGCACGGCGCTTGGTTTTGTCTGCGTATACCAATATCAAATATCGGAACTTGCGCCAGCGGCCATTGGCACATATGAAAACGGCGCGCATCTGCAAAACGGAGTGCGTTGAGCAGGAGGGGGTTCGGTTGATTTCGCACGGGGGCCATAGGGGTGAGCAGGGCCGGCGCGGCGGGAAATCTGCGCGATGACGGTGATCACCAAGCTGCGCGTGCTCGACATAAGGTTCCCCACGTCCGAACGGCTCGACGGGTCGGACGCGATGAATCCCGATCCCGATTATTCGGCCGCCTATTGCATCCTCGAGACCGACCGGCCGGGCCTGACCGGGCACGGCCTGACCTTCACCATCGGCCGCGGCAACGATATCTGCTGCCACGCGATCCAGGCGCTGGCGCCGCTGGTCGAGGGGCTCGACCTCGACTGGATCCGCGCGGACGGCGCGCGCTTCTGGCGGCACGTCACCGGCGACAGCCAGCTGCGCTGGATCGGACCCGAGAAGGGCGTGATCCACCTCGCCACGGGCGCCGTAGTCAACGCTGTCTGGGACCTGCTCGCCAAGGCCGCGGGCAAGCCCTTGTGGCGGCTGATCGGCGAGATGAGCCCGGAGCAGCTGATCGGGCTGATCGACTTCCGCTACATCAGCGACTGCATCACCCCCGAGGAAGGGCTTGCGCTGCTCCAGGCGCGCGGCGCGGGCAAGGCCGAGCGATTCCGCGCGCTCGAGGCGACGGGCTATCCGGCCTATACCACCTCGGCCGGATGGCTGGGCTATTCGGACGCCAAGCTCGAGCGGCTGTGCCGCCAGGCAGTCGAGGACGGCTTCATGCATGTGAAGCTGAAGGTCGGCCGCAGCATCGAGGACGATGTCCGCCGCACGCGCATCGCGCGGAACGTGCTCGGCCCGGACCGCAAGCTGATGATCGACGCCAACCAGGTCTGGGAAGTCGACGAGGCGATCGAGCATCTCAAGGCGCTGGCGCCGGTCGATCCGTGGTGGATCGAGGAGCCGACCAGCCCCGACGATGTCGAGGGCCATCGCGCGATCCGCGAAGGCGTGGCGCCGATGCGCGTCGCGACCGGCGAGATGTGCCAGAACCGGGTGGTCTTCAAGCAGTTCATCATGCGCGGCGCGATCGACGTGGTGCAGATCGACGCGTGCCGGCTGGGCGGCGTCAACGAAGTGCTCGCCGTGCTGCTGATGGCGGCGAAGTACGACCTGCCGGTCTGCCCGCACGCCGGGGGCGTCGGGCTGTGCGAATATGTCCAGCACCTCGCGATGATCGACTATCTCGCCTTTGCAGGGACGATGGAGGGGCGGGTGATCGAATATGTCGACCATCTCCACGAGCATTTCGTCCATCCGTGCGAAGTGCGGAACGGCGCGTATCTGCCGCCCGAAGCGCCGGGCTTCTCGATCGAGATGAAGCCGGGAACGCTGTCGGCGTACGCGCATGGGGCGAAGAAGGAAGCGGCGGCCTAGCCAATGCCGTCATTCCGCCTGTTCTACATTTGCTCCAATACGCCCTGTTCCCCTGCGGAAGCAGGGGCCCAGAGTCACGGGCGATGACCTGCTTGGCCCTGGGCCCCTGCCTTCGCAGGGGAACAAGGCAGGGCCGGGATGACGATCAGGGTTTGATCACCTTCACCAGCCCATCCAATGCTTGCCCGGTCGGCAACCTCCCCGAAGCCGTCAGCCGCCCCGCCGCGTCGTCCCAGCGCAAAGTCACTGCGCCGGCGCCCTTGCGATAGGCCTCGCTCACGCCGTCATCGTCGTACAGCGCGAACGTTCCGTCCCGCCCCGGGTAGACGCGGATGCTCTCCAGCATCTGGCGCGTCGCGGTGCTCGGCACCTGGACCCCCATCGGCACGATCGACCCGGCGCGGACGAACAGCGGGATGCGGTCGATCGGCGCGGCGGCGGTCACGGTGCGGCCGCCGGGAAATTTCTCGTTGGTCCAGAAATCATACCAGTCGGCCCCGGCGGGCAGATAGACCTGCCGGCTGGTCGCGCCCTGCTCTGTCACCGGCGCGACGAGGAAGGCCGCGCCCAGCATATATTCGTCGCCGATATTCGCGACGTTGGGATCGGCGGGGAAATCCATGAACAGCGCGCGCATGAACGGGGCGCCGCTCCGCCAGGTCTGGTGGCCGAGCGAGTAGAGATACGGGATCAGCGAATAGCGCAGCCGCAGGACCTGCGCGAGGATCGGCTCGGCCGCCTTGCCATAGTCCCAGATCGCGGTGCCCGGACGCTGGCCGTGGATGCGCAGCGTCGGGGTGAACGCGTTGTACTGGAACCAGCGGACGAACAGCTCGGGATAGTCGGTGTAATCCGCCCCCATCGCGGTGGCGCCGGCGGGATCGACCAGCACCGGGCGCTGCGCCTTGGGCCCGTTCGGCCATTGCCAGCCGCCGGTGTCGCTGCTCCAATAGGCCATGCCGCTCGCAGTGAAGTTGAGCCCGGTCGGCACCTGGCGCCGGAGCGCTTCCCAGGTCGCCTGCACGTCCGACGACCAGAACAGGCAGCCATTGGCCTGGGTGCCGAGATACGCCGCGCGGCACAGGATCAGGTTGCGGAAGCCCGGCCGGTCCCTGGCCGAGCCTTCGGCGACGCTCGACGTGTGGACCAGCGGGTAGAGATTGTGGAAGCGGTCGCCCGAGCCGATCGAATAGAAATAGCCGTCGGGAACGAGGTCGGGCTCGGTCTCGTCGAGCCAGAACCAGTCGAAGCCCTGGCTGGCGATATTGTCGCGGACCTTGCCCCAGAACCAGTCGCGCGCCTTGGGATTGGTGCTGTCTAGCAGGGCGCCGGCGCGGTCCGACCGGACGGCGAGTCCGTCGACCACCTTGCCGTCCTTGTCCTTGAGCAGCCAGCCATTGGCGGCGAGCAGGTCGTAATAGCGCGACTCGCGCTCGAACCGCGGCCAGACGCTGACGATCGAATGCATCCCCCAGTCGTGGAGCTGCCTGTTCATCCCCGCAGGGTCGGGGAAGGCAGTGCGGTCGATGTCGAGCTGCCCCATCCGGGTCCAGTAGAACCAGTCGAGCACCATCACGTCGAGCGGATAGTTGCGGCTGCGATAGCCGTCCGCCACCTTCATCAGCTCGTCGCGATTCTCGTAGCGCGCCTTGCTCTGGATGAGCCCGAACGCCGCCTTGGGCGGCAGCGGCGTCTCGCCGGTAAGCCGGGCATAACCCGCATAGATCTCGTCGGTGGTCGCGCCTGCGATCACGAAGAACGACACCCGCTCGCCGACCTGCGACTGGAAATGCGTCTGGTTGTGCAGCCCGGGCGAGACGATCGTCGGCGACGGATTGTCCCAGACGATGCCGTAGCCCTTGGTCGTGACGAGGAACGGCACGCACACCGTCTCGCCGGCGGGGGCGTCGTAGTAATGGCGGCAGTCGATCGTGCGGCCGCGGAGATCCAGAATGCCTTCCTGGTTCTGGCCGAGCCCGTAGAAATGCTCGTCGGGCTGGACCGAGAAGCTGGCGCCGACCTTGAAGGTCGCCTCGCCATTGACGGTCTGCGGCGCCATTTCCCAGCCGTTCATCCGCGTCAGCTCGCGCCCGTCGGCGGTGCGGATGCTCAGCGACACCGGCGGCAGCGACGGGGCGAAATAGCGCTCCATCTGGTTCGGCGCCCTGGGCCAGGGCTGGGCGGCGACGGTCAGCGACAGCCGCGCCGAGGCGAAGACGTCGCCGCTCGCGCCGGTGCGATGGGTCCAGCCGTTCGCATCGGGCTTGCCGCTGACGCCGTGCCCCGCGGGCGCGTCGATCTGGGCGGAGTCGAGCGCGATCGTCACGCGGACGATGCTGGGGCCATAGGGCTCGACCGAGACCAGGCTGCCGTTGCGGTCGAGCGTGCCGAGCGGCCCGGCGAGGGCAGGGGAGGCAATCATCGCGACTGCGATTGCCGCCGCCCATGCGTGGCTTGCCTTGATCATCCTATCCTCCCCGTGATGTTTTCAGGTGCGTGAAGCGAGCGAGCGCGCGAGATGCGCGGCGAGTTCGCGGCGTTGGTCCGTGTCGAGCGTGCCGAACACGCCGCGCACCGCCTCGGGCAGATGCGCGACCGGGTCGCCCTGCGCGTGGAAGACGAGATGGTCGAACATCCCCTTCCAGATCGCGCGGCGCTCGGGCGGCATGTCGTGCAGCGCGAGGATGGCGTGGAGCAGCGCGTCGACCGGCGATGCGGCCTCGCGCACGTCGTTCCACCAGTAATTGACCAGCACGCTCAAGGGATCGAGCGATCGGACCGCGTGCCACCAGAAATAGGGGATGTAGAGCGCGTCGCCCGGCGCGAGCTCGGCGGTCTGCGCGGCTTCGAGCGCGAGGGCGAAGCGGGGGTAGCGTTCGAGATCGGGATCGTCGGCCGCGACCATGCTGACCGGGGCGCCCGCGGGGGTCATCTCGAGCGGACCGACATAGAGGTTGGCGATTTGCTCGGGCGGGAACAGCGTGAAGCGCCGCCGGCCGCCGACGACGCAGGCGATATTGTCGGTCGAGTCATAATGCGTCGCGACTTCGATGGCGTTGCCGATCCAGATCCGCGGCCGCACGCTTTCGGGCAGCAGCGGCATCGGATTGGCTTCGGCGAAGCCCGGCAGCACCTCGTCGGTCGGCGCCGATTGCATCGCCAGCGCCAGCGGCGCGGAGTCGCCGGCCTGGTGCATCAGCTGCGCGATCACATCGGCGATCGCGGCGTCGCGGCGCCCGAAGTTGAACCCGCCCATGTCGCGGCGGTAGAAGAAGCGCCCCCCGATCGACGGCGCGCCGACCACGCAGCCGACCGGCTTGCCGCTGTCCATCGTCGTCAGATAGCGCGCCAGGGCGGGGGCGCCGCTGCGGCCCTCGGCCACCGCGGGCCAATCGCGCACCAGCCCCCGCATCACTGCGGGCTCGCCCGACGCGACGATGGACCGAAATCCCTCCGCATCGACTCGACCGAGTTCCCGAATGGCCTTGATGACGCCTGCTCCCGCGTTCGCCCGAACCGGGCCCCGAACTCGAAAATAGCGCCGTCATGGTGAAAAAGACACGCATATCTAAAAAAGAATTGCAGAATGGGCGCACGGCGAGGAAGCGCTTCCAATGCCGGCGGTGTCGCGGAAAGATTCTGTATCCTACTGATATAGCGTGATTAAATGCCGACCTTGGGTGCTCTTCAGGGGCCGCGAAACGTCTCCGCGGCACGGGTATGACAACGTTGTTCGCCCTTGAATAAATTTTCACTGGTGGTAATCAGGGTCCAACAGATGTGCCGGAAAACGGCACCGGAATGCTTGTGGGAGGGGATCCTGATGACTGGTCTTGTAGACATGAAGGCGAAGCGTTCGAGCGGGCGCCGGCATATCGGCGCATCGACGCTGGCGATCGCGGCGATGCTGCTTGCGACTCCGGCCTGGGCGCAGTCGACCGACGAGCCGGTCGAAGCGCAGGATGCGGCGCCGCAGGACGACGACGCGATCGTCGTCACCGGGCTTCGCGCCTCGCTGCAGGACGCGCGCGACCGCAAGCGGACTTCCGAGCAGATCATCGATTCGATCTCGGCGCAGGATATCGGCGCGCTGCCCGATCGCTCGGTCTCCGAAGCGCTCCAGCGCATCGCCGGCGTCACGCTCCAGCGCACCAACGAGAATCGCGATCCTGCGCGGCTCTCCTCCGAAGGCGGCGGCGTGTTCATCCGCGGTCTGTCGTTCGTTCGTTCGGAACTCAACGGCCGCGACGTGTTCTCGGCAAGCAACGGCCGCGGGCTGAGCTTCGAGGACGTCTCGTCCAACCTGCTCGCCGGGGTCGACGTCTACAAGAATCCGTCGGCCGAGCTGATCGAAGGCGGCATCGGCGGCATCATCAACCTGCGCACGCGCAAGCCGTTCGACGCCCCCGGCCTCGTCGTCGCCGGCTCGGTCGACTATAACTATGCCGACCTGCGCAAGAAGGGCTTCTGGTCGGGCAACGCGCTGATCAGCGACCGCTGGGCGACCCCGCTCGGCGAGATCGGCATCCTGCTGTCGTACAGCATCGGCAATATCGGCAACCGCACCGACAGCATCTCGGGCGGCCGCTACGATCCCTCGCAGCTGACCGTCGCCAATGGCGGCCTCGCCGCGGGCACCACCGTCTATGTCCCCGCGGGCATGGGCCTGCGCCGGATCGACTGGGAGCAGCGCCGCACCGCGTTCGACGGCTCGATCCAGTGGAAGCCCAGCGACACCCTGCTGTTCACTGCCGAGGCGCTGATCGGCCAGGCCAAGCCGCACGACCTCGAATATGCGATCGGCGACTATGGGACGCCCAGCGCCGACAACTCGACCTTCACCTTCGGCGACCAGCGCCAGGTCACGTCGGGCACGATCACCGGCCGCAACATCAATCCCGACACGCGCTATGGCGGCCAGGACAAGAAGACCCAGGATTATTCGGCCAATCTCCGCTGGACTCCCAACGAGCATTGGGCGTTCGGGGCCGACGTCCAATATGTGAAGTCGAGCGCGTCGATCGTCAGCATGACCGCCTTCACCCAGGATCCGACGCTCGCGACCTTCTCGTTCGATTTCCGCGGCGACGATCCCAAGATGACGATCGTGCCGACCACCTCGGGCCAGAACTTCACCACCCAGAGCAATTACTGGTGGGCCGCGGCGATGGATCACATCGAGGACAATGACGCGCACGAATGGAGCGAGCGCGCCGATGTCGAGTACAGCTTCATCGACAATCCGTTCCTGAAGTCGTTCCGCCTCGGCGTGCGCGGCACCGATCGCAACGCGATCACGCGCCAGACCGGCTACAACTGGGCGTTCCTGTCGAACCAGTATTGGGGCGGCGGCACCCCGGTCTATCTCAACCAGACCGGCTTCGACGCCGCGCACCAGAACCCGGCGCTGCCGCAGCAGTCGCAGCTGTTCACCTACGACAATTTCTTCCGCGGCCAGGTGCCCGCGGTCGGCAGCAGCTTCTGGTTCCCGAGCGCGGGGCTGGTCAGCAACGGCACCGCCAACGCGTACAACTATCTCAAGAACACCGAATCGAGCGGCTGGGGCTGGACCCCGCTGACCGATGCCAACTATTCGGGTTCGGCGCCGGGTGCGGACAATGTCAGCGCGGGCATCAACGACCAGAACGAGCGGACTCGCGCCGCCTATGCGCTGCTGCGCTTCGGCTCCGAGGGCGGCCTGCACTTCGACGGCAATATCGGCGTCCGCGTCGTCCGCACCGATACCGACGCGACCGGTTCGCCGACCCGCGTCGGTGCGCCGACCGGGAGCCCCGGCACCTGCGTCGTCGGCACCCCGATCACTTCGGGTCCGCGCAACGGCCAGACGGTGACCGCGGCGGATTGCGCCACCTATGCGTCCGCATTCGCCTTTGCCGCGGGCAACATCACCCAGATCAGCCAGGATACCAGCGGGTCGTACACCGACGTTCTGCCCAGCCTCAATTTGCGCTTCTTCCTGACCGACAATCTCCAGTTCCGCGTCGCCGCGGCCAAGGCGATCGTCCGGCCGACCTTCGCGCAGCTCAATCCGTTCGTCGGCCTCGGCTTCAGCTTCGACTCGGTGACCAACATCGCGACGGGCACCGGCGTGGGCGGCCGCGTCACGGCGTTTACCGGCACCGCGGGCAATCCGGGCCTGAGGCCGACGCGCTCGAACCAGTTCGACTTCAGCCTCGAATGGTATTTCTCCAAGTCGAACAGCCTGACCTTCGCCGGCTTCTACAAGGATATCAGCGACTATATCTTCGCCGGCGTCGCGTCGCAGACCTACACCGCGGGCGGCCAGACGATCACCTTCGACGTCACCCAGCAGACCAACGGGTCGAAGGGCAAGATCAAGGGCTTCGAAGTCGCCTATACCCAGTTCTTCGACATGCTGCCGGGGCCGCTCTCCGGGCTCGGGTTCCAGGGCAACTTCACCTATGTCGACAGCTCGGGCGGGCGGAACACCGCGGTCAACGTGTTCGACAGCGCCCAGACCAACAACGCGGTCCGGCCCAACCTGCCGCTCGAGGGCCTTTCCAAATATTCGTACAACATCGCCGCGATCTACGAGAAATACGGCATCTCGGCGCGGGCCGCGTATAACTGGCGCTCGGATTATCTGCTGACGACCTCGGCGGCGAACATCAACTTCCCGGTCTGGTCCGAGGCTTATGGCCAGCTCGACGCCTCGCTCCTCTATTCGGTCACCAAGAATTTCAAGATCGGTGTGCAAGGCACCAACCTGCTGAATTCGCGGACCTTCCTGGATGTCGGAGACCCGAACTTCAGGCCGCGGTACAGCTGGACGGACACCGACAGGCGATTCGCATTCATCGTGCGAGGCGTCTTTTAGCCTCCCCAACTTCGCGCCCCCGGCCACTATCCGGGGGCGCTTTTTGGTCCCCAGTCGCCGCCGGTTCGCGTAGAGAGGTCAGCGATGCAACCTGACCCCGTACAGAGGCCAATCCAACGTATCGTGATCGCGGGCGGCGGCACCGCCGGATGGATGGCGGCGGCGCTGTTCGCACGGATGCTGCAATCGCCCGCAGCCGAGATCGTCCTGGTCGAATCCGACGAGATCGGCACGATCGGCGTCGGCGAGGCGACGGTGCCGCTGATGACTCAGTTCAACGGCGTGCTGGGCATCGACGAGCCCGATTTCGTCGCCAGGACAGAAGGCACCTTCAAGCTCGGCATCGAGTTTCGCGACTGGGGCGAGATGGGCAATGTCCATTTCAACGGCTTCGGCGACTATGGCGACGCGATCCAGGGCATCTCGCCGCATCACCACTGGCTGAAGCTCCACCGGCTCGGCGATCCGTCGCCGATCGAGGACTGGTCGATGCCCTATGCCGCCGCGCGGCGCGAGCGGTTCGCCCCGCCCGAGGCGATGAAGGGCGAGGCCGCCTTCTACAAATACGCCTATCATTTCGACGCCGGCCTCTATGCGCGCTACCTTCGCGGCTATGCCGAGGCGCGCGGCGTCCGGCGGCGCGAGGGGCGGATCGCCGAGGTGAAGATCGACGCTGCGACGGGGAGTGTCGCGGGGCTGCGGATGGCGAATGGCAGCGATGTCGATGGCGATTTCTTCATCGATTGCACCGGCTTTATCGGGCTGCTGATCGGGCGGGCGCTGGGGGTCGGCTATGTCGACTGGTCGGACCTGCTGCCGTGCGACCGCGCGGTCGCGGTCGGGTGCGAGCGCGGCGGGCCGATGACGCCTTTCACGCGCTCGACCGCGCGTGCGGCGGGGTGGCAATGGCGCATCCCGCTCCAGCACCGCACCGGCAACGGCCATGTCTATGCCAGCGCCTTCCTCTCCGACGACGAGGCGGTGGCGACTTTGCTCGCCAATCTCGACGGCGCGCCGCTCGGCGAGCCGCGGCTGCTGCGCTTCACCACCGGGCACCGCGCGAAATTCTGGCACAAGAACGTCGTCGCGATCGGCCTCGCCGCGGGGTTCATGGAGCCGCTCGAATCGACCAGCATCCAGCTGATCCAGACCGGGCTCGCGCGCATCTTCGAGCTGCTGCCCGATCTCGGCTTCGATCCCGTGCTGATCGACGAATATAACCGCGTCACCACCAGCGAATATGAGAAGATCCGCGACTTCCTGATCCTCCATTATTGCCGCAGCCGGCGCCCCGAGCCGATGTGGGCGCATTGCCGCGATGCCGCGATTCCCGAGCCGCTCGCCTACAAGATCGCGGTGTGGGAAGCGGCGGGACGGGTGCCGCTCTATTCGGAGGAATCGTACCAGGAGGCGAGCTGGGTCTCGATCTTCCTCGGCAACAAGATAGTGCCGCGCCGCTACGACCCGATCGTCGACCAGCTGCCGCTCGAGCATCTGCGCGGCGGGATGGCGCAGCGCCGCGCCGCGATCGCGCGCGCGGCCGAGACGATGCCCGACCACGCGACCTTCATCCGCCGCGCCTGCCCCGCGCCGGTGGCGGCATGAACGAGAGCCGCGCGATCCGGTCGATCGTCGTCGCGGGCGGGGGCAGCGCCGGCTGGATGGCGGCCGCCGCGCTGTCGGTCGCGCTGCAAGGCACCGGATGCCGCATCGTGCTGGTCGAATCCGAGGAGATCGGCACCGTCGGGGTCGGCGAGGCGACGATCCCGCCGATCCAGGCGTTCAACCGCGTGCTCGGCATCGACGAAGCCGCGTTCGTCCGCGCGACGCAGGGGACCTTCAAGCTCGGGATCGAGTTCGTCCACTGGTGGCGGCAGGACCACCGCTATTTCCATCCCTTCGGCCGCTATGGCGACGATTTCGGGATGACGCCGTTCCACCAGCAATGGCTCCGCGCCCGCGCGCATGGCGACGGGACGCCGCTGTCGGCCTATTCGCTGACCGAGGCCGCGGCATTCCTCAACCGCTTCGACCGGCCGCCCAACGATCCGCGATCGGTGTTCGCGACCTATTCCTACGCCTATCATTTCGACGCCGGGCTCTATGCCGCGTTCCTGCGCCAGCATGCCGAGGCGCGCGGCGTGAAACGCATCGAGGGCAAGATCGCGCGGGTTGAGCAGCATGGCGAGACCGGGTTCGTCGAGGCGCTGGTGCTGGAGAACGGTACTCGGGTGGAAGGCGAGTTCTTCCTCGACTGCACCGGCTTCCGCGCGCTGCTGATCGGCGAGACCCTGGGCGTTGCGTACGACGACTGGAGCCGCTGGCTGCCGTGCAACCGCGCGATCGCGGTGCCGACCGCGCGGCTCGACATGATCTCGCCCTACACCCGCTCGACCGCGCGCAGCGCGGGCTGGCAGTGGCGCATCCCGCTCCAGCACCGCACCGGCAACGGCCATGTCTATTGCAGCGGCTTCATGGAGGATGACGAGGCCGAGGCCATCCTGATCGGCAATCTCGACAGCGCGCAGATCGGCGATCCGCGGCGGCTGCGCTTCACCACGGGCCAGCGGCGCGCGGCCTGGTCGCACAATGTCGTCACGCTCGGGCTCGCCTCGGGCTTCCTTGAGCCCCTGGAGTCGACCAGCCTCCACCTTGTCCAGAGCGGGCTGACCAAGTTGCTGTCGTGGTTCCCCGACCGCGATTTCGACCCTGCGGTGACCGCCGAGTATAACCGCCAGGTCGCGCGCGAATATGAGTCCGTCCGCGACTTCCTCGTGCTCCACTACAACGCCACCGAGCGCGACGATTCGCCCTTCTGGCGCGCGTGCCGCGACATGGAAATTCCCGACAGCCTCGCCGCCAAGATCGAGATGTTCCGTCACAATGGCCGGCTGATCGAGCGCGAGAAGGACCTGTTCCACGAAGCCAGCTGGCTCGCGGTGCTGCTGGGGCAGGGGGTGAGCCCCGGGCGCTACGACACGCTTGCGGACTCGGTTCCCGCCAACGAGGCGGCAGCGGTGCTGACCGGCATGCGCACCGTCATCGCGCGCACCGCGCAGGGGATGCCGGGCCACGCGGATTTCATCGACCGCCACTGCCGCGCGGTCAGCAAGGAGGCTTCATGATTTCGCGCGCGCTCGCCGCCGCGGGGCTCATCGCGCTCGCCCAGGATGCCGGACCCGTGAAGGGCGACGCGACCGCCGGGCTGGTTTCGCGCCAGGCCAAGGGCGAAGTGCATCTGGTCAGCGATCCGGCGCTGGCCGACGGGCGCCTCGTGCTGCGCGTCGTCATCCTCAATCACGGCGCGGAGGCGGCCGCCTTCGGGCCCGCGAACGTCAGCGTCGCGCTGCCCGACGGCACGCCGGTGGCGCTGGTGCCGCGCGAGACCCTGCTCGCCGAGCAGACCGGCGCGCCCAGCGGCCGCTCGAGCGGCGAGACCAGCCAGGCACATTCCACCGCCAGCCTCGCCACCAACGGCCAGGGCCAGACCGACGTGACGAGCTATACCGGCGCGATGAGCGTCACCACCGCGGGCGTGCCGCAGTCGACGCTCGACCGGGCGCAGCGCGCCGACCCGCAGAGCAGCGCGGCCTGGGCGGCGCTGGACGCGGTGCTGCTCAAGCCGATCACATTGCGCCCCGGCGCGGCGGATGGCGGGCAGGTGGTCACCGCCAGGCTCAAGCGCGGCAAGGGTCCGCTGACCGTGACGATCGCCTTCGCCGGCGAAGCGCACCGCTTCGAAGTCGCGGTTCCGAAGAAGTGACCCGGCTCCTGTCTTTCCTGCTCGGCCTGCTGCTCGCGCTTCCCGCGGCGGCGCAGGACGTCCCGCGCATCGTCTCGAAGAACGGCCGCCACGCGCTGATCGTCGACGGCGCGCCTTTCCTGATGCTCGCCGCGCAGGCCAATAATTCGAGCAACTATCCCGCGGCTTTGCCCAAGGTGTGGCCGGTGATCGACCAGCTCCACGCCAACACGCTCGAAATCCCGGTCGCGTGGGAGCAGATCGAGCCCGAGGAAGGCAAGTTCGACTTCTCGTATCTCGACACGCTGCTGGCGCAGGCGCGCGAGCACCGGGTGCGGCTGGTGCTTCTGTGGTTCGCGACGTGGAAGAATACCGGCCCGGCCTACACCCCGCGCTGGGTCAAGACCGACAACAAGCGCTTCCCGCGGATGATCGGGCGCGAGGGCAAGGCCCATTACGCGCTCACGCCGCTGGCGAAATCGACGCTCGACGCCGACCGCAAGGCGTTCGTCGCGCTGATGACGCATCTGCGCGACCGCGACCGCCAGAACACCGTGATCATGGTCCAGGTCCAGAACGAGCCCGGCACCTATGGCAGCGCGCGCGACCATTCGCCGGAGGCCGACCGGCTGTTCGCGGGGCCGGTGCCCGAGGCCTTGCTGCGGCGGACCGGCAAGAAGGCGGGGAGCTGGGCCGCGGTCTATGGCCGCGACGCCGAGCTCTTCTTCCACAGCTGGCACATCGCCCGCTATATCGACCAGGTCGCCGAGGCGGGAAAGGCGGTCAAGCCGCTGCCGATGTACGCCAACGCCGCGCTGACGGGCAGCCCGTTCGGCTGGCAGGACCCCAATACCTACGCCTCAGGGGGTCCGGCGCACACGGTGATCGACGTGTACAAGGCCGCGGCGCCGCACCTCGATCTGGTCGCGCCCGACATCTACAATCCCGACCACAAGCAATATCTCGGCTTTCTCGACGCCTATGCCCGCGCCGACAATCCGCTGTTCGTTCCCGAGACCGGCAATGCCCGCGGCTATGCGCGCTATTTCTTCGCGGCGGTGGGGCGCGGCGCGATCGGCTGGTCGCCGTTCGGGATGGACCTCACACGCTATTCGAACTTCCCCTTGGGCGCGCCGCGGGTCGATGAGGCGACGATCGAGATCTTCGCGCGCAACTATGTGCTGTTCGGGCCGATGCAGCGCGAATGGGCGCGGCTGGCGTATGAGAGTGAGGTGTGGGGCGCCTCCGAGCCGACCGATCCCGAGGCCAAGCACACCCAGGTGCTGAACCTCGGCCCGCACACCGCGACGGTCAGCTTCGGCCGCCTCCAGTTCGGCATGGACCCCGCCAAGGGCAATGACGAGCCGGTCGGCGGAGTCGCGATTGCCCGGCTCGGCTTGAGCGAGTATCTCGTCACCGGCTTTCACGCGCGCGTCGATTTTGCGCCGGCGAACGCGGGCGGGCGCAACCTGATGTTCGACCGCGTCGAGGAAGGCCATTACGATGGCGGCAAATGGGTGTTCGAACGGGTCTGGAACGGCGACCAGACCGATTATGGATTGAACTTCACGAGCGTGCCGCAAGTGCTCCGCGTGAAGCTGGCCACCTGGCCATGAGGGAGAGAGAGACTTGAAGCAGGGATTCCTGGGCGCGTTCGCGCTCGCCGCGGCGCTGTTTTCCACCGGCGCGCTCGCGTCCGAAGTCGTCAAGGTCGATCACGGCGTGATCGTCACGCCCGACAGCGGGGAGGCGAAGCGCGTCCGCGTGCTCGCCTATGGCGACGCCAGCTTCCGCGTCACGGCGGTGCGAACCGACAGCGTTGACGTGGCGGCCAGCCTGATGGTGACGGCGAAACCGAGCGGCGACCCGGCGATCAGCCAGGCCGATGGCGTCGTCACGCTCAAGCTGCCGCGCGCCACCGCCGAGATCCGCCTGTCCGACGGCCGCGTCCAGTTCCGCGACGCCGCGGGCAAGATCGTCCTCGCCCAGGGCCATGGCGAATGGTTCAGCAAGACGGGGAATCCGCAAGGGTTCGACATGGTCGCGCAGCAGTTCAACCGCGGCACCGACGAGGGGTTCTTCGGGCTCGGCCAGCACCAGAACCGGCAGATGAACTACAATGGCGAGGACGTCGAGCTCGCCCAGCACAATATGGACATCGCGGTCCCGTTCCTGGTCTCGACGCGCAATTATGGCGTGCTGTGGGACAATAACGGCATCTCGCGCTTCGGCGATCCGGTGGCCTATCAGAAGGTCGGCGATCCGGTGAGGATCGCCAACCCGTGCCGCGGGCTGGACGCGGGCGGCTGCGTCGATCCGACCGACGGGCTGACCGTCACCAGCGGCGGCAAGAGCGGCTGGAAGGCCGACTATTATCTCGGCGACCGGCTCGCACTGACTCGCCAGGAGGCAGTGATCAACTACGAGTTCATCAAGGACCAGAAGCGCTGGCCCGACGCCGCCAAGGCGCAGACCGTCGCTTCCTCCGAGAGCGGCCAGAACACCGCCGGCGTGGTGGTCGGCAAGCAGCGCGTGGTGTGGAGCGGGAACATCACCGCCGACAAGGCCGGCACCCACAAGTTCCGCCTCTACGTGTCGAGCTATGTGAAGGTCTTCGCCGACGGCAAGGAGATCGTCGACGCGTGGCGGCAGAACTGGAACCCCTGGTTCCGCAATTTCGAGCTTGTGATGAAGGCGGGCAAGCCGGTGGCGATCCGCATCGAGTGGGAGCCCAATGCGGGCTATATCGCCTTCTACCACAATGATCCGCTGCCCGCGCCCGACCGCCACTCGCTGTGGCTGACCTCGGACACCGCCAAGGCCGTCGATTATTACTTCGTCGCGGGCGAGAATCTGGACGGCGTCATCGCCGGCTATCGCGCGCTCACCGGCAAGGCCGAGATGATGCCCGCCTGGGCTTATGGCTTCTGGCAGAGCCGCCAGCGCTACGAGACGCAGGAGCAGCTGCTCGGCGTGGTCCGCGAATACCGCAAGCGCGAGGTGCCGATCGACAATATCGTCCAGGACTGGTTCTACTGGCCCGAGGACCAGTGGGGCTGCCACTGCTTCGACGCCAAGCGCTTCCCCGATCCGGTCGGGATGGTGAACGAGGTCCATGCGCTCAACGCGCGGGTGATGATCTCGGTCTGGCCCAAATTCTATCCGAACACCAAGAACGCGCAGGAGTTGAACGCCAAGGGCTATCTCTATCAGGGCAATCTCGAGGCGCACGAGAAGGACTGGGTCGGCAAGGGCTACGAGAACACCGATTACGACGCGTACGCCCCCGAGGCGCGGGCGATCTATTTCCGCCAGATGCGCGAGAACCTGGTCGACAAGGGCTTCGACGCCTGGTGGATGGACGCGACCGAGCCCGACATCCATTCGAACCTGTCGATCGAGCAGCGCGCCGAGCGGATGGGGCCGACCGCGAACGGGCCCGGCGCGGCGTTCTTCAACTCCTACCCGCTGGTTCATGGCGGCGGCGTCGCCGAAGGGCTGCGGGTGGCGAGGCCCGATGTGCGGCCGTTCATCCTGACCCGGTCGGGGTTCGCGGGGACGCAGCGGACGAGCTCGGCCTTGTGGTCGGGCGACGTCGCGTCGCGCTGGGACGATCTGCGCGACCAGATCTCGGCGGGCACCAATTTGTCGATGTCGGGCATCCCCAACTGGACCCACGATATCGGCGGCTTCGCGCTCGAGGACCGCTACACGCGGCAGGACGCGTCGGCGGTGGCCGAGTGGCGCGAGCTCAACCTGCGCTGGTTCCAGTTTGGCGCCTTCTCGCCGCTGTTCCGCAGCCATGGCGAGGCGCCCAAGCGCGAGATCTTCGAGATCGCCGCGGCGGACAAGCCGATGTACGATGCGATGGTCTGGTACGACCAGCTCCGCTACCGGCTGATGCCCTATATCTACACCGTCGCCGCCGACACCTGGCACAAGGACGGCACGATGATGCGCGGGCTGGTCATGGACTTCCCCGCCGACCGCAAGGGCTGGAATATCGACGACGAATATATGTTCGGCCCGGCCTTCCTGGTCGCGCCGGTCACGGTGTTCGAGGCGCGCAGCCGCGACGTCTATCTGCCGGCCGGCACCGGCTGGTACGACTTCGCGACGGGAGCGTTCAGCAAGGGCGGACAGGTGGTCAAAGCCGCCGCGCCGCGCGAGCGAATGCCTTTGTTCGTCCGCGCCGGATCGATCGTGCCGACGGGCCCGGCGATCCAGTGGACCGGCGAGCAGCCCGACGGGCCGCTGGTCCTCCATGTCTTCACCGGCGCGAACGGAAGCTTCTCGCTCTACCAGGATGACGGGCTGAGCCCCGGCTACAAGGACGGCAAGTTCGCGCGTGTGCCGATCCGCTGGGACGAGGCAACGGCGACGCTGACCATCGGCGCGCGCGAAGGGAGCTACCCCGACATGCCCGGCAAGCGGGCGATCTCGGTGCGGTTCCACACTCCCGGCAAGGCCGAGGCAGTGGATTTCAGCGAGAACGCCGCGGCGAGCTATGTCTATGAGGGGAAGGAGATCGTGGTTCGGCGGCGGTAGCTTCTTTTCCCGATCCTCCCCCTGGCGGGGGAGGATTGAAATGAGCTACCCCGCAGCCCTTGCGAAGCCGAATACCGCGACGAAGCACCCTGCCGGCACCAGCATCGCCGTGGCGATCGAGCTGCTGTCCGACACATAGCCCATCAGCGCGGTGATGACTGCGCCGCCGATGATCGCCATCACCAGCAGCGACGCGCCTGCCTTGGTCAGCGGCCCCAGGCCGCGGATCGAGAGCGCGAAGATCGTCGGGTACATGATCGACATGAACAGGCTGGAGGCGATCAGCGCGGCGAGCCCGGCATGGCCCCCGGCGAAGGCGCCGAAGCCGCACAGCGCGATGTTGATTGCCGCGAAGCCGGCAAGCAGCTTCGCGGGCGCGACCCGGCTCATCAGCGCGGCGCCGAGGAAGCGGCCGATGAAGAGCAGCACCAGCGAGATGGTGATCGCCTGCGCCGCCCATTTCTCGGGCGTGCCGGGCACTTCGGCCTGGGTGTAGCGGATCAGATAGCTCCAGATGCCGACCTGCGCGCCGACATAGAAGAATTGCGCGACCACGCCGAGCATGAAGCGCGGGCGGGCGAGCAGGGTGCGGAAATCACCCTTGCTCGCGACCTCGCCTTCGACCCGTGCGGCGGCGGCGGGCGGAAATTTGACGAAGGCGACCAGCGCGGCCCAGACGAGGACGAACAGCCCGATCGCGAGATAGGGGGTCTTCACCGCCGCGGTCTCGGCGGCGTAATAGCTCTGGAGCGCGGTTTCGCTCATCGCCGCGGTCTGCGCCGGCGTCAGCTCGACGCCCGACAGGATGAAGCTGCTGCCGATCAGCACGCCGGTGATCGAGCCGAGCGGATTGAAGCTCTGCGCGAAGTTCAATCGTCCCTCAGCGGTTGCCGGATCGCCGAGCACGGTGATCAGCGGATTGGCCGAGGTTTCGAGGAAGGCGAGTCCGCTCGCCAGCACATAAAGAGCGAGCAGGAAGAAGCCGTAGCTCTGCATGTTCGCCGCCGGCACGAACAGCAATGCGCCCACACCGAACAGCGCCAGCCCGAGCACCACCGCCGCCTTGTACCCGAAGCGCTTCATGAACAGCGCCGCGGGGATCGCGAAGCAGAAATAGCCGAAATAGAAGGCCGACTGGACCAGGCCGGTCTGGAAGTCGCTGAGCGTGAACGCCTTTTTGAAATGCTTCATCAGCACGTCGTTGAGGTTGTTCGCCGCGCCCCACAGGAAGAACAGGCTGACGATAAGCATCAGCGGGATCAGGTAGCGGTTTCGCTTGTTCGCGGGCGCGTCGTTCATACCAATCCCCTCCCGTCGATCCGCAGGATCGGCACGTAATCCCATAGCTCGGCGATCGGCATGCTGATCTCGAGCCCCGCCTCGGTTCGCTCGAACGCCACCCGGCCGCCCCCGACGAGGCTGACCTTCTCGACCACGGCGTCCTTGGGGATAGACTTGAGCACCAGCTTCGCGTCCGGCCGGACGAGCAACGCGGCGAACAGCGCGCCGCTTTTGGTCATGTAGCGAACGTCGCCGGGCACGAACCTGACCTTGCCTTCGCCGAAATGGCCGCCGGCGACCTGGGTCGGTCCCTCGCCATAGACGCGCCACGGCCGCGACCCGTGGATCGCCGTCTCGCCGTTCCGCTGCATCCAGCGCCCGATCCCGGCGACGATCTTCTCTTCCTCGCTGTCGATCGTGCCGTCGCCGCGGACCGGGATCGAGAGCAGCAGATTGCCGTTCTTCGACACCACGTCGCACAGTCGCTGGATCACCTGCTCGGCGGGGACATAGGATTTATTGTCGTAGCGGCCGCGATTGTAATGCCAGTCGCCGATGCAGGTGCAGGTCTGCCAGGGCTCGGCGCGCAGCCGGTCGCTGAAGCCGCGCTCGACATCGTCGACCAAAGCGGTCTGCTGGTAGGCGGTGAGCTTCTTGGCGGTCATCACCACGTCGGGCGATCCGTGCCACGCCGTCGCCTGCTCGTAATAATGCGCCAACGCCTCGAGCCCGACGCTGCCGAAGGGCAGGCCGTAATTGTCCAGATAGACGATGTCGGGCCGGTACTTCTCGACCAGGTCCTTCTGGCGGAGCAGCCATTTGGCGACATGGTGCGGGTTTTGCGGCGGCGCGAACTCCATCCAGCGGCCGCTATGGGTGTCGTGGAAATCCTGCATCGCCGCCTTGGTCGCGATCCCGTTGGGCGGCACGAAGGCGGGGCCGGTATAGAGTTCCTGCGGGTCGAGCCCGTCCCAATATTTCCCCGCGCCGTCGGCCTTGGTCAGCTTGAACGCATCGTAGCGCTCGCCCGCGCGCGGCCCCTCGGCGTCATAGCCATAGCCGGTCTGCCACCAGTGCCAGGCATGCGCGCTGTGGTTCGAGACGCCGAACTTCAGCCCGGCCTTGCGGACCGCCTTCTCCCACGTCCCGATGATGTCGCGCTTCGGACCCACCCGCAGCGTGTTCCAGGCGTGGTGCCTGCTGTCGAAGGTGTCGAGATTGTCGTGATGGTTGGCCAGCGCCATGAAGTATTTCGCGCCCGCCGCCTTGTAGAGCCCGATCAGATGCTCGGGATTCCAGTTCTCGGCCTTCCACTTGCCGATGATGTCGAGAAAGCCGGTGTCGGCGGGGTGGCCGTAATGCTTGAGGTGATGCTCGTAGAACGGGTTGCCCTGCTGGTACATCTGGCGGCCGTACCAGTCGCCATGTTCGGGCACGCATTGCGGACCCCAATGCGCCCAGATCCCGAACTTGGCGTCGCGGAACCAGTCGGGGACCTTGTACGCCGCCGCCAGCGACGACCAGTTGGGCGCGATCTCCGCCCGTGCGCTGCTCGCCAGCGTGGCCGCGCCGACGCTGCCGAGCGTGCCTAAAGTCTGCCTCCGCGTGAACAGCGCGCCTCTCCCCATCGGTGCACACCATCTTCGCACTGGTGCAAATTGCTTTTATGGAAGCAAAGGCTAGCGGCGCGCGGGAAGAGTGGCAAGGGGAGGGTGATCCCCCTATGAGCGCGTACGCCTTCTTGCTTCTCTTGTTCCCCTGCGAAAGCAGGGGTCCCAGAGCCAAGCAGGGCATCGCTCGTTGCTCTGGGCCCCTGCTTTCGCAGGGGAACAGCAGGGTATTTTGGATAGATCGACACCCGCGAAGGCGAAGGGGTGTTCAAGCCGCAACTGGCTGCGGTACTCTCCCTCCATGAACCTGCGCCACATCGAGATATTCCACGCCGTCTATGTCAACGGCTCGGTCAGCGCCGCGGCGCGCGCGCTCAACGTGTCGCAGCCGTCGGTGTCTAAGATGCTGCGCCATGCCGAGAGCCTGCTCGGCTTCCAGCTGTTCCAGCGCACCAGCGGGCGGCTGGTGCCGACCGAGGATGCGCATGTGCTGTTCACCGAAGTCAGCGAGATCCAGGACCGGGTCTATGCGCTGCGCGAGGCCGGGCGGAACCTGCGCCGCGGCGCATCGGGGATGCTGCGGGTATCGGCGCTGCCTTCGCTCGCGCTGGGCGCGCTGCCGACCGCGGTGTCGCGCTTCCTGCGCGCGCATGAGAATGTGAAGTTCGACCTCCAGACGGTCCATCACGACGACCTGCTGCGCAAGCTCTACGAGCGCGAGACCGATGTCGCCGTCGCCTATGAAGTCCCGCCTGCCGCGCCGATCGGCCATCGCTGGCTGGGCGAAGGCGAGCTGGTGCTGCTCTACCGCGAGCAGGACATGCCCGACGCGCCGCCGCGGCTCGAGCTCGATTGCCTGCGCGGGCGGCGCTTCATCAGCGTCGCGGGCAGCGGCCCGATCGGCCAGCTCTTCACCCAGGAGCAGCAGCGGCTCGACCTCGAGCTCGACGAAGTCGTCACCGCGCGCACCTTCTACATCGCCACCGCCCTGGTGCGGCAGGGGGTGGGGATGACGGTGGTCGACAGCTTCACGGCGCAGGCCTCGCTGACCCCCGATCTGTCGATCCGCCCCTTGAGGCCGCAGCTGACTTTCGACGTCCATGCGATGTTCCTGCTCAATCGCCCGCCCAATGCATTGGCCACCGAATTCCTCAAGACCCTCGCCGGCGTGATCAACGTGCCATAACAACAGGCTATGCCGCGCGGCTTACTCGCTATGCGCGGCTGCGGGCGGGCGGCGATACGGTCGGCAAGTGATGATCCCCGCGCCCTATCTCCTCTATCTTGGCCACAGCCAGGATTTCGTCGGCATCAAGACCTCGCGCGGGCTCGCGGTGTTCCGCCCGGAGGATTGCGTCGGCGAGTATCGCTACGACGACTGCCCCTTCACGCTCGACCTGCCGCGGATGACCTTGGCCGAGGGCGCGGCGGCGGGGGCGAAGACGCTGGTGCTCGGCATCGCCAATCCGGGCGGGACGCTGGGCGGCGACCTGGTCGAGGACGCCGCGGCGGCGCTCGAGGCCGGGATGCACGTCGCCTCGGGGCTCCACCAGCGGCTGCGCGACGTGCCGCGGCTCGCGGCGCTGGCGGCGGCGAAGGGGCTGACGCTGTTCGACGTGCGCGATCCGCCCGCCAACCTCGAAGTCGGCAAGGGCACGCCGCGTGCCGGCCACCGCCTGCTGACCGTCGGCACCGACTGCTCGGTCGGCAAGATGTACACCACGCTGGCGCTGACCCGGGCGCTGCGCGAGCGCGGCATCGCCGCCGATTTCCGCGCGACCGGCCAGACCGGGATACTGATCGCCGGCGGCGGCGTGCCGATCGACGCAGTGGTCGCCGATTTCATCTCGGGCGGGATCGAGCAGCTTGCCCCCGCGCGCCACGACGGCGGCTGGGATCTGATCGAGGGGCAGGGCTCGCTGTTCCACCCTTCCTTCGCCGGGGTCTCGACCGGGCTGCTCCACGGCGCCCAGCCCGAGGCGCTGGTGCTGTGCCACGATCCCTCGCGCCCGCACATGCGCGGGCTGCCGGGGCGGGCGATGCCCGGGCTCGCCGAGTGCCTCGACGCCAATCTGCGCACCGCGCGGCTGACCAGCGCGCAGGTTCGCGCAGTCGGCGTGTGCCTCAACACCTCGGCGCTGAGCCCGGCCGACGCGCGCGACCTGTGCCGCCTCACCGAGGATGCGCTGGGCCTTCCCTGCACCGATCCGATCGCCTTCGGCGTCGATGCCATCATCGGCGAGCTGCTATGCCTCGAATCCTCCGCGCACAGCACGACAGCTTCGCTCTAAACCGCCCGTTCCGGATCAGCCGCGGGGTGAGAACCCGGACGGAAGTGATCACGGTGACGGTCGGACAGGGCGATGCCGCGGGCCGCGGCGAGGGCGTGCCCTATCCGCGCTATGGCGAGAGCATCGAGAGCGTGCTCGCCGAGATCGAAGGCGTCCGCGGTGCGATCGAAGGCGGCGCCGACCGGCAGGCGCTGCTCGGGCTGCTCGAACCCGGCGCGGCGCGCAACGCAGTCGACTGCGCGCTGTGGGACCTGGAGGCGCGCCAGGCCGGCAGGACCGTCGCGGAACTGATCGGCGCCCCCGCGCCCGAACGGCTGGTCAGCGCGCTCACCGTGGTGATCGACACGCCCGAGGCGATGGCCGCCGCGGCCGCCGCGATCGCGAACGCGCCGTTGCTCAAGGTCAAGGTCGACGCGCACGATCCCGCGGCGCAGATCCGCGCGGTCCGGGCTGTCGCGCCCGACGCCGCGCTGATCGTCGATCCCAACGAGAGCTGGGACGAAGCGCTGCTCCGCGCGATCGAGCCGCTGCTCGTCGAGGCGAAGGTGGCGCTGCTCGAGCAGCCCGTCCCCGCCGATGCCGACGCCTGGCTCGAAGGCTTCACGCCCGCGATCCCGATCTGCGCCGACGAGGCGATCCACACCGTCGCCGAGCTCGATACCGTCGCGCGCCGCTATCAGGTGATCAACATCAAGCTCGACAAGACCGGCGGCCTTACCGCCGCGCTCGAGCTGGCACAGGCCGCGCGCGCCCGCGGGCTGGGGCTGATGACCGGGTGCATGGTCAGCTCGTCGCTGTCGATCGCGCCGGCGCTCCACATCGCGCGCCTGTCGGACTTCGCCGACCTTGACGGTCCGGTCTGGCTGTCGGAGGATCGCCCGGGCGGGGTGCGCGACGAAGGCGGCTGGATGACCCCGCCCGAACCGGGATTTTGGGGAACGCCATGAAAGTCGCGCTGCTGCTGGGGATCGCGGTCCTGACCCTCGGGGCGGCGCCCGCAGCCAAGCCCGAGACCGTCGACCTGCTGATCCGCGGCGGCACGATCTACACCGGCTCGCAGGCGCCGTTCGTCGGCGACGTCGCGATCACCGGGGACCGGATCGTCTCGGTCAGCAAGCACGCCAATGTGAAGGCGAAGCGGGTGATCGACGCGAAGGGGATGGTGGTCGCCCCCGGCTTCATCGATCCGCACACGCATATGGGCGACGATCTCGCCAGCGACGATCCGCACACAAGGCTGATCCCGGCCTTTCTGATGCAGGGCGTCACCACGGCGTTCATCGGCAATGACGGCGGCGGCGATCCCGATATCGCCAAGGTGCTCGGCACCGCCGCGAGCAAGCCGGTGGGGATCAACTATGCCGCCTATGTCGGCTTCGGCGCGGTGCGCGAGGCAGTGGTCGGCCAGGCCAACCGCGCGCCGACCGAGGCGGAGATGACGCGGATGAAGGCCCTCGTCGCCGCCGGCATGTGCCACGGCGCGCTCGGCCTCTCGACCGGGCTGTTCTACGCGCCACAGAGTTTCTCGAAGACCGAGGAGGTCATCGCGCTCGCCCGCGAGGCGGGTCTTCGCGGCGGCGTCTACGACAGCCATATCCGGGACGAATCCTCCTACAATATCGGCCTCGCCGCGGCGATCGACGAGGCGATCCGGATCGGGCGCGAGGGGCGGCTCCCGTCGCATATCTCGCACATCAAGGCGCTCGGGGTCGACGTGCAGGGCCAGGCGCCCGCGATCATCGCCAAGGTGCTCGCCGCGCGCGCCGCGGGGCAGAACGTCACTGCCGATCAATATCCCTGGTCCGCGTCGGGCACGAGCCTGGTCGCCTCGCTGGTCCCGCTCTGGGCGCAGGACGGCGGGCGTCCGGCCTTGCTCAAGCGCTTCGACGACCCCGCCCTCGCCGACAGGATGCGCACCGACATCACCGAGAATCTGCGCAAGCGCGGCGGCGCGGAGAAATTGCTGATCGTCGAGGGCAAGTACCGCAACCAGACCCTCGCCGCAGTCGCTACTGCGCTGAACCTCGACCCCGTCGCCGCCGCCATCGCGGTGATCCGCGTCGGCGATCCAGGGGTGGTCTCGTTCAACCAGAGCGAGGCCGATATCGCCGCCTTCATGGCGCAGCCCTGGGTGATGACCGGCTCCGACGCCTCGGGCGGCCATCCGCGCGTCTACGGCACCTATGCCCGCAAATATTCGAAATATGTCGTGGCTGACCACGTCCTAACGCTGCGCCAGTTCATCGAGCGCAGTTCGACCTTCCCGGCCGACTGGTTCCACCTCGCCGGGCGCGGGCATCTGCGCCGGGGCGCCTTCGCCGACGTGGTGGTGTTCGATCCGAAGGTCTACGCTTCGCGCGCCGATTACGAGCACCCGACCGAGCTCGCCGCGGGGGTCCGCACCGTAGTCGTCAACGGCGTCGTCGCGGTCGACAACGGCGCGCTCACCGGCAAGGCCGGCGGCCGCGCGCTGCCGCACACGCCGACCGCCGGGAGCTGCCCGTGATCTGGTTCCGCATCGCGCTGTGGAAGCGCGTCCTCGCCGCGCTCGCGCTCGGGCTGGTCTTCGCTTTCGCCTGGCCGAGCGCGACGCCGTACGTCGCGTTCATGGGCGACCTGTTCGTCCGCGCGATCCGCATGCTGGTCGCGCCGATCGTGCTGGTGACGATCGCCTCGGGGATCACCTCGCTTGCCGATCCGAAGCGGCTCGGCAGCCTTGGTGGCCGCACGATCGGGCTGTTCGCCTTCACTACCGCCGTGGCGGTCTCGGTCGGGATGCTCGTCGCAACTTTGGTCCAGCCCGGGGTCGGCGCCCCGCTCGGCACCGCGGTCGCGCACCCGCTTGGGCCCCCGGTGCCTCTCTATGACCAACTCATCGGTATCGTGCCCCTCAACATCGTCGAGGCGCTCGCCAAGGGCGACATGCTCGCCTTGATCTTCGTCGCAATCCTGCTCGGGGTCGGCACGGTGGTGGCGGGGGAGACGGGGAAGCCGTTCGCCAACCTGCTCCAGTCGCTGTCGGCGGTGCTGCTGAAGATCGTCGGCATCGTCATGGAAGCCACTCCGTTCGGCGTCTTCGCGCTGATCGCCAACGCGGTCGCGGCGAACGGCGCGGCGGTGTTCGTCAATGTCGGCTGGCTTGCGCTGGCGGTGGTGCTCGGCTCGGTGATCCAGATCGTCGTGGTGCACAGCCTGTTGCTGCGCTTCGTCGCGAGGCTGCCGGTCTTCCCGTTCTTCCGCGGCATCGTCGACGCGCTGGTCGTCGCCTTCTCGACCGCATCGAGCTCGGCCACCTTGCCAGTGGCGATGCGCGTCGCCGAGCAGAATCTGGGGGTCGGCCGCCCGGTCTTCTCGACCGTGCTCCCGCTCGGCGCGAGTATCGGCAAGGACGGCACCGCGATGTATGTCGGGCTGCTCAGCCTGTTCGCGCTGCAGGCGTTCGGGACCCCGCTGACTCCCGCGGTCTACGGCCTCGTCCTGCTGACCGGCGCGCTCGCTGCGTTCGGCACCGCGCCGGTCCCGTCGGCCTCGCTGTTCATGCTCGCCGCGGTGCTCTCCGCGGTCGGCATCGCCCCCGAGCAGACCGCGCTCGTGGTCGGCTTCGTCCTCCCGTTCGACCGGCTGCTCGACATGACCCGCACCGTCCCCAGCGCCAGCGCCAACCTGACCGTGGCGACCACGGTGGCGCGCTGGGAGGGGGAGCTGGATGAGGCGGTGTACCGGGGCGCCGACGAGACTTGAGGAATATCCTCTTCGTCTGCAGCCAGAACAAGCTCCGCAGCCCCACCGCCGAGCAGATCTACGCGCACCGCGCCGATCTCGAGGTCAGCTCGGCCGGCACCAACCACGACGCCGAGAACCCGTTGACCGCCGAGCTGGTCGAATGGGCCGACATCATCTTCGTGATGGAACGCGCGCACCGCAGCCGGGTGCAGCAGCGCTTCCGGTCGGCGCTCAAGGGCAAGCGGCTGATCTGCCTCGACATCCCCGACGATTATGCCTTCATGGATCCCGCGCTGGTCCGGCTGCTCGAGACGCGCCTCGCGCGCCACCTGCCGCCGGGGTGAGCTACGGCTTGCGCCGCGGCGCATATAGTGTGACAGTCAAGCAATACACTTGCCGAAGGGGCCGATTCCATGAAGCACCGCATCCTTGCCGCCGCGCTTGCCACTGCCTCCGCGCTCGCCGCCTTGCCCGCGCCGGCGCAGGTGCCCAAGGAGCAGCTGCTGGCGCCGCCCGCCGATGCGCAGAAGCTGGTGATCATCTCGGCCGCGGGACAGCATGGGACGGCCTATCGCTGGAGCAAGGACGGCACCGACTATAGCCGCGAGAGCATCCTGCTGCGCGGGATGGTGTGGGAGCAGGACGAGGCGATCCACATCGCCGCCAACGGCCAGCCGGACAAGATCACCGTGCGCGGAGTGACGCCGTCGGGCGATGCCGCGGAGAGCTTCGCGATCACCGACGGCAAGGCGGTGTGGAAGTCGCAGATCGACAGCGGCAGCGCGGCCTATGACGGCAAGAGCCAGTATTCGACCGCTGGGGGCACCTGGACCTCGGGCGCGACCTTCACCGAGATCCTCTACAAGCAGCCGGGCAAGCGGATGTCGCTGCTCCCCGGCGGCGAGGCGCGGCTGACCCGGCTGGTCGACATCCCCGTCGGCAGCGGCGCGACTGCGAAGACGGTGACGGCGTGGACGATCGAAGGCGTCGGGCTCGAGCCGCAGCCGATCCTGCTCAACCCCGACGGCAGCTTCTTCGGCGTGGTGTTCGTGATGGGCATATTGCCCGAGGCCTATGTCGCCGACTTCCCCAGGCTGCAAAAGGCGCAGGACGATGCGATGGCGGCGCGCGGGCCCGCGACCTTCGCGCGCTTCGGCAAGGTCTCGCCGGTGCCGGTGGCGTTCACCCATGTGAAGCTGTTCGACGCCGATGGCGGCAGGTTCGTCGACGACCAGACGGTGGTGGCGGACAAGGGGCGGATCGTCGCGGTCGGCTCCGCCGCGAGCGTCAAGGTTCCCGCCAATGCCCGAGTGATCGACGGGCACGGCAAGACGCTGACTCCGGGCATCTGGGATTCGCACATGCATGTCGGCTCGGACGCGCAGGGGGTGATGCTGCTGTCGATGGGCGAGACTTCGCTGCGCAATCCGGGCGTCGACGTCGAACCCGAGCTGGCGCGGCAGGCGCGGATCAAGCGCGGCGAATTGCTGTTCCCCGCGACTTATTCCTCGGTGCTGATCGACGGCAAGGGGCCGCTCCAGGCGCAGGGCGGAGTGAGCGTGTCGTCGCCCGAAGAGGCAGTCGCGGCGGTGCGGATGGCGCACGCCAAGGGGTTCACCGGGGTCAAGTTCTATACGTCGATGAAGCCCGAATGGCTCAAGGCCGGGGTCGCCGAGGCGCACCGGCTGGGGCTGCACGTCCATGGCCATATCCCGGCGACGCTCAGGCCCAAGGACGTGATCGCGATCGGCTATGACGAAATCACCCATATCAACTTCGTCGCGATGCAGGCGATGCCGGACTCGGTGGTCAGCGTCTCGAATGGCCTCGCGCGCTGGCAGGGGCCGGGGAAGTATTTCCAGAGCGTCGACCTGAATGCCGAGCCGATGCGATCGACGATCGCGCTGATGGCGCAGAAGCAGATCGCAGTCGATCCGACGATGGTGACCTTCGAGGGGCTGTATGTGCCCGAGAATGGCGACCTGTCGCCGGCCTATGCGCCTTTCCTGGGCACGATGCCGCCGGCGACCGAGCGCGGCTTCCGCGCGGGCGGCGACGCGCCGCCGCCGGGGACGACGCGGGCGGACTATCGCGCGAGCTTCGCCAACATGATCCGGCTGCTCAAGGCGCTGCACGATGCCGGGGTGCCGATCGTCGCGGGAACCGACGGCGGCGGGCTCGAGATCGTCCGCGAGCTGGAGATCTATGTCCAGGCGGGGCTGACTCCGGCGCAGGCGCTGCAGGCGGCGACGATCGCCCCGGCGCGGCTGGTCGGGGCGGACAAGGCGACCGGCTCGATCGTGGTCGGCAAGGAGGCCGATCTGGTGCTGGTCGATGGCGATCCGTCGAAGAATATCGGCGACATGCGGCATACCGACTGGGTGATGTCCGACGGCGCGCTGATGAATGCCGACGAATTGCGCGAGGCGGCCGGGTTCTCCGGGCGGCCGAAATAGGGGCGTCCTCCCCCGACGATGTTGTGATGGCGCGCGGCGTGCATCTCCGATAGCTTGGCCGAGACGCCACGGCGCCCTGTTTGCGTGCTTCGCTGCAATGGAGGGCTGCCATGAAACGACTTCTCGCACTCGCACTCGGAACCGTCACGCTCCTCGCCCCGCAGACCGCCGCGGCATGGGGCGATGGCGGGCATATGCTGGTCGCGGCGATCGCGTGGGAGCAGATGACGCCCGCGGCACGGCGGAATGCGGGCCTGCTGCTGCGCTCGAACGCGGCGCAGTTCGCGAAATGGACCGCCGGCGTGGCCAGCAAGGATAAGGACCAGGTGGCCTTCATCGCCGCCGCCACCTGGCCCGATGCCATCAAGTGCGAGAAAAATTGCACCTACGCCAAGGACAGATACGATCCCGACAGCGAAATTCCCCGCCGGAACATGGGCTGGTCCGATTTCAACCAGCATCGCTACTGGCACTTCAAGGACATCCCGTTCAGCACCGACGGTACCGCCACCGAGCCGCCGCCCGAAGTGAACGCGCAGGAGCGCATGGAGCTGTTCATCGCGACGATCGGCGATGGCGCGGCGACCAGGAGCCTGCGGGCCTACGACCTGACCTGGTTCCTCCATCTCGCGGGCGATGTTCACCAGCCGCTCCATGCGACGTCGCGCTTCACCAGGGGCGCCGGCGGCGATGGCGGGGGCAATGAGGTGACCGTTTGTGTCCCCGTCCAGACTCGCTGCACCAGCCAGACGCTGCACAGCTTCTGGGATCGGGCATTCGCGACTCAGGAACCGCTCGCGATAGCAGGCATGGCGCACACCATGGTCGCGAACGCCGCGGGTGACGGCTTGCCGACCAGGAACAGCCCCGCCGCGCAGATCCTGGCGCCGGGATCGTGGATCGAGGAAAGCTTCGGGCTTGCCAAGGCGCATGTCTATACCGGGCCGATCGGCCCCGGCCTTGGGAAATTCCGGCTGACGCTCGACTATCAGCGCGATGCCGTGAAGCTTTTGCGCCAGCAGGTCATGGTCGCGGGCGGGCGGGTCGCGAACGTCCTCAACAAGGCGCTCGGATAATGGACTGCGAAGCGAATTGGGTCGCCGCGGCCCGGCCCAAAGGGGGACGGCCGGACCGCGGCGGGCCGGCGGCGCCCTAGATCGCCGCCGGGCACTGGAAGGCTATTCGACTCGTTCCATCGCCGGGTGCGCGCTGCGCGACTCGCTCGCGGCGAGGTCGACCAGCTGGAGGAATTCCTGGCGCCAATAGCTCTGCTGCGAGAAGCCCCATTGCGTGCCGGCGAGATTGCGGATGTCGGCATAGCTCCAGGTGCCGAGCATCGGATCGCCGCGCAGCTTCTGCGCGAATCCCGCGACCGCGACTGCGAAGGCGAGATCGCCGCTGGGATAGGGCGCGCCGGCGAGCGACGCGGCCATCACCGGGCGCTCGATCAGCCGCGAAGTCTCGCCGCCCGGGAGCTTGTAGCGCAGTTTGACGAAGGCGAACTCGCCGCCGCTGCGCACGCGCGGGGCCTCGGGCTGGGGCTGGCCGGCATCGTAGCGGCGCGGGGCGAGCCAGCCCTTCGATCCGGCGGGGACGATCTCGTAGATCGCCGTGACCTGGTGCCCCGCGCCGATATCGCCGGCATCGACCTGGTCGTTGGCGAAATCCTCCTCGCGCAGCGCGCGGTTCTCGTAGCCGATCAGCCGGTATTCGCTGACCAGCGCCGGGTTGAACTCGACCTGGACCTTCACGTCCTTGGCGATGGTGAACAGCGTCGAGGACAGCTCCTCGTCGAGCACCTTCCGCGCCTCGCTCGCGCTGTCGATATAGGCGTAGTTGCCGTTGCCCTTGTCGGCGATCGATTCCATCATCGCGTCGTTGAGGTTGCCGGTGCCGAAGCCGAGCGTGGTCAGGGTGATGCCGTCGTCGCGGTTGCGCTCGATCAGCTCTTCCAGCTGCTTGGGGTTGGTGATGCCGACATTGAAGTCGCCGTCGGTGGCGAGGATCACGCGGTTGATGCCGCCTTCGCGCTTGTGGGCGCGGGCAGTGGCATAGGCGAGCTCGATGCCTTCGCCGCCCGCGGTCGATCCGCCCGCGCCGAGGCTGTCGAGCGCGGCCTTGACTTCGCCCGGGCTGTCGGCGGCGTCGAGGACGATCCCCGCGGCCCCGGCATAGACGACGATCGAGACGCAGTCGCGCGAGCCCATCTGGTCCGCGGCCATCGCCAGCGCGCTCTTGACCAGCGGCAGCTTGTCGGGGGCGTCCATCGATCCCGAGACGTCGACGAGGAAGACGAGGTTGGCGGCCGGACGCTGGCGGTAGCTGAGGTCGTAGCCGCGCAGGCCGACGCGGAGCAGCCGCGTGGCCGGGTTCCACGGCGTCTGCGCGACGTCGGTGGTGACGCTGAACGGCTCGGCGGGATTGCGCGGGAGCGGGTAATCGTAGCGGAAATAATTGACCAGCTCCTCGGTGCGGACCGCGTCCTTCGGGGGCGTCTGGCCCTGGGTCAGGAAGCGGCGGACGTTGGAATAGGCGGCGGTGTCGACATCGACCGCGAAGGTCGAGACCGGCGCCTCGGCGACGCGGTGGACGGGGGAGATGGTGTTGGTCTTGTACTGCTCGCGCTGCTCGGGGGTCATCGCGGCGAGATCGGCGTCGGAGACATCGGCGACGGTCTCCTCGGTGACATAGCCGGCGCTCTGCCCTGAATAGGAGCCGCCGCCGTTCTGGTACCCCGCAAGCAACGCCGCGCACAGCGCGGTCGAAACCAGGAATTTCACACGCATCTCATCCCTCCTGCCTTGTTGTTGCCATATTTGTGGCACGATTAAGGCAGAGAGCGCAAGCGATATTCTACTGGTGTGATGGGATATATAAAAAGCTAGCTATTCAAGATAGATAGGAGGATAATTCCTTCCAAGCGGGCAGCTTCGCGGCGAGGCCGACGGTGTGAAGCGGACTGCTCGAGGGCAGGGCAATTGTGGCGATCTTCGCCACATTTGGCCCGAGCTGGCGAAGGCCGTGGCGGAGCGCGGTGCCGCCGTTGAAGGCGATCGCGCGCAGGTCGGGGAGGGTGGCGGCCAGCGCGGCGATGTCGTGCGGCTCGGGTTCGCGGATCGCCGCGTCGGTGCTGCCGGCGCGGTGCGCGCTGGCGACGACGTCCCACAGCCCGATATGCGCGTCGAGCAACGCGGCGAGGCGATCGTCATAGCCGAGCGCGGTCAGGTCGCGGCCCGCCGCAGGGGAGATCAGCTGCCAGAACTGGTTTTGCGGATGCGCATAATATTGCCGCGCCGCGAGCGAACGCTCGCCGGGCAGCGAGCCGAGCACGAGCAGGCGGACGCGGGAGTCGATGACGGGCGGGAAGCTGTGCTTGCGTGGGCTCACGCGGCGATAATGTCGGTCTGCGAGAAGTCGTTGCCCTTGAAGAGCAGGGGTTCGCCGCTTGCCTTGGCGAGCGCATAAGCGAAGCAATCGCCGAAATTGAGGCGGGCGGGGTGATTTCCCTTGCCGAATTCGCGATACGCCTGACGTCCGATACGGGCGAGTTCGCTCGACACGGGTATGATCTCGATCTGCAATTCCGCCAAGAGCGCATCCAATCTGGCGCTCAGTGCGGGATCATCGTTCTGATCAATGACGATCCCGGCTTCCAGATAATTGGCTGCGGACATTCGCATATGGCCTGCATTTGCAAGCAGCGCCTCAAAAAGCGGTCCGGCCTCGGGCTCCTCGCGCAGAACCGCGACGATCGCCGAGCTGTCAACGATCATTTCGGAAGCCCGTATTCATCGTACAGAAGATCGTCGATATCGACCTCAAGGAGTTCCGGCTTCCACAGCTTTCGCGCACCTCGGACGATCTCCTGCAGACGCCGCATCCGCTCTTCCTTGACCTTCTCGTTCTCGCGCAGCTCGCGCTCGATCGCGGCCTTGATCGCCTTGGTGATCGGCTGGCCGGTCGCGTCGGCGAGCTGGCGGGCGAGGCGGACGGTTTCCGCGTCCTTGATGTTGAGCTGCACACCCATGGAATTCTACCTCCGGACGCGAGGTGTATACCATGCGCGCATTGGCTTGAACAGGCGTGCGCCGCGTGCGTAGAATTGGCCATGGCCCGCACGATCACTCGCTACGCCGATTTCTGGCCCTATTACCTCCGCGAGCACGCGCGTCCGCTGACTCGTGGGATCCACTATGTCGGCACCTTCCTGACCCTGTGGTTCCTGCTGATCGCGGTCGGCGCCGGCGGCTGGTGGTGGGTGATGGTGCCGCTGTCGGGCTACGGCTTCGCCTGGGCGGCGCATTTCACTGTCGAAAAGAACCGCCCGGCGACCTTCACCTACCCGCTCTGGTCGCTGTTCTCGGATTTCCGGATGTTCTTCCTGTGGCTCGCCGGGCGGCTCGATCCGCACCTGGCGCGCGCCGGAGTCGCGTCGCGCTAACCGGATCGTAAGCAGCCTGTGGTTCGATGCGGCTTCGCAAAGGGAGGCGGCGATGGCGAAGCGGGCATTCTTGTTTCATCTTTTCGTGTGGTCGCTGATCTGCATGATCGCGGCGACGCCGGTCGGCGCGCTGGTCGGCGTGATGATCGCGTTCGTCGTGATGATCTTCGCGACGGTGCTGACGCTGAAGGGCGCATTGATGCTGTTCGGCGCGGCCGGGGCGCTGTTCGCGATCGGCGCGACGCTTTTCGGAATCTTCGGCTGGGTGCGCGCGATCAAGGGCGACTGGCACGGGGCGATGGCCTGCTGGTCGAGCACCATCGCGCTGACCGGGCTGCCGCTGGCGATCTGGCTGGCGGCGCATGCCAAGGCGGGGTGGTTCGCCTGAGCCCGCGATCGGGCCCAGAAAAAGCACGGATTGCCATGGCTGTATTATAGTACTAACACACCGGTCATGGAGGATTCATGGCCGAGCTGAAGCTGCAGGGAATCGCGAAGCATTATCGCCGCAAGGCGGTGCTCGAGGGCGTCAGTCACGTCTTCACGCCGGGGCTGACGCTGCTGGTCGGGCCGAGCGGGGCGGGCAAGTCGACGCTGCTGCGAGTCATCGCGACCGCCGAGAAGCCGAGCGCGGGGCAGATATTCTGGGACGGCAAGCCGCTGCCCGGCGCGCGCAAGCGGCTGCGGCGGACGCTGGGCTACGCCCCGCAGGCGGTCGACCTGCCGGAGGACCTTACCGCGCGCGAATTCGCGATGCACATCGCCGCGCTCAAGGGTCTCGCGCTTGGCGCGGCGGACAAGCAGTTCGCCGCGATTACCGAGGCGATCGGGCTCCATGCCGACATCAACAACCGCATCGCGACCTTCTCCGGCGGCATGCGGCGGCGGCTGATCTTCGCGCAGGCGCTGCTCGGCGCACCGCAGCTGCTCGCGCTCGACGAGCCCACCGCCGAGCTCGACATCGACACGGCGCGCAAGCTCAGCGCGCTGATCCTCGAGCGCGCGCAGACCGCAGTGGTGATCATGACGACGCACCTCGCCGACGAGCTGGCGCCCTCTGCGACGATGCTGCGAGTCGAGGGCGGATCGGTGACATGAGCGCTGCGATCCTGCGATCGTCGCTGACCACGTCGCTGGCGCGCTATTCGCGCAGCTGGGGGCTGTGGGTGCTGCTGCTGATCGCGCCGGTCGCCGCGCGCTTCTGGATCAACACCGGCGACGATCCCAACGCAGTGATCGCCGTGCATGACATGGCGCCGGTGCTGACGTCGGCGGTGCTCGGCGTGTCGCTCGGCGTCGTCGTCTCGACGCTGCTGCTGCCGATCGCCTTCATCTATCTCCGCTCGAATGCCACCCGGCTCCAGCCGTGGCAGGTCGAGGAAGTCACCGCCGGATCGCGAATCGCGGTCGCGCTGGGCCGGTTCGGTGCGGACGTGGCCGTGCTGGCGGGGGTGCTGGCGGCAATGAACCTGGCGGGCTGGCTGATCGGTTGGCTGGTGCTGCCGGGCCATCACGTCAATTACGGCCAGATCAGCATGACTCTGTGGCTGATCGCCGGCCCCGCGCTGATGGGCGTGGCGGCCGTGCGGATCCTGTTCGATGCGCTGGGTTTCACGCGCGGATGGCTGGGCGAAGTGTTTTTCTACATCCTGTGGATGGCGTCGCTGATCGCGCCCATCGCGGCGGGGACCAAGAGCGCGGACTTCGCCCGCAACCTCACCGATTTCCCGGGCTTCATTCAGCCTTTGACCTACACGCTGGCGGAGGGGGACACCCAGATCGCGATCGGATCGTCGGTGGTGGGAGACAAGAAGATCGCGCTCGACGTGATGGCGGGGATCGAGTCCCCCGGTTACATCGCGTCGCGCTTCGCCTGGGCGGGGATCGCCGTGCTGATCGCGATTCTCGCCGGGCTGCTCTACGCGCCGCACAAGCCCAGGGTCCGCAAGATTCGCTGGAAGTGGTTGCGGCGGCTGCTGTCGCCGGGCGCGCCGCGTGCGGCGAACCCGAACGCGCCGCCGGCGCGGGGATCGTGGCTGCCCGCCGCCGGCGTGCTGGTCAGCGAGATGCGGCTGATCGGGCAGGGCAGGCTGTGGCTGCTGCTCGCGGCGGGCGCGGCGGCGTCGGGACTGTTCGCCGATTTCCGCACCGTAACCAGCCCCGCCGCGCTGCTGCTGCTCGCCTTCGGGCTCAGCGCGCACGCCGCGCGGAGCGAGCGGTCGAAGCTGCTCGCGCTGACCGCGACTGCACCGTTCGCGCCGATGGCACGGCGGGCGGCGTTCGTGGTGGCGGGGATCGCCTGGACGCTGCTTATCGGCGCGCCCGCGATCGTGCGCGCCGCGCTGGCGGGCAATTTCGTCCCGCTCGAGCTGTCGCTGGCGACCGGCGCGGCGGCGTCGGTGATCGCGATTCTGCTGGGGGCGATGGCCAGGTCGGCGTTCGCGCCGCGGCTGGTGCTGCTGATCCTCTGGTACGGGTACCTTTCGGCGGCCTAAGCTTTCCGTTGCTTGCCCCGGGCGGGGGTCCGCTCCTATCTAGCGGCCATGCATGTCACTCAGGATACGCTCGCGCTGATCGGCAACACGCCTCTGGTGCGGCTCAAGGGGCCGAGCGAGGCCAGCGGTTGCGAGATTTTCGGCAAGTGCGAGTTCGCCAATCCGGGCGCCTCGGTGAAGGACCGCGCCGCGCTGTTCATCGTCCGCGACGCCGAGGAGCGCGGGCTGATCCAGCCGGGCGGGACGATCGTCGAGGGGACGGCGGGCAACACCGGCATCGGCCTCGCGCTGGTCGCCAACGCCAAGGGCTACAAGACGATCATCGTCATGCCCGAGACCCAGAGCCGCGAGAAGATGGAGACGCTGCGCGCGCTGGGCGCCGAGCTGGTGCTGGTGCCGGCCGCGCCCTATTCGAACTGCGCGCATTTCGTCCACACCTCGCGGCGGATCGCCGGCGAGACCCCCAATGCGATCTGGGCCAACCAGTTCGACAATGTCGCCAACCGCCGCGCGCACATCGTCGGCACCGCCGAGGAGATCTGGGCGCAGATGGAGGGCCAGATCGACGGCTTCACCTGCTCGGTGGGGACGGGGGGCACGCTCGCCGGCGTGGGGCTCGGGCTCAAGGCCAAGGACGAGAAGATCTGCATCGCGCTGAGCGATCCGTACGGCGCGGCGCTGTACGACTATTATGCCTGTGGCGAGCTGCGTTCGGAGGGCAATTCGGTTGCCGAGGGGATCGGGCAGGGGCGGATCACCGCCAATCTCGAAGGCGCGCCGGTCGACACCCAGTTCCGTATCTCGGACGCCGAGGGGATGGAATGGGTGACGCGGCTGCTCGGCGAGGAGGGGCTGTGCCTCGGGCTCTCGTCGGGGATCAACGTTGCGGGAGCGATACGGTTGGCGCGCGAGCTCGGCCCGGGGAAGCGCATCGTCACGATCCTTTGCGATACGGGATTCCGTTATCTTTCAACGCTCTACAATCGCGAGTGGCTCGAGGCCAAGGGGCTGCCGGTCCCGGAATGGCTCGCACAAGCCTGACGCCGATCTCGACAACCGGTCGTTAAGGCGTTACATTTATGCAACAGATATGAAGCCGGCTTCGCAACATGAATCCGCCCAGGCGATGCAGCGCGTCCGCGTCGGGATGACGGGGCTCGCGATGGTGCTGGTGCTGATCGGGCTGGCCAGCGCGATCTTCACTTCGGCCAATCGCGACGCCTCGGTCTCGGCGATCGGCGCCTCGAATTCATCGGTGGTCGCCAACATCACCGACGGCGCGGGCAACCTCGTGGTCGAGAAGGGCAAGGACGAGCCCCTCGCCGAGCTCGGCGTCGCGCCGAGCACGGGCGCGACCGAGGATGTCAACGCGGCCGAGATCGCCCGGCGCGAGGAAGCGCGGCGCGCGGCGGGGAAGCGGTAGGGATTTCTTGACTCCACTTTGTGTTCCCCCTGCGAAAGCAGGGGTCCAGGGCCTCATATCCAGCCGTCTTGGCTCTGGACCCCTGCTTTCGCAGGGGAGCGGTTTGGATTTGGCGGCGAGCGAGCCTGCCAAATCACCATTAACCACGCTCATTAAGCGGCGACTCGCCGGATTTCTGCGGTTTTCCGAGTTTTCGAGGGGATGCGCGGAATCGCAGCATCTGCTACTATCCCACGGACAATGCTCGGGATTCCGCCAAATGCGGTGAATCCGGAGTCGGCGGGGATTTGCCCCACCGACAACTGAAAGCACCCCGCCACGCCCCGACCGCAAGAACAGGACCCCCGATGACGCAAGAACAGACAGTGAAATAAGCGGAACATTACTGGAAAATGGGGTTAAGTGGGGCAAAATCCCCATTCTACCCGTTGATTCCCCGGCGCCTTATGGTATCCAACCATGGTTAAGGTCGGGGCACGACCAATTTTACCGTCGGTTCGAGAAACCGGGGCGCCACGCAGCGACTCCGGAGACGGGGAAGGCGTGCCCGAGCGAGGATGGTTCGGGTGGAATTGTACGAGGGGTTTGCGCTTCAGGCGGTGGATGAGAAGGGTCGCGTCGCGATCCCCGCCGATCTGCGCGCCGCCGTCGAGCGCAATTCCGATGTCCGCCAGGTCGTGGTCGGCCGCCATCCGCATGATCCCTGCCTCTCGGTGCACGACCTCAGCTGGTCGCACGAGAAGCACCAGCGCATCGACGATCCCGCCGCCTCGCCCTTCGACGGCGACGGCGCCGCATCGCGCGTCAAGCGCCGCGCGTTCGGCGCGGTGGAACGTGCCCCGTTCGACGCCAGCGGCCGCTTCGTGATCCCGCCCTTCTTCCGCGCCAAGGCGAAGATCGGCAAATGGGCGTTCTTCACCGCGAGCGGCGAGACCTTCGACGTCTGGGCGCCCGAGGCGCTGATGGCCAATACCGATCCCGAGAACGAGGAAATCCGCGAGATCTGCGAGTTCCTCTGCCAGTCGAAGGGAGTCGCGCTTTGAGCGGCCCCCAGCCCCATATCCCCGTGCTGCTCGACGAAGTGATCCATGGTCTCGCCATCGTGCCCGGCGAGCGCCATGTCGACGCGACCTTCGGTGCGGGCGGATATACGCATGCCATCCTCGAGCGGGGTGCCGAGGTGGCCGCTCTCGATCGCGATCCAAGCGCGATCGAGGGCGGCCGACTCCGCTTCGGGGCCTATGAAAAAGATGGGCGGGTGACGCTGATCGAGGCGCCCTTCTCGGCCATGGAAGGCGAGCTCGAGCGGCGCGGCTTCGTGCCGGTCGACGGGGTGACGATGGATATCGGCGTTTCGTCGATGCAGCTCGACCAGGCCGAGCGCGGCTTCAGCTTCCAGTCAGACGGACCGCTGGATATGCGCATGTCTGGCGAAGGCATGAGCGCGGCCGACTTCGTCAACGAGGCCGAAGAAGGCGAGATCGCCGACGTGTTGTATCAATATGGCGACGAGCCGCGGTCGCGCCGGGTGGCGCGGGCGATCGTCGCGGCGCGCCCGCTGACTCGCACCGCCGAGCTGGCGCATGTCGTCCGCAAGGCGCTGGGCCACAAGCCGCACGACAAGAAGGACCCGGCGACCCGCGCGTTCCAGGCGATCCGCATCCATGTGAACCGCGAGCTCGACGAACTCGCCGACGGCCTCGCCGCGGCCGAGCGCGTGCTCAAGCCCGGTGGGCGGCTGGCGGTGGTGACCTTCCACAGCCTCGAGGACCGGCTGGTCAAGCGCTTCCTGCGCGAGCGTTCGGGCAGCGAGCCCGCCGGTTCGCGCCATCGTCCGATGGCGGCCGCCAAGGCCGAACCCAGTTTCGAATCCCCCGCCAAGGCCGTGCGGCCGGGCGAGGCGGAGATCGCCCGTAATCCCCGGGCCCGTTCGGCGACGCTGCGAGTTGCGCGCCGGACCGCGGCGGCCCCGTGGACCAGTGAAGGAGTAGCGTGATGGCTGGTGGATCGTTCAAGGGTCTGGGCTGGTTCCTCTGCGGAGTCGTGGTGGCGCCGGCCTGCTACATCGTGACCTCGCAGGGCGCGGCCGAGCGGCAGCGGCTGCACATGGTCGAGACGCGGATCGCCGAGGCGAAGAAGAATATCCGCGACCTCGAGACCGAGTTCCAGACGCGGGCCAACCTGTCGCAGATCGAGCGCTGGAACGGCGAAGTGCTCGCGCTGTCGGCGCCGGTGCCGCAGCAGTTCGCCAGCGACACCCAGCTCGCCAGCCTCGACGCGGCGGACATGGGCGATGCCAGGCTCGAGACGCTGGTGACCCCCGCGGGCGCGCCCAAGCTCGCGCCGCAGCCTGCGGTCGACAAGCACGGCGCGACCGCGACGGCGCAGAACGTGAGCCCGGGCGCGGGCAAGACCGCGATCCGCACCGTCGCGATGCTCGACGACCGGCTGCTGAGCGCCTCGACGATGAGCGACCTCGAACGGGCTGCGGCCTCCGAGAAGCTGGCGCTGCGTTGACCGTCCTCGTCGCCCCGTCGGCGCGTGCGCGCCGTTCGGGCGGCGCCCGTCAGGCACTGGTGGCGGTGGCCCAGGTACGGCTGATGATCCTCGCCTTGCTGTTCGGCGCGGGCGTGCTCGCGATCCTCGGGCGGCTGGCGGTGCTGGCCTTCGCGGCGACCCCCCCGGCGGTGGCCGATCCGAATGCCGGGCTGCCCCCGCGCGGCGACATCGTCGACCGCAACGGCCAGCCGCTGGCGCGCTCGATCGACGGCTGGTCGATCGCGCTCCATCCCAAGGCAGTGATCGGCGACAAGGCCGCGCTGGCGCACAAGCTCGCCGCGCTGTTTCCGGAGAAGAGCGCCGGCCAGTATTTCGCGCTGCTCAATTCGGGCGGGTCGTTCGCCTGGCTCAAGCGGCGCGCGCTGCCCGAGACGGTCAGGGCCGCCAACGCGATCGGCGAGCCGGGGATCGAGCTGCTGCGCGAGCCCGACCGGCTCTATCCGCAGTCGGACCTTGCCGCGCACGTGCTCGGCTATCTCGATTCGACCGGGCATGGCGGGCTCGGCATGGAGCGGGTGCTCGACAAGCAGCTGCTGAGCGACCAGGGCCGCGGCGCGCCGGTCGCGCTGTCGCTCGACGTGCGCGTCCAGGCCGCGCTCGAGAATGAGCTGTCGACGGCGATGACCGCCTTCCAGGCGCAGGGCGCCGCGGGGCTGATCCTCGACGTCCAGACCGGCGAAGTCATCGCGATGGTCTCGCTGCCGAGCTTCAACCCCAACCAGCTCACCGCCGCCGCGCCGCGCAACAACGTGACCCAGAGCCGCTACGAGCTCGGCTCGGCGTTCAAGCCGATCACGATGGCGGTGGCGATCGACACCGGCACGGTGACGTCGATGGCGCGCCGCTTCGACGCGGTCGAGCCTTATCCGATCGGCCGCTTCAAGATCCGCGACGACCATCCGCAGAAGCGCTTCCTCAACATCCCCGAGACGCTGATCTATTCGTCGAACATCGCGACGGCACGAATCGCCGAGCTGATCGGGCGCGATCCGATGGAGAAGATGTTCCGCAACCTCGGCTTCGACCAGCCCGCGGGGATCGAGATCGAGCGCTGGGGAACGCTGTGGCCCGCCCGCTGGGATCGTTCGACCACCCTGACCACCGCCTTCGGGCACGGCATCGCGGTGACGCCGCTGCACCTCGCCAGCGCCTATGCCGCGCTGGTCAATGGCGGGACGTGGCGGCCGGCGACGCTGCTCAAGGTCGAACCCGGCCATGAGGCCGCGGGGCGGCGGGTGATCTCGGAGGCGACCAGCGCGCGGATGCGCCAGCTGCTCCGCCTGATCGTCACCGACGGCACCGGCAAGCAGGCCAACGCGCCGGGCTACCGCGTCGGCGGCAAGACCGGCACCGCCGAGAAGCCCGGCGAAAAGGGTTACTCGGCCAGCCAGAATGTTTCGACCTTCGCGGCGGCTTTCCCGATGGACGCACCGCGCTATGTGGTTATCGCCATGCTCGATTCGCCGATCGGAAACGCCCAGTCGGGCGGCCAGCGCACCGCGGGGCTCACGGCCGCGCCGGTGGTCAAGCGCGTGGTGATGCGCGCCGGGCCGTTCCTCGGGGTGATCCCCGATGCGAAGCGCGACATCGACATTGCCGAGCTCAGGCCGCTGATCTGGCACAACCCGCACGAGCCGGTCGAATGAGGCTGGGGGACGCGGTCGTCACTGGCTTCGCGATCGACCATCGCAAGGTCGCGCCGGGCACGGTGTTCGGCGCGTTCCAGGGCGCGACGGTCAATGGCGAGGACTATATCGCCGCCGCAGTGAAGGCCGGCGCGATCGCAGTGGTGGCGCGGCCCGAGGCGGTGGTCGAGGGCGCCCGGCACATCGCCGACGACAATCCCCGCGAGGCGTTCGCGCGGCTCGCGGCGAAATTCTTCGCGCCGTTCCCGGAGACCGCCGTTGCAGTGACCGGGACCAACGGCAAGACCTCGACCGTCGAGATGACGCGGCAGCTGTGGCGGATGGCGGGCTTCCACGCCGCGTCGATCGGGACCTTGGGAGTGACCACGTCCGACGACACCGTCTCGACCGGGCTGACCACGCCCGACATCGTCACTTTCCTGTCCAATGTCGCAGGGCTGGCGCGCGAAGGCGTGACGCATGTCGCGTTCGAGGCGTCGTCGCACGGGCTGTCGCAATACCGCACCGAGGGGCTGCCGGTGCGCGCCGCGGCCTTCACCAATCTCAGCCGCGACCATCTCGACTATCATGGCGACATGGCCGCCTATTTCTGCGCCAAGCTGCGGCTGTTCGCCGAAGTGCTCGACCCCGACGGCGTGTCGGTGGTGTGGGTCGACGACGCCAATTCGGAGCGGGTGATCGATCTCGCGCGGGTGCGCGGCAACCCGCTGGTGACGGTCGGCGAGCATGGCGACACGCTGCGGCTGGTCGCGCGCGAGCCGACCTTGCTCGGGCAGGGGCTGACGATCGAGGCCGAGGACCGCACCTATCTGGTCAACCTGCCGCTGATCGGCGCGTACCAGGCCGCCAACGCGCTGACCGCGGCGGGGCTGGTGATCGCGACCGGGGGTGATATCGGCGCGACGCTCGCCAATCTCGCGCGGCTGCAGCCGGTGCGCGGACGGCTGGAGCGCGCGGTGATCACGCGGACCGGGGCGCCGGTCTATGTCGACTATGCGCACACCCCCGATGCGTTGGAGGCGGCGATCGCCGCGCTCAAGCCGCATACCCAGGGCAAGCTGATCCTCGTCTTCGGCGCGGGCGGCGACCGCGACACGGGCAAGCGCGAGCCGATGGGGCAGGTCGCGGCGGCGGGGGCGGACGTGGCGATCGTCACCGACGACAATCCGCGCTCCGAGGACCCTGCGGCGATCCGCGCGGCGATCCTGAAAGGTGCGCCGCAAGCCATTGAGATCGGCGGGCGGCGCGATGCGATCGCCGCCGCCATCGCCCAGGCCGGGCCCGAGGATATCGTGCTGCTCGCCGGCAAAGGCCACGAGCAGGGCCAGATCGTCGGCGACCGGGTGCTGCCGTTCGACGATGTGTCGGTAGCGCGGGAGTGCGCGGCGTGAGGCTCTGGACCTCCGACGAAATCGCGCTGGCCACCGGCGGCAGCGTGTCAGCAGAATTCGAAGCTTCGGGAGTCACGTTCGACTCCCGCGAGGTCGGTCCCGGCGACTTGTTCCTGGCGCTGAGCGGCGAGGCGACCGACGGTCATCGCTTTCTCGACCAGGCATTTGCGAGCGGGGCTGCCGGTGCGGTGGTTTCTTGCCCGACGCCGCACCCGCACGTGCTTGTCCACGACACCACCGCCGCGCTCGACACGCTCGGCATCGCGGCGCGCGGGCGGATGGGGGGCGTGGTGATCGGCGTCACCGGCTCGGTCGGCAAGACCGGGACCAAGGAGGCCTTGTTCGCGGCGCTCGACCGCAACGATCCCGGCTGCGCGCATCGCTCGGTCAAGAGCTATAACAACCACACCGGCGTGCCGCTGAGCCTCGCGCGGATGCCGCGCACCGCCCGGTTCGGGGTGTTCGAGATGGGGATGAACCATGCCGGCGAGCTGGCGCAGCTGACCCGGCTGGTGCGCCCGCATGTCGCGATGGTGACGACGATCGCGCCCGCGCATATGGGCTTCTTCAAGGACGAAGCGGCGATCGCCGACGCCAAGGGCGAGATTTTCGAGGGGCTCGAGCCCGGCGGGACGGCGATCGTGCCGTTCGACAGCGCGCACCGCGACCGGCTGATCGCCGCGGCGAAATCTCATGCCGGCAGGATCGTGAGCTTCGGCATCGGCGAGGGCGCCGATGTCCGCGCGATCGAGACGATGCGGACGCGGACCGGCGGGACCTTCGTCACTGCGCGGCTGGGGGATCGCGAGCTGAGCTTCACCCTGTCGCAGCCCGGCGCGCACTGGGTCTCCAACGCGATGGGCGTGCTCGCGGCGGTCGACGCCGCGGGCGGCGACCTCGAACTCGCGGGCCTCGCGCTCGCCGAGCTCGGCGGACTCCCCGGCCGCGGCGCGCGGCTGCTGGTCCCCGCGGGCGGCGGCGAGGCGCTGGTGATCGACGAAAGCTACAACGCCAACCCCGCCTCGATGCGCGCCACCCTCGAGGTGCTGGCGCACGAGACCGGCCGCAGGATCGCCGTGCTCGGCGAGATGCGCGAGCTGGGCGCGCATTCGGAGGCGTTCCACGCCGAGCTTTCGGGCCCGATCGAGGCCGCCGGGGTCGATTTCGCGATCCTTGTCGGCGAAGCGATGGCCCCCCTCGCAAACGCGCTTGAGGGCCATGTCGATTTCGTCCATGTGCCCGACGCGGCGACGGCACGCGGACGGCTCGAGGATGTCCTGGCGGCGGGCGACGCGGTGCTCGTGAAGGGGTCTAACGGCGTGCGTCTCTCGACGATCGTGGCCGCGCTGGCGGAAAGGCAACCATGCTCTACCTGATCGCGGACTGGCTGGGCTTCCCGGGGGTCATCAATCTCTTCCGCTACCTTTCCTTCCGCTCGGGAGGCGCCGTGGCGACGGCGCTGCTGATCGGGCTGATCATCGGGCCCAAGTTCATCGGCTGGCTGCGCGTCCGGCAGGGCAAGGGCCAGCCGATCCGCGACGACGGGCCGCAGACCCACCTCGCCAAGCGCGGCACCCCGACGATGGGCGGGCTGATGATCCTGACCAGCGCGATGATCGCGCTGCTGCTGTGGATGGACCTGACCAACCCCTATGTCTGGGCGTGCATGTTCGTGACCTTCGGGTTCGGGATGATCGGGTTCCTCGACGACTATGACAAGGTGCGCAAGGCGAGCACCGCGGGCGTGTCGGGCAAGGTGCGGCTGCTCGGCGAGTTCCTGATCGCCGGCGTCGCGAGCTGGATCATCATCGGGGTCTCGCACAACACCACGCTGTACGTGCCCTTCTTCAGCTGGCTGCACCCCGATATCGGCTGGTTCTACATCCCCTTCGCCGCCTTCACGATCGTCGCGTTCGGCAATGCCGTGAACCTGACCGACGGGCTCGACGGGCTCGCGACGATGCCGGTGGTGATCGCGAGCATGGCGTTCATGCTGATCGCGTATCTGGCGGGCAACAAGGTGTTCGCGACCTATCTCGGCATTCCGCACATTCCCGGCGCGGGCGATCTCGCGATCCTGTGCGGGGCGATGGTGGGGGCGGGGCTCGCCTTCCTGTGGTTCAATGCGCCCCCGGCGGCGGTGTTCATGGGCGATACCGGCAGCCTCGCGCTCGGCGGCGCGCTCGGCACGATCGCAGTGGTCGCGCATCATGAGCTGGTGCTGGGGATCATCGGCGGGCTGTTCGTGATGGAGGCGCTCAGCGTCATCATCCAGGTCTTCTTCTTCAAGCGCACCGGCAAGCGCGTCTTCAAGATGGCGCCGATCCACCATCATTTCGAGCAATTGGGCTGGTCCGAGCCGACCGTGGTGATCCGCTTCTGGATCATCGCCTTCGTGCTGGCGCTTGCGGGGCTGTCGACGCTCAAGCTGAGATGATCACATCGCCGCTTTTCCGCGGAAAACGCTATGCGGTGCTCGGGCTGGCGCGATCCGGGCTGGCGACGGTGGACGCGCTCGTCGCGAGCGGGGCGCATGTCGTGGCGTGGGATTCGAGCGAGGGCGCGCGGGCGAAGGTGCAAGGCGCCGAGCTTGCCGACCCCCTTACGATCGATCTCGCCGGGTTCGACGCGGTCGTGGTCTCGCCGGGCGTGCCGATCAACCGCCACCCGATCGCCGACCATGCCCGCAGCTGGGGGGCGCGGCTGATCGGGGACATCGAGCTGTTCGCCGAGGCGCGCGGCGGGCTGCCGGCGCACAAGGTCGTCGGAGTCACCGGCACCAACGGCAAGTCGACCACCACCGCGCTGATCGACCATATCTGCCGCACGGCAGGGCTGCCCAGCCTCGCGGGCGGGAATATCGGGCTGCCGATCCTCGCGCAGGACCCGCTCGCCGAGGGGGGCGTCTATGTGCTCGAGCTGTCGAGCTACCAGATCGACCTGACCGCGAGCCTCGATTGCGACGTCGCGGTGCTGCTCAACATCACCCCCGACCATCTCGACCGCTATGACGGCTTCGATGGCTATGTCGCCTCCAAGGCGCGGCTGTTCGCGATGCAGTCGCCGGGCCATGCCGCGGTGATCGGGATCGGCGACGCGCCGTCGGCGAATATCGCGCGCGACCTCGCGAGGAGCGGCCGCAGCGAGGACCTCACCAAGATCGCCCCCGGCTTCTGCATGGACCAGTCGCGCTGGCCCGCCTTGCAGGGTCCGCACAACGCCCAGAACGCGCTCGCCGCGATCGCGGTGTGCGAGGCGCTGGGGATCGACAATCAAGCGATCGAGCGCGGGCTCGAGAGCTTTCCGGGGCTCGCGCACCGGATGGAGCGGGTCGCGACCAGGAACGGCGTGCTGTTCGTCAACGACAGCAAGGCGACCAACCCGACTTCGGTAGCGCCGGCATTGCAGGCGTTCGACCGCATCCACTGGATTCTCGGCGGACAGGCCAAGACCGACGATCTCGACGCCTGCCGTCCCGGCTTCGCCAATGTCGTGCGCGCCTATACGATCGGCGACGCCGCGGAGATGTTTGCGGCGCTGCTCGCCCCCGACATGCCGGTCGAACGCAGTGGCACGCTGGAAGCCGCGGTCAAGACCGCCGCCGCCAATGCGAAGCCCGGCGAGACCGTTTTGCTCTCCCCGGCCTGCGCCTCGTTCGACCAGTTCGCCAATTTCGAGGCGCGCGGCGATGCCTTCCGCGCGGCGGTGGCGGCGCTGTGAGCGAGACCGACACCGAGGACGCCCCCGACGCCCCCGGCGTGCGGCGCCGGGTCGGCACCCAGCTCGGCCGCGCCAACCAGACGCGCACCGGCATGTGGTTCTGGGAAGTCGACCGCGTGCTGATGCTGCTGGTCTTCCTGCTGATCGCGATCGGGCTGGTCGCGGTCGCCGCGGCCTCGCCCGCGACCGCGCGGCGCTACTCCGAGGGCGCGCACCAGGTGCCCGCGATGTATTATTTCTGGCGCCAGCTGATGTGGGTCGGAATCTCGGTGCCGGTGATGATCCTGGTGTCGATGCTGCCGGTCACGCTGGCGCGAAGGCTGTCGTTGGCGGGGGCGGGGATATTCCTCGTGCTGCTGCTGCTCGTCCCCTTCATCGGCGGCGAAGTGAACGGGGCCAGGCGCTGGATCAATCTCGGCGTCTCCGATCTCCAGCCCTCCGAGTTCCTCAAACCGCTGTTCATCGTCTCGACCGCGTGGATCCTGTCGTTCCGCGCGCGCGATGCCGAGCTGCCGATGATGCTGATGCTCACCGTCACCGGCGGGCTCACCGCTTTGGTCGGCGTGCTGCTGATGATGCAGCCCGATTTCGGGCAGACCATGGTGTTCGGCACCGTCTGGATCATCCTGCTGATGGTCTCGGGCATCTCCCCGGCGATGATCGGCGCGCTGTCGGGGACGGCGATGGCAGGCGTGCTCGCCGCCTATTTCTTCTACGATACCGCGCGCATCCGCATCGACAGCTTCCTGTTCCCCGACAAGGAGAAGGCGCTGGCCGAGCATTACCAGACCAACATGGCCGAGCAGACGCTGACTTCCGGCGGGCTGTTCGGGCGGGGCCCCGGCGCGGGGCAGGCCAAGTTCAAGCTGCCCGAGGCGCATACCGACTATATCTTCTCGGTGATCGGCGAGGAATTCGGGCTGATCGCCTGCGCGGTGATCGCGATCCTCTATGTCGCAATCATCATCCGGGTGTTCGTGAAGCTGCTCGACGAGGAGGACGCCTTCTGCCTGCTCGCTGCGACCGGCCTCGCGGCGCAGTTCGGCGTGCAGGCGCTGATCAACATGGCAGTGAACACCGGCCTCGCGCCGTCCAAGGGCATGACTTTGCCCTTCATCAGCTATGGCGGATCGTCGATGATTGCGCTCTCGATCGGGATCGGGTTGCTGCTCGCCTTCACGCGGCGAAACCCGTATCTGAAGCGCTCTCCCTATACGGTGAGGTGGAGCGGCAAATGAGCACGGGGCGCACTTATGTTTTGGCAGCCGGCGGCACCGGCGGGCATATGGTGCCCGCGGCAGCGCTGGGCGAGGAGCTGGCGCGGCGCGGACACCATGTCGCGCTGGTCAGCGACGACCGGGGCGTGCGCTTCCCGGGGCTGTTCGACGGCGTCGAGACGCATGTGCTGCCCGCCGGGCGGCTGGGCGGCGGGCCGCTCGGCTTCCTCAAGGCGGCGAGCAAGATGATCGCGGGCCGCTCGATGGCGATCCGGCTCTACAAAGATCTCCGGCCCTCGTGCGTGATCGGCTTCGGCGGCTATCCGGCGCTGCCGGCTTTGCTCGCGGCGTTCCGCAAGGGCATCCCGACGATCGTCCACGAGCAGAATGCCGTGCTCGGCCGAGTCAACCGCTATGTCGGCGACAAGGTCGATGCGATCGCGACGAGCTACGCGGATGTCGAGCGGCTCAAGGACAGCTGGAAGGCCAAGACCCATCTGGTCGGCAACCCGGTGCGCGAGGCGGTGCTCGCCTTGCGCAACCGGCCCTATCCGATGCTCGAGGAGGACGGGATCTTCCGCGTGCTGGTGACCGGCGGCAGCCAGGGCGCGTCGATCCTGTCGCAGGTCGTGCCCGATGGCCTCGCGCTGCTGCCCCCGCATTTCCAGCGGCGGCTGCAGGTGACCCACCAGGCGCGCGTCGAGGATATCGAGGAGGTGCGCGCCAAATATCTCGCGCATGGCATCCCGGCCGATATCGCCACCTATCTGCCCGACTTGCCCGAGCATCTCGCCTGGTCGCACATCGTCATCGCCCGCGCCGGCGCCTCGACCATCGCCGAGCTGACCGCGGCGGGGCGCCCGGCGATCCTCGTGCCGCTGCCGAGCGCGACCGACGATCACCAGACCGTCAATGCGAAGGAAATCACCGACGCCGGCGGCGCGCGGACGATTCCCCAGCGCGCCTTCAACGCACGCGAGCTCGCCAAGCAGATCCAGAAGCTCGGGCTCGACCCGCAGGCGCTGGAGAATGCCGCGGCGCGCGCCAAGAGCTGCGGGCGGCCCCATGCGGCGCGCGACCTCGCCGACCTGGTCGAATCGATCCACGCCCCGACCGCGCCGATCGGCCTCCGGCGCGCGGCGATGCAGCCGAGCGGAAAGGCGGCCTTCGCATGAGGGGCGTCGCGACCGATATCGGCACGATCCACTTCGTCGGCATCGGCGGGATCGGCATGTCCGGCATCGCCGAGGTGATGAAGAATCTCGGCTATGCGGTGCAGGGCTCCGACGTCGCCGAAGGCTATGTGATCGAAGGGCTGCGCAAGCAGGGCATTGTGATCTCGATCGGCCATGCCGCCGAGAATCTCGGCGACGCCGCGGTGGTGGTGACTTCCACGGCGATCCGGCGCGGCAATCCCGAAGTCGAGGCCGCGTATGAGCGGCGCATCCCCGTCGTGCGGCGCGCGGAGATGCTCGCCGAGCTGATGCGGCTCAAGTCGACCGTCGCAGTGGCGGGGACGCACGGCAAGACCACGACGACGTCGATGATCGCGGCTCTGCTCGACGCCGGCGGGGTCGATCCGACCGTGATCAACGGCGGGATCATCAACCAGTACGGCTCGAACGCCCGGCTCGGCGACAGCGAGTGGATGGTGGTCGAGGCCGACGAAAGCGACGGCAGCTTCCTGCGATTGGACGGCACGATCGCCGTGGTCACCAACATCGATCCCGAGCATCTCGACCATTACGGCTCGTTCGAGAAGGTGAAGGACTGTTTCGTCGAGTTCGTCGAGAATGTCCCCTTCTACGGCGCGGCCTTGCTGTGCCTCGATCACCCCGAGGTCCAGGCGATCATCCCGCGCGTCCGCGACCGGCGGATCGTGACCTATGGCTTCGCGGCGTCGGCCGACGTGCGCGGCGTCAATGTCACCCCGCACGGCGGCGGCAACCGTTTCGAGGCGATCATCCGCCAGCGCGACGGCAGCGTCCGCTCGATCGAAGGGATCGAGCTGCCGATGCCGGGGCGGCACAATGTCCAGAACGCGCTCGCCGCGGTCGGCGTCGCGCTCGAGCTCGGCATTGACGACGCGACGATCCAGCGCGGCTTCGCCCGGTTCGAAGGCGTCAAGCGCCGCTTCACCAAGGTCGGCGAGATGAGTCTTGGCGATTCTGGGGGCGTCACCATCATCGACGATTACGGCCACCATCCGGTCGAGATCCGCGCGGTGCTCTCCGCGGCGCGCGAGTCGGCGCAGGGCAGGGTGATCGCGGTGATGCAGCCGCACCGCTTCTCGCGGCTGGGCAACCTGATGGACGACTTCGCCCAGGCCTTCAACGACGCCGACATGGTGTTCGTGACGCCGGTCTATGCCGCGGGCGAGGCGCCGGTCGAGGGCGTCGACGCCGAGGCGCTGGTCGAAGGCGTCAAGCGCCGCGGGCACCGTGCGGCGGCGACGGTGGCGGATGCGTCCGCGCTGGCGGCGGCGCTGGCCGAGACGGTGCAGGCCGGCGACATGGTCGTGTGCCTCGGCGCGGGCGACATCACCAAATGGGCGGCGGGCCTCGCCGACGCGATCGAGGCGGCCCGCGGATGAGCGTCTGCTACGCCATGCCCCCGGTCCGCGGGAAACTGACGCACGGTGCCCCGCTGGCGCCGCTCGTGTGGTTCAAGAGCGGCGGCGTGGCCGAATGGCTGTTCGAGCCTGCCGATGCGGCCGATCTGAGCAACTTCCTGTTCGCGCTCGATCCCTCGGTGCCGGTGATGGGGCTTGGCCTCGGTTCCAACCTGATCGTGCGCGACGGCGGCGTGCCGGGGGTTGTGGTGCGGCTGGGCAAGGCGTTCGCCACGGTCGAGACCGACGGCCTCACGCTCAAATGCGGCGGCGGCGCGTCGGGCATCCTCGTTTCGTCCAAGGCGCGCGATGCAGGCATTGCCGGCGTCGAGTTCCTGCGCTCGATCCCGGGCACGGTCGGCGGCTTCGTGCGGATGAACGGCGGCGCCTATGGCCGCGAGACCCGCGACATCCTCACGACATGCGACGTCGTGCTGCGCTCGGGCGACCGGCGCTCGCTGGCGCTCGCCGATCTCGGCTATACCTATCGCCACAGCAATTTGCCCCAGGGCGCGATCGTGGTGAGCGCGACCTTCCGGGGCGTGCCCGGCGATCCGCAAGCGATCCAGGCCGAGATGGACCGCATCGCCGCCGCGCGCGAGCAATCGCAGCCGCTGCGCAGCCGCACCGGCGGCTCGACCTTCAAGAATCCCGACGGCTACAAGGCCTGGGCGCTGATCGACGCCGCCGGCTGCCGCGGCCTGCGCAAGGGCGACGCGCAAGTGTCGGAAAAGCATTGCAACTTCCTGCTCAACCTCGGCGAGGCGAGCAGCGCCGATATCGAGGCCCTGGGTGAGGAGGTTCGCGACAAGGTGAAGGCACATTCGAGGGTGGAATTGGAATGGGAGATACAGCGCGTGGGAGTGAACAAGTGAAGACCCTCCACGTCGCTGTCCTCATGGGCGGCTGGTCGGCCGAGCGTGAAGTCTCGCTGATGTCGGGGACCGGCGTCGCCGATGCGCTGGAATCGCTCGGCCACAAGGTCACTCGCATCGACATGGACCGCGACGTCGCGGTCAGGCTGGCGCAAGTGAAGCCCGATGTCGTGTTCAACGCGCTCCACGGCACCCCGGGCGAGGACGGCACCGTCCAGGGCATGCTCGACCTGATGGGGCTGCCCTATACCCACTCCAGCCTCGTCACGTCGGTGATCGCGATCGACAAGCAGCTGACCAAGCAGGCGCTGGTCCCGCACGGCATCCCGATGCCCGGCGGGCGGATGGTGGAGGTGATGGAGCTGTTCGCGCGCGACCCGTTGCCGCGGCCGTACGTTCTCAAGCCCGTCAACGAGGGTTCGTCGGTGGGTGTCGCGATCGTCACCGCAGAAGGCAATTACGGCAACCCGATCTCCGCCGAGGCCAAGGGGCCCTGGCAGGAATTCGACGAGCTGCTGGCGGAGCCCTTCATCCGCGGGCGCGAACTGACCGTCGCGGTGCTGGGCGATACGCCGCTCGCGGTGACCGAGCTCAAGCCCAAGAGCGGTTTCTACGACTACGATGCGAAATACACCGACGGCCTTACCGAGCATGTCTGCCCCGCGCAGATCCCCGACGAGATCGCCGACGCGTGCAAGCGGATCGCGTGCGAAGCGCACCGGCTGCTGGCTTGCCGGGGCGCGTCGCGATCGGACTTCCGCTGGGACGACCACCAGGGCGTCGACGGGCTGTTCCTGCTCGAAGTCAACACCCAGCCCGGCATGACCCCCCTCAGTCTTGTTCCGGAGCAGGCGAAGTATATCGGCATGAGCTATGCCGAACTGGTGCAGAAGATCGTCGAGGAAGCGCTAGCATGACCAAGCGCGCCGCCCGCAAGCCGGCGACCCGCCGCGCGGCGGCGCCGAAGAAGCGTCCGCAGCAGCGGCGCAAGCCGCAGCCGGGGATGCTCGACAAGGCCGTCGCGGCGCTGCCGTTCAGCGAGGCGACTTTGCGCAGGATCGCGGCGTGGGGGATCGTCGGGCTGTTCGGCGCGGCGGCGCTCGGCGTGGCGAGCTGGTTCGGGCTGCCGGCGATGGCCGGGGTCGCCACTGCCAACGCGATCGGCGAGGCCGGCTTCCGCGTCGAGAAGATCGACATCACGGGCCTGCGCCGGATGGACGAGATGACGGTCTATTCGCAGGCGCTCGACCAGAATAGCCGGGCGATGCCCTTGGTCGATCTCGAGGGCGTGCGCGAGCGGCTGCTCAAATATCCGTGGATCGAGGATGCCCGCGTCTCGCGGCGGCTGCCGAACACGCTGTCGATCCATATCGTCGAGCGCATCCCCGCGGCGATCTGGCAGAGCCATGGCCGGCTGATGCTGGTCGATACCAAGGGCGTTCCGCTCGAGCCGGTCTCGCGCGAGGCGATGCCCGATCTGCCGCTGCTGATCGGCGACGGCGCCAACGCGCAGGAAGAGGCGCGGCGCCGGCTGATGGACGCGGCGCCACGGCTCAAGCCGCTGGTCAAGGCGGCGACCTGGATCGGCAACCGGCGCTGGGACCTGGTGTTCGACACCGGCGAGCGGCTGCTGCTGCCCGAGGGCGAGCGCGAGGCGGCCGACGCCCTGGTCGAGTTCGCCGAGATGGACCGCACCCAGCGCCTGCTCGGCAAGAATTATCAGCGCTTCGACATGCGCGTCGAAGGGCGCATGGTGATGCGCAAGCAGGGGGCGGCGGTGCCCGACGCAGCGGATGCGGCGGCGGCGGCAGCGGCGGCCGAACCGGTCAGTAACCAGGGGCAGGAGTAAACGGGGATGGCAAAGGCGGCACCGGAAGGTCTCATCACGGCGCTCGACGTCGGATCGTCGAAGGTCTCGGCGCTGATCGCGCAGCGCACCGACGACGGCCAGCTCGTCGTGCTCGGCACCGGCCAGCGCGAGAGCAAGGGCGTCAAGCGCGGCTATGTCCATGACATGCTCGCGACCGAGCTGGCGATCCGCGAGGCGGTCGAGCAGGCCGAGCGCATCGCCGGGCAGAATATCGAGGATGTCTGGGTCAGCTTCTCGGCCGGCGGGCTGGTGTCGGACGTGGTCAAGCTCGAGGCCGATCTCGGCGGGCACCGGGTCGAGCAGGCCGATATCGACGAATTGCTCAAGGCGGGGCGCGACGCGCTCAATCCCGCGGGCCGAATGGTGCTCCACGCTCACCCGACCTGCTACACGCTCGACGGCCTCGCCGGGGTCAAGAAGCCGATCGGGCTCCATGCCGACCGGCTCGGCGTCGATATCCATGTCGTCGCGACCGAAGGCTCGCCGGTGCGCAACCTCGACCTGTGCGTCCGTTCGGCGCATCTCGAGGTCCGCTCGATCATCGCCGCGCCGGTGGCGACGGGCCTTGCCTGCCTGACCGACGAGGAGCGCGAGCTGGGCGTCGCCCTGGTCGAGATCGGCGCGGGCGTGACCAACGTCTCGGTGTTCGCCGGCGGAGTGCTCGCCGGGCTGGCGTCGATCTCGATGGGATCGGCCGACATCACCGACGATATCGCCTCGGCGTTCGGCACCGCGCGCAGCTGGGCCGAGCGGACGAAGTGCTTCTATGGCTCGGCCAATATCAGCCCGCGCGACAATCACGACATGATCGACGTCGTCGCCGCCTCGCCCGAGGACGGTGCCGAGGGCGCGCGCATCACCAAGGCGCAGCTGATCGCAGTGATCCGCCAGCGGCTCGAGCGGCTGATCCCCGAGATCCAGAAGGAGCTGCGCAAGCTCGGCTTCGAGGATCCGATCGGCCGCCAGATCGTCCTCACCGGCGGCGGCGCGGAGCTCAAGGGTATCGCCGATTATGCGCAGCAGGCGCTCGGCAGCGCGGTCCGGGTCGGGCGGCCGCGCGGCCTCGTCGCGCTCCCCGAGGCGCATAGCGGCCCCGGATTCGCCACGCTGGCCGGCCTCGCCAGATTCGCCGCGGCGGACCCGATCGACTTGCGCAGCCTCGAACCCGCGGGCCAGATGGTCACTCGCGCCAGTCCGCGCGCCGTGCTTTCACGTCTGATGGCCGCGTTCCGCGCGAATTATTAAAGAAAACCGTCGATAACCTTGTCTTTGGACTAGAGTCGCTCACAGCGTTCGTGCAGAAGAATTTCATGAAATCCGCGCCGCGACCCTTTCCGGCGGCGCGAGGGGAGACCAGGCGATGAGTATCGATTTCCTTCCGCCCGAAGTGGACGAGCTGACCCCGAAGATCACGGTGATCGGCGTGGGCGGCGCGGGCGGCAACGCCATCGCCAACATGATCCGCGCCGACGTGCACGGCGTCGAGTTCCTCGTCGCCAACACCGACGCGCAGGCGCTCAAGCAGTCGAGCGCGAGCAATCGCATCCAGCTTGGCGTGAAAATCACGCAGGGGTTGGGCGCGGGTTCGCGGCCCGAGATCGGGCGCGCGGCGGCCGAAGAGACGATCGACCAGGTGACCAAGGCGCTGCAGGGCGCGCACATGGTGTTCCTCGCCGCCGGCATGGGCGGCGGCACCGGCACCGGCGCCGCGCCGGTCATCGCCAAGGCTGCGCGCGACATGGGCATCCTGACCGTCGGCGTGGTGACCAAGCCCTTCGCCTTCGAAGGCAAGCGCCGCGCGCAGAGCGCCGAGGCGGGCATCGAAGAGCTCCAGAAATACGTCGATACGCTGATCGTCATCCCCAACCAGAATCTCTTCCTGATCGCCAATGCGAACACGACCTTCAAGGAAGCGTTCGAGATGGCCGACGAGGTGCTCCAGCAGGGCGTCCGCGGCATCACCGACCTGATGGTCATGCCCGGGCTGATCAACCTCGACTTCGCCGATATCCGCGCGGTGATGCAGGAAATGGGCAAGGCGATGATGGGCACCGGCGAAGCCTCGGGCGACGACCGCGCGCTGGTCGCCGCGCAGAAGGCGATCGCCAATCCGCTGCTCGACGGCGTCTCGATGAACGGCGCCAAGGGCGTGATCGTCTCGATCACCGGCGGCGAGGACATGCGCCTGCTCGAAGTCGACGAGGCCGCGAACCATATCCGCGAGCTGGTCGATCCCGACGCCAACATCATCTGGGGCTCGGCGTTCAACCCCGAGCTGGAGGGCAAGATCCGCGTCTCGGTGGTCGCCACCGGCATCGACGCCGACGCCCAGGCGACTGCGGCCCCGGCCGAAGCGCCGCGCGTCTTCTCCTTCGCCAGCCCGCGCCGCCCCGCCGCCGAGCCGATCGCCGCGACGATCGCCCCGCCCGCCGAAGCTGCGCCTGCGCCCGAGCCGGGCTTCTCCGAGCCCGAGGACATCCGTTTCGAGGAGCCCGAGGCCGACGGCTCGGCGGTTCCGCAGGCCTATGAGCCTGAAGCGCCCGCCGAACCCGTTGCCGAGCCCGAGGCCGAGGATTCGGATGAGCTGGTGCTCGGCTCCGACACTGCGATGGACGACGGGCTGGAGACCGAGGACGACCTCGCCGCCGATCCCGGCGAGCCTACCCCCGAATTCGGCAATCGCCGCCGCTGGCTGACCGATCCCGAGCCCGCCGACGAGGCCGCCGCGGCGCCCGCGCCGGCTGTCGAGCCCAAGAAGAAGCTGGGCGGGACCTTGTTCGAGCGGATGGCCTCGGCCTCGCGCGGCGGCGCCAAGTCGGACGACGACGACAAGGATCCGCTCGACATCCCGCGCTTCCTGCGCAGCCAGAACAACCAGTAACCAGGCATTTGTCGCCGCCACGGTTCGCCTCGTCGAACCGTGGCGTGCGCGTCATTCGGCGTTCAGCGACGGAATCGTGTAGGCTGACAGACGCATGAACCGGATTCGTTTTCTCCGCCCGGCCGCGCTCGCCATGGCTGTCGTCATGGCCGGTGCCGCACCGGCATTCGCCCAGACCGAGATCGTCGCCCAGCCCAATCCGCGCGCGGACCAGCTGGCCGCCGAGATGCGCAATCTCACCGCCAATCCGCGCGACCTGCGCGCTTTGCTGTCGGCCGCCGAGATCAGCACGCGGCTCGACGACACGTCGGCAGCCCTGGCTTTCTACGCCCGCGCCGAGGCAGTCGACCCGACCAACCCCCGCATCCTTGCCGGACGCGCCGCGGCCTTGGTCCGGCTCGAACGGCCGGGCGAGGCGATGCGGCTGTTCCAGCAGGCCGAGCAGCGCGGGCTGCCGATGGCCGATTATGCCGCCGACCGCGCCTTCGCCTATGACCTGCTCGGCGCGCCGCAGCTCGCGCAGCGCGACTACAAGGTCGCGCTGGCACGCGACCCCCAGGACGAGACGGTGCGCCGCTACGCCCTCTCGCTCGGCATCACCGGCAAGCCCGACGAGGCGATGGCGGTGCTCGATTCGCTGCTCCGCCGCAGCGACCGCGCCGCGTGGCGCGCGCGCGCCTTCATCCTCGCGATGAACGGCGACGTGTCCGGCGCCGAACGTATCTCCGCCAGCATGATGCCCGGCAACATGGGCCTTGCAATGACACCCTTTTTCCGCCGCCTCGCCTCGCTGTCGGTCGCGGACAAGGCGTTCGCGGTGCATTTCGGCGAGATGTCGCCCACCCAGGCGCGCCGCGCCGACGCGCAGTTCGCGCCGCAGCTGCCCGCGTACGTGCCCGATCGCCCGCCGGTGCAGGTCGCCGTGGTCGAGCCGCGTCCGGGGGTTGCCGTGCCGGTCGCACCTAGCCGCGACCGCCGCTCGCGCCGCGAGCGCGAGCGCGACGAGCTGGCGGCGACCACCACCGCGGCAATGCGCCAGGTGCCCAAGGTCGAGCAGGCGCAGCCGCTGCCGCCCCCGCCTGCGTTCGAGCCGCCGCGCCCGGCGATGGTCCAGGCACTGCCGACCCCGACGCCCGCGCCGGTCCGCGTCGCGAGCGCGGCAATCCCTGCGCGCGCCCAGCCGCGGCGACAGCGACCTGAGCGATGCGCCTTCGACGATCGCCCCGCCGGTCGACCATCCCAGGTCGCGGCCCGACGCGCGCCCGCCCGCCCGCGTCGGCGCGGAGGATTCGGCGCTCGCCTCGATCGTCGGCGGCATCACCATCCCCGCCTCCGAGCTCGGCGTCGCGCCGCTTCCCGGCGAGACCCGCGCCCAGCCCGACCCCGAGCCGGTCCGCATCGCTGCCGCGCCGCCGGTCGAAGCCAAGCCCACACCGAAACCTGCGCCCAAGGCCGAGACGCCCAAGCCTGGCGCCAAGCCGCCAGCCAAGCCTGGTGCCGCCACCGCCGATGCATCGAAGGGCAAGAAGAAAGCCGAGACCCCCAAGCCGAAGCCCAAGCCCCCGGCCGAGCCCGCGCGCGCCTGGGTCCAGCTCGGGATCGGCCAGGACGAGAGCCTGTTGCCGAGGACCTGGGCCAAGATCGTCAAGGCGAACCCGGCCGAGTTCCGCGGCAAGAGCGGCTGGTGGACGCCGCTGCGCGCCACCAATCGCCTGCTCACCGGCCCGTTCAAGAACGCGACGGAAGCGCAGGCCTTCGTCAACACGCTCAAGAAAGCGGGCGTCTCCGCCTATGCCTTCACCAGCGAGGCGGGGCAGAAAGTCACGAAGCTACCCGTCAAGTGACCGGAGCGGCGCCCTGGGCTTGCACCCCGGAGCGCTCCCGCGGCCGCCTTCACGAGGAACAGACCGGGACCGCGCGCGGCCCCCGCGACGCCTTCCAGCGCGACCGCGACCGCATCCTCCACTCGATCAGCTTCCGCCGCCTGCGCTCGAAGACCCAGGTGTTCATGGCGCCCGACGGCGATCATTTCCGCGTCCGGCTGACTCACAGCCTCGAAGTCGCGCAGATCGGCCGCACCATCGCCCGCGCGCTCGGGCTCAACGAGGACCTGACCGAGGCGCTGTGCCTCGCGCACGATATCGGCCATCCGCCGTTCGGCCATGCCGGGGAGGATGCGCTCAAGGCGGCGCTCAAGGGGCAGGGGGGCTTCGACCATAACGGCCACACGCTGCGCGCGCTGATGCTGCTCGAGCGGCCCTATCCGGGCTGGGACGGGCTCAACCTGACCTGGGACACGCTCGAGGGGCTCGCCAAGCACAATGGCCCCGTCGCCGCGCCGCAATGGGCGCTGGCCGAGGCGGACGCGGCGTTCCCGCTCGATCTTGGCCGCTGGCCCTCGCTCGAGGCGCAGGTCGCGGCGATCGCGGACGACATCGCCTACGACAATCACGACATCGACGACGGGCTGCGCTCGGGGCTGCTCGACCTTGACCAGCTGATGGCGGTGCCGATGCTTGCCGATGCCTGGCGCGGCATGGAGGCGCGCTTTCCCGGCGCCGAGCGCAAGCGGGTGATCGGCGAGCTGATCCGCGCGCAGATCGGCGGGATGGTCAACGACTTCATCGCCGCGACCGCCGCGCGGTTGGCCGATCAGGGTGTCGAGACGGTCGAGGACGTCCGCGCCGCGGGCGAGCAGCTTGCCGGCTTCTCCCCGGCGATGGCCGAGGCCGAGCGCGGGCTGAAACGCTTCCTCTACGCCAATCTCTATCATCACCGCAGCCAGGTCGAGGCGGCAGAGGCCGCGCACGGCATCGTCGCCGGTCTGTTCGCCGCGTACGCCGCCGATCCCGCGCTGATGCCCGACGAATGGCGCGAGGCGCTCCCCGCCGCCGAACCCACCCGCAGCCGCCACATCGCCGATTTCGTCGCGGGCATGACCGACCGCTACGCCATCCGTCGCTATCGCGAGCTGGTCGGGCCTCTGGAGCTCCCCGAGGGATTTTGATGGTGCGCGAGCTTTTCCCCGGCGAGGGCCGGGGCCCAGTTGCGAGCCGATTTAAATGGCGGGATGCCGCCTGAACTTCGTCGATACTGGGCCCCGGCCTGCGCCGGGGAACGATTCGTTTGCCCGGCATAGTTTTGCGACAAATCGGGCGTATGGGCAGGATACGCTGCACAGGAGTCCGCCATGTCCGAAGCCAGCATCGCCCTCAACCGCTTCGGTCTGGGGGGAAGGCCGGGCGAGACCGGCGGCGATTCGAAGCGGGCGCTGCTCGCCCAGCTCGACCGCTTCGACGCCAGCCCCGCGCCGATCGCCGCACTGCCGCCGACGCGCACCATCGCTGCGAACCTCGCTGATTATCTCGAGGAGACCCGGCAGATGCGCCGGCAGGGGCAGCAGCCGCAGCGCCGCCCCGCCGGCTATCGCAAACCGCAAGCGGACGACGCGATGGCCGCGCCCGACATGCGGGCCGGTGCCACCATGACCGAAGCCGAGGACGGCGCCCGCGACCCCGTCGCGCAGGCGCGCCAGTTCGCGCGGCGGCAGGGGCGCGAAGTCTATTCCGCCTCGGTCAATGCCCGGATGAAGGCTGCGCTGACCACCCCCGCGCCGTTCGTCGAGCGGCTGGTGCATTTCTGGGCCAATCATTTCGCGGTCTCGGCCGACAAGCTCACCGTGGTCGGCCTCGCCGGCCAGCTCGAGTTCGACGCGATCCGCCCGCATGTGCTGGGCAGGTTCCGCGACATGCTGTTCGCAGTCGAGCGGCATCCGGCGATGCTGCTCTATCTCGACCAGGCCCAGTCGATCGGCCCGGGCAGCGTCGCCGGCCAGGTCGGCGCGCGCCGCCGCCAGGGCGGGCAGATGCCCGGGCTCAACGAGAACCTCGCGCGCGAGATCATGGAGCTCCACACGCTCGGCGTCCGCACCGTCTACACCCAGGCCGACGTCACCGAATTCGCCCGCGCGATGACCGGCTGGACCGTCTCAGGGCTGGGCCGGGGCCGCGGCGCGCGTTTCGCCGGAGTCGAAGGCGCGCCCGGCGACTTCGTCTTCGCCGAGCGGCTCCACGAGCCCGGCACGCGCACGATCCTCGGCAAGAGCTGGGCGCAGACCGGCTACAACCAGGCTGCCGCGGTGCTCGACATGCTGGCCGCGCACCCGGCCACCGCGCAGCATCTTTCGACCAAGCTCGCCCGCCATTTCGCCGGCGACGATCCGCCACCGGCATTGGTCGCGCGCCTGCAGGCGGCGTATCTCAAGTCGAGTGGCGACATGCCGGCGCTCTACCGCGTGCTGATCGACTCCCCCGAATGCTGGGCCGACGCGCCCGCCAAGTTCAAGACCCCGTGGGAATGGACCGTCTCCGCCTTGCGTGCGCTCGGCACCCAGGACCTGCCCAATCTCGCCACCGTCGGCCTGCTGCGCCAGCTCGGCCAGCCGGTGTGGCAGCCGGGCTCGCCCGCGGGCTGGGACGATATCGCCGCGAGCTGGGCCGGCCCCGACGCGATCATGCGCCGGGTCGAGGCTGCCGAGCGGATGGCGCAGCGCACCCGCGACACGATCGACGCCCGCGCGCGCGCCGCCTTGCTCTTCCCCGATGCACTCAGCCCCGCCACCGCCCAGGCGATCGCCCGCGCCGAAAGCCCCGGACAGGGCGTCGCGCTGATGCTCGTCGCTCCCGAATTCATGCGGAGATAGGCAATGAACGTCACTTTCTCCCGCCGCCGCCTCATCGCCGCCGGCGCCACTGCGGTCCTCACCACCAGCCTCGGCGCGCGGATGGCGTTCGCCCGGGCCGGCACCGACCGGCGCTTCGTCTTCATCATCCAGCGCGGCGCCGCCGACGGGCTCGGCACGCTCGCGCCGATGGGCGATCCCGCCTTCGCCGCGCAGCGCGGCGTGCTCGCGCAGGATTTCGCGTCGGCGCCCAGGATCGACGCGATGTTCGCGCTTCACCCGTCGAT
>JAZKCD010000009.1:0-12670 GCA_040388355.1 Pseudomonadota bacterium | reverse complement strand
TGCGCACCGACCTTGTCCGGCTGTACCCTGCACTCGCCGGGCTCTACGCGGCCAGGGAAGCGGTGTTCTTCCACGCGGTCGCCTCGCCCTATCGCGACCGCTCGCATTTCGACGGCCAGAACGTGCTCGAGACCGGCGGCACCTCCGCGTACAGCCTCAAGGACGGCTGGCTCAACCGCATGCTCGCGCTGCTCCCCCCCGCCGACGCCAGGGCGATCGCGGTCGCCGCGACGATCCCGATGGCGCTGCGCGGCAAGGTCGAGGTGGCGAGCTACGCCCCGACCGCGCTCCCCGACGCCTCGGACGATTTGATGGCGCGGGTGTCGTCGCTCTACCAGGACGATCCCCAGCTCCACGCCGCCTGGGAGCAGGCCACCGCCACGCGGATGCTGACCAGCGACATGGCCGCCGACAATGGCCGCAACGCCGCCGCCACCGGCGCGCTCGCGGCCAAATTGCTCGCCCCCGCCGACGGCGCGCGGATCGCGATGATCGAGACCGGCGGCTGGGACACCCACGCCCAGCAGCGCAGCCGCCTCGCCAACCAGCTCAAGGGTCTCGACGGCATGATCGGCGCGCTCAAGGCGGGGCTGGGGGCCGAATGGCGCAACACGATGGTGCTGGTCGCCACCGAGTTCGGCCGCACGGTCAAGGTCAACGGGACGGGCGGCACCGATCACGGCACCGGATCGATGGCGATGCTGCTCGGCGGCGCGGTGCAGGGCGGCCGCGTGGTCTGCGAATGGCCGGGGCTGGGCGACGATCGTCTCTACGAGGGCCGCGACTTGCAGCCGACGATCGGCCTCGACACCGTGATCGCGAGCGCGGTGGCCGGGCATTTCGGCCTGACCCCGCCCCAGGCCAGCCGCGCGCTGTTCCCCGAGATGAAGAGCGCGCGCTGGATCGGTGGGCTGGCGCGGGTCTGAAACTCTTAAGCCCCTCCCCTTCCGGGGAGGGGTTGGGGGTGGGGCCTATCTGTCTCACCGAGACCAGCGTCCAGAGGAGAGGCCCCACCCCAACCCCTCCCCTGAAGGGGAGGGGCTAGAATTGCTGCGCCCTTTGCGTCCCCTTCGCGGTTGCGGTAGAGCGCGCGCTCTTCAAGCAACTCGGAACCACAATGACGCTCTACGCCCGTTTCGCCGCGCATCTCGATACCGTCCTCGACACGCTCGTCGCCAATGGCGACCTGCCTGCCGGGCTGGAGCGACGCGCCGTGACCGTGGAGCCCCCGCGCGACGCGTCGCATGGCGATCTCGCCACCAACGCCGCGATGGTCCTCGCCAAGCCCGCGGGCGCCAATCCGCGCGCGCTCGCCGAGAAGATCGCCGCCGAACTGGAGAAGCTCGACGAGGTCACCGCGGTCGCGGTCGCCGGCCCCGGCTTCATCAACCTGACTCTCACCGACGACGCCTGGCGCGCCGAGCTGGCCGAGATCCTCGCGGTCGGCGACGGCTATGGCCGCTCGGACGCCGGCAAGGGCGTCACCGTCAACATCGAATATGTCTCGGCCAACCCCACCGGCCCGATGCACATGGGGCATTGCCGCGGCGCGGTGGTCGGCGATGCGCTGGCGAACCTGCTCGAGTTCGTCGGGCACAAGGTGACGCGCGAATATTATGTCAACGACGCCGGCGGCCAGGTCGACGTTCTCGCCCGCTCGGTCCACCTGCGCTACCGCGAGGCGCTCGGCGAGGCCATCGAGATTCCCGAAGGCCTCTATCCCGGCGACTATCTCAAGCCGATCGGGGAGAGCCTCGCCGCCGAATATGGCAGCCTTTATGTCGGCCAGCCCGAGGCCGAATGGCTCGTGCCGTTCCGCAAGGCCGCGGTCGCGGCGATGATGGACCTCATCAAGGCCGACCTCGCCTTGCTCGGCATCCACCACAATCTGTTCTCGTCAGAGGCGGAGCTCCAGGCCGAGGGCAAGCCCGAGGCGGCCGAGGCATGGCTGCGCGCGCGCGACCTCGTCTATGACGGCGTGCTCGAAGCCCCCAAGGGCGAGACCTCGGAAGACTGGGAGCCGGTCGAGCTGCCGCTGTTCCGCTCGAGCAAGTTCGGCGACGACCAGGACCGGCCGATCAAGAAGTCCGACGGCAGCTGGACCTATTTCGGCGCCGACCTCGCCTATCATTTCCAGAAGGCCCAGGAAGCCGACCAGCTGATCGACATCTGGGGCGCCGACCATGCCGGCACGGTCAAGCGGATCGTCGCCGCGGTGCAGGCGCTGACCGACGGCAAGACCCGGTTCGACGTCAAGCTGATCCAGATGGTCCGGCTGCTGCGGGGCGGCGAGCCGGTCAAGATGTCCAAGCGCTCGGGCAATTTCGTCACGCTGGCCGACGTCGTCGAGGAAGTCGGGCGCGACGTCGTCCGCTTCACCATGCTGACGCGCAAGGCCGACGCGCAGATGGACTTCGACTTCGCCAAGGTGGTCGAGGCGTCGAAGGACAATCCGGTCTTCTACGTCAACTATGCCCACGCCCGCATCGCCTCGCTCCATCGCAAGGCCGATGAGGCCGGGATAAAGTGTCCCGATGTGGACCTGTCTCTGCTTGATACAGACGAGCTCGCGCTGGTGAAGCTCGCCGCGCAGTTCCCGCGCGTGGTCGAATCCGCGGCCGGCGCGCGCGAGCCGCATCGGATTGCCTTCTATCTCTATGACTTGGCCGCATCGCTCCACGCGCTGTGGAATGTCGGCAACGAGCGTCCGGAGCGCCGCTTCCTCCTCCCCGATCAGGTAAGGTTAACATGCGCTCGCCTTTCATTGGCGCGGGCGATCGGGCAAATTGTCCGCAATGGTTTGGGAATCATGGGCGTCGTGGCCGCCCAGGAGATGCATTGATGAGTATGCGTAATGAGGCAGGCTTTGGCGACGACGATCGCCTGCCCTGGCTCGAGACGGTCGAGGAGGATTATCGCGAGGGTCCGTCGCTGTGGCGGATCCTGCTGCTGATCGTCCTCGCGGTCGCGGTGTTGGGCGCGGTCGCGTTCGGGGTGTGGTGGTACCAGAAGCAGCAGGGCCTGAGCGGCAACGGCGCGCTGATCAACGCCCAGGAAGGCGATTACAAGGTCAAGCCCGACGACGAGGACGCGATGAACGTCGAGGGCGAGGGCGGCGCGGTCTTCCCGACCAGCGAAGGCGCTGCGACCAATGCCAGCGTCAATGTCAATGCGCAGACCGAGGCGCCGGTCGAAGGCAAGACCGTCGCCCAGCCGACCCCCGGCGCGGGCGAGGCCAAGGGCGCGGTCGCGGTTCCCGCCAGCGGCGGCGCGCTCAAGGCGCAGGCGCCGGGCGTCGCGCCCGCCGCGCCGGCTGCTACGGCCAATGCCGGCTCGGGATCGCTGATCCAGCTCGGCGCCTTCCCCGACCAGCAGGGCGCCGACGCCGCCTGGGGCCGCCTGTCGAAGCGCTTCGCCTACCTCTCGCCGCTCGGCAAGTCGGTGGAGAAGGGCGACAAGAACGGCACCACCGTGTTCCGCCTGCGCGTCAACGCCGGCAGCAACGGCCAGGCCCGCGAGATCTGCGGCAAGCTCAAGGCCGCCGGCGAGAATTGCTACGTCGCGAACTAGAGTCGGCTTCGGCTCGGCTCGAACCAAGCTTTTCCCCGGCGAAGGCCGGGGCCCAGTTGCGAGCCGATTCGGATGGCAGGGTGCCGCCTGGAGTCCGTCGATACTGGGCCCCGGCCTTCGCCGGGGTGGGGGATTGTTCAATCTAGCTGGATCAAACTCTAGCCGCTCGCCTGCGCGCTACCACCCGACACCGTCGGCTCCGCATAAGGCTCGGTCGCCGCGCGCCATTCATATTCGCGCGCCATCTGCATGTGTGCGTGAAAGGCGGTCGGATCCGCCGCTGTTTGTGCCGCAGCACGCTCGCTCTGCGCCCGGTCCTTGAAATAATCCCTGTCACTCATTTCCCTGCCCATCCGAGTGGTCAATCCGGAACGGGATCGTGATAATTCCGGAAAATGGAGCCTCGCAACAACATATTTTAAGCAGGCAGGCGAGGGGCTTTGAACCCCGCATCCGGCTCGCTATGCCACGCGCATGAAGCCCGTCATCTTCGGCCTGTCCGGCCTGACCCTCACCGCCGACGAACGCGATTTCTTCCGCGACGCCGATCCGCTCGGCTATATCCTGTTCAAGCGCAACTGCGGCGACCGCGCCCAGATGAAGGCGCTCACCGACAGCCTGCGCGACTTGTCGGGCCGCGCCGGCCTGCCGATCCTGATCGACCAGGAGGGTGGCCGCGTCGCGCGGATGCAGCCCCCCGAATGGCCGGCCTTCCCCACCGGCGAGGCGTTCGACCGGCTCTACGACATTGCCCCGATCTCCGCGATCGAGGCCGCGCGCGCCAGCGCCCAGGCGCTCGGCATGATGCTCGCCGAGGCCGGCATCACCGTGAACTGCGCGCCCTTGCTCGACGTCCGCCAGCCCGACGGCACCCCCGCGATCGGCGACCGCGCGCTCGGCAGCGAGCCGATGCGCGTCGCCGCGCTCGGCCAGGCGGTGCTCGAGGGGATGCGCCGCGCCGGGGTGGTCGGCGTGGTCAAGCACATGCCCGGCCACGGCCGCGCGACGGTCGACAGCCATCTCGAATTGCCCCGTGTAAAGGCCGACGCCGCCGCGCTCGAAGTCGATATCGAGCCCTTCGCGCGGCTTCACGACGCGCCGATGGCGATGACCTGCCACCTCGTCTTCGAGGCCTGGGACGCCGAACGGCCCGCGACGCTCTCGCCGACCGTGATCCATGACATCATCCGCACCCGGATCGGCTTCGACGGCCTCCTGATGACCGACGATATCGACATGAAGGCGCTCTCGGGCACCGCGGGCGAGAAAGCCGCCGCCGCGCTCGCCGCGGGATGCGACGTGGTGCTCGATTGCTGGGCGCGGATGGACGAGATGGTCGAGATCACCGGCCTGCTCGGCGATGCCTCGCCCGCGTGCCTGGCGCGGCTGGAACGCGCGATGGCGACGGTTGCGAGCCCCGAGGCGGGCGATTTCGCCGAGCTGATCGCCAAGCGCGACGCGCTGCTGGCGCTCGTCTAACGGGCTCAGTTTTTCCCCGGCGAAGGCCGGGCCCAGTAACGGCGGACTCCAGGCGGCATCCCGCCATCTGCTTCAGCTTGCGACTGCGCCCCGGCCTTCGCCGGGGAAAAACCAAGGGCGATCCTCTCGGATTGCGCCCAACCCCTCACAACGTCTTCATATATTCCAGCAGCGCCCGCTTCTGCGCCGGAGTCAGATTCACCCCGAACTCATGCCCGCAGCGGCTGTTGCCCGAATTGCGCTGGTCGCAGCCGGTGGTCGTGCGCGTGTAGCTGCCGATCTGGTTTGCCGCGAGCCCGAGATTGACCACGTCATATTCCGGCCCGACCGCGAAGCTCACCGGGCGCTGGCTCGCAGGCTTGAGCAGGTCGGCCAGCGTCGCCACCGAACCGTTGTGCAGATAGGGCGCCGCCGCCCAGATCCCGAACATCACGCGCGACTCATACTTGAACTTGCCATCGAACGCCGGGAGATTGAACGCCTCCTCGGTGAGTTCCTTGCCCTTGCCGGTGGTCGCGCCGTTCGCCGAGCCGGTCGAATTGAGGAAATCCTCGGCGAGCGCAAGCAGCACCGTGCCCTTCTGCACCACCGAACCGATCACGACATATTTGAGCAGGTCGAACGAACGCGAAGGATTGGGGACCTTGAAGTTCGGGTCGAGCGCGGTCTTGAGGTTGGCGAGCACCCCCGGATCGGCCGTCCGCGCGAGGATGTCGTACTCGCGCGAGTCGGTGCCGACGTCCTGGAGCGGCGTCGCCCAGGTCTCGATGTGCGGGAAGCCCGGCTTGCCCGGCTTGACGCCGTGGCAGCCGCCGCACGTCGCCTCGTAGATCGGCGCGCCCTCGGCGACGAGAGTCGTGTTGATCGGGAAATGCGCCGGCCATTGCGGCGTGCCGATCTTCTTGATGAGGTTCTCGAGCTCGAGCAGCCCGAGGCCGTTCATCGAGTTGATCGCCGTGAAGTTGACGTTGCCGATCCGTGGGCTCGGCGCGGTCGGATGGACCACGCCGAACACGCCGAACACTTCGCCGGCGTTGCGCGCAAGGCCCGTCACCGAAGTGCCGTTGCCCGAGAATCCCGGCCATTGCGTCATGTCCTGCTTCGCGGCGTTCCACAGGAACGGGTAGCGCACCGGCGCGTCGGCGGGCTGGATGTTGCCGGGGATGAGGTAGCTTGGCGGCGGCCCGAGATCCATGCCCGTCAGCCGGTTGAAGATCATCGCGACTGCGTCGAGCCGCCCCAGCCCCCACATGTCCGGAGTGCCGAACGCGCGCTGCTTCATCGTGTTCTCGCGCAGGTACCAGAGCTCGACCTCGCCGCGCAGCTTGGCGATCCGCGACGCCGATGGCTTCGGCGTGCCCAGCACCGCGGTGTAGAAATCCTTCCACTTGAGCGGATCGGCGAGCACCGCGCCGATGCCGTCGACCATGTCGGTGAGCAGCGCCTGGAAGTCGACCAGAGCCGGGCCGCCATCGATGCGGTAGGTCAGGTTGCCGCGGGTGATCTCGCGGGTGTGGCACGCCGCGCAGTTCATCCCCAGCTGCGCCGCCTCGCCCTTGCCCGCGACGGTGAAGCCGACCGGCATCCCCTTGCGGAACGGGTCGGGCACATAGCCGTAGCGTGCCAGCGCGTCGAACATGAAGGATTGGCCCTCGGGCGCCTTGAGCGCCTGCATCCAGCCATAGGGGATCATCTGCGATCCCTGGTCCTTGCTGTAGAAGGCGCGCCGCGCGAGATTGGTCCAGCTCTTGCCCTGCTCGACGCACTGGACGTTCGATCCGGGCAGGCAGGGCACCTGCGCCTGCGCGGCGCCGAATGGCAGCACGGCGGCTGCGGCAAGCAGGAAAGTCTTGAGTCCCGGGCTGAGTCGCGGACGGCGCATCGCATTTCCCCCAATAAAGATGCCTGACGCAACGCTTTACTGAACAGATTGCCGAGTTGTTCGCGGAAACACTTGAATTTCGAGCCAAATCAGCTAGAAATTATTGATCGTGACTATAGCGAAACAAGGCTGGCCGGTCAATCGGAGCGAAGGCAGCGGGGGAGGGTGACTTCTCGACGCGGCCCTGCTTAAGTCGCGGCGATGGACGCCGAGACCGACACGCTCAAGCTCGATATCGACGGCTGGGAAGGCCCGCTCGACCTGCTGCTGGCGCTTGCCCGCAACCAGAAGGTCGATTTGCGCGCGATCTCGATCCTCGAGCTGGTCGACCAGTATATCGCTTTCATGAACGCCGCGCGCGAGCTGCGGCTCGAGCTCGCCGCCGATTATCTCGTGATGGCCGCCTGGCTCGCCTATCTGAAGTCTGGCCTGCTGCTCCCGCGCAACCCCGAGGAGACGCCGAGCCCCGAGGAGCTGGCGCTGCGCCTCCAGCTCCGCCTCGAGCGGCTCAACGCGATGCGCGAGGGCGGGGCGCGGCTGGTCGCGCGCGACCGCCTCGGCCGCGACGTGTTCCTGCGCGCCGCGCCCGAGGGCCTGCGCGTGCTGCGCAGGGCGCGCTGGGAGGCCGAGATCTACGACCTGATCGCCGCCTATGGCCGGATCAGCGCGCGCACCCGCCAGGTGATGCACGTCGTCGCGGTCCGCGACGTGATGACGCTCGAGGAAGCGATCGAGCGCGTCGCCCGGCTGGTCGGCGCGCGGATCGAGTGGAGCACGATCCAGAGCTTCCTCCCCGACGAAGCACACGGCCTCTACCGCAAGTCCGCGCTCGCCTCGTCGTTCGTCGCCGCGCTCGAGCTGGCGCGGCAGGGCCGAGTCGAGCTTCGCCAGAAATCGGCCTTCGCTCCGCTCTACCTCAGGGCGCCCGCCGCATGACCCCCGAGGACGATCTCTCGCGCGCAGTCGAGGCAGTGCTGTTCGCCTCGGAGACTCCGCTGACGCTCGACGAGATCCGCGCCTATGTCGGCGGCGAGGCCGATGTCCGCCCTGCGCTGGCGACGCTGGAGGCTCTCTACGCCGGCCGCGGCATCGAGCTGGTCCGCCGCGGCGACCGCTGGCATTTCCAGACCGCCGCCGATCTCGCCCACCTGCTCCGCCGCGACCGCGAGGAATCGCGCAAGCTCAGCCGCGCCGGCATCGAGACGCTGGCGATCATCGCCTATCACGAGCCCGTCACCCGCGCCGAGATCGAGGCGATCCGCGGGGTCCAGATCTCGAAGGGGACGATCGACGTGCTGATGGAGGCGGGCTGGGTGCGCCCCGCCGGCCGCCGCGAAGTCCCGGGCCGCCCGCTCACCTACGCCACTACTCCCGGCTTCCTCAGCCATTTCGGGCTGGCGAGCCGCCGCGACCTGCCCGGGATCGACGATCTCAAGGCCGCGGGGCTGCTCGATCCGGTCGATCTCGCCTTTGAGACGCTGGAAAGCGAAGCCGAGGTGGAAACCGTCGCGGAAGACGACTAGATAGGGTCGAAATCAAGGAGAGAATATCATGGGTGGTTTCGGGCCGATGCATTGGCTCATCGTCGCGATCGTCGCGATCCTGCTGCTGGGCGGCGGGCGTTTTTCGAACATGATGGGTGACGTCGCCAAGGGCGTGAAGAACTTCAAGAAGGGCATGGCCGAGGACGACGATGCCAAGCCCGCGACCCGGCTCGAAGGCAAGCCTGCCCCCGAACCGCAGGTCGAGGCCGAGCGCGCGCGCGAAAAAGAGCTTTAAAGCCGGTATTCGGTCGCCCCGGACTTGATCCGGGGTCCCTATGCGACCAACAGCGCGACAGGGATGCCGGACCCGGTCCGGCATGACGTTCTGATTCGATTGGACAAACAGCTTCGATGTTCGACGTCGCGCCGACCGAATTGCTGATGGTGGCCGCCGTGGCGCTGCTGGTGATCGGCCCCAAGGACCTGCCCAAGGCGATGCGGGTGGTCGGCAAATGGGTCGGCCGCGCTCGCGGAGTCGCGCGCCAGTTCCGCTCGGGCTTCGACACGATGGTGCGCGAATCCGAGCTGGCCGAGATGGAGAAGGCCTGGGCGGCCGAGAATGAACGGATCATGCGCGATCATCCGCCGACGGTGTCGCTGCCCGCGCCGCAGCCGCTGCTGGCCGATGCCGATGCGCCGCCCGATAGCGAGGATAGCGGCCCGGTGATGGTCGAGCAGCCGGTGGTCCGCCCCGCGCCCGAGCCCGCCGAGACCCCCGCGCTTCCGGCGAAGCCCCGCAAGCGCAAGGCCCCTACCACCGGCGACACGCTCGAGGCGCCCAAGCCCGCGCCGCCGCGCAAGCCGCGCGCCAAGGCCGGGTCGTGAGGAAACTGGGCATGCGGGACATCGACGATACCCAGGCGCCGTTGCTCGATCACCTGATCGAGCTGCGCCGCCGCCTGCTCTGGTCGCTGCTCGCGCTGGGGCTCGCGTTCGGCGGGTGCCTCTATTTCGCGCGCTACATCCTCGTGTTCCTCGTCGCGCCGCTCAAGGCGGCCGGCCAGGTCACGATCATCAACACCGAAGTGTTCGGCGGCTTCATCGTCGAGCTGAAGGTCGCCTTCTTCGCCGCGCTGATGATCGCCTTCCCGGTGATCGCCAACCAGCTGTGGCAGTTCGTCGCGCCCGGGCTCTACAAGAAGGAGAAGCGCGCGCTGTTTCCCTTCCTGCTGGCGACTCCGGTGCTGTTCCTTGCCGGCGCGTCGATGGCCTATTTCATCGCGCTTCCGGTGGCGCTCAAGTTCCTGCTCGGCTTCCAGGGCGATCTCGGCGGCGTGACTCAGCAGGCGCTGCCCGATGTCGGCAATTATCTGAAAATCGTGATGCAGTTCATCTTCGGCTTCGGAATCTCGTTCCTGCTGCCGGTGCTGCTGATGCTGCTCGAGCATGCGGGGATCGTCACCTACGAGCAGCTGAAGGGCGCGTGGCGCTATGCGGTGGTGGCGGCGTTCGTGATCTCGGCGGTGCTGACTCCGCCCGATGTCGGCTCGCAGCTCCTGCTCGCGATCCCGCTGTGCCTGCTCTATTTCCTGTCGCTGATCGGCATCAAGTTCACTCGCCGCCGCCGCGAACGGCGGGCCGAGGCGGAGACGGCCGGGGTCGAATAGCCAATTGTTCCCCTGCGAAATCAGGGGGTCCAGGGTCACAAGGACCGACCTGCTTGGCCCTGGACCCCTGCTTTCGCAGGGGAACGGGGGAGGGCGCAGCGACAGCCACAAAAAAGTCCCGGCGCCGTTTCCGGCCCGGGACCCAGGACTCTCGAATTTCGTAACCTCAGTGCTTGGCGTCGTCCGCGGCATCGGCGACGGTCGTGCCGGCCGACGATACGTCGCGGCCGACGCCTTCGACCGTGTTGCATGCCGAGATCAGGAACGCGCTGGCGAGCGCGGCGGCGGCGAGGATCTTACGCATTGGAATTCTCCATGGACAGGCCGCGAGGCGGCTGGGAGTGGAATGCCCGAGGCGCATGAATCGTTCCGCCCGCGCACGGGATCGCGGCGGGCCGGTCGAAGGATCATGCTGTCGGGAGAAAGTGTTAGGCCCGGAAGCGTCACCGGGGGGGGGAGGGTTGACGCTTCCGGGCCCATGTCTTGGATAGCGAGAGCGGGGGGGCAAAAGGTCACTATCCGAAGTATAAAACGAGCTTTGTCGAATGGGGTTCCAAGGAATCTCAACTTTTTTTGATATTTTTTTCGAACCCGATTTAGTCGTTCGAAATCAGGGCCTTCCGGTGATCGCGATGCTCGCCTCATAAGCGCCGACCAGCGGATCATGGTGCAGTGCGGTGCGCAGCTGCCGCGCCAGCCCGGTCATCACCCGGCCATAGCGGCTCTCGACCAGCCCTTCCAGCTCGCTGCTCTCGACCAAGGCCGGCGAGGTCACTCGCAGCACCGCGCGCTCGGGCTCGGGCCCGGCCTTGACCGAGATCCGCACCTGCGCCGACGGGTTGCAGCTGATCGCCAGCTCGACGATCTCGGTGATCAGGAAGGCGACCGCCACCGCGACGTCCTGCGTTACCAGGAAGGGCTCGATCTCCAGCGCGATGCCGATCCCCGCCGCGCGCTCGGGCGCGGTCGCGCGGATGTTCGAGGCGAGCTCGCCGATCACCGAGCGCAGCTCTAGCCCGCGATTTTCCTCCATCTCGGCATAATGGTGGCGATGGACCACCGCGAGCGCGTCGACGCGCCGCTGGATCGAGGCATAGGCCTCGCTCGCCTCGGGGCTCTTGGCGCCCCGCGCGTGGAAATTGATCAGGCTGGCAATGACCTGGAGGTTGTTCTTCACGCGGTGATGGACCTCGCGGGTCAGCTTGGTCTGGCGCACCAGCCCCTCGGCAAGGTCGGCCTCGTGCAGCTTCACCGTGCGGCTGATGTCGCGGAAGGTCTCGCCCAGCTCGACGATCTCCTGGGCGGGGATGTTGCCGAGCTTGCTCGTGTCGATCTCCTCGCCGGGCTGATAGGCGCCGACGGTGGCGCGCAGCCGCCGCAAGGGGCGGATTAGCAGCCGGTCGACCACGAACCAGCCGATCGTCGCGGCGGCGAGCCACATCAGCACCAGCAGCACCGTGGCGATGATCAGCGGCGACGTGATCGGCGCGGCGGGCATCTGCATCTGCAGCTTCAGGCTGTCGACGCCGAGCTCGGCATCCTGGGTCTCGCGCCGGTCGAGCGGGCCGCCGGCGAGCGCGCGCAGCACCAGCCGCCCGCCGCCGTCCTTGATCAGCGCCGAGCCGTAATCGGGGACGAACCCGCTCGGCCGCCCGAGCGCCGCCAGCGCATCGATCGGATAGAAGGCCGCGGCGGTCCCCCCGGCGCTCCCGCCGATCCTGAGCGTCAGCCCCGATCCGGCCAGCCCCGGCTCGACCTGTCCGGGCTGGAGCACCGCGGCGCCGGTGACCGTGAAGCGCTGCCCGCACAGCAAAGTGCCGCGGGCGTCGGTGATCGCGAAGCGGGTGCCGCTGTCGGCGAGCGCGGCGAAGGCGCCGGCGACGCGCGTGCAGCTCGGCGCGTCGGCACGGTCCTTCTCGAGCGCGGCAAGGCCCTCGCGCAGCTCGGCGACATGGTTGGCGAGGACGTTGGCGAGCACGCCGGAGCTTTCCTCGACCGCGGCGTGGAGCCGCGCGCGCGCCTCGTTATCGGCGGCGCGGGTGGTCTGGAGCGTGGTGAACAGCGCGATCAGCGCGAGCGGGAGCAGCGACAGGACGAGGATGAAGAAGACCTTGGCGCCGGTGCGCATGCCCGACAGCCGTCGCGCCAGCGCCGCCGCAGGACCCGGGCCGCGCGGCTGCTGATCGTCCTTTTCCATGTAGGTTACGCTAGTCGAGCTTCTTCAGGAGATCGAGCATCTCGTCGGGAATCGCTTCGCCGATCGCCTCGTCATAGGCCTCGCGCAAGGCGTCGCCCACGGCCTTGCCGCTGCGGGTGCCGTCGCCACCGCCCTTGGTTTTCGCCGTCTTTTTCATTGGATCACTAGCGGAACGCACCCATTTCCCCCTCAGGACCCGGCCGTCCGGGCCCCCGGATATAAATCAATGCCGCCGAGCGCAAGCGCCCGGCGGTACCATGGCTGCACCACGCGGCCTGGGGGATGAAACCAAAGAGCGCGTCGATTGTTCCACAGGCGATGCGATTCCGGGGAGGGGTTTCTTCGGATGGCACGAATCATTTGCAAAGGTCCGGTCCCGGCGCGACAAGCC
>JAZKCD010000008.1:0-50546 GCA_040388355.1 Pseudomonadota bacterium | reverse complement strand
ATCCCGCCATCCGAATCGGCTCGCAACTGGGCCCCGGCCTTCGCCGGGGAAAAGTTCATTTCAGTTCGGCGGAACCGATACCTACGGCTTCAGCTTCGCCTGCTCGGTAATGCCGTTCTCGACCGACCAGATGTCGCCGAAATCGGGATGTGCCAGGGCCTCGGGGCGGATGCCGCCGAGCTGCTCGACGATGTCGGGCACGGTGTTGCTGTGGCCGACGATCAGCACTCGGCCGGGCTCGGCGCGGACCCGTGCGATCAGCGCGGGGGTGTCGGCCGGGTTGTAGAGCTTGACCGTGATCCCGCGCGCGGCGGCGAGCGGGGCGGCGGTCTGGCGGGTGCGCTTGTAGTCGCTGACATAGATGGCGGTCAGCGGCTTGCCCTCGAACCAGGTCGCCAGCTGCTCGGCGGCGGCCTTGCCCGCGGGGGTGAGGTCGGGATCGCGCTCGCCCTCGGGGGTGTTGAGGTGGCGCACGACGTAGACGCGCTGGTCATTCAATTCCTGCGCCGCCGCGGCATTGCCGACCAGCGCGCAGAGCAACGCCGCGAGGATCAACCGAAGCCTGTTCATGTGCATCATCCCTATCCAGTTGCGTCAGGTGCTGGCCCAGTTGCAGGCTCGCCGCAACCCGTCTCACCGGACCAGCGGCTGGAACGCCAGTGCGTCGGCGGCGGCGCGGCCGCTGGCGGTGTTGTCGAAGATCACCCAGGTCTCGGTTTGCGGCGGCACCCTGGCTGCCCAATCCTGCAGGGCATCGGGCTCGTAGCCCGACCAATAGGGGCGCGGCGAGCCGTGGAGGCGGAAATAGGCCAGGCCGGGCCAGCCGCCCGGCAGTGCCGCCTGCGGGACCGGAGCGGGATCGGCGGTGACGCGGGCGATGCGGTGGTCGGCGAGCAGCGCGTCGGCCTCGGGCTCGAACCAGCTCGGATGGCGCGGCTCGCAGACGATCGCGCCGCCGAGCGTTTCGCCGGCAAGCGTGAAGAAGGCGCGGGCGACCGCGGCGTCGAACGCCAGCTTCGGGGGGAGCTGGACCAGCACCGGGCCGCGCTTGTTGCCGAGCCCGGCGACTTCATCGGCGAACTGCGCCAGCGCCGGCCCGCAATCCACCAGCCTTGCGACATGGGTGACTGCCTTGGGCAGCTTGACCGCGAAGCGGAAGTCCGGCGGCACGCTCGCGGCCCAGCGTTCCCAGGTGGCGCGGCGGTGCGGGCGGTAGAAGCTGGTGTTGATCTCGGCCGCGTCGAAGCGCGCGGCGTAGCGCTGGAGGCCGGTGCCTTCGGCGGGGAAGCGGTCCGCCACCTGGCGAGGGATCGACCAGCCGGCGGTGCCGATCCGGACTCTTGTCATCGCGCGGGCCTTTCGAATGCCCTGGCGCAATTCACGGGAGCGGGGCGGGTTCCTTTCGGACCCGCCCCGCCGTCGCGATCAGTTGCCCCCGCCGACCTGGCGGACCAGCTTGATGTACGCATCGAGATAGGCGAGCACGATCACCTGGCCGATCTCGGTGTTCTGGTAGCTCGAGCCGCCCGCCGCGGCGAGGCCGCCCCACCAGCCGGCGCCGCCGCCCACGCCGAAGCCGATATCGGTCTTGCGCGCATAGCCTTCGGTCACGAACTCCTCGGTGCTGCGCGAATCGACCATCGAGAGGGTGACGTTGGCCTCCTTCTTGCTGATGTTGATCCCGCCGGCGATCGCGCCGATGGCGCCGATCGCGCCGCCGCGGCGGCCGAGGATGCCGCCGATCGCACCGCCGATATTGTTGCCGCCCGAGTTGCGGTTCGCGCCGACGATGTCGGGCTCGAGCAGGAAGTCCGCGGCGCGGACCTGGCCGCGGCCCATGTTCGATCCCGACTGGAGCTCACCCTGCTCGGCGAGCGCGCGCTCCATCGCGCGGCTCTGCATCGCGCGGCCGCGGTTGACGAGGGTGAAGCAGCCCGATTCCTGGACGAAGACCTTGAGGATCGCCTCGGGGCTGCCGAGGTTCAGCTCGCGCCACCACTCCTTCTCGGGCGGGACCATCGCGATCGTGCCGAGCGGACGCGCGCAGTGCGGCATCTGCTGCATGCCCCTGTCCTGCGCCTTGCGGCCCGACGAGCGGCTCTGGGCCGAGGCAGGCGTGGCGGCGAAGGCCAGGACGGCGATGGCGGCGGTTGCGGCGAGGATTGGTTTTTTGCGCATTTTTGTCTCTCCCTGCTGACTCGGCACGAGCCGAACCCAAGCGCTTCCGATACTTCCGGCGCGCTGTCCCGGCCCTGAACCGCCGGACCTTAGCAGAGCCGTGACGATGGGGGTAGCGGGCGCGTCGGCAATGCTAAATCTAGGGCTAAATCTTGGAAGCAATGCAGCCAAATCGATCGGAAACGGTTGATCATTCCAGAGGCTTAACGGTCGAACGGTTCGAGGACACGCATGGCACCGCGCAAAGACGACGAGAAAGGCACGACACGGATTTCGATCGGCATCGCCGATCTCGACGACATTCTGGGCGGCGGACTGACCCCGAACCGCGCCTATCTGCTCGAAGGCACGCCGGGCAGCGGCAAGACCACGATCGCGCTGCAATTCCTGCTCGAAGGCGCGCGGCGCGGCGAGCCGGGGCTCTACATCACTCTGTCCGAGACCGCGGCCGAGCTGCAGGAAGTCGCGCGCAGCCACGAATGGGACCTGGGCGAGATCGAGCTGTTCGAGCTGGTCAACAGCGACGGGCTCGATCCCGAGGCCGAGCAGTCGATCCTCGAACCCTCCGAAGTCGAGCTGGGCGAGACGATCCAGGGCGTGATGGAATGCGTCGACCGGCTCAAGCCCGCGCGCGTGGTGTTCGACAGCCTGTCCGAGATGCGGCTGCTCGCGCAGAATTCGCTCCGCTATCGCCGCCAGATCCTCGCGCTCAAGCAATATTTCTCGCTGCGCGGCTGCACCGTGCTGATGCTCGACGACCGCAGCTCGGATCCTGGCGACCTGCAGCTCCACAGCATCGCGCACGGGGTGATCACGCTCGAGCAGGCGGCGCAGGAATATGGCACCGAGCGGCGGCGGCTGCGCGTCGTCAAGATGCGCGGGGTCAAGTACCGCGGCGGCTATCACGACTTCACGATCGAGACCGGCGGGGTCGCGGTGTTCCCGCGGCTGATCGCGGCCGAGCACCATACCGCCTTCGGCGAGGAGCTGCTCTCGACCGGGCTGCCCCGGCTCGACGACATGCTCGGCGGCGGGCTTTCGGCGGGGACCAACGCGCTGTTCAACGGACCCTCCGGCGTCGGCAAGACCAGCACCGCCACTCGCGCCGTGCTGACTGCGCTCGAGCGGGGGGAGAAGGCGGCCTATTATCTGTTCGACGAAGGCAAGGCGACGATGCTCGCGCGGGCGCGCTCGATGGACATGGCCCTCGACCGGCATATCGAATCAGGCGCGCTCAATGTCGTTCAGATCGACCCCGCCGAGCTCTCGCCCGGGGAATTTTCCAGCTGGGTGCGCACCGCGGTGGAGGTGGACGGCGTCAAGTTCATCGTCATCGACAGCCTCAACGCCTATCTCCAGGCGATGCCGGGGGAAAAGTATCTCGTCCTCCAGATGCACGAGATGCTCAGCTATCTGAACCAGCAGGGCGTGATCACGGTGCTGGTGCTCGGGCAGCACGGCATCATCGGTGAAGTGCGCTCGGACGTCGATCTCAGCTATCTATCGGACACGATCATCCTGTTCCGCTATTTCGAAGCGCATGGCGAGATGCTCAAGGCGGTGTCGGTCGCAAAGAGCCGGACGACGGCGCACGAGAGCAGCATCCGCCAATTCCGCCTGACCACGCACGGCATCGACATCGGCAAGCCGCTCAAGGATTTCGAAGGCGTGCTGGGCGGCCTTCCGACCTATCGCGGCTCCACGCCTCTCTTGTCTGCGGAACCCGCCGCCGGCGAGGCATAGCGCGTGGAGCAACGCATCCTGCTGCTTGCGCTCAGGGGGCGCGACGCCCCGGTCATCGCGCAGCTGCTGGCGAAGCAGGGCCATGCCAGCACGATCTGCACCAGCGCGGCGATGCTGGCGCACGAGCTGACGCTGGGGGCCTCGACCGCGCTCGTCACCGAGGAGTCGCTGGTCGGCGCCGATCATACGCCGATCGAGACCTGGCTGGCGGCGCAGGAGGCCTGGTCCGACTTCCCGTTCATCCTGCTCGCCACCAAGCGCGCCGGGCAGCGGCCCAAGGATGCGCAGCGCACGCTGGAGGGGCTGGGCAATGTCGTCGTGCTCGAGCGGCCGATCCACAGCGAGACGCTGGCGAGCGCAGTCACCTCGGCATTGCGGGTGCGGCGGCGGCAGTATGAGGCGCGCAGCCGGCTGGTCGCGCTGCAATCGGCCGAGGAGCGGCTGACCCAGCTCAATTCAACGCTCGAGGCGCGGATCGCCGACCGCACCACCGAGCTGTCGCACGCCAACAACCAGCTTATGCAGGAAGTCGCCGAGCGCGAGAAAGCCCAGGCGGCATTGGTGCAGGCGCAGAAGATGGAGGCGGTGGGCCAGCTGACCGGCGGCATCGCGCATGACTTCAACAATCTGCTGACGGTGATCTCGGGCAATCTCGAGCTGATCGAGCGCCGCGCCGGCGAGCCGCGGATCGTCACCTATGCCGGCCTCGCCCGCCACGCCGCCGATCGCGCCGCCAAGCTGACTCACCAGTTGCTCGCCTTCTCGCGCCGCCAGCAGCTCAGCCTCGCGCCGATCAGCCTCAACGCGCTGGTCGAGGGGATGAACGACCTGCTCGAGAGGACGATCGGGCCGCAGATCCGCAAGGTGATCCTGCTCGATGACGGCGCGCCCTGGGTGATGGCCGACGCCAACCAGCTCGAGCTGGCGGTGCTCAACCTCGCGATCAACGCGCGCGACGCGATGACCGCGAGCGGGACGCTGACGATCGAGACCGGGCTGTCCGACGTCGTCGCCAACGGCCTGGCCGAGGGCCGCTACGGCATCGTCCGGGTGAGCGATACGGGCACGGGCATTCCCGACGCGTTGCTCGACAAGGTGTTCGACCCCTTCTTCACCACCAAGCCGCTGGGCAAGGGCACCGGGCTGGGGCTCAGCCAGGTGTTCGGGATCGCCCGCCAATCGGGCGGGACGGCGCAGATCGAGCGGACGGGGAAGGCGGGGACGACGGTCAGCATCTGGCTGCCGATGACCGAGGCTCCCGCGTCCGGCGAGAAGCCCGCAATCCCGCTCCGCCGCGCCGGTGATTCCGCGCCCGGATCGGTGCTGGTGATCGACGATGACGACGGCGTGCGGCGCTTCATCGTCGAGTGCATGGAGATGCTCGGCTACCGCGTCACCGAGGCGTCGAGCGGCGCGGACGGGCTCGAGCGGCTGGGCGACGAAGTCCCCGACCTGATGATCGTCGACTTCGCGATGGCGGGGATGACCGGAGTCGACGTCGCCGAGCAGGCCCATTTCATCGCCCCCGCGCTGCCGATCATCCTCGCGACCGGCTATGCCGAGACGGGTTGCGTCGACGACGGCGAGGTGTTCCGGACGGTGCTGCGCAAGCCGTTCCACATCGACGAGCTGGCGCACGCGGTGCATGCGGCTTTGGGCGCCTGAAGCGGGTCCGATGCGGGCCCCCTTCGCATCCGCCGCATCCCCTGCTAACGCGCGCCCACCATGGCCACCGAACTCTCCCTAATCCGCAACTTCAGCATCATCGCGCACATCGATCACGGCAAGTCGACGCTTGCCGACCGGCTGATCCAGACCACCGGGGGCCTCCAGGCCCGCGAGATGTCGGCGCAGGTGCTCGACAATATGGACATCGAGAAGGAGCGCGGGATCACGATCAAGGCGCAGACCGTGCGCCTGGACTGGAAGGGGCACGTCCTCAATTTGATGGACACGCCGGGGCATGTCGACTTCGCCTATGAGGTCTCGCGGTCGCTTGCGGCGTGCGAAGGCGCGCTGCTGGTGGTCGATGCCGCGCAGGGGGTCGAGGCGCAGACGCTGGCCAATGTGTACCAGTCGATCGAGCACGACCACGAGATCATCCCGGTGATCAACAAGATCGACCTGCCCAGCGCGGACGTCGACAAGGTCAAGAACGAGATCGAGGAGATCATCGGGCTCGACGCCAGCCAGGCGGTGCTGACCAGCGCCAAGGCGGCGATCGGGATCGAGGAAGTGCTCGACGCGATCGTCGCGCGGATCCCGCCGCCGGGAGGCGATGCCGCGGCACCGCTCAAGGCGATGCTGGTCGACAGCTGGTACGACCCCTATCTCGGCGTCGTCATCCTCGTCCGGGTGATCGACGGGGTGCTGAGGAAAGGCCAGCAGATCAAGTTCATGGCCGCAGGGACCACCCATCTGGTCGACCGCGTCGGCTGTTTCCGCCCCAAGATCGAGCAGCTCACCGACCTTGGCCCGGGCGAGATCGGCTTCATCACCGCGCAGATCAAGGAAGTCGCGCAGACCCGCGTCGGCGACACGATCACCGACGCCCGCCGCCCCGCCGCCGAGGCGCTTCCGGGGTTCAAGGAAGTCCAGCCGGTGGTGTTCTGCGGGCTGTTCCCGGTCGACGCCAACGACTTCGAGAAATTGCGCGAGAGCATCTCAAAGCTCAGGCTCAACGACGCTTCGTTCAGCTTCGAGATGGAGACCAGCGCCGCGCTCGGCTTCGGCTACCGCTGCGGATTCCTCGGGCTGCTCCACCTCGAGATCATCCAGGAGCGGCTGACTCGCGAGTACGACCTCGACCTGATCACCACCGCGCCGAGCGTGGTCTACAAGATCGCGCTGACCCATGGGAACGGCGATATCGAGCTCCACAACCCCGCCGACATGCCCGACCCGACGCGGATCGAGACGATCAGCGAGCCGTGGATCCAGGCGGTGATCTATGTGCCCGACGAATATCTCGGCTCTATCCTGAAGCTGTGCCAGGAGCGGCGCGGCATCCAGAAGAATTTGACCTATGTCGGCGGCCGCGCGCAGGCGACCTACGAGCTGCCGCTGAACGAAGTGGTGTTCGACTTCTACGACCGGCTGAAGTCGCTTTCCAAGGGCTATGCCAGCTTCGACTACGAACAGATCGGGCACCGCGAGGGCGATCTGGTGAAGATGGGCATCCTGGTCAACGAGGAGCCGGTGGACGCGCTGAGCATGATCGTCCACCGCGGCACCGCGGAGGCGCGCGGGCGCGGCATGGTCGAACGGCTCAAGGAACTGATCCCGCGCCATCTGTTCAAGATCCCGATCCAGGCGGCGATCGGCGGCAAGGTGATCGCCCGCGAGACGATCAGCGCGATGCGCAAGGACGTGACCGCGAAATGCTATGGCGGCGACGCCACCCGCAAGCGCAAGCTGCTCGACAAGCAGAAGAAGGGCAAGGCGAAGATGCGGGAATATGGGAGCGTGAGCATTCCGCAGGAGGCGTTTATTGCGGCGTTGCGGATGGGGGAGGAGTAAGCGGGGGCTACTGTGATTGGCGCGCGTGCCATGTTGATGCGGTTGGCGGCGGCCTTGGGCGGGCCGAGCTGGGCGAGGTCTCTCGGCGCGGGCCGTCAGCGGCGCGGCAGGGGCGGGCCGCGGCGGTCGAGGAAGGCGCGGAGGTTTTCGGCGAAAGCCTGCTTGCGGATGCCGGCCGCCTTTTCGCGCGCCCAGAAGGCGACCAGCGCCTTGTAGAGGGCGGGATCGCTGAGCGCGATGGTGGCGATGTCGAGCTTGTCGCCGTACAGCCGCTCGAGCGCCTGGTCGAGATCGGCGTCGGACTGTTCGAGCGCGCCGTCGAGGAACGGCACCGGCTCGGGCGGCGCGAAATAGACGGGCGGCGTGGCGCCGGGCGGCAGCACCTGCACGGGCGGGGCGTAGGCGCCGCCGGGACTCGTGGCCGGGGTCCGCTCGCGCGCGGGCTCGCCGGGGCCGTCCCCGAGCGACGCGATGACGCGGACGACGATGACGATGAAGATGACGATGCCCCACCAGGGCACGCCGCCGCGGCCGCCGCTTTCGATCGAGCCGTCCCACAGCCCGACGCGGTACCAGTCGAAACAGCCTTCGAGATCGGGGTAATGGGCGCGGACGATGCGGAGCAGCTGGCGGACCTTGCGGCCGCTGACCCAGCCGCGGCGGGAGGACTCGCCGGCGGGGCGGCAGAGCTCGCGCCACGCGGGGTTTAGCGGGTGCTTGCGCTGCTCGACCGCGGCGAGGAATTCGAGCGCGCGGTAGCGGCGGGTGACCTGGGCGACCGCGGGGGTCTGGGTGATCGCGCCGTCGGAGCGGAGCCAGCCGAAGACCTCGGTCGCGGGGATCACCAGCGGGTCGGAAAAGGCGGCGGTGCGCGCGATCAGCTCGCTGAACCAGCGCTCGGCATCGGCATAATAGGCGACTTCCTGCATCCGCGGATCGGCGATGATCGCGCGCCAATGGGTGAGCATCTCGTCCTTCTGCGCGGGGGTCGGCCAGGGCTGCGCCGCGGAATCGTGTGCGTAGAGCAGGGTCGCGAGCGCACGGGTGTGCGCGTCGGCGACGGCGGGGGTGATGGGCGCCCAGGGCGAGGCGCGCGAGGGCTCGGCGGGCGGCTCGGGGGCGGGCGCCGGGTCCTCGGGCGGGGCGGGGGCCTGCCAGGCGGGATCGGGCGGGGGCGGGGCGGGGACATGGCCCGAGGGGCGGATCGTGTAGAGATCGCCCGAGGGAGTCCATGGCTCGGCGTCTTCGTCCTCGTCCCAGAGGAGGTCGTCGAAATCCTCCTCGTCGGCGTCCTCGTCGTCGGGCAGGTCGACCCATTGCGCCTGGATGCGGGCGGTCTCGAAGGCTTCGCGCAGCGCGATGAAGGCTTGCGGGTCGCTTTCGGGATCGATTTCCTTGAGGCGGGCGGCATAGGCGATGCGGATCGCGCGGGTGTCGCTGGTCGGATCGATGCCGAGCGCCTTCCACGCGGGGTGGACCCATCTCATCTACAGGATCCTCAGGATCGCGAGGGCCTGCTTGCCGGGCAGGGCAAGCGTGGCCTCGGTGAAGGCGATGGTCACGGCGCACTGGCCGGCGCCGATGTTGCGGTTGCGCAGCCAGTGCTCGACCACCGCGGGCGCGACCCGCGCGCGGCGGGCGGCGTCGGCGATCAGGCTGTCGGGGACCATCGCGGTGCGGCCCTTGCGGGGGGTGCCGTCGGTCTCGAGCAGCGCGCGGATCATCAGCGCGGTGTCGCGCGCCTCCATTTCAGGCGGCAGCTGGAGGTCGGCGCGCCAGCGGCGGTCGCTCTGGACGAAGCGCCCGCAGGCGGCGGGATCGCGCGCGCGGAGGGCGCGGGCCATGTCGAGGGTGAGCGTCTGGTAGGCGGTGAGCAAGTCGCGGCCGGCATTGCGGACGCCGTACCAGTACCAGTCGTCGAGCAGCCCATCGAGCTTGTAGGCGAAATCGACCTGGGTGGATTGCGCGCGGCTCTCGCGCAGCCACAGCGCGGCCATCGCGGCGGCGAGCGCGGGGTTCTTCGTGTTGATTGTCGCGATCTCGAGCGCGGCGCCGAAGCGGGCCTGGATCGCGCGGGCGGTGTCGGCGGCGGCGTTTTCGAGGGGAATCGAAGGCGGCGGGGGCACCATCGGCATGGGCGCGTTCGCGCTGCGGTACGGCGCGGGCGGGATGCGCTCGAGCAGCTTGCCGAGCAGGACCAGCGCGAAGATGGCGGCGAGGATGATCAGCGACATCCGCGCGGCGCGTTTCGCGTCGAAGCCGTCGTCGGCGACGATGCGCGGCGCCTCGGGCGGCGGCGCGGTGCGGCGGCGGTCCCACAGGTCGAGCCGGCCCGAGTCGAAGCAGCCTTCGATATCGGGCCAGGCGATGCGGACGAGGTGGAGCAGCTTGTGCACCTTGCGGACGGTGATGCGGCCGCGGGTGGCGCCGGGGCCTGCGGGCGTGGTCAGCTCGCACCATGCTTCGTAATGCGGACTGCCGGGCTGCTGGATCGACTCGAGGAATTCGAGGACGCGGTAGCGATAGGTGAGGTCGGTGACCGCTTGGGTCTGGTGGATGCTGCCGTCGGTGCCGAGCCAGCCGAAATAATCGACCGCGGGGATCACCAGCGGATCGGAAAAGGCCGTGGTCCGCGCGATCGTCTCGGCGAGCCAGCGCTCGGCATCGGCGAAGAAGGCGATTTCCTCCATCCGCGGATCGGCGACGATCGCGTGCCAATGGGCGAGCATCGCCTTGCGCTGTTCCTCGGTCGGCCACGGCAAAGCGGGGTCGTGCGAATGGAGCAGGGCGGCGAGGGCTTCGGCATGCGCCTGGGGCGTGGCGGGCTCGGCGGTCCAGCGGGTGTCCGATGGCGCGGCGGATGCGGCGAAGGGGTTGTCCTCTTCGGGGGCTTCTTCCTCGTCGTCGCCGGGCAGGTCGACTCGTTGCGCCAGGACCTGCGCGGCGTCGAACGCCTCGCGGAGCATGACGAAGGCCTGGGGGTCGGTCTCGGGGTCGATCGCCTTGAGCTTCGCCGCATAGGCGACGCGGATCGCGCGGGTGTCGCTGGTCGGATCGATGCCGAGCAGCTTCCAGGCGGGGTGGCGCCAGCCTGCCATCACTGGCCTCCGATCGCGCGGCCGAGCGCGCCCAGCGCGATCAGCGCGAACCAGCCGAGCGTGAACCACAATGCGATCGGCCGCTGGCCTTCGCCGCGCGCGGCGCGGCTTTCGGGCGAGTCGGGGTCGGCGGTGTTATGCTTCCACAGCGCGACACGCGCCGAGTCGAAGCGCGCCTCGATCTCGGGCCACGCGTCGCGGACGATCGCGAGCAGCAGGTGAACGGTGAGCGGCGGGACGCGGCCGCGGCTCGATCCGGGGTAGGCGCGGGTGGTGAGCTCGGCCAGCGCAGGATAGTGCGAATGGCCGGGATGCTGCGCAGCAAGAATGAATTGCTGCGCCTGATAGCGGCGGCTGACCTCGGCGACCGCAGCGGTCTGGGCGATGGTGCCGGCGCTCCGCGTCCAGCCGAAGAATTCGGTGGCGGGGATGACGAGGATCGCCGAACGCGGGGCATCGGCGATGAGGTGGCTGGCCCATTGCTCGACATCGGCGAAGTGGCCGATGTCCTGCATCCGCGGATCGGCGGCGATCGCGCGCCAATGCGCGAGCGCCTGCGCCTCCTGCGCGGCATCGAGGCCGAACGCGGTTTTGCCCTGCGCGTGGAGCAGCGCGACCAGCGCCTGGGCGTGGCGGTCGGCGTCGCCGGGTTCGGCGCGGGTCCAGCTGCTGGCGGGTTCGGGGGTCCAGTCGCCGTCGCTGTGTTCGGCTTCGGCTTCGCCGTGCCACGCCGCGCCGGCCCTTGCGGCCTCGAACGCTTCGCGCAAGTCGATAAAGGCCTGCGGATCGACTTCGGGGTCGATTTCCTTGAGCCGCGCCGAATAGGCCGAGCGGATCGCGCGCTGGTCGCCGGTGGGATCGATGCCGAGCGTTGCCCAGGCAGGGTGCTGCGTCATGGCGCCGCGCTCAGCATCTGCGCCACGGTCACTGCCACGACCACGATGCCGAGCAACAGGAAGAAGATGACAGTGGCGGCACGGATGCAGCCATGGGCCGAGGAGCGATGGGCCGGGGCGTGGTCGTATAGCGACCAGGATTCCCACGAGGCGACGCGGACGGGATCGAACTGCGCCTCGAGCTCGGGCAGGGCATAGCGCATCGCCGCCAGCACTTCGAAGACTCGGCCCGGATCGACTCGGCCCGGGCTGGAGAAGGGATCGGCGGGGGTGGTGAGCTCGACCCAGGCGGGATGCCACGCCGTGCCATGGGTGCTGGCGATGCCGAGCAGCCGGAGCATGCGATAGCGCCGCGCGATCTCGGCGATATGCGGGTCGCATTCCGCGCCCGCATCGGCGTCGACCCAGTTGAAGCGCTCGGCGGCGAGCATCAGGATCGGTGCCGACAGCGGCGCGGTGTCGGCGATGACGATGCTCGCCCAGCGCCCGACTCCGGCGAAATGATCGAGCCGCTCCATCCGCGGATCGGCCGCGAGCGCGCGCCAGTGCCCGATCAGCGCCTCGCGATCGTCGGCGGCGAGCCAGGGGTGCTCGCCCTGGTGGCGGTAGAGGATCGCGAGGATCGCGCGGGCGTGGCGCTCGGCGGCATCGTCGGGCGCGGCGGCTTCATCAGCCTCGGCCGGGTAGACCGGGGCGGCATGCGCGGGCTCCGCGGTGGCCGCTTCCGGGAGTGCGTCGCCGGAACTCCGCCCCAGCGCGGCATCATAGGCGGCGCGGAGCGCGATGAAGGCGCGGGGATCGGTCTCGGGGTCGATCGCCTTGAGCCGCGCAGCATAGGCGCTTCGGATCGCGCGCGGGTCTTCGGTCGAGTCGATCCCGAGCAATTCCCATACGCGCGCATCGGCGCTCACAGGAAGCGTTCGCCCTCGACGGCGTCGAGCGCGGCGACGAGGGCGTCGCGCGATTCCTTGATGGTGCGCGGGTCCTGGGTCTCGAGCGCGGCCTCGAACGCGCCGATCCAGTGGCCGATCTGGTCGCGATTGGGGCCGAGGAAATTCTCGAAGCAGCGATTGGCGCGGGCGAGCACCGCGGCGTTCTCGCTCTCCTCGCGCGGATGGACCTTGAGCCCGGCGATCGCGGCGCGGCGCTCGGCGATCTGCGCCTCGGTCAGCGGATCGGCCTCGTCCATGATCACGAGGTTGCGCGTCGTGCCGGTATCGGAAACGGTGACGTCGACTTCGAGCAGGCCGCTGCTGTCGTACGTGAAGCGGCACTCGGCGCCGGCGTGGCCGGCGGGCTTGGGCGGGACCTGGACGCGCAGCTCGCCGAGCTTGACGTTGCCCGCGACTTCGCGCGCCTCGCCCTGATAGATGCCGAAGCGGATCTCGCGCTGGTTGTCGGCGAGGGTGCGGTAATAGCCGACCCGGCTGGCGGGGATCGCGGTGTTGCGGTCGATGATCGGCGAGAACAGCCCGGTGCGATAGCCGCCGCGGCCGTCGGGCTCGGCATGCTCGACTCCGAGGGTGAAGGGGCAGACATCGGTCAGCCGCACTTCCTCGAGCGCCGAATCCTTGCTGAGCAGCGCCGCCTGGACCGCGGCGCCGAGCGCGACGGCATGGTCCGGGTGGACGGTGGTATCGGGGAAGCGGCCGAACATCCGGGTGATCGCGCGGCGGACGATCGGCATGCGCGTCGAGCCGCCGACCAGCACGATCTCGCTCAGCGTCTCGACGCGGATATTGCTGTCGCGCAGCGACCGGAGGACGGGATCGCGCAGGCGCTGTAGCAAGGGCGCGCAAGCGTCCTCGAACGCGACCGCAGTAACCGGCGTGGAAAAGGTCTCGCCGTTCCAGGTGACCGCGAACTCGGCCTCGTCGGCCTCGGTCAGCTTGCGGCGAGTGCGCTCGGCGGCGGCGCGGAGCAGCTCCTGGAGGACGATCGGATCGGCCTTGTCGAGCTTCTTGCCGGGATCGAGCTTCGGGCGGGCGACTTCGACGACCTTCTCGTTGAAATCCTCGCCCCCCAGCCGGTTGTCGCCCGACGAAGCGCGGACCTCGACCACGCCTTCGAACACTTCGACGATCGACACGTCGAAGGTGCCGCCGCCGAGATCGAAGACGAGGAACGGCTCCTGCTCGCGAGTCTGGATGCCGAAGGCGAGCGCGGCGGCGGTGGGCTCGTTGACGAGGCGCTTGACTTCGATTCCGGCGATCTCGCCGGCGCGGCGGGTGGCCTTGCGCTGGCGGTCGTTGAAATAGGCAGGGACGGTGATCACCGCGCCGGTGACCTTCTCGCCGGTGAACGCCTCGGCATCGGCCTTGAGGCTGCGCAGCACCAGCGCCGAAAGCTCCTCCGAATCGAACTTGCGCTTGCCGAGCGTGACCGATTGCTGGGTGCCGATATAGCGTTTGAACGCCGTGACGGTGTCGCGCGGATGCGTCGATTGGCGCTCGCGCGCGGCCATGCCGACGATCACCTCGCCCTTCTCGGTCATGCTCACCGCCGAGGGGGTGAGCAGGTCGCCGATCGCATTGGGGACGAGCACCGGCTCGCCGTCGCGCCAGATCGCGACGGCACTGTTCGTGGTGCCCAAATCGATACCGATGATCACGCTGATTCCCCCTGCCTTGGGAGCAGGTTAGCGCCCGGGCGGGGGATTCGCCAGCTTGTTGGGTGCGGCGAATTGGCTCGCACGCGTGGGTGAAGGGTCAATCCAGATCGGATGTAGAATCTTTCAAGCTTGTTCGTGATATGATTCGATATAGGATGGCTTTGCTTCACTAGTGATCCGGATGGCGGATAGATAATGTTCCGATGGGCGGCAGTATTGATGTCAGGGTGCTTAGCAGCTTGTTGCTGCTTGATTGCATCGACGGGATCAGCGCGAGCGCAGGATATGCCGAAAATCGATACGATGCTTGATGAGTTGGGCAGCCTTCCGGGCGAGATGACGCTGGCGGACCGGCAGCGCGCCGAGGGCGATCTGGTCGGGGCAGTGGCGACGCTCGAGCGGGTGCTGCTGGCGAACCCCGGCGCCGACGAGGCGCGGCTGATCCATGCGAGCCTGTTGTGCCGGCTCGACGATCCGGCCGGGGCGCGGGTCGAGATCGGGCAGCTCGCGGGGCACGCGGTGGCCGATGCCGCCTGGGCCGAGGTGGTTGCGGCGTGCGGGGCGCTGCCCCGGCCGGTTGCGGGAGTGGGACGATGACCGGTGGATCGTGGAGAGCCGTTGCCGCGGGGCTGGCGCTGGTGCTGCCGGCCGCCAGCGTGGCGCAGACCGTCGGGGTGGCGGCGGCGGTGCGCAACCGCGTCGAGATCCGCAGCGTGCGCGGCGCGCCGCCGCGGCCGGTGGCGGTGCGCGCGCCGATCGCGATGGCCAACGAAGTGCATACCGGCGCGCTGAGCCAGCTCCAGATAGTGCTGCTCGACCGTTCGGCGCTGACCATCGGCGCGCATGCGCGAGTGACGATCGACCGCTACCTCTACGATCCCGCGCCCAACCGGCGGACGATGCGGGTGACGGTGGCGCGCGGCGCGTTCCGCTTCCTGTCGGGGCGGCGGATGGGGGCGGGGTCGAGCTCGGTCGTGACCACGCCGGTGGCGGCGCTGGGGATCCGCGGGACGATCGTCGAAGGCGTGGTCGGTCCGCGCGCAGTGGCGATCATGGCGGACGAGGCGGTGGGTCGCGGCGTGCGGAGCGACCCGGCGCGCGCGACCCTGATCGTGCTGCGCGGGCCGGGACCCTTGCACGAGGGCGATGCGCCGGCGGGGATGGTCGACCTGACCGCGGGCGGGGTGACGGTGACGCTCGACCGGCCGATGACGGCGCTCTACGTGCCGGGGCCGGGGATGGCGCCGATCGGGCCGTTCACCCTGTCGGGCGCGGGATTGCTGCGCGTGCAGGGCGAGCTGCTGCCGCCGCCGCTCGAAGCAGGGGCGGAGGGGGGTGTGGCGGAGAGCGGCGGCGACGCGGGTGCCGGCGAGGCCGGCCGCGGACGCCGCGGCGGCGGCTGGTGGATATTGGGGGCTTTGGCCGGGGGCGTGGCGGGCGTGGTTTCGCTCGGGTCGGGCGGCGGCGGGAGCCAGCCCGCGGTCAGCCCGTAGACGGTATCAAGCCCCTCCCCTTCAGGGGAGGGGCTTAAGAAGGCCCTCGCTCACCGCACCACCTTGACCGTGCTGGTCAGCGGCGAAGGATGCCCGTCCGAGCGGAACTGGAAGACGAAATAGGGCGGGATGCAGACCCCGCGCTGGTCGCCGGCGCCGTTGTTGCGGCCGAGCCAGGCGGGGTCGGGCTCCTGCTGGCCATAGTCGGCGAGGCTGTACTGCGCCTCGACCGCCTTGCGGTGCTCGACATATTTGGCGTGGCCGTCGGCCGCGGAATAACCCATCGGGCGCAGGCAGATATAATCGTCGCGGCACGGGCTGGCGGCGTCGCAGGCGCGCATTCCGGCATAGGAAGTGCGGGTCGCGAAGCATTGCGCGAGCGACGCCTTGCCGATCTTCACCTGGTCGAGACAGGCGTTGAACCCCGACGAGGCGACGAGGCCGCAGGTGGACTCGGGGGGCAGGCCCCTGCACTCGGACAGCCGCAGCATCCCGCCCGGGAAGCCCCCGGTGAGCGCATCGCGGATCACGCGGTAGCGGTCCTCGGCGGGCACCCCGGCGCCGGTGGCATTGCCGACATAGAATTCCTGGTGCGCGCCGTAATAGCCGTTCCCCTCGGGCGGGCTGAGCGGGAGGCTGGTGGCGGGGATCAGGGTCACGCGGGTGGCGCGGTCGTTCCAGTTGCCCGCCGGCGCGGGAGTGACGCGCAGGTAGCGGTCGGCGCGGAAGCCGGTCGACGTGACGGTGCCGAACTGGAGCGGGTCGCCGATCTCGTGGCGGCCGTCGGCAGGCAGGCAATTGCCCATCGCCGGCGCGTTCTTCGACTCGAAGATCGCAGTGCATTTGAGCCCCGCCTGGCAATCCCATTGGCGCTGGCTGGCGGGCATCGCCTCGGGCATCAGGCAGGTCGCGCCCCAGCCGCCGATCAGCTGGGTGCCGGCCATCTGCGGCTTGAACTTGTTGAGCGGGCGCGAGGCATAGCTGACCGCGAGATCGTAGCGGTTGAGACTGTCGCCGCGGGCGAGCCGGTCGAGGATCAGCCGGCGGCGCGACTGGTCGCCGAAGAAATGCGGCGAGCCGGGGAGATAGACCGAGTTCGAGACCGGGGTGCCCTGGCGGTCGGCGCCGGGGAAGTGGAAGCCGGCGATCGCGCGCGACTGGTGGCAGCCCGAGCAGCTCAGCTCGCTCAGCCGCATCCGCATGTCTACCGGCGACTTCATGAAGCTGAACTGGCGCTCGCGGGTGCGGGCGCGGGCGAGCGCGTCGGTGACCTGCGCGTCGGTGAAGAGCTGTTGCGCGGGGCCGGCGGCGTCCCAATAGGGTGCGTTGCCCGATCGCACCGCGCCGCCGGGCGAGAGCGACGTCGCGCGGCAGGCGAGGAATTTCTGCGGGATGTTGAGCGTGCCGTTGTCGATGTCCGACAGCACCACGGGCGAGAGGGTATAGGCGCGGAACTCGGGCAGCGACATCGGCCGGACGACGCCCTGGTCGCACGAATTGGCGTCACCGTCGGAGTCGCCGAGCAAACGCGCGCGGTCGATCTGGTTGGTGAGGAAGCTCGGGGTGAAGGCCTTGCGGTCGGGATTCCAGCGGAACACGCGGATGACATATTCGGCGGTGCTGCCGAGATCGGTCTTGCTCTCGGCACCCGCGCTGATCCGGTAAGCCTGGATGTTGAGCTCGATCCGCTCAATGTCGCGCCCGTCGAGCAGGGCGGCGACGCTGCCGGGGCGGATCAGGTCGGCAGCGGCCGCGGCGGCGTCCATGCCCTTCAGCCGCTCCATCTGCGCCGTCCAGCGTGCGGCGACTTCGGCGCAGTTGGACGCGCCGGGTGGATCGCCGCGGGGAATCGCCGGGAAGACCACGTTCATCGTCACCGGCAGCCGTGAGGCGGCGGCGCCGTCGAACATCGAATAGGAGAAGCGGTAGATCAGGCTGACCTCGCCGCAGCGCTTGTGATCCTCGGCGCCGGGGACGAGGTCGTGGATGAACTGGCGGTCGATGCGGTTGACGATGCCGACCAGCTCCATCCGCGAATTGGGGTCGGTCAGGAATTGCGGGTGAATCTGCTGGCCCGCTTCGATCCCGTCGCTGACCCCGAAGCCCTTGAGGTCGCTGACGATGGTCTCGCGGATCACACCCGCCACGTTGAGGTTGAACGGGTTGGCCATGCTGCCGATCGACGGCTCGGGCGCCTGATCGGCGGCGAGCGCCTGGATCAGGCAGCCGAACACCAGCCTGCCCGACCGGGCGCAGTCGCCGCTGGCGTCGACGCGGTCGAGCAGCGCCATCACCTCGGGATCGGCGACATAGGGGCCGTCGGCCTAGGCGATCGGCGTGGTCGCCGGGCGCGTAGCGGCGGGCGGGGGCGCGGCGGGATTGGTCGCGGCGAGCGTCGCGCCGCCGACGAGGCCGAGCAGAATAACCGGAACTAATCCCCGCATCGCGTCGTCCCCCCAGACGGTCATCGCAAGTCGATTCGAGGCGAAGCGTATCAGCGCGCCGTAGATGCGTAAATTAATCCCGGTTGTTGCCGTGCGATTATTTCGGCGGAGCAGGCTTGTCGGGGACCAGGGCGGCGCGGATCGGCTCGACCCATTCGTCCTTCGCCATGTCCCACAGCACGAAATCGCTGTCGAACTGCCAATAGGCCCAGGGGAAACCGTGCGCCTCGGCCTCGCGGCGGACAGTGGCGGTGTAGCGGGCGCGATCCTCGATGGGCACGCCGCCGCGGTCGTACGCGCCGAACTCGCCCATCAGCACCGGGCGGTCCTCCTGGCGCGACCAGGCGGCGACCCGGTCGTAGTCGGCGCGGATGCGGGCTTCGTCGGCGGGTGTGAAGGGGATGCCGCGGACCTCCTTCATCTCGGGCACCCAGGACGCGCCCTGGTGCGTGAAGCGGAACGGCTCGTAGCTGTGGAAGGTCACGAGGATGTTGCGGTCGGCCTCGGGCAATTGCAGCGTCGCCAGCTCCTCGAGGTTGTTCCAGCGGGTCGGGCCGATCACGAGGGTGCGGTTCGGGTTGGTGGCGCGGACGATCGGGATGAGCCGGGCGAGCATCGCGTTCCAGCGCGCGGCGTCGAGCTTGCCGAAGGGTTCGTTGAGCAGCTCGAACAGCACCGTGTTCGGCGCGTTCCGGTAGCGCTCGCCGATCTGTTGCCAGAAGGCGACGAGCTTAGGCTCGCAGGCGTCGGGATCGGCTTCGCAGAGGTTGAAGTCGTGCTCGTCGAGGATGACCGTCAGGCCCGCGGCCTGCGCTTCCCTGACCACCCAGTCGAGCGTCGCGAGCCATTTGGAGTCGAGCTTGTTGCTCGCGTCCATGTGGCGGAACGACGAGAGGACGACGCGGACGAAGTCGAAGCCGCCTTCGCGGATGATCCTGAAGTGCTTTGTCTTGAACCGTGCCTGGGCGGCGTCGCGCCATAGCGGGTCATAGCCGATGATATTGACCCCACGCTTCATGTGCGCGGCGGTGACCCACGCCTGGCCCGAATGCGCGGGCTGGGCGACCGCGGCAGCGGGCAACGCGATCGCGAGGGCGGCGGCGAGCAAGGTGGCGATGCGCATGGTCGATCCTCTCTCCAGACAGCGTTGTCGCTAGCCTTTGGCGCTGCGTGTAATGTACGCGTCGAGCGGCTGCCAAGGGGATTCGCGTGGATCGGCGAGGGTTCATCATCGCATCGGCGGCGACCGCGGCGCTGGGCGGGCGGGCAGCGGCTCAGGCGGCGGAGGACGCGCCCGTCTTCCGCACCGGCGATGCGCGCTGGCAAGGGGCGTACGACAAGGCGCTGGCGGTGCTGGCGGGCAATGTCCAGACGATGCCCTATGTCAGCCGCCCGGTGCTGATCGAGGGATCGGTCTATCGCGGCATCTGGATGGAGTGCGGGCCGCACGAGGCCTTGGTCTATCGCAAGTTCCGCCCCGACGTGGCGCGCGACAGCCACCTGACCTTTTTCGAGCTGCAGCGTGCCGACGGGCAGCTGCCCGCCAACAACAAGGTCACCGAGACCAGCTTCGGGCAGATCCAGATGGTGGTGCCGATCGCCGCGACCGCGTGGGAGCTGGCGCGGGCGACCGGGGACGAGGAGCTGCTGACACGTGCCTATGCGGCGTGCGGGGCGTGGGACGCGTGGCTGCGCAAGCATCGCGACACGCGGGGGACGGGGCTGGTCGAGGGGTTCTGCACCTATGACACCGGGCACGACAACAGCCCGCGCTGGGCCGGGCTGCCCGACCAGTGCCCCAACAAGGATGCCAGGCGCCACCACGACATCGCCACGCTGCCGCGGCTGTGCCCCGATCTCTCGGCGACGATGGTCGGCGCGCGGCGGGCGATGGCGGCGATGGCGCGGGCGCTGGGCAAGCGCGACGATGGCGACCGGTGGGAGGAAGAGGCCGAGGCGCTGCGGGGGCGGATCCTGGCGCGGCTCTATTCGGCCGAGGATGCGGCGTTCTACGACGAGGACGCGCTGGGCAAGCCGGTCAAGGTGCGCAGCGATATCCTCAGCCGGATGTGCGGCGAGCATATCCCGGACCAGACGATGTTCGACACGCTATGGGCGCGGCAGATCCATGACCCGAAGGCGTTCTGGTCGCCATTCCCGCTGCCCTCGATCGCGCTCGACGACCCGGCCTTCGTGCGGCCGATCCCGCGCAACAGCTGGGGCGGAGCGTCGCAGGCGCTGACGGCGCTGCGGGCGGGGCGGTGGTTCGACCATTATGGGCGGGCGGCGGAGTTCGGCGCGATGATGGCGGCGTGGTGCGAGGCGATGCTGCGCGACCCGAGCTTCCGCCAGCAGATCGACCCGCTGACCGGGGCGTTCACGCAGGAGGACGAGCCGGGATACTCGCCGAGCGCGCTGGTGATGGTCGATTACAGCTGGCGGCTGGCGGGGGTGCGCGAGGAGGGTGAACTGCTCCACTGGAACGTGCGGCCGGGGGCGGCGGTGTCGCGGGACGCGGTGTTTTCGGTCAAGCTCGACGGCGGGGTGCGGGCGGAGATGCGCTATGACGCGCGCGCCGCGGACCTGTGGCTGGCGGGGAAGCGGATTGCCCGGGTCGAGGGCGTGGCGCGGCTGGTGACCGATGCGGGCGGGGTGCCGCGCGCGCTGGTCGGGATCGATGCGGGCGAGCAGCGGGTGACGCTGCGCGTGGGCGGGCGGCCTCCGCAGCGGCTGCGGATCGCCGCGAACCAGCGGATTACCGTCTAGGGCGCATTTACCGTTTCCAAACGCGGCTCTGCCACTGTCCTGGGCTGATGGGCTGCTTTGCGCGGCGCCTGGGGAGATAAGCATGGATCGGCTGCCGCTGATCGCACCGCGCCCGCCGCGACTGAGCGAGATGGGCGACCAGCTTCGCGCGATCGAGGCGCGGGGGATCTATTCGAACGGCGGGCCGGTAGTGCGCGGGTTCGAGACGAGCTTGCGCGACCGCGTGTTCGGCGGCGCGGGGGACTGCCTTGCGGTGGGCAATGCGACTTTGGGGCTGATGCTCGCGATCCGCCACGCCGCGGGCGCGCGCAGCGGTCGCGGGATGTTCGCGCTGATGCCGAGCTTCACTTTCGCCGCGGCCGCGCATGCGGCCGAATGGGCAGGGCTTACGCCCTTGCTGTGCGACATCGATCCGAGTGACTGGGCCGCGGCGGAGGCGGCCGAGGAGGCCGCGTTCGCGCGCTACGGCAAGCAGATCGCGGTGGTGGTGCCCTATGCGACCTTCGGGGCCTCGATCGATCTCGAACGCTACCGGCGGTACCAGGAACGGGGTGTCGGCGTGGTCGTCGATGCCGCGGCATCGCTCGGCGCAGTCGACGCCGGGGGGAAGGCGTTCGGCGCGCGTGCGCCGTTCGCGATCGTCTATTCGATGCACGCGACCAAGGTGTTCGCGACCGCCGAGGGCGGGGTGATCCATTCGGGCGACACCGCGCTGATCGATGCGCTGCGGCGGATGACCAATTACGGCTTCAATGGCGGGCGATCGGCCGAGGGGCCGGGGTTCAATGCCAAGCTGCCCGAGGTGCTCGGGGTGCTCGCCGCGGCGAAGCTCGGCGAGATCGAGGGCATCGCCGATCACCGCGCCGCGCTCGACAAGGCCTATCGCACGCGGCTGGGCGGGTTCGCGGCCGAGAAAGGGTTCGAGTTCCAGGCGCAGACCGGGCGGCGCCAGGCGGTGCAGTGCCAGTCGCTGCTGCTGCCGCGCGCCTTTGCCGGTCACCGCGCGGCGATCCTCGCGGCGCTGGCCGAGCAGGGGATCGGATCGGGGCAGTATTTCAGCCCGCATCTCGCCGAGCAGCCCTGGTTCCGCGCCAATGCCGTGATCGAGCCGGTGCCGGTGTGCGACGATGTCGCGGCGCGGATCGTCTCGCTGCCGGTCACCGATGGCATGACCGAGGCCGATGTCGACCGGGTGTGCACTGCGCTGATCGATGCATGCGCGAAGACCGGCCTCAGCGGAATCCGGCACGATCGGCGCGGGCGGCATGTCCATTCGGCTTTGGTCGTCGGTGGCGGGCCCGCGGGGACCGCGCTGCTGACCGCGGCGACCAAGCAGGACCGGCTGGCCGAGCTGGCGCGCGGCGGGCTGGCGGTGGTCGAGCGCGATGCGGTGCTCGGGCGCGGGGCGATCGGGGGCTATGCGATCACCTCGGATTCGACCGCGGAGACCTTCCTCACCGCAGTGAAGGACAATGTCCATGGCGAGGTCGCCGCGCTCGAGGACCATCTGAGCGGGCAGGAGATCGCGCTGCACAAGGGCGGGACGGTCGGAGTGCCGCTGGCGCGGACGACGCCGTTCCTCGAGGCCACCGGCGCCCGGCTCGCGCAGATCGTCGCGGGCAATGGCGGGGTGGTGGCGACGCGCAGCGAAGTCGTCGAGGCGCGGCGGACGCGCGAGGGCGTGTGGGCGGCGCGGGTGCGGAATTTGACCACCGGCGAGGAGCGCGTGATGCGCACCGCGAGCATCGTCATCGCGACCGGCGGGTACCAGTCGCGCGAGCATGTCGAGGCCGAACGGGTTGCGGGGGCGGTGCTGGGCGAACTGGCGGGCGAGCGGCTGATGCTCGGCGACGATTTCCTCAAGCTTGGCGGCGTCGACCGGCTGCGCGCGCGCGTCGCCGACACGCGCGCGCCGCGGATCGCGATCGTCGGCGGATCGACCAGCGCGCTCGCGGCGGCGGCTTTGCTGCTCAAGGCGATCCCGGCGCTGCCGCTCGGGGCGGGGGCGCTGACGCTGTATCACCGGCGGCCGCTGCGGCCCTTCTATCCTTCGGTCGAGGCGGCCGAGGCCGACGGCTTCACCGATTTCGGGCCCGACGATATCTGTCCGGTCAGCGGGTTCGTCTATCGGCTGGCGGGCTTCCGGCTCGAGGCGCGCGAGCTGGTGCTGCGGATGCTCGGCGTCGGCGGGCGCGCGCCAGATCCGCGGATGGCGCTGCGCCAGATCGGCGCCGACGATGCCGCGGCGCGGGGCGAGATCGAAGGCGCGGACGTGGTGATCGGCGCGCTCGGCTATCGGCCGCGCGCGCTGCCGCTGTTCGATGCCGACGGCAAGCGGATCGCGCTGGCGGCGGACGCGCCGGGGCGGCCGCGGCTGGTCGACCAAAGCTGCCGGGTGATGGACGTCAAGGGCCGGCCGGTGCCCGGGGTCTACGGCATCGGGCTCGCCTCGGGGCATGTGCCCGACGGCAAATTGGGCGGCGAGGCGAGCTTCGGGGGCAAGGCCAACGGCCTGTGGCTGTGGCAGAACGATATCGGGCTGATGATCGTCGAGCAGCTGCTCGCGCGCGCGGCGCAGGCGAGCGAGGCGGCATGAAACCGGCGGTCTCGGTGATCATGGCGGCGTATAACGGCGCCGCGCTGCTCGGCGAGACACTGGCGAGCCTGCGCGCGCAGAGCTTCGAGGACTGGGAGCTGATCGCGGTCGACGATTGCTCGCGCGATGCGACGCTGGCGGTGCTGCGCGGCTTCGGCGACCGGCGCATCCGGGTGATCGAGTCCGATACGAACGGCGGCCCGGTGGTCGCGCGCAACCGCGCCTTTGCCGAGGCGCGCGGGCATTACATCGCGGCGCTCGACCAGGACGATATCTGCCTGCCCGAGCGGTTCGCGAAGCAGGTGGCGTTCCTCGACGCCGATCGGGAAACGGTGCTGGTGAGCACCGCGGCGCGGCTGCTGATGGACGGCAAGGTGACCGCGGGCCACTGGCCGCGGCCGATGACTCCGGGGCTGATCGACTGGCTGATGCAGGTGCAGAACCCGATCGTCTGGTCGTCGGTGATGTTCCGCGCCGACGCCGCGCGGCGGCTGCTGCCGTTCGAGCGGCCGCAGATGCGCTATGTCGAGGATTTCGACTTGTACCATCGCCTCCGCGAGTTCGGGCGGCTGGCGCAGATCGACGAGGAGCTGATGCTCTATCGCTGCCATGACGGCGGCGCCTCCAACCAGTTCAATGCGACGATGCGCGACCATGCCGAGAGCCTGCTGATCGAGCGCCACCGCGCCTGGCTGGGCGACCGCGCGCCGATCGTCGCGGGGCTGCTGGTGCGATACGTGATGGCGCGCGAACCGGTGCCCGACGAAGCGACCTTACGCCGCCTGTTCCGCGGCATCGCGGTGCTGCGCGAGGCGTTCGGCGAGCGCGCGGACGCCGACGCGAAGACGCTGGCGCTGGTCGATCGCGAGATTTCGCGGCTATGGTGGACCTTGTGCCGCGCCGGGGTGCGCTCGGGCCGGCTGGCGCTGCACCAGGCGCTGGCGGGGCGGCCGAGGAGCGTGTCGCTGGGCGAAGGCAAGGCCGCGGACCTGGTGGTGAGCCAGGTGATCGGCGGGGTCAGGGCGCTGCGGCGCGCGGCGGGGGGCTAGGAAGCCGGCGCGACCGGCCCATCCTCGCAGCCGCGACCTTCATGAGCCGCTGGAACGACGGGCATTCGATATGCGTGGGGGCGGGGCAGGTCGCGGCATGCTCGAGGCCGTTCTTCAGCGCGCCGAGCTGGCGGATGGTGCGGCCCAGCTCTTCGGACTTGGCCGACAGCAGCGCCCGGTCGATCTCCGGCCTCTGCCTGCTCCCCAGCATCGCCGCGATCTCGTCGAGCGAGAAGCCGGCCATCCGCCCGAGCGCGATCAGCGACAGGCGGCCCAGCACGCCGGGGTCGAACGTGCGCCGCAATCCGCGCCGGCCGAGCGATTCGATCAGGCCCTTCTCCTCGTAGAAGCGCAGCGTCGCGGCGGGCAGGCCCGATCGCTTCGCGACCTCGGAGATATCGATCAGTTTCATGCTTGACCTCAAGTCGACTTGAAGTGGCACCGTGCGCCGCAGCATGAGACCACACAAGGAAAAATCGGGATGAGGCCGAGCATCGAACCGGGCGCTGCGCTCGCGGGCCTGTCGCTCGCGATGCTGATGCCGTCGCTGGCGGCCAGCAGCGCCAATGCGGCGCTGCCCGCGCTCGCCCAGGCGTTCGCCGCGTCGTTCCAGGCGGCGCAGTGGATCGTCCTCGCCTATCTGCTGGCGATCACCATCGTGATCGTGGTTGCCGGGCAGCTCGGCGACCGGATCGGCCGGCGGCGGCTGCTGCTTGCCGGGATCGCGCTGTTCACCGGATCGTCGCTGCTGTGCGGACTCGCGCCGACGCTGGCGCTGCTCGTCGCGGCGCGGGGGGTGCAGGGATTGGGTGCGGCGGTCATGATGGCGCTGACGATCACCTTTGTCGGCGACCTCGTTCCCCGGGCACGGATGGGCCGGGCGATGGGGCTGCTCGGGACGATGTCGGCGGTCGGCACCACACTGGGGCCGTCGCTCGGCGGCGTGCTGGTCGCGTCGTCCGGCTGGCAGGCGATCTTCCTGCTCAACGTGCCGCTCGGCGTGCTGGCGTTTGCGATCGTCCGGCGCGCGCTACCCGCGGATCGGCGGCCCGAACGCAGGGGCCTGGACGGCACCGGTATCATGCTGTGGGTGAGCCTGTTCCAGAACCCGGGGCTGCGCACAGGGCTTGCGACCAACGCGCTGGTCTCGACGGTGGTGATGGCGACGCTGGTGGTGGGGCCCTTCTACCTGTCGGGCGCGCTGGGGCTCGGTGCGGCGGCGGTCGGGCTCGTCCTGTCCGCGGGCCCGCTCGTCGCGGCGCTGGCCGGGGTGCCCGCGGGGCGCCTGGTCGACCGCTTCGGCACCGGGACTACGGGGATCGGCGGACTCGTCGCGATGACGACGGGCTCGCTCGCGCTGAGCCTGATCCCGCACGGTGCCGGCATCGCGGGCTATGTCGTGCCGATCACCGTGCTGACCGCGGGCTATGCGATGTTCCAGGCGGCGAACAACACCGCGGTCATGGCGGATGCGCCGTCCGGGCAACGCGGCGTCGTCTCGGGGATGCTGACGCTCTCGCGCAACCTCGGGCTGATGACCGGCGCATCGGCGATGGGCGCGGTGTTCGCGTTCGGCGTCGGCGCCGATGTCGTGACCGCGCTGCCCGAGGCGATCGCCGCGGGAATGCGGGCGACCTTTGCGGTCGCGGCGGTGCTGGTTGTCCTGGCGCTAGCGCTGGCGATCGCGGGCCAAAAAAAAGGGCGGCACCCGAAGGCGCCGCCCGAGAAACAGGGTTGCTGGACCCTGGTTCAGAACTTCATGCGGACACCGAAGGTGTAGGCACGCCCGATCGGATCGTAGAGCGTCGGGAAGGTGTTGCCGTTGTTGAACGCCGTGCCGCCGACGCCCGAACCGACATTGGGCAGGCCCTGGTTGAGGATGTTGTCCACGGTAAGGGTCAGCTCGATATTGTCGGTCGCCTCGAGGCGTAGCGCCAGGTCGAAATAGTCGAACGCCGGGATGCTGCGGAACTGCGGCTGGATGCCCGCGGTCGGGACCGTGTAGGTCACGCCGCCGAGCACGACGGTCGCCGATCCGGTCAGCGCCGGGTTCGGACCGCCCGGCTGCGGAGTCGAGAGCGGGGTGATCGCCGTCGCCAGGAACGGCTCGAGCTCGACGCCGCTCAGGTGCGTCCACAGCACCGATGCAGTGAACGGACCGGTCTCGAATCCGACCCGGGTGTTCCACTTCCACTCGGACCGCGGATTGGTGCAGTTGGTGCTGTAATAGCCCGTGCAATCGCGGTTGATCGAGTTCGGCGTCGCCTGGAAGTGGTAATAGTCGAGCCAGGTTCCGTTGATGCTGCCGCTCAGCGTGCCGAAGCCCTCGATGCGAGTCGAGGCATTGAGGCTGAAGTCGACGCCCGCCGTCTCGATGATGCCGAGGTTCGAGCCCGCCAGCACCACGCCGAGCGTGTCGCCGGCGCCGTTGAGGCTGCCGTTGAGCGGGTTGCGCCCGATCAGCTGGCAGAAGCTGTTATACGCCAGCGTCGGGTTGAGCGCGACCGCGTAGCAGCCGTTGAGGATGTCGCCCTGCGCCGGGTTGCTGATCGCGTCGCTCACCTTGATGTGGTAATAATCGACGGTCAGCGTGACGTGCGGCAGGAAGGCCGGCGCGAACACCGCACCCAGCGTATAGGTGCGCGCCTTCTCGACATCGAGGTTGGGGTTGCCCGAGGTGGTCACGTTGATCTGCGTCGACGACGGCGGCGTGATCGACCCGATGGTCGATGCCGGGGCGCCGGTGGCGACACAGAGCGCAGTGAGTGCGGCATTACCGACCGGGAGCGCACCCTGGCACGGATCGGTGGTCAGGTTGCCGAGACCCTGGACCTGCGACTGGTACAGTTCCTGGACGTTCGGCGAGCGCGCCGCGACCTGGTACATGCCGCGGAACTTGAGCCCGTCGACCGGCTCGAAGCTGCCGCCGGCCTTCCACGTCAGATTGCCGCCGGTGGTGGTGTAGTCCGAATAGCGGACGCCGCCTTCGATGGTCAGGTCGTGGATGAAGCTGTCCTGGATCAGCGGGATGATGAGCTCGCCGAACACTTCCTTCGAGCTGTAGCCGCCCTTGTCGGGCGGAGTGCGCGCGCCGGTGCCGAGCACTTCGCCTTGGACCTGCGACGGCGAGTCAGGCGTGCTCTCCGAGTAGATGTCGCGATACTCGGTGCCGATCGCGAAGCCGATCGGCTTGCTCGCGAAGGGCGAGGTGGCGCCGAACAGGTCGCCCGAGATCGTGCCGGTGACCACGGTCTGATCGGTGCGGCGGCGGATCAGCGCGTCGAGATCGATGAAGCCGAGCATCGCCGGGGTGATGCTGCCCTCGGCGCCGAACAGGTTCATCGGCACGCAGCCGTTTGCCGTGTCGGTGCAGACCGCGGTGCCGGCGCCGTTGCGATAGGCACGCAGCGACTGCTGGAGCTTCGAGAACGAGCCCCAATTGTCGCGGGTCTGGTTCTGGTTGGTCTCGCCATACTGGGCCGAGACGTCGAACTTGACGCCGTCGACGATGGTGCCGCGGAACCCGCCCTGGATCTGGAACTGCGTCGATTCGACCGGGTTGCCGCGCGGGCCGTATTCGGTGAAGCGGCGCTGCGCGATCACCGGGATTTCGATATAGCCCGGAGTGCCGGGTCCGCCCTGGACGGCGGCGGCGGCGGCGCAGTTCGCGGGCGTGATCGGCTGGATGCCCGAGACCGCGGTGTTGGTGTCGAAGGCGTTGCACAGCTGGTTGCGCGCCGCGACCGGCAGATACGGGTTGTTGAGCGACAGCTGGTAGGTGTTGGTGAAGCTGGCCGACGAGGCGAGCTGGATCAGCACCGTGCTGCGCGTGAACATCGCCGTCGAATAGGCTTCGATGCCCTCGGCGACTTCGTACCGTGCCGAGGCATAGGCCGAATATTTCTCGAGCGGCGTCTGGTAATAGGTGTTGATGTTCGAATTGTAGGTGTTGCCGGCATTGGCCGCGACGAGCGCGCCAGTGGCCGGGTTGATCACCGCGCCGATGGCGGTCGACGGGAAGCCGAACGCGCCGACCGAAGGCGAGGTGAAGATCGTCGGCACCGCGGCGGTCGAGCCGCTGAACAGCCCGGTGGTCGAGCTGATCGGGAAGGCGCCGAGGTCGCGATCGGTGACGTAGAGCGGATCGATCTTCTGGTAGCTGAGGCCCAGCACTGCGTTGCCGCGGCCATCGTCGAGGTTCGCGCCGACCAGCAGGTTGGCGCTGAAGCGCTTGGCGTCGCCCTTCTCGGAAATGCGGTAGCTGGCATCGGCCTGGAAGCCGCCGAAATCGCGCTTGGTGATGAAGTTGACCACGCCCGCGACCGCGTCCGCGCCATAGACCGACGAAGCGCCGCCGGTGACGACGTCGACGCGCTCGATCAGGCCGATCGGGATCACGTTGGTGTCGGTCACGCCGTTGAGGCCGAACGGCACGATGCGGCGGCCGTCGAGCAGCACCAGCGTGCGGTTGTCGCCGATGCCGCGAAGGTTGATCGTCGCCGAACCGTCGCCGCCATTGTTGACGGCCGGGCCGATCGACGGACGGACCGAGGGAAGCGTGCGGATCAGCTCTTCGGCGGTGGTGACCTGCTGGAGCTCGATTTCCTGCTTGCCGATCAGCGTGACCGGGCTGGCGGTGTTGAGATCGGGCCGCTGGATGAGCGAGCCGGTGACGACCAGTTCCTCGTCCTCGGTGGCCTCGGTGGCGGCGGGCTCGTCCTGCGCCCAGGCGGGCGAGGTGACGGAGACGGCGCACAGCATCAAGGTCGACGCCAACAGGCGCTGACGGAGCAGCTTCTTCATTATTAACCCCCCAAATTCACGCGCCCGAAGGCGCGCTACGCGTTCTTACGGTGACGCTTGCCACCATTGCGGAAGAGTCACGGAAGCGCTGCGGTGCAACAACGCTGTAGAACTACGTAGGCTGTCCCGCGGGGCGATTCGTTGCACTGTGGCAACAGTTAGGAGCCCCGCTCAGTCGGCGATGTTCGGGGAGAAATCGGGCGACTGCTCGAACACCTCGACCAGGTGATCGGCGATCGCGCGAACCGCGGGGAATTTCTGGACCGCGGCATAGGTGGTCAGCCAGATCGTGCGGCGCGGCGGCGCGGCGCCGGGATCGACCGCGACCAGCTCGGGCGCGCGGGCGGCGAGGAAGCGCGGGATCAGCGCGACCCCCATCCCGGCGCGCACTGCGGCGAGCTGGCCGATCATGTCGGTGGTGCGGAACAGCGTCGGGCGATAGCCGGCATAGTCGGCGAGCCAGCGCTGCTGGGTCAGGTGATCGAGCTCGCCGTCATAGCCGATGAAGGTCCAGTCCTCCTGCGGCTGCATCGCGATCTGATCGATGGCGTAGAGCGCGAAGGCGATGCTGCCGAGGCGGCGCAGCAGGTGGGCGGGCTGCTCGGGGCGGGTCAGCCGGATCGCGAGATCGAGCCCGCCGCGGTCGAGCGCGGCGATCGCGGGGATCGCGCTGACGGTGATCCGCAGATCCGGATTGGCGTCGCGGAACGGCGCGAGCTTGGGAATGACGAAGGTGCCCGCGAGCACCGGCGGAGCGCCGAGCGTGAGCGTTCCCGCAAGCCCCTGCGGCGCGCCGGTCCGCGCGAGGATCGCGCCGGCGCCACTCTCCATCTGCTCGGCCAGCTCGGCGATGGCGATCCCCTGCGCGGTGAGCGCGATGCCGCGGCCGAGCCGCTCGACCAGCGGCACGCCGAGCGCCGCCTCGAGCGCGGCGACACGGCGGCCGATCGTCGCGTGGTTGACCTTGAGCGCGCGCGCCGCCGCGGCGAGCGATCCGCTCCGCGCCAGCGCCGCGAAGGCGCGCATGTCTTCCCAATCGAACATTGTGCATAATTGCACGGTAACGAAGTTCGAGCGCAACAAAAATGCGCAGGGTTCGACGACTGGAAAGGGAGCTTTCGCATGAACTGCGCCAATATGGCTTCGAGTCGCCAGCCGGAGGGCCGTCGGGACGCGTCCTCACGTGGCGCAATCGCAGTGCGGCCTCGCCTTGCGGGCTTCGGACAAGTGATCCATGATCCGCCACGCCGCACCCGATTCCGGAAGCGGCGGGGCGGGGGCCTGTAGGCGTACGAGTGGGAGGGGTAGCGTGAACCTGATACCGGACGTGGCGCTCGCCGAGAATACGAGCCAGCGCCTGCCCTGCGTGGTGGTGCTCGACGGCTCGTCGTCGATGGCCGCCAACAACGCGATCGGCGCGCTCAACGACGGATTGAAGTTGCTCGAGGCCGATCTCAAGGCCGACGATGTCGCGCGCCAGCGGGTGCGGATCCTCGTGCTGCGCGTCGGCGCGCCGCAGGATGTCGAGGTCGTCACCGACTGGGTCGACGCGATCGAGTTCGAGGCGCCCGAGATCGAGGCGAATGGGACGACGCCGCTTGGCGCGGGCGTGCGCCGCGCGCTCGACGAGATCGAGACCGAGAAGGCGCGCTACCGCGACCATGGCATCCCCTACAACCGGCCCTGGCTGTTCGTGCTGACCGACGGCGAGCCGACCGACCATGACTGGGAAAGCGCTGCCGACGAATGCCGCCGCGCCGAGGAATCGGGCCGCGTCTCGGTGTTCTGCGTCGGGGTGGGCGAGGCGAACCTCGGCAAGCTCGGCAAGTTCAGCCCGCGCCAGCCGCTGGCGCTGAAGGGCCTGGCGTTCCGCGAATTCTTCCTGTGGCTGAGCCGCAGCGCGCGCGCCGGCTCCAAGTCGGCGCCGAGCGAGAATATCCAGATGGCCGCCCCGTCCGACTGGGCGGTGGTGCCGGGGCGCGCGGGATGACCGCCGCGCCGGTGTGGCGGGTCGCGGGGACGTCGGTGGCGGGGCCATGCCATGCCAATGACGATTGCCAGGACCGGCACCGGGTGCAGGTGACGCCAGGCGGGGTGCTGATCGCAGTGGTCTCCGACGGCGCGGGCTCGGCGAAGTTCGGCGGCGAGGGCGCGGCTTTGCTGTGCGAGCATGTCGTCGACGCGCTGGTCCGGCATATCGGCAAGGCCAGGCCCAAGGCAGTCGATGCCGAGGCGCTGGGGTTTGCGGTCGAGCAGGGCGTGTCGACTGCGCGGATCGCCGCCGAGGCGGTGGGCATTGAGCGGGAGGCGGGCCTCGAGGCGTTCCACGCGACCCTGGTCGGCGCGGTGGTGGTGCCGGGCAAGGGCGGGCTGTTCTTCCATATCGGCGACGGCGCGGCGCTGGCGGTGTCGGGCGAGCGCTGGGCGATGTCGGCCCCGCGCAACGGCGAATATGCCGACACGACCTATTTCTTCACCGAGGCCGACTGGCGCGACAATCTGCGCTTTTCGGCCATCGAGCCGGGGTTCGACACGGTGTTCGTGATGAGCGACGGCGTCACCGAGCTCGGGCTCAAGGGCGCCGAGCCGTACATGCCGTTCTTCGAGCCGATCGGGCGCTTCCTTGCCGGGGCGAGCCGCGAGGAAGGCGAGCTGGCGCTGCGTGCGACACTCGACAGCGAGGCGGCGCGCGGGCGGACGGGGGACGACAAGACGCTGGTCTGGGCCCAGGCCAAATGACCGAGATCTTCCTCAAGCGCGGAATCGAGCGGCGGCCGCTCGCGCTGGGCAGGCTGCTCGGCGAGGGCGCGGCGGGCAAGGTCTATGCGATCGAGGGGATGCCGGGATCGGCGGCCAAGCTCTATCACGGCGAGGCCGAATGCCGCCGCCACGAGGCCAAGATCGAGGCGATGATCGCCAGCCCGCCCGACCTGCCCCCGGCGATGCACAATGGGGTCCGCCATCCGCAGATCGCCTGGCCCGAGGCCAAGCTCTACGACCGCGGCGGCCGTTTCATCGGCTTCCTGATGCCCGAGATCGACTTCAGGCGCTCGACCAGCCTGGTCAATCTCCTCCAGAAGAGCAGCCGCCGGATCGAGAAGCTGTCCGATTATTACGGCTATCGCGTGCTGGTGGCGCGCAACCTCGCCTCGGTGTTCGCCGAGCTGCACCGCGCCGGCCACCACATGATCGACATGAAGCCCGCCAATCTGCGCTTCTACCCCTCGGTCAGCTGGATGGCGGTGGTCGATACCGACGGGTTCAGCATCACCGGCAAGAACGGCCGCATTGCCGCCGACGTCCTCTCCGACGAATATATCGCCCCCGAAAGCTGGAAGCGCGAGCCGCGTGAGCTGGGCGAGGCGCAGGATTTGTTCGCGCTGGCGGTGATCATCTTCCAGCTGCTCAACAACGGGCTCCACCCGTTCGCGGGCGCGGCGGGCGGATCGGCGCAGGCGACCGACCTGCAGGCGCGGATCCTCGAGGGGCTATACCCCTATGCGATGCGGCCCAGGGCCGGGCTCGCGCCGAGCGCGGCGAGCGTCCACCGCATGTTCCGCCGCGGCACTCGCGTGCTGTTCGACAGCGCCTTCCAGCCGCGTGCGCGGCGGCCGCGGGCGGAGGAATGGCGCGACCATCTCGACCTGCTGATGGGGCAGCTGACCAAATGCGCCGCCAAGCCCGACGAGCATGTCCATTTCGGCGCGGGCTGCGGCTTTTGCGGGCACGAGGCGCGGGTGGCGGCGGCGAAGGCGAAGCCCGCGGTCAAGGCACTTCCGCCGATCGCGCGGACGCGGCGGCACCCGGTGCCGGTCGGGCGGATCCAGCGCGGCGTGGCGATGGCGGCGACGGTCCGCCAGCCGATGCCGCGGATGCCGCAGCTTCGCTCGGTCAAGCACCGGCCACGGCGGCGCATCGGCGGCTGGGGCGGGATGGTGGTGGCGCTGGCGCTGGTGGCGACGGCGTTCGCGACGCAGGACGCGTGGCGGCCGCTGCTGCCGGGAGTCGAGGGGAGCGCCCGCGCGGCGGACATCGCCGAGACGGCGCTGCCCGATGTCCCCGAGGCGCCAGACGCCAAGATCGCGGCGTTCGCCGAGCCCAGGGACTATCTGATCCTGCCCGCGGGCGGCGCGCTGTCGGTGCCGCTGCGGCGCGGGCCGGGCGACGACTTCGCGGTGATCGAGCGGCTGAGCATGCACGACGCCGTGGTCGGGCGCGGCACCAGCCCGGGCGCGAACGGCGTGCAATGGGTCTCGGTGATGCGCGCGAGCGACGGGGTTACGGGGTTCGTCCAGCAGGGCGCGCTGCTCCGGCGCGCGCAGCCCGGGGTGATGGACGGGCTGCCCCAGCCGCGAGTCGACGACGCCGAGCTGGCGGCGGGGAAGCAGCTGCTCGATGCGCGCTACCGCCAGCTGCTCGCGAATGCGCAGGGCTATGACCGCGCCTATCTCAGCGACGGCCAGAAATTGTGGGAGGCGCAGCGGCTGCGCTGCGACGACGATTCCGACCCGGCGCATTGCCGCAAGACGCTCGACGCGCGGCGGCGCGGCGATCTCGAGGGCTGGCGCGAGGCCGAGCTGATGAGCCGGGCCAAGCCCAGGCTGACCGCCGCCTCGCTCGAACCGTTGCGCTGAGCCGCCCGGCGGGGCAGGGATCGGGGATGATCCGCCGTCTGCTCCTGTCGCTGATCCTCGTCGCCGGGCTCGGCGGCGCCGCGCCAGTCTTTGAGGGCGCCACGCCGGGGAAGGCGCCGCTGGTGCTCGCCGCCGCGAGCCTGCAGGAATCGATGAACGCCGCCGCCGATGCCTGGGCGGCCAGGGGCCATGTGCGCCCGGTGATTTCGTTCGCCGCCTCCTCGGCGCTGGCGCGGCAGGCGGCGGCGGGGGCGCCGGCGGACCTGTTCGTCTCGGCGGACGAGGAATGGATGGACGACCTCCAGCGCCGCGGGCTGCTGGTCGCGGGGACGCGGGCGGACCTGCTCGGCAACCGGCTGGTGCTGGTGGCGGCGCTGAGCGACACGCGCGCGGTGATGCTCGGGCGGGGGACGCCCTTGGTGGCGCTGCTCGGGCAGGGGCGGCTGGCGATGGCCGATCCCGCCTCGGTGCCCGCCGGGCGCTACGGCAAGGCCGCGCTTGAGCAGTTCGGAGTCTGGAGCCAGCTCGCGCCGCGGGTGGTGCGCGCCGAGAATGTCCGCGCAGCGCTGGCGCTGGTCGAGCGCGGCGCGGCGAAATACGGAATCGTCTACGCCACCGATGCGCGCGCCTCGGGCAAGGTGCGCGTCGCCGGCGTGTTCCCGGCCGGCAGCCACCCGCCGATCCGCTATCCCGTAGCGCGGCTCAAGGCGGGGACGAGCCCCGACGCCGAGGGTTTCCGCCGCTTCCTGCTGTCGCGCGAGGGCAAGGCGATCTTTGCGCGGTACGGGTTCGTGGGATTGTGATGGGCGCGCTCTTCTTATCCCCCTCCCGCTTGCGGGAGGGGCTAGGGGAGGGGCTATCCTCCTCGACGTCCTCCAGAGCCGATACGCCCTCCCCCAGCCCCTCCCGCAAGCGGGAGGGGAGCAAGAAATGCTGACTGCCGCCGAATGGGGCATCGTCGCGCTGTCGCTCCAGGTCGGCGGGGTGGCGGTGCTGGTGACGCTGCCGCTGGCCTTCGCCCTCGCCTTCCTGCTCGCGCGCGGGCGCTTCCCCGGCAAGGTCCTGCTCGACGGGGTGATCCACTTGCCGTTGGTGGTGCCGCCGGTGGTGACCGGCTGGCTGCTGCTGCTCGCCTTCGCCCCGGCCGGGCCGATCGGCGGGTGGCTGGAAAGCTGGTTCGGAATCAGCGTGCTGTTCCGCTGGACGGGTGCGGCGCTCGCGGCGGGGGTGATGGCGCTGCCGCTGATGGTGCGCGCGATGCGGCTGTCGATCGAAGCGGTCGACCGGCGGCTCGAGGACGCGGCGGCGACGCTGGGCGCGGGGCGCTGGCGGGTATTCCGCACGATCACGCTGCCGCTCAGCCTGCCGGGGGTGATCGCCGGCGCCGTGCTCGGCTTCGCGCGCGCGCTGGGCGAGTTCGGCGCGACGATCACTTTCGTGTCGAACGTCCCCGGCGAGACCGAGACGCTGCCGCTCGCCATCTATGCCGCGCTGCAGGTGCCCGGCGGCGAAGGCATGGTGCTGCGGCTGGCGCTGATGTCGGTCGCGCTGTCGCTGGCGGCGCTGGTCGCCTCCGAGCTGATCGCGCGGCGCGCGGGACGGGGGCTGCATGTCCTTTGACCTCGACCTCCACAAGCAGCTCGGCGACACCGGGATCGCGTGCCGGGTGGAGCCCGGGGAAGGGCTGACCGTGCTGTTCGGCCCGTCGGGCGCGGGCAAGACGACGGTGCTGAACATGGTCGCGGGGCTGGTGGCGCCCGATCGCGGCCATGTCCGGGTGCGCGGCGAGACCTTGTTCGACGATGGGGTGAACATGCCCCCCGAGGCGCGCCGCGCCGGCTATGTCTTCCAGGAACCGCGGCTGTTCCCGCATCTCAGGGTGCGGGCCAACCTGCTGTACGGCGCGGGGGAGGATGCCGCGCTCGACACGATCGACTTTCTCGGCCTCGCCGGCCTGCTCGACCGTTGGCCGCGCACCCTGTCCGGCGGCGAGGCGCGGCGCGTGGCGATCGGGCGGGCGTTGCTAAGCGACCCGGCATTCCTGCTGCTCGACGAGCCCTTGTCCTCGCTCGACCGGGCGCGGCGCGAGGAGATCATGGTCGTGATCGAACGGCTGCGCGACGCAGTGAAGCTGCCGATCCTGATGGTGACCCACGACCGCGCCGAGGCCGAGCGGCTGGGGACGCGGATTGTGGAGATGGGCTGATCAGCCCGCCCGGCGAAGTTTCCGCGCCCAGAGCCAGAGGGCGATGCCCGCAGCATAGGGCAGCGCGAGGAACAGCAGGAAGACCTGCGGCTGCTCGAGGAGCAGCGCCGGCCGGTTGAGCGCGGCCCAGATCGGAATGCAGAACATGATCGTCGGGACCATGATCAGCGACACGGCGAGCCGCTCGATCCAGTCCGCCCCGGTCACGGTTTTTCCGGCGCCGTGGGCTGCCCGCCGAGGAAGTCCATCTTGCCGAGCGGCACGCCCTTCATGCGCAGCAGCGCGTAGGTCATGGTGGCGTGGAAATAGAAATTGGGCAGCGCGAAGCCCTGGGCATAGGCGAGGCCGCTCATCTCGAAGCTGCGGTTGGGCAGCTTGATCGTGATCACGGCGTCCTCGCGGCCGTTGATCGCCTCGGCCGGCACCGTCCTGAGGAAGGCGACGGTCCGCGCGATGCGGTCCTGGAGATCGTCGAAGCTCGCCTCATTGTCCTCCATCGCGACGCTCTCGACCTCGCCGAGCCGGGCGGCGGTGAACTTGGCCGCGTCGCTGGCGCGCTGCACCTGGTAGACGAGGGGATGCATGTCCTCGACGAGGCGCGCCTGGAGCAGGTCTTCGTGCGCGATGCCGTTCTCGTCGGCATGGGCGCGGCCCTTTTCGAGGATCGCCGCCATCGACGCGAAGCCGCGGAGGAAGACGGGGATGGTGAGATCGTGGAGTTCGGTGGCCATCCGCGCTTCATAGCGGGCCGGGCGGTAAAGGGAATGGGCGCGGCTTGCGTTTCGCTCGGCGCAAGAGCAGCCTCAGTCCGGAAATGGCGCCCGCAAGTCGTTGAGGCGGTGCGCTAAACAGAGCCGAATTGGTTCGATCGAATAGAATCATGATCTTGCGGCGGAGGGATGAAACATGGCGACGACAAGCGATTCGAGTACACGGCCGAATATCCTGCTGATCACCTGCGACCAGTTTCGCTTCCCGCGTTTCTCCTATGGCGCCGAGGGCGGGTTCGACGAGGAATTGAAGGAGATCCTCGGCTTCCAGGGGACGATCCGCGCGGGCAATCGCTTTGCCGACTATTTCCCCGGGCTGCTGCGGCTGCGCGAGAACGCGGTGGTGCTGCGCAACCACACCATCGCGGCCTCGGCCTGCACCCCGAGCCGCGCGGTGATCTATACCGGGCAGTACGGCACCCGCACCGGAGTCACCCAGACCGACGGGCTGTTCAAGAACGGCGATTCGCCCAATTTCCCGTGGCTCGAGGCCGGCGGCATCCCGACGATGGGCACGTGGATGCGCGAGGCGGGGTACGCCACGCATTATTTCGGCAAGTGGCACGTCTCGAACCCGCCCGAGCACAGCCTCAAGCGCTACGGCTTCGATAATTGGGAGGAGAGCTATCCCGAGCCGCATGGCGCCCAGCCCAACAATCTCGGCATCTATCGCGACGTCGGCTTCACCGACAGCGCCTGCGCGTTCCTGCGCCGCAAGGGGCTCGCGACCAATTACAACCGCGCCTATGCGTCGATGACGGCCGAGGATCCGGCGAGCACCGGACCCGTGGTCGCCGATATCCCGCCCTGGCTCGCGGTGGTCTCGTTCACCAACCCGCACGACATCGCCACCTATCCCGGAGTGATCGCGCAGGCGCTGCCGGGCGATGGCCTCCGCGACACCCAGTCGATCTTCGGCCCGCTGACCGTGCCCGCGCAGGGCGAGGCGACGCCGCCGCCGGTGGCGGGAACGATCACGCTGCCGCTCAATCCGCTCGGCTTTCCGCAGGAGTGCTCGCGCGCCTCGCCCACCCAGGACGAGGATCTCTCGACCAAGCCGAGCGCGCAGTTCGAGGCGTCGTACAAGGTCGGGCTGGCGCTCGCGTCGAAGGGCGGGTTCAACATCGTCAGCGGGCTGATGACCGCGGCCTCGACCAACGGGCTCGAGCCGAGCGGCGACAATGCGTTCGACGCGGCGGTGAAGTTCTCGCTGGCGAGCTGCATCCCGTTCCAGCTGGCGAGCGAAGCGCAGGGCGGGCCGAACGCCAATTGCGTCCAGTTCCTGCAATTCTACGCCTGGCTGCATTCGGTGGTCGACCAGCACATCAACGCGGTGCTCGATGCGCTCGAGGAGTCGGGCCAGGCCGACAACACCATCGTCATCTTCCTCGCCGATCACGGCGAATATGCCGCCGCGCACGGGATGATGATCGAGAAATGGTACACCGCCTATCAGGAGGCGCTGCACGTGCCGGTGGTGGTGCGCTTTCCCGGCGGGAAGGAGCCGATCGTCCCCGATCCGGAGATCGTCGCCGGGGAGCCGGTGCAATATGACGGGCTGACCAGCCATATCGACATCCTCCCCACCGTGCTCGGCCTCGCCGGCGTGACGGCGGAGCAGCGCAAGGCGATCAGCGCCCAGCTCGCGCAGAGCCGCCCGGTGCCGCCGCTGCCGGGAGTCGATCTCTCGCCGATCATCGCGAGCGCGGCGAACCGCGACGAGATCGCGATGCCGATCATCGAGCCCGACGGGCAGGAGCGCGAGGGCGTGCTGTTCATCACCGATGACGACATCACCGCGCCGCTGCCGCTCTCGCGCACCGCACAGGAGAAGCACAGCTACGAGGAGTTCGCGGTCTACCAGGCGGTGGTCGAGAGCGTGATCCACAAAAAGGGCCCCAAGGGGCCGGTGCCGGGGCTCACCTTCGGCGCGGTCAAGCAGCCCAACCATGTCCGCGCGGTGCGCACGCAGGACTATAAGCTGGCGCGCTATTTCGATCCGTCGGACAAGGTCGCGGACGAATGGGAGATGTACGATCTCGTGGGCGATCCCAATGAGGCGGTGAACCTGGTCGTGGTCGACGCCAATCCGCCCCGGGCGCACGACCCGGCGATGCAGGGGGAGGTGGATCGGATGGCGGCGCTGCTGCGGCGGCTGGAGCGGCGGGATTTGTAGGGGCCTGGTTTAGGCGTTTCCCAACCGGGGAAAAGCTAAGGGCCGCCCCACGCGAAACCGTAACGCGCTGGACAGCATCACCCGAGCGCCCTAGCGGAACCGCGTGAACCGCGCGTCCACCTTCCCGCTCCGCGACCGGATCGCCGTGGCGCTGCTCGCGCTGGCGCTGGTCGCGCGCGTGCTGGTACCGGCCGGGTGGATGCCCGCCGAGGGGCGCGGTCTCGCGATCACGCTGTGTTCGGGCGGGAGCGCGGTGGCGGCGTGGGTCGATGCCGCGGGCAAGGTCCACAAGGGCGATCACCAGCCCGCGGGCGCGCCGGATCACCCCTGCGCCTTTGCCGGGCTCGGCGCCCCGATGCTGGGTGGGGAGGTTTTTCCCGCCATTCTCCCGGCGTCAGCCAGCGATGAAGCCGCCAGCCTCGCCCTGACCCCGGCCGCGGTCGGCCGGGGCCTCGCCGCACCCCCGCCCCCCGCCACCGGACCCCCAGCCACCGCCTGAACCACCGACCGCCGGCATCGCCGGACCGTGATTCCGCGCGCCCATGGGACGCGCCATTCGGGGCTGACTTCAGATGATCTTCCGACTTTCCGGCGGCCTGGCCGCCGCTGCCTGTGCCTTCCTGCCCGCCTGCGCCCACGCCCAGGACCACCGCGCCGACGAGATACTCGTGACCGCCAAATGGCGCCCGGCGATCGAGAACGCGCCTGCCTCGCATGCGTCGGTCGATGCCGACACGATCGCGGCGACGGTCAACGCGATGAACGTCGAGGACACGCTCAAATATCTCCCCAGCCTGACGATCCGCAAGCGCCACATCGGCGACACCCAGTCGCCGCTGGCGACGCGGACCTCTGGCCTCGGCGCCAGCGCGCGCAGCCTGATCTATGCCGATGGCGCTTTGCTTTCGGCGCTGATCGGCAACAACAACACCAGCGCCAGCCCGCGCTGGAGCCTGGTCAGCCCGCAGGAGATCGCGCGAGTCGACGTGCTGTACGGGCCGTTCTCGGCGGCTTATCCGGGTAATTCGATCGGGGCGGTGGTCAACATCACCACGCGGATGCCCGATGCGTTCGAGGCGGTGTTGAACGCGGGCGTGAACGTCCAGGCGTTCGACTTGTACGGCACGCACCGGACGCTGCCCGCCTACCAATTGGGCGGGACCATCGGCGACCGCTTCGGCCCGCTCGCGCTGTTCGCGAGCGTCGACCATGTCGACAGCCGCAGCCAGCCGCTCGGCTTCGTCACTGCGGCGCGCCCGGCAGGGACCAGCGGTTCGGGCGTGAAGGCGGTCGGCGGCTATGACGATCTCAACCGCACCGGCCAGCCGATCCGCGTGCTCGGCGCGAGCGGGTTCGAGCATCAGCTTCAGGACCGGCTCAAGCTCAAGGCCGCGCTCGATCTCTCACCCGGGCTGCGAGCAACCTATGTCGGCGCGCTGTTCCGCAACACCACCGATTCGACCGTCGAGACCTATCTGCGTGACGCGGCGACCGGCGCGCCGCTCTATGCGGGGGCGCTCAACATCGACGGGCGGGCCTATACGGTCGCCGCGAGCGGTTTTTCGGGGAGCGTCCATCACAGCGAGCAGTTGCACTGGTCGCACAGCCTGTCGCTGACCGGCAGCGGCGGCGGGTTCGACTGGCAGCTGATCGGCACGCGCTACGCGTTCGGCAAGGACGAGCAGCGCGTCGCCGGCACCGCGCTACCGGCCGCGCAGGCGGGCGGGGCGGGGACAGTCACCCGGCTCGACGGCACCGGCTGGTCGACGCTCGACGCCAAGGCGGCCTGGCGCACCGGCGCGCACACGCTCGGGCTGGGCGCGCATGGCGACTGGTTCGCGCTCGACAGCAACCGCTACGCCACCGCCGACTGGATCGCGGGCAGCGGAGGCGCACTCAACCTGCGTTCGCACGGGCGGACGCGCACGCTCGCGCTGTGGGCGCAGGATGCGTGGCGCCTCCTGCCGCAGGTGACGCTGACGCTGGGCGCGCGGCAGGAATGGTGGAAGGCGTATGACGGGGTGAATTTCTCGCTGTCGCCGGCGATTTCGGTCGCGCAGCCGGGGCGGGCGGCGGGCCGCTTCTCGCCCAAGGCGACGCTGGCGTGGGACCCCGCCGCCGACTGGACGGTGCGGCTCTCGTTCGGCCAGGCGTGGCGCTTCCCGACGGTGGGCGAGCTATACCAGATCGTCACCACCCCGGTGGCGGCGGTGCCCAATCCGAACCTGCGGCCCGAACGCGCGCGCTCAGGCGAGCTGGCGGTCGAGCATCACGATTCCCGCGGCACGATTCGCCTCGCGCTGTTCGGCGAAGCGATCAGCGACGCGCTGATCTCGCAGACCGGCCCGCTGAACGGCACCACAACGCTGGCGACCTTCGTCCAGAATGTCGACCGAACCCGCGCGCGGGGCGTCGAGCTGGCGTTCCAGCGCAGCGACGTCCTGCCCGGCGTCGATCTCTCGGGCAGCCTGACCTATGCCGATGCCGTCACCAGCATGGACACCGCCTTCCCGGCGGCGGTGGGCAAGCTGCTGCCGAGCGTCCCGCACTGGCGCGCGACCGCGGTGGCGACCTGGCGCCCGGCCGAGGGCGTCTCGCTCACCGCGGCGGCGCGCAGTTCGAGCCGCAACTACGCCACGCTCGATAACAGCGACACGATCGGCAACACCTATCAGGGCTTCGACAAATATCTTGTCGTCGACCTGCGCGCGCAGTTCCGGGTGGGCGAGGATATGGCGCTCGGGCTCGGCGTCGATAACCTGACCAACGACCGCTACTTCCTGTTCCACCCCTTCACCCAGCGCGCGTTCACGGCGGACGTGCGGGTGGGATTCTAGGAAAACCCGTTTCGCGCATAGCCTCGAAGGAGAAGCCTTAGACCAGGTGCCAGTCGAACCCCGCATCGTGCGCGATCCGGAGGGCTCCACCGCTCCACATATCGTCGTCGAGCAGCCCGAAGGGACCGGCCGATCCGTCCGGCCCGGCTCCTGCCAGCACGAAATCGCTCTCGTGAAGCGACGCATTGGCGACGCCGCTGAGGATCAGCGAGTTGCCCCCGCCGAGATTGAGGATGGTGTTGCCGTTGTTCTGGCTCATCGCATCCTGCACGTCCTGCCAGTCGAAGCCGAGCGCCGTCAGGTCGATCTTGTCGGACGCGACCGCGAAGTCGGTGATCATGTCGGTTCCGCCGGCAGCCTCGATCACGAAGCTGTCGGCGCCGGTGCCCCCGGTCAGCTTGTCGAAGCCAAGCCCGCCATGGAGCGTGTCGTCGCCCCCGCCGGCGATGATCACGTCGTTGCCGCCGCCGCCGCTCAACACGTTGGCGCCCTCATTGCCCTGGATCTTCTGGGCGAGTTCGTTGCCCGCCAGGTTGATCGGATCGGTGCCCGCCGCCGCGCGCAGCCGCTCGACTTCCTGGCCCGCGCCCAGCGTCCAGCTGGCATAGGCAGTGACGGTATCGCTGTCGGCGCCGCCGCTGCCCGCCTCGATCACCGCGTCGCCGGCATTGTCGACGACATAGGAGTCGCTGCCGGTCCCGCCGGCCATCTGGTCCGCACCGGTGCCGCCGTCGAGCAGGTCGTTGCCGCCCGCGCCGGCAAGCTTGTCGTTGCCGCCGCCGCCATTCAGCGTGTTGGCGCCGTCATTGCCGGCGATCTTGTTGGCCAGCTCGTTGCCGGTGAGGTTGATCGCATTGGTGCTGGCGATATTCGCGACGGTGAGCTGCTCGATCTCCTGGCCCGCGGCCATCGTCCAGCTGACGGTGGTGGCGACTCGGTCGATGACGCCTTCGCCCGCCGCCTCGAACACCGTGTCGCCGGCATCGTCGACGACATAGGAGTCGTTGCCGGTCCCGCCGCTCATCGCATCAACGCCGGTGCCGCCCTCGATCCGGTCGTCCCCGCCGCCGCCGAGGAGCGTATCGTCGCCGTCCAGCCCGGAGAGCCGGTCGTTGCCCTCGCCGCCCTCGAGGCGGTTGGCGGCCTTGCTGCCGGTCAGCATGTCGGCCGCGCCCGATCCGATGACATCCTCGATGCCATGGACTTCGCTCGACACCCCGAACGCAGTCGCCCTGACGATTCCGGCCGCGCCATCTTCATAGCCGAGCGTCACGGTGACCGCGTCGCCGCCGATGCTGCAATCGAGCGTGTCGGTGCCGGTTCCGCCGGTGAAGTTGATCAGGCTGTCGTAGCGGGTGTCGTAGATCAGCCGGTCATTGCCTTCGCCGCCGTCGAGGAAATCGCCCCCCGAGCCCCCGGCGGCGAGAATGTCGTTGCCGCCCATGCCGAAGACGCGCTCACCGCTGTAGCTGCCGGTGATCGTGTCGTTGCCGCCGCCGCCATAGATATAGGGGAGCGAGCCATAGGTGATGAAGGCGCCGGAGAGATCGAGCACGCTATCCTGGTCGCTGAGCTGGATCCGCTCCAGCTTGAGCTGCGCGCCGGTCAGGTCGACCGTGCCGCCGCCGGCGATGGCGAGCGTGCCGACGCCGATATCGATGCCGTCGAGGCCGTTGAGCTGGGCCACCGTCAGCCTGACGCTGGGATGGGGATCGGCGCTGGACGTGTGCGCGGCGACTTTCAGCTTCTCGACGCTGTCCAGCACGATGCCGGTCAAGTCGATCGACGCGGCGTCGGCTTCGACCTGGAGCGTGTCGATGCCCGCGTCGCCATGATATTCCTCGCCGGTGACCAGGTCCCCGGCATCATAGTCGGCCTTGAAGACGTCGTCATTGTCGCCGCCGTAGAGCCGGTCGATCCCGCCGCCGCCGGAGAGGATGTTCGCCAGTCCGTTTCCGGTGATGACGTTTGCCGCCGCATTGCCCGTGCCGGTGGTGGCGGCGCCGGCGAGCGTCAGATTCTCGAGCGCCGTGCCAAGCGTGTAGTTGATCGCGCTGATCACCGTGTCGGTGCCCTGGCCGGCGATCTCGGTCGCCACGTCCCCGGCATTGTCGACATAATAGGTGTCGTTGTCGGCGCCGCCGACCAGCGTGTCCGCGCCCAGGCCGCCGTCGAGCGAGTCGTCGCCCGCGCCGCCGGTGAGGACATTGTCGGCGTTGCTGCCCTTCAGCGTATCGGCAAAGCCGCTGCCGATGACATTCTCGATCGATCGCAGTGCGTCGCCTGCGCCGGTTCCGAAAAAACCGGTCGTCGGCGCAAGCTGCACGGTCACCCCGGCGGCGAAACCGCTATAGTCGACGGTATCGATGCCGTTGCCGCCGTCGATCGAATCCGCCGCCGTGCCGCTGACGAGCCGGTCGTTGCCTTCGCCGCCGTTGAGGGTCGCAACGCTGCCGGTCGCGATCAGCACGTCGTTGCCGCCGCCGCCGTTGACGGTCAGCGTCATCGCCTGCGTGCTCGCGGTGATGACATCGTCGAATTCGGTGCCGCGCAGGCTCAGCAGCCGCTCGAAGCCCTGGATGGTGCCGCCGCCCAGGATCGTGGGGGAGGCCGCGACGAAGCGGGCGGTGTCGGTGGTGATCCCGGTCGTCATGCCGCCCAGCGAGAGCAGCAGCGTGTCGGTGCCGGTGCCGCCATCGGCATCGTCGCCATAGCCGATCGAGACGCGGTCGTTGTTGCCGCCGGCGCTGATGTGGTCGTGTTCGGTGCCCATATCATCGGCGAAGACGCGCTGGCCGGTATTGGGGTTTATCGAACTGTCGTCCGCGTAGAGATTGTCGATGCCGGAACTGCCGGTCAGCGTGTCGCCGCCCTTGCCGCCAATGAATATGCCGCCGCTCGATGCCGCCTGGATTTCGTCGTTCCCTTCGCCGCCGTCCGCGAAAACGCCGCTGGACGACGCCGCGAGGATGATGAGGTCGTCTCCGGCATCGCCGTAGATCCCGCCGGTTGCGCCGTAGATCGTGTCGTTGCCGGCATCGCCGTGCCCGACGTCCGCACCGCTCAGGTAGAGGGTATCGTTGCCTGCACCGCCGAAGATCGCGTGGATATATTGCGACCCGCGCCCGTCGAGCACGTCGTTGCCGTCGCCGCCGTCGATCAGCCGCGTGTAATTGCCTGCGGTCACGACGTCGTCGCCGCCCCGGGCGACCACATTCTGCTGTCCCTTGGCCGCCGAAGAATAGATGTTGTTGAAGGTGATCGTGTCGCCGAAGTCGCTGCCTTCGACCCAGTCGACCGACTCGAACCCGGTGATCGTGCCGCCGCCGAAAGTGATCGTCGGCCCGCTGAAATCGGCGATCACCCCTGCGGTCGCGCCCATCAGGCTCATCACCAGCACGTCGCCAAAATAGCTGTCGTCGCTGCCGCCATCGGCGTTGTCGCCATAGCCGATCATCACCGTATCGTTGCCGGCTCCGCCCGACAGCGTGTCGATCTCTCCGGCATGGTCGAATTCGGGATAGGTCGCGGGATAGAGCGCCGAATAGGAATAGCCCGGATCGGTCGTCGCGCCGTCCGACGACAGGAAGTCGTTACTGATGCTCCCCGTGATCGTATCCGCCCCGGCGCCGCCGATCAGCCTGTTTTCGGTCTCGGCGCCCGTCAGCGTGTCGTTGCCGTCGCCGCCGTACAGGATCGGCGTGTAGAAGCCTGCGGTCAGATTGTCGTCGCCGCCATAGCCATAGACCGTGCCGTAGGTATCCCAGGTGGTATAGCCGAGCGATGCTGCGGTACCGGCAATGATGGTGTCCGCGAAATCGCTGCCCTCGAGCCGCCCGAGCATCTCGACGCCCGCGATCGTGCCCCCCGCGACCAGCTGCGGCGCGGTGCTCGACAAGTCGAGATGAACGCCGCTCGTGGCATTCCGCATGTACAGGTAGAGCGTATCGGCGCCGGTGCCGCCATCGACATTGTCGCCCAGCCCCGCGAAGAGCGCGTCGTTTCCGTCGCCGCCGGACAGCGTGTCGATTTCGGTGCCCCGATCCAGCCCGGCATCGAAATCGCGGATATAGAGTTTTTCGATGCCCGGCTGCGCGGCGAAGATGCGGTCGTTGCCGTTGCCGCCCGACAGCGTGTCGCCGCCGGCGTCGCCGCTGAGGACGTCGTTGCCGTCATTGCCGTTGAGCGTATCGGCGCCATTGCCGCCATGCAGCTCGTCCGACGAGATGTTGCCGTCGAGCGTGTCGTTGCCGTCGAGTCCGTTCAGCTCGGCCGGAGTCGATTCCGAAACTGCGACAAGATGGTCGTCGCCGGCGGTTCCGTTCTGCCTGACCGGCGCGTCGAAGGTGCGCATGCGGATCTCGCCGCCGGCGAACACCGCGACGAAGCGGCCATCGTCGAGCCCGGCGAACTCCGCGCCGGCGCCGGAGCCGACGGTGGTGACGTTCACGTCGAACCGGCCGCCGATCCCGTCGCCCATATTGTCGAACACGCGCGCGAAGCTCTTCCTGCTGCTGACATCGCCATCATAATAGCCCCAGCCGACCGCATAACCGCTGTCCAGGGCGCCCAAATGAAGGTCCAGGTAGAACGGGCCATCGTTTGCGACGGCGGTCACCGTGCCGCGCGCGCCGTTCGCGTCGAAGGTACGCGATCCGATGCCATAGGCGCCGCCCGTGTACCAGGCGGACGCGAACGAACCGTCGGAAAGCGCGACCAGCAACGGGCTTACCGGCACGCCGAATTGAAGCGTGGGATCGTTGAGCAGGAACGATGCGCCGAGATGCGTGCCCGACGAGTCGATATCCACGAAGCGGGCGCGAACTTCCTCGCCGACGACATATGCCGTCACATAGTGCCCGGCCGACAAGGCGATCCAGTCGGACAGGCCGCCCGTCGACGAGGTGACGTTCAGGTCGGCGCCGAGCTTGTTGCCCGCCGCATCGAACCGCGCGATCCACGACGCGTCGGGCTGGCCGCTGGTGGAGACCGTCCAGTCGATCACATAGCTGCCATCCGCCGCGACGCTGATGTCGGGGTCATATTGGAAGCCGGCGTCGCTGGTGGGGACTTGAATCTCGCCGCCGACCTTCGTGCCCGTGCTCGTGAAGCGCTGCGCGCGGATGTTGCCGTTGTCGCTCCCGGCATCGGTCCAGGTGACGATGAATCCGCCATCGGACAGCGCCGCCACTGCCGGCGAATACTGGCCGCCCGCGGTGGTGGTGTTGACTGCGAACTCGCCGCCGACCGGCAGGCCGTCGGCGCCGTAAATCTGGCCGTGCACGTCGTACGAATTGACTTCGGTGTCCCAGAGCACGACCCAGCCGCCGGACGCGAGCTTGGTGATGACCGGGCCGCTTTGGCCGCCAGCCGTGATCGTGTTGACGATGCTGTCCTGCTGCATTGCTAAGCCCCCCAAAGGCGTGTCGCGCGCTGAATCGATTCATCCAGTTCGGCACGACCCTAGCGGACCGCCCGGCGCCCGCAACCGATTGCTGCAGAAAATAGCAGTAAATTTAGAGGCTTGTACTTCGGTTCACCGCATGAGCCGAGCGACGGACTCGACAAAAAACCGCCGCCCGGTCTCCCGGACGGCGGTCTTTGATCTTCAGTGCCGGTCAGCCCTGAACGCGGGCGATCACTCGCTCTCGTTCAGATACTCGCCTGCATCGGCATCGGTGCCGTGGCCCGAAGGGACCACGCTCGCCAGCGCGTCGTCGCCGGTGCCGGCGCTGTCGCGAGTCGAGCGGGCCAGCTCGGCGGCATGCTCTTCGGCCGCCGAGTCCGGCGCGATCAGCGAGGCGGCGAGCGCCCGCTGCTGCACCCGGAGCGCGGCGTCGCGGCTGGTGGCCGCAACCCGCAGGCGGTTCATGCCCGCGCCGGTACCCGCCGGGATCAGCCGGCCGACGATGACATTCTCCTTGAGTCCGTTGAGCGTGTCCTGCTTGCCCTGGACCGCCGCCTCGGTGAGGACGCGGGTGGTCTCCTGGAACGACGCCGCCGAGATGAAGCTGCGGGTCTGCAGCGACGCCTTGGTGATGCCGAGCAGGATCGGCTTGCCCTGTGCCGGGGTCTGGCCCTTTTCGAGCTTGGCGTTGTTCTCGTCCATCTCGTCGCGGTCGAGCTGCTCGCCCACCAGCAGGGTGGTGTCGCCGGACTCGATGATCTCGACCTTCTGCAGCATCTGGCGAACGATCACTTCGATGTGCTTGTCGTTGATCTTCACGCCCTGGAGACGATAGACCTCCTGGATTTCCGACACGAGATATTCGGCGAGCGGCTCGATGCCGAGCACCTCGAGGATGTCGTGCGGATCGGGCGAGCCGCCGATCAGATTGTCGCCGCGCTTGACGTAGTCGCCTTCCTGGACGTCGATCACCTTCGACTTGGGCACCAGATACTCGACGACCTCGCCGCCATCCTCGGGCTGGATGCCGATCTTGCGCTTGGCCTTGTAGTCCTTGCCGAACACGACACGGCCCGAGACCTTGGCGATGATCGCATTCTCCTTGGGCTTGCGCGCTTCGAACAGCTCGGCGACGCGCGGCAGACCGCCGGTGATGTCGCGGGTCTTCGCGCTCTCACGCGAAACACGCGCGAGCACGTCGCCGGCCTGGACCTTGGCACCGTCGTCGACCGAGAGCACCGCCCCCGATGCGAGCATGTAGCGGCCGGCCTCTTCCGAGCTTTCGCCGGTCAGCGTCAGGCGCGGACGAAGGTCCTCCTTCTTGGCCGACATGCCGCGATTCTCGGTCACGACGCGCTGGGTAATGCCGGTGGCCTCGTCGGCCTGCTCGGTCAGCGTCTTGCCTTCGATCAGGTCGACATATTTCACGATGCCGGGGTTCTCGGTGATCACCGGCATGGTGAACGGATCCCATTCCGCCATCCGGTCGCCCTGGCTGACGATATGGCCGTCGTCGAACATGACGTACGAGCCGTACGGGATGCGATGCACGGCGCGCTCGCGGCCGTCCATGTCGAGGATCGCCAGCTCCGCCGAGCGCGACAGCACGACGCGGCGGCCGCGCTGGTCGACGATCATGCGGACGTCGCGGAACTCGACGGTGCCGTCCGACGTGGCTTCGAGGTTCGACTGTTCGTTGAGCTGCGCCGCGCCGCCGATGTGGAAGGTCCGCATCGTCAGCTGGGTGCCGGGCTCGCCGATCGACTGCGCCGCGATCACGCCGACCGCTTCGCCGATATTGACCGGCGTGCCGCGGGCGAGATCGCGCCCGTAGCACTTGCCGCACACGCCGAACTGCGCCTCGCAGACCAGCGGCGAGCGGATCTTCATCCCCTGGATGCCGATCGTCTCGATCTGCGTGATCATCGCCTCGTCGAGCAGGGTGCCCGAGGGGATGATGACTTCGCTGGTCTTCGGATCGACGACGTCCTCGGCGGTGGTGCGGCCGAGGATGCGCTCGCCGAGCGAGGCGATGGTCGAGCCGCCCTGGACGATCGCCTTCATCTCGAGCGCGCGCTCGGTGCCGCAATCGTCCTCCATCACGACGCAATCCTGCGACACGTCGACGAGGCGGCGGGTGAGGTAGCCCGAGTTGGCGGTCTTCAGCGCGGTGTCCGCAAGACCCTTGCGGGCGCCGTGGGTCGAGTTGAAGTATTCGAGGACGGTCAGGCCTTCCTTGAAGTTCGAGATGATCGGCGTCTCGATGATCTCGCCCGAAGGCTTGGCCATCAGGCCGCGCATGCCGGCGAGCTGCTTGATCTGCGCCTGCGAACCGCGGGCGCCCGAGTGCGCCATCATGTAGATCGAGTTGATCGGGGCTTCGCGGCCGTTGGGCAGCTTCTTCACCGACTTGATCTCGTCCATCATGGCCTTCGCCACCTGGTCGCCGCAACGGCTCCAGGCGTCGATCACCTTGTTGTACTTCTCCTGCTGCGTGATCAGGCCGTCCTGATACTGCTGCTCGAAGTCCTTCACGAGGGCGCGGGTCTCGTCGACCAGCGGCACCTTCGCGTCCGGAATGATCATGTCGTCCTTGCCGAACGAGATGCCTGCCTTGAAGGCGTGCTTGAAGCCAAGCGCCATGATCGCGTCGGCGAACAGCACGGTCTCCTTCTGGCCGGTGTGGCGATAGACCTCGTCGATCACGTCGCCGACGTCCTTCTTGGTGAGGAGGCGGTTGACGGTCTCGAACGGTACCTTGTGCGACTGCGGCAGCGTCTCGCCGAGCAGCATGCGGCCCGGCGTGGTCTCGACGCGCTTCATATACTGGTTGCCGGCCTCGTCGGTCTGCGGGACGCGCGAGGTGATCTTGCTGTGGAGCGTGACCGCGCCGGCGTTGAGCGCCTGGTGGACCTCGGACATGTCGCCGATGATCATGCCCTCGCCGGGCTCATTCTCCTTGAGCATCGACAGGTAATAGAGACCCAGCACCATGTCCTGCGACGGCACGATGATCGGCTTGCCGTTGGCGGGCGACAGGATGTTGTTGGTCGACATCATCAGGACGCGCGCTTCGAGCTGGGCCTCGAGGCTCAGCGGGACGTGCACGGCCATCTGGTCGCCGTCGAAGTCGGCATTGAACGCCGAGCAGACCAGCGGGTGGAGCTGGATCGCCTTGCCTTCGATCAGCACCGGCTCGAACGCCTGGATGCCGAGGCGGTGGAGCGTCGGCGCACGGTTGAGCAGCACCGGGTGCTCGCGGATGACCTCGTCGAGGATGTCCCAGACTTCCTTGCGCTCCTTCTCGACCCACTTCTTGG
>JAZKCD010000007.1:25793-117724 GCA_040388355.1 Pseudomonadota bacterium | reverse complement strand
CGAATATGGCGCGACGCGCATCTATGCCGGCCAGCTCGCGGTGATGGGCGACCGCACGCCTGCCGCGCGGACGATTGCCGGCATGGCCGCGCAGGAGGAGCGTCACCGCGCCTTTTTCGATGCGATGGCCGCGCGCCGCGGCGTGCGTCCCACGGCGCTGCAACCCTTGTGGAACGTCGCGGGTTTTGCCCTTGGCGCCGTCACTGCCGCGATCGGCCCCGAAGCGGCGATGGCGTGCACCGCCGCGGTCGAGACCGAGATCGACCGCCACTATCGCCAGCAGCTCGACGCGCTCGGCACCTCGGATCCGGAGCTCAGCGACGCCGTCGCCGAGTTTCGCGCCGAGGAAGTCGAGCATCTCGATGCGGCGCTGGCGGCGGGTGCGGAGCAGGCCCCGGCCTATCCTTTGCTGTCGGGGCTGATCCGCCTCGGCTGCCGCGCGGCGATCGGCCTGTCGAAACGGATTTAGGGTCGAAACGAATTTGAGGGCCGGCGTTCAGGTAAAGCCTGCTAAGGACGCCGGGTTGGGAGACGAGCGATGCTGAAGAAGATCACCATGGCCGCGCTGTTCGCAGCGCCTCTGGTCTGGGCCGCGCCCGCCGCCGCGCAATCGTCGACTCGCGTCGTGACTCTGTTCGGCCCCGAGGAAAAATGCCCGACCAACAATGACGGCGAGGAGATCGTCGTCTGCCAGCGGCTCGACGCATCGGAGCGCTACCGCGTCCCCAAGGACCTGCGCGAAGCCGAAGTGAAGCCGCAGAACGAGAGCTGGGCGGTACGCCAGCAGGATGCGCTCGCCGTCGGCGGCACCGGCACGGGCAGCTGCTCGGCGGTCGGCGCGAACGGCAGCACCGGCTGCTTCGTCCGTCAGGCCACCGCCGCGCGCGCCGAGGCCCGCAAGCGCAAGGAAGTTGAGACCGACCTGCCGCTGCCCTAGCGTGATCCAGGTGGATTGAACCAGGTTTTTCCCCGGCGAAGGCCGGGCCCCAGTGGCGAGCCGATTTGGGTGGGGATGCCGTCTTTGGTCCGCCGATGCTGGGCCCCGGCCTTCGCCGGGGACAAGATTCAACTGGACTGAATCCGACTCGAAGCGGCGCGCGTCAGCCATTCGGGCGGGTCGCGCCGCACGCAGTCGGCGATGATCCACACCATCGCCGCCGCGCGCAGCGCCGCCGCGAGCGCAATCCACCCCGGGGTGACGCCATAGGGCCATGCGCCTTCGTTCGACGCGAACCACCAGAACTCGGCGAAATAGGCGGCGATGTCGGCCACGACGAACACCGCCACCGGCCGCAGCCGCGGTGCGGTCATCAGCAGCATCGGGTAGAGCCACAGGTCGAATTGCGGCGAATAGACCTTGTTGGTCAGCAGGAACCAGGCGAGCAACGGCGTGAACAGCACCCACAGCCGGTCTGCGTGCTGTCGCCAGCCGAAGCCGATAATCGCCGCCGCGCCGGCGACGAAGGCGAGCAGCGAATAGAAATTGCGCTCGGGAGTCGAGGTCGGCCAGATCCCCGACTGGCCGAGGATTTCCCACACCGACGCCGCGGTCCCGCTGCGCTCGCCCGAGAAACGGTAGAATTCGCTCCAGTTGGCGAACGCCGCCAGCGCGACCGGGAGGTTGACCAGCGCCCACGCCGTCACCGCCGCCGCACCGATCGTCACTGCGAGGACGAGGTTGCGCCGCGCCAGCGCCGCCAGCCCGAGCAGGGGCAGCAGCAGCACCGGATAGAGCTTCGCCGCCATCCCCAGCCCGGCCAGCGCGCCCGACTGCACCGGCTTGGACGCGCGCGCCCACAGCATCGCCCCGACTGCGAACGTCACCGCCAGCAGGTCCCAATTATGCCCGACATAGAGGATCAGGGGCGGCGCCAGCGCCCAGCCCCATAGCCGCGGCGCATCCATCCCCGCGCGCCAGAACAGCCACAGCACCAGCCCCGCGAGCAGCGCGTTGACCAGGGTGACGATGCCGAGAAAGTGCATCGCATTGGCCTGGGCCCCGAACACCAGCCGGGTCACCCCGCCCTCGGCCCAGATCAGCGCGCCGGTCAGCACCGGATATTCCATCCGCGCCTGGAAATAGGGCGCCTCGCCCGCCGCGACTCCGCGCCCGGTCCAGAACGGCACCGCATCGCTGTAGCAGCCGGTGGTGTACTGCTCCGAACCCGTCCAGCCGCCCGGCGCGCACTGGGTCTTGAACAGCCAGCCCAGCGCGCAGGTCAGCGCCAGCGCGAGCATCAGCCGCTTGAGTTGCCTGTCCCACCCGGTCCGCATCATTTCGCCTCACCTGAAACTATCGCTTCTGTGACCGGTTTCGATCCTGAAACGAAGGAGCTTTTATGGCCGATGCGCGCATTTTCCAGGATCTGAAGGCCGATCACGACCGCCACCGCGCGCTGCTGGCGCAGATCGCCGACCCGGCGACCGCCGACCGCGCGGCGGTGTTCGAGACGTTCCGCCTCGACGTCACTGCGCACGCCGCCGCCGAGGAGGAGTCGCTCTACGCGACGATGCTCGCCATCCCCGACCTGCGCGACGAGGCGCGGCATTCGGTGTCCGAGCACAAGGAGATCGACGATTATTTCGGCGCGCTGCTCGATCTCGAATTCGGCGGCGCCGAATGGGAAGCCAAGTTCAAGGAGATGCGCCACCGCTACGAGCATCATATCGGCGAGGAGGAGGAAGAGATGTTCCCCTCCGCCGCGGCCAAGCTGAGCGCCGCCGACGAAGCGCGCCTCGCCGAGATATTCGAGCGCCGCAAGCCCAGGGAACTCGAGCGCGCCGAGAATGCGACGCCCGGCGACGAACGCGAGTAACTTACACCCCTGTCAATTCTCTCCCGCCCCGATAGAATGCCGCCAAAATGGGAGAGGCTTGATGATCCGTTCGTTCGCGCTCGCCGCCGTGGCGCTCTGCATTTCCACCCCCGCCATGGCGAAGACGATCACCGTCGAGGCGGGCCCGAACGCGCAGGAGCGGCTCCAGGCGGCGCTGATCGAGGCCGCGCCCGGCGATGTCATCCAGATCGGCGCGGGGCGCTTCGAGCTGACCGACGGCCTGTCGCTCGATGTCGACCGCGTCACCGTGCGGGGCGCGGGGCCCGACAAGACCGTGCTCAGCTTCAAGGGCCAGCTCGGCGCTGGCGAGGGGCTGCTGGTCACGTCGGACGACGTGGTCCTGCGCGGCTTCGCGGTCGAGGACAGCCGCGGCGACGGGATCAAGTCCAAGGGCGCCGACCGCATCGTCTACAAGGATATCCGCGTCGAATGGACCGGCGGACCCAAGGAGACCAACGGCGCGTACGGCGTCTATCCGGTCGAGAGCAAATGGGTGCTGATCGACGGCGTGATCGTCAAGGGCGCGTCGGACGCGGGCATCTATGTCGGCCAGTCCGAACAGATCGTCGTGCGCAACTCGATTGCCTCCTACAATGTCGCCGGGATCGAGATCGAGAACAGCCGCTTCGCCGACGTCCATGACAATGTCGCCAATCACAATACCGGCGGCATCCTCGTGTTCGACTTGCCGAGCCTGCCCAAGATGGGCGGCGGCGACGTCCGCGTGTTCGAGAATCTGGTGTCGGACAACGACACCCCCAATTTCGCGCCCAAGGGCAACATCGTCGCCAGCGTGCGGATGGGAACCGGCGTGCTGATCATGGCCAACGACAATGTCCATGTCTTCAAGAACGGGTTCGAGGACAATGCGACCAGCAATGTGATGATCATATCGTATCGCCAGCCTTTCGACGACAAGCGCTACAATCCGCTGCCGCGCCGCATCGCGGTCTATGAGAACCTCCATGGCCGCACGGGCTATGCGCCGCAGCTTCCGGGCGGCGAGCATCTGGCGCACGCCTTCGGCGGATCGATCCCGCCGGTCATGTGGGACGGCACCGGAGACGCCGCGCAGCTCCGCGTCGATGCACCGGTGCTGAGCATGGGGCTCGCGCTCGGCGCGCCGGTCGAAAGCGCCAAGCCCGCGCCGGTCGAATTGAAGGGCGCTGCCTTCGCGGCGCCCGCGCCGGTCGTGCTGCCTCCGGCGATGGAGGCAGCGGCCCGGTGAAGCTGCTCGCCGCTGCGCTGATCCTGTTTGGCTCGGTGCTGCTGGGCCGGCCGGCGGCCGTCAACGATGCCGCGGTCACCGGCGAGGGCTATCCCGCGCACCTCTCCGACTACGGCTTCTTTGCCGACCTGAAGATGCGCACCCCGGCGCCGCGGGTGGTGGCGTACGGCCTCAACACCCCGCTCTTCTCAGACTATGCCGAGAAGCAGCGCTATCTCTACGTCCCCGCCGGCACTGCGGCGCGCTATGACGCCGACAAGGCCTTCGACTTTCCGCTCGGATCGGCGCTGATCAAGACCTTCGGCTACCAGCAGGACGGCGCGTTCCGCCCGCTCGAGACCCGGCTGCTGCTCCGCCGCGCCAGCGGCTGGGTCGCGGTGCCCTATGTCTGGAACGCCGACGGCACTGACGCCGATTTGAAGCGCGCCGGCACGCGCATCCCCGTCAGCTTCACCGATCCTTCGGGCCAGCCGCGCCGGATCAGCTATTCGGTCCCCAACCAGAACCAGTGCAAGGATTGCCACGCGCTGTCGGGCGCGATCACCCCGATCGGCCCCAAGGCGCGCTATCTGAACGACGGCCGCCAGCTCGAGGCGCTCGCCGCCGCCGGGATGATCGACCGCGCCCCCGCCGACGCGCCGCGAATCGCCCGCTGGGACGACCCGCACGCCCCGCTGGACGACCGCGCCCGCGCCTATCTTGAGATCAACTGCGCGCATTGCCACAACCCCGCCGGGGCCGCGTCCAACTCCGGCCTGTTCCTCGACTGGCGCCAGAGCGACGCGATGGCCCGCGGCATCGGCAAGCGCCCGGTCGCCGCCGGGCGCGGCAGCGGCAACCGCGACTTCGACATCGTCCCCGGCAATGCCGACGCCTCGATCCTGATCTACCGGATGGAGAGCACCGATCCCGGCATCGCCATGCCCGAGCTCGGCCGCGCGACGGTTCACGCCGAGGGCGTGAAGCTGTTGCGCGACTGGATAAACGGGATGCCCAACGCCGCGCATTGACGCCGCGATATCAAGAACATACAGCGAACATATGGCGCAGCTCGATCTCCAGGCGAAACTCGCGATCCTCGCCGACGCCGCCAAGTATGACGCGTCCTGCTCGTCCTCCGGCACCGCGAAGCGCAACTCGCGCGACGGCAAGGGAATCGGCTCGACCGAAGGCATGGGCATCTGCCACGCCTATGCTCCCGACGGCCGCTGCATCAGCCTGCTCAAGATCCTGCTGACCAACAGCTGCATCTTCGACTGCCATTACTGCATCAACCGCAAGAGCTCGAACGTCCGCCGCGCGCGCTTCACTCCCGAGGAGGTCGTGCGGCTCACGCTCGATTTCTACCGCCGCAACTATATCGAAGGCCTGTTCCTCTCCTCGGGGATCATCGCGTCGCCCGATTACACGATGGAGCAGATCGTCCGCGTCGCGCAGAGTCTCCGCGAGGAGCACGGCTTTCGCGGCTATATCCATCTGAAGACGATCCCCGACGCCGATCCCGAACTGGTCCACCAGGCCGGGCGCTTCGCCGACCGCATCTCGATCAATGTCGAGCTGCCCACCGCCGCCGGCCTCACGCGCCTCGCCCCCGAGAAGTCGGCGCCGCGAATCGAAGGCGCAATGAAGGACGTGCGCATCGCGATCGACGATGCCGCCGACGCCAGGCGCTACAAATCGGCGCCCAAATTCGCCCCTGCCGGCCAATCCACGCAAATGATCGTCGGCGCCGACGCCGCGACCGATGGCGACGTCATCGCCCGCGCCGCCGGGCTCTATGGGCGCTTCCAGCTGCGCCGGGTCTATTATTCGGCGTTCAGCCCGATCCCCGATGCCAGCGTGGTCCTCCCGCTCCAGCGCCCGCCGCTGATGCGCGAGCATAGGCTCTACCAGTCCGACTGGCTGATGCGCTTCTACGGCTATGCGCCCGCCGAAGTCGCCGCCGCGGCCGATTCGGCCACGGGCATGCTCCCGCTCGACATCGATCCCAAGCTTGCCTGGGCGCTCAAGTTCCGCGACCATTTCCCGGTGGATATCAACCGCGCCCCGCGCCACGCCCTTTTGCGCATCCCCGGCCTCGGCGTGCGCGCGGTCGACCGCATCGTCCAGAGCCGCCGCTGGCGCCGCCTGACGCTCGCCGATGTCGCCCGGCTGACCGTGTCGATTGCGAAGATGCGGCCATTCCTCATCGCCGAGGACTGGCGACCCACCCGGCTCGCCGACCGCGCCGACCTCAGCCAATGGGTCAAACCCCGGCGAGAACAATTGGAGCTGTTCGTGGCATGAGACTGATGATCCTCCCCGCGCTGGCGCTGCTCGGCGCCGCCCCCGCCCCCGAAGCCAAGTGGATCCGCATCTTCGACGGCAAGACGCTGGACGGCTGGACGCCCAAGATCACCGGCCGTGCCGTCGGCGAGGATCCGCGCCGCATGTTCGTGGTTCACGACGGCGCGATCCGCGTCAGCCACGCCAATTATCCCAGGTTCGAAGGCGAGTTCGGCCACCTCTTCTGGAAGACGCCGCTCAAGGCCTTTCGCATCCGCTTCGACTATCGGCTGTTCGGCGAGTCCCTCCCGGGCGTGAAGGTCTGGCAGCAGAGCAACAGCGGGCTGATGTTCCATTCGCAGGCGCCGGAGACGATGCGGCGCGACCAGGAATTCCCCGTCAGCCTCGAGATGCAGTTGCTCGGCATCCCGCGCGCGACGCGCGAGCCGACGGGCAATCTCTGCACGCCGGGCACCAACGTCCATTTCGGCGACAGGCTGGTGACCCAGCATTGCATCCTGTCGTCGTCGGGGCTGCTGCCGGTCGGCCGCTGGACCCGCGCCGAAGTCGAAGTGCTGGCCAGTGGCGAGATCACCCACACCATCGATGGCAAGCCGGTGCTGCGCTATTCCGCGCCCGAGCTCGACCCGGACGATGCCGACGCCAAGCCGCTGATCGCCGCCGCGGGCGGCACGCTCGCGCTTCGCCGCGGCTATATCGCGCTGCAAAGCGAGGGGCACCAGATCGAGTTCCGGAACATCGAGCTGCTCCCGCTCGATTGAGCGCGATGCGCGTCGCAACGCTCGCCGCACAGGATGATTTCGAAGGCTGGCGCGACGCCGCCCGCGCGCTCGCCCAGGCGCGAGTGCCTTCGTCCGACATCGTCTGGCAGGTCGGCGACGCGCCCGGCGACCTGTTCGGCGACGAGGCGCTGCTCACCCCCGCGGCGCCCCGGCCGCTCAAGGTCCCCCGGGCCTTTCTCGATCTCGCGCAGACGGTGATCCTGCATTCCGATCCCGAGCGCTTTGCCTTGCTCTACACGCTGCTCCGCCATTCCGAGCGCCTCGGCGATCCCGCCGACCCGCTTGTCGCCCGGCTCGAGGGGATGGCCAAATCGGTGCGCCGCGACATCCACAAGATGCGCGCCTTTGTCCGCTTCCGCGAGCTCGATGGCCGCTTCGTTGCCTGGTTCGAGCCCGAGCATCACATCGTCCGCGCCAATGCCCGCTTCTTCGTCGACCGCTTCGCATCGATGCGCTGGTCGATCCTGACCCCCGCGCTGTCGCTCCACTGGGACGGCGAGGCGCTTGCCGAAGGCCCCGGCGCCACCCGCGCGGACGCGCCCCTGGGCGACCCGGTCGAAGCGGTGTGGAAGACCTATTACGCCTCGATCTTCAACCCCGCCCGGCTGAAGGTCGGCGCGATGCTCAAGGAGATGCCGCGCAAATACTGGAAAAACATGCCCGAAACCGCGTTGGTGCCGGGCCTGGTCGCGGGAGCCCGGGCACGGGAGACGGCGATGGTCCAGACCGCGCGCACGGCCACCGGCGGCAATGTGACCGCCGCCTGGGACGCGCTTCGCGAGGAAGCGAAAGGCTGCACGCGCTGCCATCTCTACAAGCACGCCACCCAGACCGTGTTCGGCGAGGGCCCGGTCGATGCGCGGATGATGGTGGTCGGCGAGCAGCCCGGCGACCAGGAGGACCTTGCCGGCAAACCGTTCGTCGGCCCCGCCGGCCAGATGTTCGACCGCGCGATCGAGGCTGCCGGGATCGACCGCGCCTCCCTCTACGTCACCAACGCCGTCAAGCATTTCAAGTTCGAGCAACGCGGCAAGCGCCGCATCCACGACAAGCCCAATGCCGGCGAGATCACTGCCTGCCGCTGGTGGTACGAGCAGGAACGCTTGCTGCTCAAGCCCGAGGTCACGCTCGCGCTCGGCGCCACCGCGGCGCGCCAGCTGCTCGGCAAGGCGGTGACGATCACCGCCACGCGCGGTCGCGCGATCGAGCTTCCCGAAGGCGGGCTCGGCTGGGTGACGATCCACCCCAGCTTCCTGCTGCGCCTGCCCGACAAGGCGCGCGCCGAGGATGAATTCCACGCCTTTGTCGCGGATCTCAGGGGCGCGAGGAAGCTGCTCGGCTGACTACATCGTCGCCGGATCGGGGCCCATCCGCCCGCCCGGATCGTCGAGCGCATCGATCGCCGCCATGTCATCGGCATCGAGCACCAGCCCCAGCGACGCCAGATTCTCCGCCAGCCGCCCCGGCGACGAAGCCTTGGGGATCGTCGCGAGGCCATGCCGGCGGTGCCAGGCGAGGATCGCCTGCGCCGGGGTCGCGCCATGCTTCTTGGCCACCGCGGCGATCGCGGGCGCGGCCAGCAGATTGCCCTGCCCGAGCGGCGCCCAGCTCTGGATCACGATCCCCTGTTCGGCATGGAAGCCGCGCAGCGCGCGCTGCTGGAAGGCCGGATGCAGCTCGACCTGGTTGAGCGCGGGCAGCACGCCCGTAGCGTCGGCAATCGCGCGGATATGGTCGGCCTCGAAATTGGACACGCCGATCGACTTGGCGCGCCCCTCGTCGCGCAGCCGGACAAACGCCTTCCACGTCTCGACATACCGCCCCTGCGACGGCATCGGCCAATGCACCAAGTAGAGATCGACCGACTCGCGCCCCAGCTCGGCCAGGCTCGCGTCGAACCCGCGCAGCGCCGCGTCATAGCCCATCTCGTCGCGCCACAGCTTGGTGGTCAGGAAGATGTCGTGCCCCGCGATCCCCGCCGCCACGCCCGCCTCGTTGGCATAGAAGGCCGCGGTGTCCGCCAGCCGGTATCCCGCCGCCACCCCGTCGCGCGCGATCCGCTCCGCCTCGTCGGGCGGCACTCGGTAGCTGCCGAAACCGATCGCCGGGATCGCCCGGCCGTCATTCATCGTCAGGTCGGTCATGCGCGCTCCATATCCACCATTATCCCGCCCCGCGGGCGCAGCGTCACGCTCCCCAGCGGATCGACCACGAAGTCTTCGGCGAGCGTGAACCGCCGCGCCGCCAACCAGTGCGCGAGGATCACCAGCGCCTCGACCACCGCGAATCGCGCGCCCACGCACACCCGCGCGCCGCCGCCGAACGGGATATACTGGAAGCGGTGGCGTCCGCTTTCCTTTCCGGCGGCGAAGCGACCGGGATCGAAGCCGTCGGGATCGTCCCACAATTTGCGATGGCGGTGGACCAGCCAGGGCCAGATCGAGACCAGCTCGCCCTTGCGCACCGTGATGCCGTCGCCGAGATCATCGTCGGCCAGCGCTTCGCGGTCGAAGCGCGGCGCGGGCGGATAGAGACGCATCGCTTCGTCGAGCACCTGGCGCAGATAGGGCAGCCGCTCGGGCAGGCTTTCGGCGTCGCCGGCCAGCGCGGCCACGGCCTCGGCGCAGGCGCGGTCCTGCACCGCGGGCGCGGTCGCCAGCAGGTACATCGTCCAGGCCAGCGCGTTCGACGTGGTCTCGTGCCCGGCGAGATAGAAGGTCGCGGCATTGTCGATCGCCAGCGCCACCGCCTCCCCGGCGGGAAAGCGGCCATGCAGGTCGCGGATCATCCCGCCCAGGAAATCCTCGCCCCCCTCGGGCCCGCGCTCGCGGACGATTGCGGTCAGCGTGCCGCGCAGATAGCGCCGCCCCGCGTCGCCGCGCCACGCCGTCGGGCTGAGCTTGATCCCCGGAAATCCCAGCAAGGCGGCGATCCGCACCTGCCCCACCGCCAGCAGCGCCGCCTCGATGTGCCGCGAGGCTTCGGGCGTGGTCAGCCGCGAATCGCCCGAGAAGAGCGCGTCGGCGATGATCCGCATCGTCGTGGCGGTCGCGGTCGCCGCAATGTCGATGCGCCCGGTCGCGGGCCAGCCGGCGGTGCTGCGCTCGGCCGCGGCGGCGATCAGCCCGGTCAACCGCGCCACCGCCCCCGGCGCGAAGCTCGGCGCGACGATTCTGCGCTGCGTCCGCCAGAGATCGCCATCGGCGGTCAGCAGACCCTTGCCGATCATCGGCGCAGTGATGCGCTTGACCAGCCTCGGCTTGACGTAATTGCCCGCGTTGGAAAGCAGGACGTGCTCGATCATGTCGGGATGGCGGACGAAATGGATCACCGTGCCGAGCAGCGAGCGCCGCGTATGCCATTCGTCGAACGCGAGCTCGGACCAGCCGGCGACCAGGTTGCGCGCATTGGCCCCGAACAGGTTGCGCCAGCCCTGCGTCGGCACCGCGGGGCGCGGCGGATGGACGGGTACGAACCGCGCGGTCATTTCAGGCCTTGCGCGATCGCCCGCACCTTCTCGACCCGCCCCGGCGCGAATTTCTCGACCATCGCCCGGTAGCGCGCCAGCGTCGCGGCGTCGGCGCGTTCGGGCGATCCTGAATCGAACGGCGGGGCAGGGTCGTATTCGAGGCTCAGCTGGACGAATTTCGCATGGTCCTCGCCGCGGATCGCCGCGGTCAGCGCCAGCCCGAAATCGATCCCCGCAGTCACCCCGCCGCCGGTCACTCGGTTGCGGTCGAACACCACCCGCTCGGCCACCGCCTCGACGCCGAAAAACCCGAGCTGCTCGCGCGACGCCCAGTGGCAGGCGGCGCGATAGCCGTCGAGCAGCCCCGCGGCGGCGAGCACCAGCGATCCGGTGCACACGCTTGTCACCCATTGCGCGTCGGCCGCGACTTGCCGCAGCCAGGCGAGCGTCTCCTTGTCCTCCATCACTGCCACCGTCCCGAACCCGCCGGGCACGCAGAGGATATCGGTGCGCGGCACGTCGGCGAAGGTCGCGGTCGGCAACAGGTTGAACTGCGCATCGGTCGGAACGGGCTCGCGGGTTTTGGCGACAAGGTCGATCTTAACATTGCCCATCCGTGACAGCACCTGCGCCGGACCGGTCAGGTCGAGCTGGGTGACGTCGGGAAACAGCAGGAAGGCGATATGGAGCGGGGTGAATTCGGGCATGCGATCCTCCTCTGGAAGCGTTGCCCAGGCGATGCGGCGGTCACCCAAGCGCTCCCCGATGGTGCTCCATCCAAGTCGCCAGTCACGCAAGGTGCGTCAGCCATAGCCCAATGCGCGGTCTAGTGCAGCCCCCGCGATGCCGCCCAGGCGAGGAACAGCCCGGGCCAGGCCAGCACCGGCTTGCCCACCGCGCGGTTGAGCCCGAAGCCGTGCCCGCCCTCGGCGAACAGATGCATCTCGACCGGCACCCCCCTGGCCCTCAGCGCGGCGCGGAGCAGCAGGCTGTTCTCGACCGGCACGACATCGTCGTCCTCGGCATGGACGAGGAAGGTCGGCGGCGCGTCGACAGTGGCGGTGCGATCGGGCGAATGCGCCGCCTCGAGCGCGGGGCCGGCATCCTTGCCGATCAGCAGCTCGCGCGATCCGGGATGCGCGGCCGGCGCCGTCATGCTCACCACCGGATAGATCGGCGCCGCGGCGCAGGGCCGCGCAGTCAGCGCGTCGGCGGCGTCGACTGCGTCATAGGTCTTCGCCGCGAACCGCGTCAGCAGATCGGCGCAGAGGTGCCCGCCCGCCGAAAAGCCCATCGCCGCGATCTTGTCGGGATCCACGCCGAAGCCCGAAGCCCGATGCCGGATCAGCCGCATCGCCCGCTGCGCATCGGCCAGCGCGACATCGGGGCCCGCCGCCCAGCCGTCGCCCGGCAGCCGGTAGAAGAGCACGAACGCCGTAAAGCCGTGGCTCGCCAGCAGCCGCGCGACTTCATAGCCTTCCTTGTCGATTCCCACCCATTTGTAGCCGCCGCCCGGGATGATCATCACCGCCGATCCGTTGGGCTTTGCCGGACGGAATACCGACAGGCGCGGTCTTGTGGTCCCCTGCACCGCGCGGTCGGGGCGCTGCGGGTCCTTGCTGCGCTCGTCGACCACCTCCACCGGCGGCGTCGCGGGCACGCCGGGCGCGCCTTTCGGCCACAGGTCGATCGTCTCGGTCGGGTCGGGCAGGGCCGCAGGCAGCGGCGCGCCGGTCGCGGGCGGGGCGGTCTGGCCGCTCGCGATCGCGGGCAGGATGGCGGCGCCGGCGGCAAGGCCGAGCAGCGCGCGGCGGTCGATTGTCATCTTCCTCTCCTCAAGGGGCTTGAGTAACCGGTGTCATCAGGCAATGTAAACGCCAAAGGAGAGAGAGATGGTCGAACTGACACGGCGCGAAGCGCTGGTCGCCGGAATTGCGGTCCCGGGCGCGGCGCTCGCGGCGACGCCCGGCGCGGCAGCGGCCCCGGCGGCGCCCGCGTCCGACTGGCGCCGCGGCCTCGACAATCAGCGCCTCGCCGATCTCGGCGACGGCCGATTCCTCAATCCGCTGATGGCGGGCGACCATCCCGATCCCACCATCCTCAAGGATGGCGCGGATTATTACATGACCTTCTCGACCTTCGATTCCTATCCCGGCCTCGTCATCTGGCACTCGCGCGACCTGGTGAACTGGCAGCCGGTCACCGCCGCGCTGACGAAGAATCTGGGCTCGGTCTGGGCGCCCGACCTGTCGAAGCATGGCAGCCGCTATTTCCTCTACATTCCCGTCAAGGCGTCGCCCAACAGCATCTACGTCTCCTGGGCGGACAAGATCGAGGGGCCGTGGAGCGATCCGATCGACTTGAAGCTGCCCAACCATATCGATCCCGGCCATGCCGTGGGCGAGGACGGGTCGCGCTGGCTGTTCCTCTCGGGCGGCGACCGGATCCGCCTCGCCGGGGATGGCCTCTCGACCGTCGGCACGGTCGAGCACGTCTATGATCCCTGGCATTACCCCCAGGACTGGGTGGTCGAGGGCTTCTCGCCCGAAGGTCCCAAGGTGATGCGCCATGGCGACTGGTTCTACTTGATCACTGCGGTCGGCGGCACCGCGGGCCCGCCCACCGGCCATATGGTGATCGCCGCGCGGTCGAAATCGATCCACGGGCCCTGGGTCGATTGTCCCGCCAATCCGATCGTCCGCACCACCAACAATGACGAACGCTGGTGGTCGCGCGGCCATGCCACGCTGGTCGAGGGCCCCGACGGCAGCTGGTGGTCGGTCTACCACGGCTATGAGAATGGCTATTACACGCTCGGCCGCCAGACGCTGCTCGATCCGGTCGAATGGACCCGCGACGGCTGGTTCCGGATGAAGGGCGGCGATCTCTCGCGCCCGATCGCGAAGCCCAAGGGGGGCTCGGCGGTGCCGCACGGGCAATCGCTGTCCGACGATTTCGGCACGCTGGCGCTGGGCCGGAAATGGAATTTCTTCGCCCCCGGGCCCGACGAGGCGAAACGCGCGCGAGTCGAGGGCAACACGCTTATCCTCGACGCGCGCGGCAAGGCGCCGGTCGATTCGTCGCCGCTGCTGCTGATCGCGGGCGACCGCGGCTATCGCTTCGAATGCGATATCGCGATCGAGGCCGGCGGCACTGCGGGGCTGGTCCTGTTCTACGACCGCCAGCTCTATTGCGGGCTCGGCTTCGACGAGAAGCGCTTCGTCACTCACCAATACGGCATCGAGCGCGGCCGTCCCGCCAACCCGCACGGCCGGTCGCTGCGGATGCGAGTCACCAACGACCGCCATATCGTCACCTTCGACACCAGCGCCGATGGCGGCACGACATGGCGGCGCTTCGATCGTGGGATGGAAGTGTCGGGCTATCACCACAATGTCCGCGGCGGCTTCCTGATGCTACGGCCGGGCCTCTATTCGGCGGGACAGGGCAGCGCGCGCTTCCGGAACTTCACCTTCCGCGCGCTTTAGGGCTAAGCTCCCCCATCAACGAGGGGCGAGGCGTGATCTATTTCGGCTACGGGCTGGCGATCCGCTCCGCGGTGGACATTCCCGGCGCGATCGCGCTCGGCGACGACGACCCGAGCCCGGTCGACATCGACATCGTCGAGGGTGAAGCCGCGATCGACGCGCCCGAGCGCAGCCTCGGCCCCTACAAGATGGCGGGAGGCCGGTTGCTGTTCGAGATGCCCGGCGTTGCGCGCTATCTGTGCGACCGCGGCGGTACGCTCACCATCGAGCGCATGCCCGGCGCGGCGGACAGCGACGTTTCCGGCTATCTGATCGCGACCGCCCTCCCGGCGATGCTGTGGCTGCGCGGCGAGACCGTGCTGCATGCCGCGGCGGCGATGCTGCCGGGCGCGGACGCCGCTTTCGCCATCGCCGGACCCTCGGGAAGCGGCAAGTCGACCATCCTCCACCAGCTGGTCCGCGCCGGCGCGCTCATCGTCGCCGACGACACGCTGTGCCTCCGCATGACCGACGACGGGATCGAGGGCAGCGGGCTGCCCGCCGGCTATTTCCTCGGCCGCGCGCCGCGCGCCTTCCTCGATCTCGAAGGCGGCAGCGGGCTTTTCTCCGCCCCGCTCGCCGGGCTTGCGGTCCTCGATCTCCCCCGCACCGACTCGGCCCCGGAGATCGAGCGCCTGCGCGGCCTCCCTGCGCTCGAGGCGCTGATCGCCAATCGCCACCGCCCGCGCGTCCCCAAATTGCTCGGCGTCGCCCCGCAGCAGCTCGCGCACATCGCCAGGCTCGCCACGCAGCTCGCCGTCCATCGCTGGCGCCGCCGCGAAGGCGCGCCCGCGCTCACCGAAGCCGAACTCACGCTGCTGTCAGGCGGCTGACGGCCCGCGCAGCACCGCCGGAAACCCGTGCCGGTATGCCGAAAGCCCAAGGTCCAGCCCGTCGAGCCGCCGGATCTCGGTCGGCGCCCCCGGCAGCGCCAGCACGCTGCGAACGCGATAGTCGCGATCGAGGAACGCCACCGTCCCCGGGGTCGCCCCGCGCTCGCGCCGCGACGAGAAGCGCGCCGCGCCGACCACGATCGTCTCCGCGTCGACCGCGAGCCCGCGCGTCATCATCTCGCTCACCCGCACGATCGGCCCGTCGAGCCCGATGATCTCCCCCGCCATCGATCCGCAGCTGATCAGCGTGCCGTCCTCGAGCACCACCAGATTGTGGCACCCCTCTCCCGGCAGCGGCCAGCGCGCGATTTCCTGCCAGTCGCGATCCAGCACCGCGACCTCGCTCTGCTTGCCGGTATAGGCCGCGCCGTTGTGGAGCAGCAGCAGGATGTGCTCGCCGATCTCGAGCAGCGAGTTGATATGGACATAGCCCTTCGACCAGGCGCGTTCCCGCATCGGCGGCAGCGGGTGGAGCGGCTCCCACGCGGTCTCGCCTTCGCCGAAGCGCAGCACCCGCTGGTTCTGGCTGTCGAGCAGGGTCAGCCGGTCATGGATGAAGTCGATCTGGTGGCAGCCATTGTCGAGCCCCTTGGCGAGCACCGTCGCCGAAGCGATTCGGTCGCCCTCGCCCTCGCGCTCCAGCCGGACGACGCGCCCCAGCTGCGTATCCATCCCCGCCACGTCGCACGCCTCGAACGCGAAAATCGCCCCGTCGCGCAGCGTCAGCCCGTAGAAGGACCCGAACGCCACTCGCACAGGGCGGCCCTCTTCCACCGCGAACAGCCCTTGCCGCGTCGCCACCAGATGGCTGCACCCGGCGATGTCCTCGCGCGTCAGCCGCACCGTGTCGGTCTCATACGCAGTGCGGGCAAGCGCGCGGGCGATCTGCTCGGCCTGGGTGAAGGGCGCGGTCCCGGTCATGCCCCGCCTGTGGCGTGTCCCGGCCGATTCGGCAAATATCCTTGCCGCAGCGCGGGATATCGGGGCATTGTCGGCACATCATGGCAAAGCCCATCACCAACATCACCATCGTCGGCGGCGGCACCGCCGGCTGGATCGCCGCAGCCTATCTCAACCACCGGTTGCAATGGGGGCTGACCGCGCGGCCCGGCGTGAAGATCACCGTGATCGAATCGCCCGACATCCCCACGGTCGGGGTCGGCGAGGCGACGGTGCCGACGCTCAAGGGCACGCTGCGGATCCTCGAAATCTCCGAAGCGGAGTTCGTCGAGCGGACCAACGCCACCTTCAAGCTCGGCATCCGCTTCGACAATTGGGGACGCCGCGTCGACGGCACGCCCTATGGCTATGTCCATCCCTTTACCGGGGGCGCGGCGGTGCGGGGGCGGAACCCGGGTTATTCGTTTTCGCAATATGGTTTGCCGGGGGAGCCGGGCGCGCGGGGGAATGATTTCATCGATACGGTGAGCCATACCCGCGGTGCTTTCAACGGCGTGAAGGGCCCGCGCGCGATTGGTGCGCCCGATTTCTCGGGGCCGATGCAATATGCCTATCATGTCGACGCGGCGCTGCTGGCCGGCTTCTTCCGCGAAGTGTGCGTCGCGCGCGGAGTGGACCATATCCGCGACAAGGTGAACCAGGTGAAGCTCGACGAGCGCGGCTTCATCGCGTCGCTCTCGCTCGAGGAGCGCGGCGACTGGCCGGTCGAGCTGATCATCGACTGCACCGGGTTCAGCGGGCTGCTGATCAACCAGGCGCTGGGCGAGCCGTTCGATTCGCTCTCCGACTATCTGCTCAACGATCGCGCCGTCCCGATCCAGGTGATGCGCAAGGACCAGCGCAAGATCGTGCCGGCGACGGTGGCGCGGGCGATGCCTTCGGGCTGGAGCTGGCGCATCCCGCTCTTCTCGGGGCGCGACGGCACCGGCAATGTCTATTCGAGCGCCTTCATGTCCGACGACGAGGCGGCGACCCAGCTCGTCGACCTGATCGGCGACGAGGAGATGGTGACCGATCCGCGGGTGATCAGGATGCGCGTCGGGCGGTCGCGGCGGTCCTGGGTCAAGAATTGCGTCGCGATCGGGGCCTCGAGCGGATTCCTCGAGCCGCTCGAATCGACTACGATCATGGCGGTCGAGCTCTCCTCGCGCTGGCTGCTCCAGAATTTCCCGACGCTCGATTTCGAGGCGCCGCTCCAGCGCCAGTTCAACCGCAATCTCGAGCGTTTCTACGACGAGGTGCGCGACTTTCTCGGGCTGCATTTCTCGCTGAGCAACCCCGCCGACACCCCCTATTGGAACGCGGTGCGCCACGAGGCCAAGCGGTCGGACGGGCTCGAGGAGACGCTGGCGGTGTGGAAGCATGTGCTGCCGAGCATCGCCGATGCGCGCCACGACACGATCTTCAGCCACTGGAGCGTCCAGTGCGTGCTGTTCGGCAAGGGCTTCTACGAAGACGCGTCGCTGACCCAGGTCGATGTGGTGCCCCCCGATGTGTGGCGGATCTATTGGGCGGAGCAGCGCGCGCGGCGCCGGGCGACGCTCGATTCGCTGCCCGATCATTTCGAACTGGTCGAAGCGATCCGCGCCCGCGCGGTAGCAGGCGACAGCGCCGGGCGTTCGCCCAAGGGCCGCACGCTCGAGCTCGAGGACGATGTCGTGCTCGAATCGACGCGCGTGATGTTCGACACGGCGATGGCGCGGCGGAGCCGAACGGCGGAATCGGCGCTTCGTGACGGCTGAAGCCCGGCCGTTCGTCATCGGGGCGGCGGCGACCGTGCTGCTCGATCCGGCGGAGGCCTATCGCGACGGCTTCACGGCGCGGCGGTCGATCCTGTGCCGCGACGCGTTCGAGCCCGGGTTTCTCGGCACGCTTCGAAACCTCTGCAATCGCGGACACTTCGTGGCCGAGACGGTCGATGGACTGGGCGACCGCGAAGTCGAGGCGCCGCAGCGCGCCGGCGGGGCGATCACGCTGGCGCTCCAGCGCGCCGGGCTGCTGCGCTGGCTCGAAGCCGCCACCGGCTGCGGCCCGCTCGGCACCGCCGAGGGCCGGGTGGTCCAGGCGCGGCCCAACGACCACGACCAGCTTGACTGGCATAACGATCTCTACGATCCGCAGCGGCGTCTGGCGGTGACGGTCAACCTGACCGAGACCCCGTATGAGGGAGGGCTGTTCGAGTTGCGTACCGTCCGCACACGGGAGACGCTGACCGCGCACCGCCACGCCGCGCCGGGCGACATGATGATCTTCGACGTCACGCGCGACCTCGAGCATCGCGTCCTCCCGGTCACCGCGGGCGGGCCGCGCCGCGTCTATACCGGCTGGTTCTTCAAGGCATGAGCAGCGGCCATCGCCCCTTCGTGGTCGGTCCCGCCGCCACCGAACTGCTCGATTCGCCCGAAGCGCACCGCGAGGAATTCGCGCGAACCCGCTCCTTGCCGTGCCACGACATCTTCGATCCCGGCTTCTTCAAGGTGATCACCGGCTTCATCGATCGCGCCGCCTTCACGCAGGAAGGCGTGCAGGGCCTGCTCTTCCGCACCACCGAGACCCCCGCACGCGCCGGCGGGGCGATCTCGCTCGCGCTGCGCCGGCCCAATCTGCTGCGCTGGGTCGAAGCGGTCACCGGCTGCGACACGCTGGTCAGGGTCAGCGGCCGCGTCCAGCAGGTCGAGGCCAGCCCCGACACCGAGCTCGAATGGCACAACGACATGTGGGAGCCGACGCGCCGCATCGGCATCACCATCAATCTCGGCGACCAGCCCTATGAGGGCGGCGAATTCGAGCTGCGCGACTACAAGGGCAATATGCTGACCGAGCATCGCCACGTGGACCAAGGCTCGGCACTGCTGTTCGACGTCGGCCGCCGATACGAGCATCGCGTGCTGCCGGTGACCGCGGGCGGACCCCGGCGCGTCTATGCCGGCTGGTTCTACAAGGGCGAGCCATGACCAAGAGCGGACTGTTCGCGCTCGCCGCGCTCGACGGCGCGGCGCTGGTTCCGCGCGATCTGGCGGCGCTCGATCTCGACGATCCGCGCGCGCCGTTCCGGCTCCAGGGCGAAGGGATCGCCGCAAAGGCAGTCGATCGCGAGGAAGCGGGCAGGGCGGCGAATGTCGTCGAGCGCGCGGACGGCTTCACCCTCCTGCTCGGGCATCTCGACGAAGCCGAGGATCTCGCCGAGTCGCTCGGACTTGAGCGCGGCACGCCGCCCGCCGGGCTGGCCGCCGCCGCGATCACGCGATTTGGCGCCGACGCGCCGATGCGGATGATCGGCGAATGGACGCTGCTCGACTGGCACGGCCCGAGTCGCACCCTGACCCTGCTGATGTCCGAGGCGAGCCGCGACCCGCTCTATTTCGCGTTCGACGGCAATCGCGTCGCCGCCTCGGCCGAGATGAACCGCCTGACCCGGCTCGACTGGGTGGGGCGCGATTTCGATCCCGGCGGGCTGCTGTTCCACTGGAGCACTGCGCGGCTGCGGCGCTACATGACCGACGAGACGGTGTTCAGCAACGTCCGCCGCCTCGTGCCCGGCTCGCGCGAGGTCTTCCGCATCGGCGATCGCCGCACGACTCGCCTGCCGGCCCCGGTTCCCGGTGCGCCGTTCCGGGGTAGCGCGGGCGAGGCGAACGAAGCGCTCGAGGCCGTGATGCGCCGGATCGTCGGCCAGCATCTCTCGCGCCACGGCCGCGTCGCCTCGCTGCTTAGCGGGGGGCTCGATTCGTCGCTGCTCGCCTGGCTCGAATCGGCCGAGCGGCGCCCCGACCAACCGATCTCGTTCCTGACCTCGGTCGCGCCCGCGGGCAGCGGCATTCCCGACGAAAGCGAAGACGCGAAGGCCGCCGCGGATCATCTCGGCTTCCCGATTCGCTTCATCACGCCCGAGCCCGACGCCAGCCTCTATATCCCCGCCTCGCGCATGTTCGCGCATTCGGAGCTGCCGGTCGCCTCGCCGCGCCACTATCTCTACAACGCGCTCTATCAAGCGGCGTTCGACGATCAGGCCGACGTGCTGTTCGACGGCGCCTATGGCGAGCTGACGATCACCAACCCCATGCCGCTCAAGCTGCCGCTGTGGAATCCGCGCCGCCACGTCCGGGCCTGGCGCGGCTGGAAGGCCGATCGCGCCGCGCGCCGCGAGGCGCCGGCCTTCCCGTTTCATGTCCAGCTGCCGCAGCAGGTCATCGAGTCGATTCCGGCGCTGGTTCCGCACGACTGGAAGGCGCCGTACGATCCCGTCCAGAAGCTGAAGGGGCATGAACTCTGGGGCTTTCGCGTCGCCGCGGTGAAGAACGCGATGACGCCGACCTCGTCGCCCGAGGCGCGACTGCGCCACGTCATCCCGTTTCGCGACCGGCGGCTGCTCAATCTGATGGCGACGATGCCGGCATCGCTGATGGAGCAGGACGGCCTGACCCGGGCGCCCGCGCGGAAGATGCTGGCCAATGGACGATTGCCCGATCGGGTGCGGCTGCGCGTGTGGGGCAAGCCGTTTTCGCCTGATTTTCTCGTTCGCGCCGAGCGTCAGGCGCTCGCGACGATCGAACGAATCGACGGATTCCGCACGGCTGGCGCCGGCGAATGGATCGATCTCGACTGGCTGGAGAAGGAGCTGAGGACGCTATCGCAGCCGGGAGTCGCGACCTACGACCGGGTGCATAGCGTTCAGGCGACTGCCGTGGCAGCCGCGTATATGGAGTGGTGGGCCGGTCAGTGACCGGCCCTTAAACTCTTAGGAAAGCGTGCAATCCGTCCAGATGGTCTCGCCGTCGCCGCCATGATTCGGCAGGAGCGAAGTCTCGGCGATCGCGATCTCGCGAACTTCGGGCTCAACCCAATCGATACGCTGCGAAGTACCCATGTTATCGGCCATGATCGTCGTTCCCCTTGATGGTCTTCGGTTCGGTGTAGAGCAGAAAGAGCGATAATTCAATTAAGACGGCACGATGCCGCGCAATTTTATGGCGGAGTGTTGCAATCTGACAGCGCGTCTGCGCTGCGGGCTGGAAAACCGCCGCGATGCAGGCGCTACGCAGTGATTCCGACTTATCGAATGAGGGCTGGTAAAGCGACCGGCCCTTTATCGAATCAGGAAAGCGTGCAGTCGGTCCAGATGGTCTCGCCATCGCCGCCGTGGTTCGGCGCAAGCGAGGTCTCGGCGATCGCCAGGTCGCGGATTTCGGGCTCGACCCAATCGATGCGCTGCGAATTACCCATGTTATCGGCCATGATCGTCATTCCCTTTGATGTCGTCGATGCGAGGTAGAATAAAATCCCCGAAAATTCAATTGATACGGCTCAGTCGCGCCCATTACGTTTTAAGATTGCAATCTCGATAGTGCATCCGCGGCGCGCGCGCGAAAAGCCCGCCCGTCGCGAATGTCCGCAGCCCCCAACGACAGCATTGGCAAACTGGTTCCCGCGTAGTGGAGAAGACCGAACCGCTCGCGCCAGCCCGGGATCGCCCACATCCAGCGCGGGCGGAAGATCTGGGTGTCGAGAAAGGCCGAGCGACGCCATTTGGGCATCGATTCGACATCGTTGCCGAGCACGATCGTCGCCGCCAGCGGTATCGCTGCGAGCGGGTCCGCACGGCGCGGCAGCACGAGGCGCTTGTCGTTGCCAGGGTCGTCGCGCACTTCGGACCCCGCCTCTGCCATCAAGTCGGCAAGCGCGGGAAACAGGCGAATCGCGGGCCGGCCGGGATAGAGGAAAGGCGCGCCGCCGGGGCCTGCCTCCAGCGTGGAGAGGTCGTCGGCGATCAGCCGCGCCGCGCCCGAGGCGATCAGCGCCGCGGCGAGAGTCGACTTGCCCGCGCCCGAGTCGCCGCAGATCAGCCAGGCGCGCCCGTCGATTTCGACCGACGAGCCGTGGATCGGCACCCCGCCGCGCCAGGCGAGCAGCAATGCAGCCAGCGTGCCATAGAATTGCACCGGCAAGCGGCCGGTCCAGCCGGGGCCGGGCAGCCAGTCGACTCGGCCGGGCGTGTAGAGGTCGAACACCGCTTCGTCGCCGGCACTGAAGCGGACGCCGTCGGTGCACAGGATCGCATTGTCCATCGCGCGCTGTTCCTCGCGCGGCGGCAGCGGACCGGCGGTCCGGCGGACGGTGACGTCGGCGGGGCCGTCGAAATCGCCTCGGGCGAACTGCTCCAGCGCGATGTCGCTGTCCCATTTCAGGCCAAAGGCGATGTGGTGGTGCATCGCCGCCAACTCAGTCCGCGCGCTTGGCCAGGCCCTTTTCGGCGAGAGTCCGCAGCAGCGTTTCCACCGAGCGCGTGCAATGCGCACGCTCGACATTATATTTGTCGACCAGCCCGTCGATCAGCGCGGCTTCGCTCTTCGGCGCTTCCAGGGCTTCCCAGACGTCCGCGGCGGGGCCGTTCAACGCGAAATACATACCGCCCTCGAGATCGAGCAGCACCAGCGCATCATCGACCTCGGTGGCCACGCAATCCGCGCCCCGCATCCAAACCGTATCGCTCAAAATCGCCCCCGTATTCAGCAGATTGAATAGCGCGCTACGCAAGTTGCTCGTGCGCCGCAACGTCGAAAGCCACACAAATCCGCCGCTTGTTGCCGCGATGCGCATAGGTGCGGTGGAACGAGTGCGATGGGAACATCATCACCAGCCCCGAACGCGGCCGGAATACGCGGGTCCCGAACGCTTCGTGCGCCGCATCGCCGACGATTCCCTCGGGCAGGCCGAACGCGACGCAGCCGCCATTGTCCTCGCCCTGGACGATGAAATCGGGGATATCGACATAGTAAGCGCCGCTCACCCAGCCATTCTGATGGACGTGCCATTCCTCGAAGCCGTCGCCGTCGGTGATCACCGACCAGTGATGGAGAAAGCCGCTCGGTTTCCGCCCGCGCATCCAGGCATCGCCGGAATCGCCGAGCCGCGAGACATAGGCGGCGATCTCGTTCTGGAGCAGGCGCTGGAGCACCGGCATCATCTTCGAGCGGCCGAGGCACGGCTCGTCGATCCGCCAGGTATGCGCCGACGCGACGCCGTAGCGCTCGTAGCGGATCCCCGGATGGGCGAGCAGCTCGGCCGCAAGATCGCGGTTGAACGCCTCGATCGAGTCCCAGCCCGGCGGGGCGGGCAGGATCGTCTCATGGAGATAGGCGTCGAAGCCGAACGCCTCGCGCGCTTCCTCGGTGCGGCCGAGCTTGGCGAGCGCGAGCGGGCGGACGCCGAGGACGCGGGCATGGGTGATGCCCTTGGCGACCATCTCGTCGGCATGCTCGAGCGCCGCCTCGGTGCGCTCCATCTGGAAATCGAGCATCGCCAGGCGCTTGTACGCATCCTTGTTGTGGATGCTGGCGTCGAGCGCGGCGATCAGCGTCTTGCGGCCCTCGTCGAAGCGCTCGAGCCGGATCTGCGCCTTGCCGAGCGACGCCAGCGCGCGGGCGCGTTCGAGATGGTTGCTCGACAGGTCGATCGCGCGCGACGCCATCCGCACCGCCTCGAGCGTGTCCTCGTGGTTCTCGCGCGCCATCAGCGCGGCGCCGAGCATGTGCGGAAAGCGGAAATCGTCGACTTCGCCGTCGATCTGGCGAAGCACGTCCACCGTCTCGTCGAACTGGTCGAGCGTGTAGAGATGATGCGCCAGCCGGTAGCGCATCTCGGTCGAATCGGGCCGGCGCGCGACCGCGGTGCGCGTGATCGCCAGCTCCTCCTTGACGGTGAACATGCGCGGCGGCTCGAGGTCCACGCGGAACGACAAGGGGGGCTCGGCGGCGATCTTCTGGGCGGTCTGCATGCCTCGTCTTCTCACAGATTGGCCTCAAGGGCTAGTTTGCTTTGACGGGCGCGGCGGCAAGCCGCTGAAACATCGGCTCGAATAGCGGCCCGACGGCGTGCGCGCCGCGCGCGTTCAAGTGATTGCTGTCGAAATAGAGCGGATAATCGCCCTCGGTCATCCGGCATGACCTGGGGTCGCAAAGGATCCGGCCGGGCTCGATCACCTCGACCAGCCCGCGGCGCTGCATGTCGAGCGCGAGCGTGCGCATCGTGCCGGTCCGGCGCAGATAGTCGGCGACGCTCGGCCCGGTCCCGCCCGGATAGCCGATGACCTGCGCCTTGGCGAGGTCGCGGACCGACAGCCGCTCGGCGTGGGGGACGTCGAGCACGACATAGACCGTGATGCCCAGGCCGCGCAGCATCGCCACCCCCGCTTCGAAGCCGGTCGGATCGGCCTCGACCGATCCGTCGACACGGTGCTTGCCGCCGCGCGCGCCGTAGGAGCCCCAGTAGGCGGCGAGGATCACGGTGAGGCGCTGCTCGGTGATCAGCTTCAGCGCACGCGCGTTGCGCTCGCGGCAATCGGCCATCTTGGCGTTGCGCGCGGCGATCTTGCGCTCGGGGCCGAGCATCGAGAGCAGGGGCGGGCAGCCGAAGGTGGTGATGTTGTAGCCCGAGACGCCGTGCGCGGTGGCGCGCGCCTTGAGCTCCGGGAAATAGACCGCGGCGTGCGAATCGCCCCACAGGACGAAGCTCGGGGCGACCGACGGATCGCCGATCCGGCAGCGCGGCTCGGCGAGGACCATGTCGAGCGAACGGCTGGTGCAGCCATAATCGGGGGTCTCGCCGACTTCGGCCAGATGCTGGACCACCGGGGTGAAGCGCGACGGGATGCCGTTGAGCAGGTAGATCGCGGCCCCGGCGAGCGCGAGCGTGAGGCTCGTGCCCGCAGCGGCGGCGAACAGCGTGCGGCGCGAGAGCAGCGCCCGCGGCTTGCGGAACGGACGCTCGACATAGCGCCATGACACCCAGGCGACGGGAAAGGCGAGCAACGCCATCGCGACGCGGACCGTGGTCACCCAATGCTCGTTGAGCACATAATAGCCGCCGAACACGATCAGCGGCCAATGCCAGAGATAGAGCGAATAGGAGATCAGTCCGATCGCGACGAGCGGGCGGATGCCCAGCCACTGCGCGACGCGCGACTCCTCGGCCTGGGTGCCGTAGAGCAGCAGCACCGTCCCCAGCACCGGCGCGAGCGCGTTGATGCCGGGGAAGGGCGAGGCGCCGGTGAGCCGCCACAGCGCGAAGCCGAGCAGCGCCAGCCCGAGCAGCGCGGCGGCGTCGCCGGCATCGCGGCGCGCGGGCGGGCGGATCATTCCCGAGGCGAGCAAGGCGCCGGCGAGGAACTCCCAGGCGCGCGAGGCGGGCGAATAGAAGGCCATCGCCGGATCGGTGCGCACCGCCCAGACGCTATAGGCAAAGGACAGCGCCGCCGCGCCCGCCAGCGCGGCGCGAGTTGCGACCGGCCCGCCGCGCCGCGCGAGCAGGAGCGCGACCGGGAACAGCAAATAGAATTGCTCCTCGACCGCGAGCGACCAGGTGTGGAGCAACGGCGTCGCATTCTCGGTCAATGCGAAATAGCCGGTGCTGCGCTCGAACAGGAAATTGGAGAGCAGCAGCGAGATCGCGGTCAGGCTCGCGCCGAATTGCCGGAAGTCGGGGGGCAGCAGCATCCACGCCGCGAGCAGCGACACCGCGAGCATCGCCAGGAGTGCGGGAAGGATCCGCCGCACGCGCCGCTCGTAGAAACCCGCCAGCGTGAAGCGGCCGGCATCGGCCTCGCGCAGGATCAGCCCGCCGATCAGATAGCCCGAGATGACGAGGAAGATGTCGACTCCGGCAAAGCCACCCGAGAAGCCGGGAATGCGCGCATGGAACAGCACGACCGCCAGCACCGCCAGCGCCCGCAGCCCGTCGATCTCGCGCCGATATTCGCCCGTCATTCGCTCCACCGTTTCGCATAGCCGAGTGCGCGATTCTCGGTTGCTGTCAAGCGCGCGCCGTCGGGCCCGTACAGGCCGGGCGACAGGCCCGAGCGCGGTGGGTCCGAATGCAGCACGGTCTCAAAATGCCCCGCGGCGGCGGTGTCGGCGACGCGGAAATTGGCGTGCTCGACGAACAGCAGCCCGCCGGGCTTGAGGCAGCGGGCGAGTTCGGCGATCTCGCGGTCGAACGCGGCGAAGGTGATCGCGCCGTCCGCGCGCCGGGTTTCGGGCAAATCGAGCGCGGGGTCGCGGAACACCGCCATGCAGAAGATCGCGTCATAGAAGCCGTCGGGCTCGCGCTGCGCGGTGCCCGTGGCTTCGAAGGCGATGCGCGAGTCGGCGAAGTTCGCGCGGGCGGCGGCGATTCGGCGCGAGTCGACGTCGATGCCCTTGATCGTCGCGGCCGGGAAATAGTGGCGGAGCGTCGCGACTTCCTCGCCGGTCGAGCAGCCGAACGAGAGGATGCGGGGGGCTTCGCTATCGCCGAGCCGGTCGCGCGCGAAGGCAAAGGCCAGCGGGTAGCGGTCGGTGCGGGTCGCCGGATCGGCGGTATATTGGAGCGGACGGCGCGTGAGCGTGGCGAACAGGCGGCGCGCCTTTCCGATTGCCCGCCGGACGAGCGACGGCGGGGTGGACCGGACCGCGGGGGGCGCCCGCTCAGGCCGCGCGAGCGCTTCGCTATACAGTGCGCGGCGAAGCGCGACTTCGGGGGCCGTGCCGTTGCGGTCGAGCCACGCCTGGATCGCAGGCGGAAGCGCGGCACCGGTGCTGTCGCGGCAGGCGGAGAAGCTCGCCGCGGCTGCCGGTGCGACTCCGGCGCGTTCGATCGCGTCGAGCCATTCGGCCTGCGCGGCGGCGTCGAGCCGCTGGATCAGCGCGGCGAGGTCGAGCAGCCATTTGCGCTTCGCCCAGCGCCGGGCATTGCCGCGCAGCAGCAGGTCGAGCGCGAGCGCGGCGCCGAGCGGGGGCGCCGGCACGTCGTCGTCATCGCGCGACACGCTTGGGCGGAAGGCGTCGCCGAGCAGCGCGCCGATCGTTCCGCTCGCGAAGAACAGCCGCTCGTGCAGGTCGATGCGCTCGCCCGTCGCGCGGTCGGCCAGGGTCAGCCGCGCGTCGGCGCGAAGCCCGGCGCGGCCGAGGGCGCCATCGGGCCGAAAGCGCGCGACGATCTCGAAGCCGCCGCTCCGCTCCAGCACTGCAGCGATGCTCTCGGATTGCCCCGGCGGGACCAGCAGGTCGATGCCGCTCGCCTCGCGCAGGCCGGGGTCGCCGTACAGCAACGCCGCGCGCGGCTGGCCGCCAAGCGCGAGCCAGGCGAAGCCGTCCGTTCGCGAGCGTCGGGCGACTCGCCCCAGCGCGGCGGCGATGCTGGCCTGGCGGGCGTCGTTCGCCACACGGACATCCTCGAGCTGCAGGTCGGCCCCCTCAGGCATTCGGACCACGACGTCGGTCCCTGACGGTCTTCTATCCGCGACCCGCGAGAATACCAGCCGCGCTCAGCCGTTCGGCGCTTCCGCGAGCGCGGCGGCGAACAGCGCGGTCAGCCGGTCGCGCAGGCGGGATTCGTTGGCTTGGCAGAGGGGATCGATGGCCATTGTCGATCGGAGGATACCGCAGCCCATGAGGACCGCGAGCGAGAGGCTGGCGCGGACCGGGGCGTCGTCGCCGGCGAGCAGGCCGGCCATCGGCTCGAGCACATCCTCGCTGAGCGCCTCGCGGACGATCTCGGAGGCCTTGGGCGACGAAGCCGAGCGGAGCATCATCAGCAGGCAATCGACCTTGGTCGCGGTCTGATCGGCATTCTTGCTGCCGTGATCGATGAACAGCGAAGCGAGATAGGCGGGGAGCGCGTCGCGTGCGACGCCGTCGAGCGACAGCGAATCCTCACCGCGCAGCGCCTCGCGGAACAATTGCTCCTTGCTGCCGAAATAGCGGCTGACCAGCGCCGGATCGACCCCGGCCTCGCCGGCGATCTCGCGCAAGCCCACGCTCTCATAGCTTTCGCGCGCGAAGTGGCGGCGCGCGGAGGCGAGCATCGCCTGTCGCGTCGCAGCCGCGTTGCGCAGACGCGGCATGCAGGAAGTCGGCGGCAGCATGGCGGTCCGTCCTAGCACCATGGCGAGCCGGGTCAACATTTGTTGACTTTATAAGTCCACAGCCGTTGACAGCTGCGCGGCACAGGCCTAGCCACCGCGCTATCGGAAGAGATCGCCCCCTCGAGGAGGCGGCTCTGGGGGAGGGTACCGGCGAGGCACCGGCCCCAAGGACGCGGACATGTTTTCGATGAAACCACAGATGCTTATCGCCGCGGTCCTTTCTGCGTCGCTGCTCCTTGGCGGGTGCGGCGGCAAGACCGACTCGGCACCGCCTCCCGGCGCGCCGCCGGTGACGGTCGCGGTGCCGCTGGTCCAGGACGTGATCGACTGGGACGAATATGTCGGCCGCTTCGAGGCGATCCAGAGCGTCGAGATCCGCCCGCGCGCGACCGGATATCTGTCCGGGGTCTATTTCCGCGACGGCGACTATGTCCGCAAGAACCAGCTGCTGTTCACGGTCGATCCGCGCCCCGCCAAGGCCGCGGTCGCGCAGGCGGTCGCGCAGCTGTCGCAGGCGCAGGCGGCGCTCGCCAATGCCCGCACCGAGCTGGCGCGCTCGCAGACCCTCTATGCCTCGCGCGCGGCCAGCCAGGAAGAAGTCGAGTCGCGCCAGGCGACGGTGCGCGCCGGCGAGGCGCAGGTCGCCGCCGCGGGCGCGAATGTCCGGGCGCGCCAGCTCGATCTCGCCTTCACGCGCGTGACTGCGCCGATCAGCGGGCGGATTTCCGAGCGCCGAGTCGATGCGGGCAATTCGGTGACTGCCGACCAGACCGTGCTGACCACGATCGTCTCGACCGATCCGCTCCATTTCAGCTTCCAGGGCTCCGAGGCGCTGCTGCTCAAATACCAGCGCCAGGATTCGGGGACCCAGGTGGGGACGCCGGTGCGCGTCAAATTGAGCGACGAGAGCGACTATTCGCACGCGGGCACGCTCGATTTCGTCGATAATGCAATCGATGCGGGCGCGGGGACGATCCGGGCGCGGGCAGTCATCGCCAACCCCGGCGGCTTCCTCAAGCCCGGCATGTTCGGAAACCTGCGGCTCGAAGGGTCGCGGCGCTATTCGGCGGTGCTGGTGCCCGACACCGCGGTGGTCGCCGATGCCGCGCGGCAAGTGCTCTACGTCGTCGGCAAGGACGGCACCGTCGCGGCGCGTCCGGTCGAGACCGGGCCGCTGATGGGCAATCTGCGCGTCATCCGCAGCGGCCTGACGCGCGAGGACCGCGTCGTGATCGGCGGGATCCAGCGCGCGCGGCCGGGGCAGAAGGTGACGCCGCAGAACGGCAAGATCGAGGCGCAGGCCGCACCCGCGGGCGCGCCACCGTCGAGCAGCGCCCCGCCCGCCGCGACTGCCCAGCCGGCCGGCCGCTGAGCCGATCATGAACATTTCCAGCTTCTTCATCGAGCGCCCGATCTTCGCGGGCGTGATCGCAGTGTTCATCACGCTGATCGGCGCCTTCGCCTATCCGCTGCTGCCGCTGTCGCAATATCCCGAGATCGCGCCGCCGACGATCGCGATCCAGGCGGCCTATCCCGGCGCCTCGGCCGAGTCGATCGCCGAGACCGTCGCCGCGCCGCTCGAGCAGGAGATCAACGGCGTCGAGAACATGCTCTATATGAGCTCGTCCTCGACCCAGGGCGCCGCGCAGATCACCGTCACCTTCGCGCCGGGCACCGATCTCGACGCCGCGCAGGTGCTCGTCCAGAACCGAGTCGCGCTCGCCGAGCCGCGGCTGCCCGAGCAGGTCCGCCAGATCGGCGTGACGGTGAACAAGCAGGAATCGGGCTTCCTGATGATCGTCGCGCTGACCTCCGAAGGCGGCAAGCTCGATACCGACTATATCGGCAATTATGCCAACACCGCAGTGCGCGACCGGCTGCTGAGGCTCGAAGGCGTCGGCAACATATTGGTGTTCGGCGGCGGCAATTACGCGATGCGGGTGTGGATCGACCCCGACAAGGCCGCGGCGCGCAACCTGACCGCGGGCGAGATCATCGCGGCGCTCAGAGCCCAGAACGTCCAGGTCGCGGGCGGCGCGCTCGGCCAGACGCCGTCGGGGCCGGCGAATCCGTCGTTCGAAGTGCCGGTCGACCTGCAGGGGCGGCTGTCGACGGTCGAGCAATTCTCGAACATCACGGTCAAGAGTGACGCGGCCGGCGCGTCGATCACCCGGCTGCGCGATGTCGCGCGCGTCGAGCTGGGCAGCCAGGATTATGCGATTCGCGGCGCCTTCAACGGCAATCCCGGCATTGCGCTGGCGGTGATCCAGCAGCCCGGCGCCAACTCGCTGTCGGCCGCCGATCGGGTGCTGACCGAGATGAAGGCGATCGCCAAGGAGCTGCCCCCGGGGCTGCAATATTCGATCCCCTACAACCCCACCGAATATGTCGGCGCCTCGGTCGAGGCGGTGCAGGAGACGTTGCTCGAAGCGGTGGTGCTGGTCGTCATCGTCGTGCTGATCTTCCTCCAGACGTGGCGCGCGGCTGTGATTCCGATCCTCGCGATCCCGATCGCGCTGGTCGGCACCTTCGCGGTGCAGCTCGCGCTCGGCTATTCGATCAACTCGCTGTCGCTGTTCGCTTTGGTGCTCGCGGTCGGCATCGTCGTCGACGATGCGATCGTGGTCGTGGAAGCGGTCGAGCGGCACGTCCGCGAAGGCATGGCGCCGCGCGAGGCGGCGCACCGGACGATGAAGGAAGTCTCGGGCGCGCTGGTCGCGATCGGGCTGGTGCTGGTCTCGGTGTTCGTGCCGACCGCGCTTGTCCCCGGTATCCCCGGCATCTTCTACCGCCAGTTCGCCGTGACGATCGCCGCGGCGGCAGTGATCTCGCTGATCGTGTCGCTGACGCTGTCGCCGGCGATGGCGGCGCTGCTGCTCAAGCCCCATCAAGACAATCATATCGACCAGGGGCCGCGCTGGCTGCGCCCGGTGCGCGTCGGCGCCGACAAGTTCAATCGCGGCTTCGACTGGCTGTCGCACCGCTATGGCAGCTTCACCGCGCGGGTGATCCGGATGGGGCTGATCATGATGATCCTCTATGCCGGGCTGCTCGCGCTGACCGGGTGGCGGCTGACCGCGACGCCGACCGGCTTCATCCCGGAGCAGGACCAGGGTTTCCTGATCGGCGTGGTCCAGCTGCCGCCGGGCGCTTCGCTCGAGCGCACCACCGAAGTGGTCAACCGCGCCTATGCGATCGCCAGCAAGACCAAGGGCGTCACCGGCGGCGCGGCGTTTGCCGGGCTCGACGGCGCGAGCTTCTCGCAATCGTCGAACGCCGGCGTGATGTTCCTGAAGCTGAGCGACTGGTCCGAGCGCGGGCACGACATGAGCGCCGAGGCGCTGGCGGGCCAGCTCACCGGCGCGATCGGCGGCGCGATCGACGGCGCCAACATCTTCATGATCGCTCCGCCCGCGGTCCAGGGCCTCGGCAACGGCAGCGGCTTCGTGATGATGCTCCAGGACCGTTCGGCCAATGCCGGCTATCGCGGGCTCGAAGGCGTCACCGGCGCGATGATGGGCGCGGCGATGGGCGAGAAGAAAGTCACGCAGGTCTTCTCGCTGTTCAACACCGGCACCCCGCGGATCAAGGCCGAAGTCGACCGCGACCGCGCGCAATTGCTCGGGGTCCAGCCGAGCCAGGTGTTCGAGGCGGTGGGGACCTATATCGGCTCGACCTATGTCAACGATTTCAACCTGCTCGGCCGCACCTTCCGCGTGACCGCGCAGGCCGAACCCGCGGCGCGCGACGATCTCGGCGATATCGGCCGGCTGCAGGTGCGATCGAGCAGCGGCGAGATGGTGCCCTTGTCGTCGGTCGCGAGCTTCAAGCGCGACACCGCGCCGTCGCGGGTGGTGCGCTACAACCTCCTGCCCGCAGTCGAGCTCAACGGCGCGGCGGCGCCGGGCGTGTCGTCGGGCGACGCGCTCGCGGCGATGGAGCAGCTTGCCGCCACGACGCTGCCGGCGGGCTATAGCTATGAATGGACCGGGCTGGCGTATCAGCAGAAGCAGGCGGGGAGCAGCTCGGCGCTGATCTTCGTGCTGGCGGTGGTGTTCGTGTTCCTCGTGCTCGCCGCGCAGTACGAGGCGCTGACGCTGCCGCTCGCGGTGATCCTGATCGTGCCGATGTGCATCCTTGCGGCCTTGCTGGGCGTGAATCTGCGGGGGATGGACAACAATATCCTGACCCAGGTCGGCCTCGTCGTGCTGATCGCGCTGGCGGCCAAGAACGCGATCCTGATCGTCGAGTTCGCCAAGCAGGGCGAGGAGCAGGGGATGAACCGCTTCGACGCCGCCGTCCACGCCGCGCGCTCGCGCCTGCGCCCGATCCTGATGACCAGCTTCGCGTTCATCTTCGGGGTGGTCCCGCTCGCGGTCGCCTCGGGACCGGGGCAGGAGATGCGCCAGTCGCTCGGTACCGCGGTCGCCTTCGGGATGCTCGGGGTGACCTTGTTCGGGCTGGTGTTCACCCCGATCTTCTATGTGCTGATGCGCGGACTCGGGCGTTTCCGCAAAGCGAAGCCGCTGCCGCCCGAAGAACCGCAGGCCGCCGCGGCGGGAGACCCGGCATGAAACGCGCTTTGACGATAATCGCCGCGCTCGCGCTGTCGGGCTGCATGGTCGGGCCGAACTATATCGCGCCCGCGCCGAGCGTCCCCGCGCAGGCGCCGTTCGTCAGCGCCGCCTCGCCGGCCTTCGTGCCCGCCGAGCCGCCCGCCGACTGGTGGCGCCTGTTCGACGCGCCGATCCTCGACCGGCTGGTCGCCGAGGCGCTGGCGGCGAATACCGATCTGCGCGTCGCCGCGGCGAACCTCAAACAGGCGCGCGCGGTGCTGCGCGAGAGCCGCGCGGCCCGGCTGCCGAGCACCAATGTCAGCGCCAGCGCGGGCTACGGCCAGGCCGCGGGCTCGACCGTCGGCGCGAGCGGCGCGGGCCCGCGCGGCGAGAGCTATGATGCCGGGCTCGACGTCGGCTACCAGCTCGACTTGTTCGGGCGGATCGCGCGCGGGATCGAAGCGAGCCGCGCCGATGTCGAGGCGGTGCAGGCGAGTTACGACCTTGCCCGCGTCACCGTGGTCGCCGAGACGATCCGCGCCTATGCCGATGCGTGCAGCGCGGGGAGCCAGCTCAAGGTCGCGCGCGACAGCTTGCGTGTCCAGGAGCAGACCTTCGACTTGACCCGCCGGCTGTTCGAGGGCGGGCGTGGCACTGCGCTCGACACCAGCCGCGCCTCGGCCCTGCTCGAGCAGACCCGCGCCGAGGTGCCGAGCTTCGCCGCCGCGCGCCAGGCAGCGCTGTTCCGGCTCGCGGTGCTGACCGGCAAGCCGCCCGCGCAGTTCCCCGCCGAAGTCGCCGCGTGCGACACGCCGCCGGCGGCCAGCGTGCCGATCCCGGTCGGCGACGGCGCGGCGTTGCTTGCCCGCCGCCCCGATATCCGCGCCGCCGAGCGCCGGCTGGCGGCCGCCACCGCGCGGGTCGGGGTCGCGACCGCCGACCTCTATCCGAGCATCAGCATCGGCGGGTCGATCGGCTCGACCGCGGGCTCGATCGGCGACCTGTTCTCGAGCCGCGGCTTCCGCTTCAGCCTCGGGCCGCTGCTGTCGTGGAGCTTCCCCAACACCGGCCTCGCGCGGGCGCGGATCGCGCAGGCCGAGGCCTCGGCCGAAGGCGCGCTCGCGCAGTTCGACGGGACCTGGCTGGGCGCGCTGCGCGACACCGAGACCGCGCTGACCCGGTACGTCGCCGAGGGCGAGCGGCTCGCCGCGCTCCGCCGCGGCCGCGACGCCAGCATCGAGGCGGCGCGGATCGCCCGGCTGCGCTACCAGGCGGGGGCCGAGAGCTTCCAGATCGTGCTCGACGCCGAGCGCTCGCTCGCGGCGTCCGAGGCGCTGCTCGCCCAGTCGCAGGCGCAATTCTCGGACCTGACGATCACGCTGTTCCTGTCGCTGGGCGGCGGCTGGAAGGATCGGCGCTAGCCGGGCCCGGCCAGCTGATTGGTCCGATCCGGATGCGCTTCGCGCAGCCCGCGCGCCGTGCCCGGCGCGTTGTCAGGATGACGTCACTCTGTCACCTTTCCGTCCTGCCGGGGGGCCGGCCTCAGGGACGGGGAGGTGGGCATGACGGAGCCCGGATACCGCGCGTTTATCAGCTATAGCCATCGCGATGCCGCCGCGGCGCGCGCGCTCCATCGCCGGCTGGAGGCCTATCGCATTCCCCGCCGGCTGATCGGCACGACCGGCGACCACGGACCGATCCCCGCACGGCTGACGCCGATCTTCCGCGACCGCGACGAGCTGCCCGCCGCGGGCGACCTGAGCGCGAAGGTGCTTGCGGCGCTGGCGGCATCGCGCAGCCTGATCATCCTGTGCTCGCCCCACGCCGCGGCCTCGCCCTGGGTCGCGCGCGAGATCGAGGCGTTCCGCGCGCTCCATCCCGGGCGGCCGGTGCTTGCGGCGATCGTCGAGGGCGAACCGGCCGATTGTTTTCCCGCGGTGCTGGGCGGGGTGCAGGCGGACGGCACCCCGGTCGAGCCGCTCGCCGCCGACCTGCGCCGGTCGGGCGACGGCCAGCGGCTGGGCTTCCTCAAGCTGGTCGCGGGGTTGGCCGGGGTCGGCCTCGACGCGCTCGTCCAGCGCGACGCCGCGCGCCAGATTCGCCGCGTGACGGCGGTCACGCTCACTGCGCTCGCGGCGACGCTAATGATGGCGGTGTTGACGCTGTTTGCGCTCGATGCCCGCCGCGAGGCGGAGCGGCAGAAGGTGCAGGCGGAGCGTCAACGTGGCGAGGCGGAAGGAATGGTGGAGTTCATGCTGACCGATCTGCGAACCAAGCTCAAAGGCGTCGGCCGGCTGGATGCGCTCGCGATCGTCAACAAGCGCGCGCTGGCCTATTATGGCGACCATGCGGGGCTCGACCGGCTTCCCGACGATTCACTCGAACGCCGCGCGCGGGTCCTGCAGGCAATGGGCGAGGATGCCGTGTCCCGCGACGACGTGGCCGCGGCGGGAGCCCGGTTCAGGGAAGCCCAGCGGACCACCGAAACGCTGCTCGCACGCGACCCCGCCAAGCCCGAGCGGCTCTTCGCGCATTCGCAGAGCGAGTTCTGGCTCGCCAACCTCGACTATCGCGCAAAGCGGTACGCGGCGGCGCGCGCGGGATTCGAGCGGTACAAGGCGCTTGTCGACCGGCTGGTGCGGATTGCGCCAGGCCGCGCCGAATGGCAGCGCGAGCCCGCCTATGCCGAGGGCAGCCTCTGCGCGCTCGCCTTCGAGACGCCGGCCGATGCCAAGGCGGCGCTCGCGCATTGCGGTGGGGCGCTCGCGGCGATCGAGGCGGTGGCGGCGGGGCGTCCGAAGGACGATCCCGAGATGCTGGACGCGCTGATCAGCCGCCATGCCTGGGCGGCGCGGGCGTGGGGCGCCAACGCGCGGCCCGACAAGGCGATGGAGCATCTGCGCGCGCAGCTCGATCTTGCCGATCGGCTGGTCGGCACCGATCCGTCGAACCGCGACCATAGCGAACAATGGGTGCGCGCGCAGATGGCGATGGCGGAGACGCTGGCCGAAACCGGCCAGACCGCCGCCGCGGCACCATACCGCGCGCGCGCGCTCCAGAAGATTGGCGACCTCCGCCGTGTCGAACCCGCCAACGCGCGCTGGCGCGCGCTGGAGGTGCGTATCCGAAAGCTAGCCAGCGGGGAGATGTGAGATGAGTGAAGAAGACAAGGCCGCGGCGCCCCCAGTCGCCAGTGCTCCGATAAGAATGCTCGGCCGGGGCACGATCGGCGGCACCCCTGTTCCGCAGCGTACCACCGATATGCCGCTACCCCCCGCCGAGCCGACCGAGATGGTGGTGCGCGAGATCGATTTCGAGATCGACGGAAAGCAGCTCATTTTTCGAACGATAAATGCGTGGAAGCTTTTCAATGTAAATCGGCAGATATTCGACACGGTCATCAAGCAAGTTGCCGCCGGCGACGTTTCTGCTCTGACATCGGTCGGCACGCACTCGGTCGACCCGTGCCCTTCGAGCCTGTCGATATCCAGCAAGGTTCCGCGCTACCTGGTGTTCATGCTGTCGAGCACGAAAAACTGGCAGTTCGCGCAAACGGGTCCGGCTATTACCGTCACCCAGGGCACGGCGGCAGTTAATTACTTCGAAGGTTTCCGTGTGGATCCCAATGGTGTCCCGACACTCAACGGCCCGGGCGGCAGTGGCCTGGACTATTGCCGGGTCGCCTATCTGGTCAATGTCAGGACGGGTGGGCTGCGTTTCTCTCACCCCTTCAATCTCAATGTTGACTTGTTCAACGACAGAGAAGACCAGATTACGCCCATCATGATCGACCCGGACATCCGCTACCCGGGCGGCGACACGCTCAACGGCGAATGAGACCGGAACTGCGCCGTATCGGCTATCCCGCGTGAAACCGTTCGAGTACAGAATCGGGGCATCGTGACTGCCAGCGCCTCCCTTCAGTCGATCATCGCCTATGCCCGGGCGGGGGCGCTGGACCACGCCTGGGCATTGTTCGAGGCGGGCGGATATGATCGCGAGCGCGACGATCCTGCCGCGCTGGCGATCCGGGGGCGGCTGCTCAAGGATCGCGCGCAGCGTGCATCCGGTGATGCGCGGTCGTGTCTCTATGCCGCGGCCGCCGAGGACTATGCGCTCGCGGCGGATCTCGGCGGCGCGACCTATCCGCTGATCAATGCCGCGACGCTGTCGCTGCTCGCCGGCGATGCGGTTCGTGCAGGCGCGCTTGCCGGGCAAGTGCTCGCGCGCATCGCCGAAAAGCCCGACGAACCCGAGACGCCCTATTACCGCGCCGCCACGCGTGCCGAGGCGCTGCTGCTGCTCGGCCGGAGCGACGAAGCGCGGGCGGCGCTCGACGAGGCCATCGCGCTCGCGCCGCGGGCCTGGGAGGACCATGCCTCGACGATCCGCCAGTTCGCGCTGATCCTCGCGGCGCAGCAGGCGGATGCGGCATGGCTCGACGCGCGGCGGCCGCCGCGCTCGCTCCATTTCGGCGGGCATATGTCGTTCCGGGCCGATGGCGCGCGGACCCCGCTGACCGGCGCGATCGCCGCGGTGCTCGCCGGTGAGCGCATCGGCTTCGGCTATGGCGCGCTCGCGGCGGGGGCGGACATCCTCGTCGCCGAGGCGCTGCTCGAATGCGGCGCCGAACTCCATCTGGTGCTGCCGGGCGGGCTCGAGGCGTTTGCGGCGCTATCGGTCGATCCGTTCGGGGCCGAGTGGCGGCGGCGGTTCGACGCGGTGGCCGTGCGCGCCGAGACGGTGCGCGCGGTGGAGCCCCTCGGCGCGCGTCCGGACACCGTCGCGATCGGGCTCGCCGACGAGATCGCGATGGGCGCGGCGCGGATCAACGCGCAGCGGCTGGCGAGCAATGCGGTGCAGCTGCTCGTCGTCGCGGAAGGCGAAGCCGAGGGCCGTTCGCAATCGATCTGGGCAGCCGGCGGCGCCGATACGCAGCGCGTGCTCCACGCGCCGCGCGAACCCGTCGAGGCCGCGCCGGCAGCCGCGCCGGCAACGCAGCGCTGCCTGGCGGCGCTGGCGGTCCGCGCCGATGCGGGGGCGCTGGCCGCCATCGGCCCGGTGCTCGCGCAAGGCCCGGCGGCGGCGATTGCCCCGAGCTTCACGGGCGAGGCGGTGGTGCTTGGCTTCGAGCGCCTCGCCGATGCGGCGGATTCCGCGACCGCGCTCGCCGCGGCGCTGCCGGGGGTGACGGTGGGAGGCTAGTACGGCATCGCCGACACGGCCGACGATCCCTTTGGCGGCGGGCCGCGGCTGGTCGGGCGGGCGCTGGCGATCGCCGGCGCTGCGGCGGCGTCGGCGTTTCCCGGATCGGTGTGCGTCGCGGACGATTTCGCCGCGGCACTGGCGGCGGTCGCGCCCGACCGGTTCCATGCCGAGCCGGTCGGCGAGCTCGAGGACGCGAGCGGCGCCGCGCCGGTAGGGCTGTTCGCGCTCAGGCGGTCATAGGATCAGTTCCTCGAGCCGGTGCGGCGCGACGACGACCAGCGCGTCCGCCTCGCGCCGGATGATGCCGCGGCGCTCGAGCGCGTTGACGGCGCGCGAGGCGGTCTCGCGGGTGGTGGCGACGATGAGTGCGAGATCGGAAACCACCGGGGCGGGCGCGATCACGAGGTCGGGCCGCAGCCGCGCCTGCCGCAGCAGCTCCGAATAGACCCGCCCGACCGAAGAGAGCGCCGCCCGCTCATACATCCGCGCGTTGATCTGCCGGAGCCGGAGGATCAGCAGCCGCGACAGCGCCAGGCCGATGCAGCCGTGCCGCTGCGCGAGCAACGCGAGATGCGCGGCGCGGATCACCAGCGCCTGCACGTCGTCGACGGCGACCACGTCGGCGTCCTGCATGGCGGAATCGGGCTCGCCCACCGCGCCGAAGATGTCCCCCCGGCAATATTCATGGAGCAGCACGACCTGGCCGTTGGCGGCATAGAGCAGCGCCCGCGCGCGGCCGAGCACGACCAGGTAGCTCGACGCCAGCGCCTCCCCCTGTCGCACGATCACCGCATGGCCCGCATAGGCGCATAGCCGTCCATGGCTCAGGATCTGATCGGCGACATCCGCCGGGCAGACGAAGACGCGGGCGATGAACTGGCGGATTCCCTCCTCGTCGTGCACGGCGCTCCGATCCTTACAGCGGGTACGCGAACACGAGGTCGGGTCGGCAGACGCCGGACGCCCCGCGCCATTCATCGGCATTGCGGCGGCGCATGTCCACAGCGACCTGAAGGTGCGGGTCGTGCTGCATCCGTTTTGGGGCTTTGCGAGTCGCCGCGCCGTGCTTGCGTCGAGTCGCGCGTTGCATTGGGGCGGTCCCTCCGCCTAGCTTGGGGCATGGTTTTTCGCGAAGGATTCTCATGGTTTCGACTCTGGCCCGCCGCCTTGGGGCGGCATTCCTGCTGATCGGCATCACGCTGCCCGGATCGGCGCAGGCGCAGGCGGCGCCCGCGCGGATCGTCGTCCCGCCAATCGACTTTACCGAGCGCACGCTCGCCAACGGCTTGAAGGTGATTGCCATCCGCGACACCGGCACGCCCAACGTCACCGTGCAGGTCTGGTACGATGTCGGCTCGAAGCACGATCCCGAAGGGCGCTCGGGCTTCGCGCATCTCTTCGAGCACATCCTGTCGCGCAAGACGCGCAACATGCCCTACAACATGATCAACCGGCTGACCGAGAATGTCGGCGGCGTGCGCAACGCCTCGACCTGGTTCGACCGCACCAACTATTACGAGATCGTCCCCGCCCAGTATCTCGAGACGATGCTGTGGACTCATGCCGAGCGCATGGCGCGGCCGGTGATCGACGACGAGGTGTTCAACACCGAGCGCAACGTCGTGAAGGAGGAGTTCCGCCAGCGCATCCTCGCCCCGACCTATGGGCGGCTGCGCCTCGTGCTCGACGAGAACAGCTACGACGCGCTGCCCAACCGCCGCCCGGGCATCGGCAGCCTCGAGCAGCTCGACGCCGCGACGCTGGCCGACGCGCTGGCCTTCCACGAAGCCTATTACGGGCCCGATACCGCGACGCTGATCGTCGCGGGCAATTTCGATGCCGCGCAGCTCGACGCGATGGTCGACCGCTATTTCGCTGCGATCCCGCGGCGCAAATCGGCGATCCCGCTCGCGATCCGCGCGACCGAGAAGCCGCGCACCAGCCCGCGGCTGGTCACCAGCTATGCGCCCAACGTGCCGCTGCCGGTGATCGCGAGCAGCTGGCGCATTCCGGGCTCGGCGCATCCCGACCTGGCGCCGCTGATGGTGCTCGACGCGATCCTGGCGACCGGCGACAGCGCGCGCCTCAAGCGCGCCCTCGTGTTCGACCGCCCGCTCGCGACGTCGGTCTACACCAATCTCTCGGACGTCGAGGATGGCGGGTTCCTGGCACCGGTCGTCACGCTCGCCAGCGGGACCGCGATCGGCGACGCCGAAGCGGCGCTCGCGGCCGAGATCGCGCGGCTGCGCGATGCGCCGGTGGGCGCCGCCGAGCTCGCCGAGGCGCAGAACGAGATCCTCGCCGAGGCGCTCGGGGAGCGCGAGACCTTTTCGGGCCGCGCCTTCGCGCTCGGTGAGGCGCTGGTGCGCACCGGCGATCCCAAGGCGCTCGACAAGAGGCTCGCCGCGGTGGGCCGCGTCACCGCCGCCGACGTCCAGCGCGTCGCACGGCGCTACTTGAAGCCCGAAGCGCGCGTCGACATCCGCTATCTCGACGAGAAGCAGCGGCCGGCCGGCGAGAAGGACAATTGGCAGAACCCGACGCCGATGCCGCGCTGGGCCTCGGTTCCGCCCGCCACCCGCGCGCCGCTGACGCTGGCCCCCGAGGCCGAGCGGCAGAGCCCGCCGCTGCCGTCGGCGGCGCTGCCGGTGACCCCGCCGGCGATCATGGAGGCGCGGCTGGCCAACGGCGTGCGGCTGGTGACTGCGCGCACCGGCGCGGTGCCGGTCGCGACGCTCTCGATCGTGTTCAAGGGTGGCAGCGGCGACGACCCGCGGGGCGCCGCCGGGCTTGCCGACATGACCGCGCTGCTCGCGACCAAGGGCACGCCGACACGATCGGCGCAGCAGATCGCGTCGCAGCTCGAGGCGCTGGGTGCGCAGCTCAACACCCAGGCGGGGCCCGACGGCACCGTGCTGAGCATCACCGCGCCGGTCGCGTCGCTCGAGGCGGCGGGTACGATCCTGCTCGACATCGCGCGCAATGCATCCTTTCCCGCCGACGAATTCGAGAAGGAACGCCGCCGCGCGCTCGACCAGCTCCAGGTAGCGCTGAAGAACCCGGGCACGCTGGCGAGCGTGGCGCTGCAGCGCGCGGTCTATGGCGGTGCGCCCTATGGCGCGGTGACGACGCCTGCGTCGCTGGGTGCGCTGACTCGCGACCGGCTGCTCGCCCATCGCGACACCTGGTGGCGGCCGAACACGGCGACGCTGATCGTCACCGGCGGCATCGCGCCCGGCGACGCGCGCGGCCTCGCCGAGCGGCTGGTCGCGGGCTGGCGCGCGGCGGGTGACGCGCCGGCGGCGATCGCTGCGGCGGTCGGCGCTCCGCCCACGCCCCGGCTGATCGTGATCGACATGCCCGGCGCGGGCCAAGCGGCGGTGGCGGTGGGCCAGCAGATCCCGGCGCGGCGCGACCCCGCCTATCCCGACCTGATGGTCGCCAACGCCGTGCTCGGCGCGGGCTCGAACGGGCGGCTGTTCCAGGAAGTGCGCGTCCGGCGGGCGCTGTCCTATGGCGCCTACAGCACGCTGTCGGGGCGCGCCGGCAACGGCATGATGGTCGCCTCTGCCCAGACCAAGAACGAAAGCGCGCCGGCGGTCGCCGACATCTTCCTCGCCGAGCTCAAGCGGCTGTCGGCCGAGCCGTTCGACCGGGCGACGATCGAGCAGCGCGTCGCCTTCCTGCAGGGCGGGATCGGGCGCCAGTCGGAAACCAGCGGCGGCTTCGCGGGAACGCTTGCGGCGCTCACGCTCCAGGGGCTGCCGCCGGCCGAGGCGGCGCGGCTGCGCGAGCGGATCGGGACGGTCACGCTGGACTCGGCCGGTGCCGCCGCGCGTGCCACGGTCGAGACCGGCCGGGCGAGCATCGTCATCGTCGGCGACGCCAGGCTGTTCATCGACGCGCTGCGTGCGGCGCATCCCGAGGTCGAGCTGATCCCCGCCGCTACGCTCGACCTCGATGCGCCCGAACTGACCGCGCGGTGATGGCGGGGTAGCGCGCGCCGCGGATTACAGGTGGAAGTCCTGCCCGGCATGGCGTGTCGCCATCGGGTCCAGCTCGGGCGCGAACTGCGGCCGCCGCATGCCTGTATCCGCGAAGTCGCCGACCGCGCCGCCGACAGTTCGTCCACCAGCGATGAAAGGTCGCTGGCCGGAACCATGAACGCGCCGAAGCTGGCGGCGCGCGGCATGCCGCCGCCGCCCTCGTACGAGGCCACGAAGTCCTCGTGGGTGAGCGCCGTCCCCGCCGCGACCCGGGCGAACAGGACCGCATCGGCGCCGCCCAAACCGTCCGCGTCATAATAGAGGCGCCCGGTGGCGGCATCGTAGAGGATGCGGTCGTCGGCGTCCTGCGCGACGCTGCCATGGACGAAGGCGTCGGCGCTCAGCGTGCCCTCGCTCCCCTCGAACCGGAGGGATCGAAATAGATCGTATCGGCGGCGACGTTGAAGTCGGTTATGGAGTCGACGTCGCCCTCGGGGACCGCATCGAACCAGAAGCCGTCCGCCCCGTTACCGCCGGTCAGCGTATCGGCGCCAGCGCCATGGAGCATGTCGTCGCCGTCGCTGCCGCTCAGCAGGTTGGCGGCGTCGTTGCCCTGGATCACATTGGCGAGGCTGTTGCCGGTGCCGTTGATCGCGGCGGTGCCGGACAGTTCCAGATTCTCGACGAACTGGCCCGCGAGTGAATAGCTGACCGAGGCGCGGACGGTGTCGTGGCGACCGACCTGGTATCGGCTTTCAGCGTCGAAAGCGCCCGCCAGCGGCGCGGCGAACAGCATTGCCTCGCCGGCGCCTGAGCCCGGCATCGCCGAGGAGGTGGGCTGGCGGTTTCGCAGATAACGAAATCGCCCCACCATCAGGAATATTACTGGCGACGGTTTCGCGGACGCCGGACCGACGCGCCAGCATAGGGATCATAAGTGAGATCCGGAGGCGGCGGAAGCGCGAGCGGGGAAGGCTGAGCAATTGCGTGCGCGACTGCCGGCTCCTCCGCACCGCCGGCACTCATGGCAGCAGCCTGGATGCCGGCGGCAATGCTCGATGCGCCGAACAGGACGAAACAGCCGAGGACGACGGTTGCGCCGCGGCGCAGGTCGATTCTGCCCGTGAGCATCATCACCCCTACCGAGGCGACCGCGATCACCGCCACTGTCGTCGCGATCGTGCCGAGGAGCGTGCCCTGAAGCCAGAGCACCGCCGCGGCGATCGGACTCGAGCCGAGCGGATCGGCGAGCAAGGGGGTCATGAAGACAGATCGCGACGCATCCGTGCTCCAGTATCATTCGTGCGCCGGCTCGCGGGAAGGCAGGTCCGGCGGAAACCCGGGCATCCAGTAAAGCAGCACAATTCCTGCCCGGGCTCATCAGTGCATCGGTACAACTGGCACCATAAGTTCAAAATTCCGGTGACTCGCCCCAGTATGCCGATCTATCCCCGAGCTCGAGGATGCCAGCGGAACACGAATATAGCAGAGGCTAGCGAAAAAAAGACCGCACTGATGGTTCTTGATATTGTCATGCCGACCGGGGGACCTGAATAGTCGCTACCCAGAATCCACCGCAAAATAGGTTCGATTAAATTGAACAATATCCAGGAAAGCGGCTCAAGAAAAAATGTCCAGACCACTACCATTAGCCCAGGCATGCTGTCTCTAAGCGTAAATGAACGCATCGCATAAATGATCACCAAGCTCACGTATAGAACTAGAGCGACATATATCGAGCATTTAATGACCTTGATCATCATGGGAATATTCCATTTCCGAACCGGACCCGAAGTCTCAGGTTATCTCGTAAGCTTGTAGGCGTGTCTTGCACTAGCGGCCTTATTGGCCTCAGTCCCGCGGCGGCCAGAATTCTCCTGGCGCTGTCCGTGCAATTAGTGCGCGTAGAGGAATGAGAAGCAAAGACATTGAACGATTTGCCGCGTTCTTGGGCTGCAACGCGATCCACCGCCGGTTGCAAGCTCGCGTCGTAGGTAACCGTGAATTTACTATATTGGTAGGCAATGCCCTTATCGGCAAAGTTTTTCATCATCTGTACCGTCTGATCGAAGGTCAGCGGCTTAATGGGCCCCTCAATTCCTTGAGCTGGCCACGGATTGCTTAATATATTGTGTGTTCCACCTTCTGTGGTCATGACGTGGCCGACATTATCGCCCAAAGGACTTGTATCCTTCGGCGTCCAGATATGGACGTCGATAGTGCGCCTTTTGTCTTGAGAAAATATTTCGCTGCGGCCCGAGCGCCCGTCAGAAAGCCCCCCCGTCGCGCAGGCTATGCGCGAACCGGTGCAGCTCTCCTCGCCCGTCGGATCGCGCCCGTCGATCGGGTCATTACCAACATAAGCATAGAGATTGTTCTGGTCTTTGTAGCCAATCGGATCGGTTTGAAGAAACCGTCCGAGCGTGGGAGAGTACATCCTGGCCTTGTAGTAGTACATTTGAAGCTCGGGGAACCAAGCCTGCCCAGTATACTGGAACCGTCCCTGATTCTCCGCGCCCGGGATCCCATACTCGTCATAGCTGTTGATCGCGATTGCTACGCCGCTCGCATTGGCGACTGACGTGATCGAGCCCTGTGCATCGGCCTGGAGGCTGCGCCGGTCGGTGAGGCCTGCGAACTTGTACCATAGCAACGGATCGTCGGCGCCGTCACCGTGGACGTAGCGGCGCAGCATCGTGCCGGCACCGTCATATTCCGCCACCAGCGCGTCGCCGTCGTAGAGGAACCGGATCGTGCCCACCGGGCCTCCCGACGTCTGGTACAGCCTGCCCTGCGGGTCGTACGCCAGGTTCGTCCCGCCCGTTGCCGTCACCAGCCGGTTCTCGACGTCATAGGTATAGCTGCTGGTCCCGTCGCCGGTCAGGTTGCCATTGGCGTCGTAGCTGAACGTCGCTGCACCGGCCGTGGCGTATTGGTTGAGCCCGTTGGTCGTGTACCCCCGGCTCAGGCTGGCATAGTCGACGAACCGGTAGAGATCGTTCGAGCGGCTCCTGGTGACGATCTGGCCTGCCGGGTTGTAGGCAAACCCGATGGTCACATCGTGCGTGGCGTTGGTCAGATCGTCAGACAGGTTCGCCAGCCGCGACACCGGATCATATCCATAGCTCGTCGTCACCACGCCGCGCGACTCTGACTCGCGGCGTCCCTGTGCATCGTAGGTGCTGGTTACGACCGCGGTGCCGCCATTCTCGCGGATGGCCGTCGCGCGGCCGAGCGCGTCCCGGTCATAGGTGAAATAGACACTGTCGGGATAAGTGATCCGCGTGCGGGCCCCCTCGGCATTGTAGGTGTAGCTCAAAGTCCTTGCCGTCCCGCTCATGTCGTTGGTCGTGCTCTTCAGCCGCCCGAACCCGTCATAGAGGTTGGTGATCCCCACGCCCGATGCCGAGGCGAACCGCGCATAGAGCTGCGCGCCGCGGAAGTCGTATCCGTAATAGACATCCGCAGACGAGCCGCCCGGAATGTCCTTCACCGTCACGCGATTCAGGTTGTCGTAGGTGTAGCCGATAATGCTGCCGTCGCGTTTCATCAGCTTCACGCGGTTGCCGGCGCGGTCATACGCGTATTTCTCGCAATCGTCCCCCGTCGTCCTCGAGGTGGCCGGGCTGGTCACGTAGACGCCGTTCTGCAGCGTCTCGGTGACGGTGCCGATCGTGCAGGGCGCAGTGACCGCGCCGTTGGTCTTGCCAGGGAACGCCCAGGCGATCTGGCGATCGAAGCCGTCATAAGTCATCGACGCTTTGTTGCCGTTCGCGTCGGTCATGCTCGTCGGCTTGCCATTGGCGGCGTAAGTGTAGGTGGCGTAGTTCTGCTGGTTCGGCGTGCCATAGGCCTTTTGCACCACCAGCAGCTGGCCCGCGGAATCATAGACATTATGGGTGATCCGGTCGCCGCCCTGCGCGCCCGGGGTTCCCGCCGTGCACGCGTCGGTGGGCAGCGTGCCGAACGCCGCCTTGTTCATCCGCACCGTCTCGCAAATGAGCTGGCCGCGATCGTCGAACGCTTTGTCGGTGACACTGTATACGACAGCCGCCGCATCCAGCTGCCTGGTCCGCACCGCGTTACGATGGCTGTCGTAGCTTGTCTCGGCCCGGCTCAGCACGGTCAGCGTTGTGCTCGTGGCATCGGGCACCGTGCCGAACTCGGCGCTGACCGGCTTGTCGTCCGCGTCGCGATAGGTGAAGCGCGTGGCGGTCCGCACACCGCTCGACGAGGGCCGGCCGATCTCCCATGTCCTCCGGCCAAGCGTGTCGTAGCGGTAAAAGAGCTTGTCTTCCGACCCCGGCATCGGCCCGTCGATCGAGAGCAGGCGCCCAGCCGCGTCATAGGCGTAGAGCGTCTCATGGGTTTCGGGAGCCGCGGCATCGACCTGGCGCTCGGCGCTGGGCAGGAAGGTGTGGCCCCAATAATCATATTCGGTGCGGATTTCGGCCGATGTTCCGCAGGTCGTTCCCACGCCGCAGACCCGCACGACCTTGCGGCGCGAGATCGCGCCCGCGCCGGTGTCGTGCGATTCATATTCGATATAGGTCTTGCGCCGGACCCCCGACGCGTCGGACGGATCGGTCTGCTCGGTCAGCTGGCCAAGGCTGTTATAGGCATAGTCGGTCTGGCGGTTGAGCGCGTCCCGGAACCACACCGGGCGATAGCATTGCACGCCGGTGCAGCTTCCCTGATCGACATAGGCGCTTTCGGTGATGTCGGGGAGGCCGGAGCCCGGCCTGGCCTTGGTGACCTTGCTGACGATATTGCCATAGGCGTCATAGGCGATGCTGACCGAATTCCCCTCCGGCGCCGTGATCTTGACCGGGCGGGACACCTCATCATATTCGAAGGCGGTGGTGCGCGACAGCTCGTCCTGGACCGAGGTGATCGAGGTCCCGGCCGCGGTGGCGCTGATCGCGTAAGTGCGCTGATAGCCGTTCGGCCCGCTCGCCAGGACGCTGGTGTAGGTATAGCGCTGCCACGAACTGTTATAGGCAAGGTTCTGGTAGCTGTAGTTCCACGCGACTCCATCGTTGGTAACCGTCGCGACCAGCCCGCCGAGCCCGGCCGGCGGCGAAGCCACCGCTATGACCTCCTTGGCTGCCGCGGTCTCCCCGGGCAGTGTCATGCTGCCGCTCCAGGTCTCGAGCGGCGATCCCAGCGAATTCGTGCAGCCGCTGCAAGTGAAGACACGGCCGGTCAGATCGGTGATGGTCCCGTCGGTCCCATACGTGAATTTCTGCAACGGGTTTACCGGGTCGGACGCGCTGTAAAGCGCCGCCGTCTTTGCCGTGTTCCAGTCGTTGGTTCCGAAAGTGTCGCCCTGATAGGTGATGTCGATGTAATAGCCCAGGTTGCTGGTCAGCCGCGTGGGGCGATAATAGGTGTACGGAGTCTCGGTGACGGTTTGGTAGGTGTAGGAAATCACCTCGCCGTTGGGGTAGCTGACCTGGGAGGCGTAATAGGATTTGACGCTGATCGGGCTGCCGAGCGTGTTCGCGTATTTCAGATTGAGCTTGTAGACCGCGCCCGAGCCGGCCTGGCGGAAGTTCTTGATGCCGGGATTGAACGTCGATCCGGTGCCCGTGATGCTCGAGCATTCCGAATCGACACATTGGAACCCTTCCGAGGAAGCACCGCCATAGTGAATCGAATAGTTGCCGGTGGAATATCCGCCTTCACCCTGCGTGGTGATGCGGCCGACGAAATAGGGCGCGGCGTTCTGGACGCGGTCGAACTTCAGATTGGGAGCCGCGGGAACCGAGAGCGTCGGCATATCGAGGCTGATCTTGCCGTCGGTGATGTTGACGCCATTGTCGTCCGCCTCGACCTTGAGCGGCGAGATCACCGTGGGCACATCCTGCGCGGCCGCCGGCGCTGCCGCCGCCAGCATGGCAAGCGCCGCCAACACACCGGTGAGCTTCTTCCTGCCCCGATGTCTCATGGCGCCGGCGTCGGGCAAGGGGTCGGCGCCGCGTTTGCGACGTCGTACCGAATGCGATTGCCCGCGCGGTCGAAACAGGTGCCGGTCGTCCGCGTATTGTTAGGACCGCCGGTCGTATTGCTCCCGGTCAGGCGTCCGAGTTCGTCGTAGGTGTAGTTGATCGCTTCATTGCCGAGAGGCTCGCTCTCGTATGGCGATGCAATCGCAAGCCCCCCCGCCCCAGTCGCGATGACCAGGAACCATCCGATCTTTCGCATTGCGCCCCCTCCGGCGACCAACGTCACAGATCAAAGGATAAGACGCGAAAGTCCGACATAGCAAGCGCTAAAGCGAAGTAGCTGCCAGAGTGGATACAACAGTGTTGCTATCCGTCTGTTTAGCAAGACTCTTCTGGAGTTGCACGAAACGATACGGAGTGCTGAAGCCGCAAGCGTCAGTCCCAGCTATTTTGGCGCGGCCGCAGCGCGCTTTCCCATCCCGGAACGCTCCGTCCTTCCCGCATTCTTTCCCGTACTTTGTGCGGGGAAGAATGGGATATAGTGAAATCGAGCGAGAGGAAGGATCGTGGATTCCCTGAGCGTTTTTAGCGGCTTAGAAAGGAGTTTTACGACCTGAAGTAAGGTCGGAATGGCGGAGCGGGAGGGATTCGAACCCTCGATACGCTTTTGGCGTATACTCACTTTCCAGGCGAGCGCCTTCGACCACTCGGCCACCGCTCCGCATGTCCTGGAAGGCGCGGCCCTACCGTGTGTGACTGGCTTCGGCAAGGGCCGGCACCGCGACCAAAGCAGCTAGGCAAGCCGGGCGGCGCGTGGCACCACGGGGCCATGCTCAAGCCCCTGATCGCGCTGCTCGCGCTCGCCGCCGCCGTCCCCGCTTACGCCCAGACCGCGCCTTCCCCCGCAGACGCCGCGCCCGAGGACTGGCATGTCATCCCCGACAACGAGATCCTCGTGATCACGCTGGCGGGCGGGCGCCAGGCCTATATCCGGCTCGCGCCGCGCTATGCCCCGGCGCATGTCGCCAATATCCGCAAGCTGGCGATGGCGAACTGGTGGGACGGCACCAGCGTCTACCGCGTCCAGGACAATTACGTGACGCAGTGGGGCGACCCGACCGAGAAGAAGGAGCTGCCGCCGCTCGTCATCGCCAATCCGCCGGCCGAGTTCGAATGGAGCGGCTATGACGGGGTGACCAGCTTCGCGCGCGGTGATTCCTATGCGGCGAAGACCGGGCACAGCGCCGACGGGTGGTCGCTGGCGAGCGACGGCAAGACGAGCTGGCTGCCGCATTGCTACGGCGCGGTCGGCGTCGCGCGCAACGTCGCGCCGAGCACCGGCAGCGGCTCCGAGCTCTACACCGTGATCGGCCACGCCCCGCGCCATCTCGACCGCAACATCGCGATCGTCGGACGGGTGATCGAAGGGATGCGCTGGCTGTCGAGCCTGCCGCGCGGCACCGGCCAGCTCGGGGTCTACCAGGATCCGGCCGAGCGGGTGCCGGTGCTGTCGGTGCGGCTCGCGAGCCAGCTGCCCGACGACGAGCGCCCGCATTTCGAGTATCGCGCGACCGACAATGCCCGCTTCGCCGCGTGGATCGCCAACCGCGAGAACCGCAAGTCGGACTTCTTCACCGTCCCCGCGGGCGGAGTCGATATCTGCAACGCCGAGGCGCCGATCCGGCGGGCGCAATAGCGAGGCGCAGGGGCGATTCGGCGCGGTATTCGAATACCCGAAGTTGAGGAAGTTCACGGTACGCCCCCCTTTGCTTCCCCCTCCTCGAAGGGAACAGCGTTCGGTACGGCGTCATCAACAGGTCAAAGAGCGGTCGCACTCCGCGGCAACGCCAGCCAAGCAGCCGAAATCCTACATTGCAAGCCTGGGGTCGGGACTCAATTGGATGGCGCTTTCTTGTTATTCCTCTCCTGGGGGAGAGGATACCGGAGCTTGGGACCCCGGCCTTCGCCGGGGTGCCTAGCGCAGGTTGGTGAGGGGGTTCGCCCTATCGACGGCTCCCGAAACCCCTCACCCAGCTCCGACCAAGGCCTTGCAAGAGCAAGACCTAAGTCTGCGCAACCCTCTCCCGATGGGAGAGGGGAGCCGTGCAGCTAATTGAGTACGGACCTAGCGCCCGACCCAGTCCGCCACCTGCGCGGCGACCTGGTTGGCGGCCTGGTTGAGTGCCGCGCCGACCGGGGCGGCCTCGATCGGGGCGACCGCGACGCGCGCCTCGAAGCGCTGCTTCTCGAACACCGCCGGCTCGCCGCGCTGGAGCGTCGCGTCGAAGGTCACCACCGCTTCGCCGGTGTTCGCATCGACCCCGAACATGCGCAGCTCGCCGGTCAATTGCGCGCCGGGATCGATCTGCGACTGGCGGTTGCTGAGCACGACGCGGCCGGTGCGGGTGGTGACGGTGTCGGCGAGCAGCCGCGCGAACAGCCGCGACGGCGGCTCGACCCAGGCGGCGTCCTTGACATAGGCGATCGCCGGCCCGCCCTGATGGACGGGGACGCGCGCGGTGGCGAGCTCCTGCGGCACCGCGGGGACCGCGATGGTGATGGTCTTCGCCGCGCCCGAGCTTTGCGTCGTGCCGGGGGCGATCGCCGCGGCGGGCTGGAGCGTCAGCAGCTGCGGCGGCGGCTTGCTGCCGAACGAGATGCAGCCCGACAGCAGGAGCGGAAGCGCGAGGAGGGGAGCGAGCGTCTTCATGGCTGTCCTCATCATCATTTGGGCTTGTAGTCGGGCAGCTTGGGCGCGCCGATCAGGCTGCCCGCGCCGCCGCTGTCGAGCTTCTCGGCGACCGAGGACAATGCCATCGACATCTGGCGGAGATCCTGGACGAGCTGGCCGATCTCGGGGACGGTCTTCTTGGAGAAGGCCTGCAGCCCCGGCCGCGCGTCGCCGATCGTCGCGTCGAGCGTCTCCATGCTTTTCTGCGCCGAGGCGATGGTGCGGTTGAGATTGGCGATCATCGGGCGGACATCGTCGGCGAGGATGCCGTTGGTGGTGCCGGCGAGCTGGCCGATCTGCTCGGCGGCAATCCCGGCCTTCTCGATCGTCACCCGCGTCTCGGCGAGCGTCGCGGCGATCTCGGGCCCGCGATCGGCGAGCGCGCGAGTCAGCTTGTTGGTGTTGGCGAGGATGCCGGCGATCGAATCCTGGTTCTTGTCGCCGATCAGCTCGGTCAGCCGCTCGGTGAGCGTGGTGAGGCGCTCGAGCAGCTTCGGCGCCGAGCTGAGCAGCGCGCCGATCCCGCCGGGCTTGGCGGGGATGACGGGCACGCCGAGCGGGCAGGCGGCCTTGGGGTTCTGCGCCGGGCAGGCGATCGGCGGCGCGCCCTTGACCGCGCCGTCGAGCTGGACGGTGCTCGGGCCGGTGAAGCTCCCCTGGATCGAGGCGAGCGTGCCCTGGAGGATCGGCACATCGTCCTTGACGCTGATCCGGACGCGGACGAACTGGGGATCGGGCTGCCAGAACTCGATCGCCTTGACCTGTCCCGAAGGCACGCCCGAGAAGGTCACTGCCGAGCCCGGGCTGAGCCCGTCGACCGCCTGCTTGAAGAAGATGTCGTATTCGCGCTCGTTGCCGCCGCTGAGGCGCGCCAGCCACACGGTGAACAGCGCGAGCACGGCGAGCAGGATCAGCACGACGGCGCCGACGAGTACGTGGTTCGATCGCGTTTCCATCAGGCCCTCTTGTCCTCATGCCCCGGCCGCCGCGCACTGCTGGCGACGGCGTTACGGCCGCGCGGGCCGTTGAAATATTCCTGGATCCACGGATGATCCAGCGCGAGCAGTTCGTCGATCGTGCCGACCGCGATCACGCGCCCGTCGGCGAGCACCGCGACGCGGTCGCAGATGGCGTAGAGCGTGTCGAGATCATGGGTGATCAGGAACACGGTCAGCCCCAGCGTCTTCTGGAGCGACGCGGTGAGCTCGTCGAACGCGGCGGCGCCGATCGGATCGAGCCCGGCGGTCGGCTCGTCGAGGAACAGCAGTTCGGGATCGAGCGCGAGCGCGCGGGCGAGGCCGGCGCGCTTCTTCATGCCACCCGACAGCTCGGAGGGATATTTGGGCGCGGCGTCGGCGGGCAGCCCGGTCATCACCACCTTGTAGGCGGCGATCTCCTGGAGCAAGGTCGCGTCGATCCCGGGGTAGAATTCCTTGATCGGGACCTGGACATTTTCCGACACGGTGAGCGTCGAGAACAGCGCCCCGCCCTGGAACAGGATGCCCCAGCGCTTGCGGATCTCGACCGCCTCGGTCTCGTCGCGGCCGATCGTCGGCTCGCCGAAGACATGGACGTCGCCCGCCTGCGGGGTCTGCAGCCCGATGATCGATCGCATCAGCACCGACTTGCCGGTGCCCGAGCCGCCGACCACGCCGAGGATCTCGCCGCGCTTGACGTCGAGGTCGAGATCCTCGTGGATCACTGCGTCGCCGAAGCTGTTGCGCAGGCCCCGGACTCGGATGATCGGCTCGTCGCCGCTGCCGCTCGAGATGCGCTGCGCGGTCATATCCAGCCGACCATGCTGAAGAACACCGCGAAGAAGGCGTCGAGCACGATGACGAGGAAGATCGCCTGGACCACCGCGGTGGTGGTGCGCTTGCCGACCTGCTCGGCGTCGGATTCGACCAGCATCCCCTGGAAGCAGCCGGAAATCGCGATGATCAGACCGAACACCGGCGCCTTGATCAGGCCGACCCACAAGTCGGTGAGCGGGACGACTTCGCGGATGCGCTGGATGAAGGTGATCGGCGGGATGTCGAGCGCCACCCAGCAAAGCAGCCCGCCGCCGAAGATCGACCACATCGCTGCGTAGAAGGCCAGCAAAGGCATCATCAGCACCACGGCGATCGTGCGCGGCAGCACCAGCGCCTCCATCGGCGAGACGCCGATCGTGCGCATCGCGTCGACCTCTTCGGTCAGCTTCATCGTGCCGATCTGCGCGGCGAAGGCCGATCCCGAGCGCCCGGCGACCATGATCGCGGTCATCAGCACCCCGAGCTCGCGCAGCGTGATGCGGCCGACCAGGTTGATCGTGTAGATCTCGGCGCCGAACTGGCGCAGCTGGACTGCGCCCTGCTGGGCGATGACGATGCCGATCAGGAAGCTCATCAGCCCGATGATGCCGAGCGCCGACACCCCGACCACTTCGAAGCGGTGGATCGTGGCGTTGAAGCGGAAGCGGCGCGGGTGGAGCACGACGTTCCAGAAGGCGATGATCGTCGCGCCGAGAAAGCCGAGCAGGCCGTAGAGCGTGTGCCCCGCGGTGACGACGGCGTCGCCGACCTCGCCGAGGACGCGAGTGAGCGGGTCCTGCGCCCTGGGCGGCAGCGCGACCGGCTGTTCGGCGGCGGCGACCTGCTCGAGCAGATGCTGGGAGTCGGGGCCGAGCCCCTCGATCGTCGCGCCGCGATCGCGGGCGAAGCGATGGACCACCCAGGCCCCGACGGTGTCGATCCGGTCGACCTTGCTCAAGTCGATCCGAGTGACCTTGTCGGTGACGGCCGCGAGCCGGTCGGGAAGGTTGCCAAGCCGCGCCAGCGACAAGTCGCCGCTGAACCGCAGCGTGCCGCCGCTATCCACGCTCGCGAAATCGGCCAAACCACTCATCGCAGCCATCTTTCGGCGATTTGCGCTGGAACGGCAAGAAAAGAGGGCTTTAGATGAATCAATGATTCAACTCGCCGTCTATGACATGGACAAGACGATCACGCGCGATCCGACCTGGACGCCGTTCCTGATCCATGCCGCCCGGGCGCGGGCGCCGTGGCGGCTGACCTTGCTGCCGCTCGCGGGGGTGGCGGGGCTCGGCTATATGCTCAGGCTGCTCGACCGGGCGCGGCTCAAGGAAGTCACGCACCGATTGATGATCGGCAAGGCGCTTCCGCCCGCGGAGATGGCGGCTTTGGCCGATGCGTTCGCCGAGCGGGTGATCGCTTCCGGTGTGCTCCAGGGCGCGCTCGACCGGGTCGCAACGGACCGCGCCGAAGGCTACCGGCTGGTGCTGGCGACCGCCTCGCACGGCTATTACGCGTCCGCGATCGCCGCCCGGCTGGGCTTCGACGATGTCGTTGCGACCGATGCTGCGCGCGATGCCCAGGGGCATATCCTTCCAAAGCTCCACGGCGAGAACTGTTACGGAGCCGTAAAGCTCCGCCTGGTCGAGGCGTGGATGGCCCAGACCGGGATTCGGCGCCGGGAGGCTTTCGTCCGCGCCTATTCGGACCATGTATCGGATGCGCCCCTGCTCGACTGGGCGGACGAGGCGTTCGCGGTGAATGCGCATGCGCCGCTGGCCGCTATGGCCGCGGCAAAGGGCTGGCCGCTGCTCGACTGGCGATAGGCGAACCTTTTGCGATCGTTGGCGTTCTTGCAGTCCCTGCAGGAGCCGAACCGATGACCAAGACCCTGAGCGAGATCGCCGAAGCCATGCGCGACATCGACTTCGCGATGCTCTCGACCCACAGCGACGGCGGCACGATCGCCGCGCGGCCGATGAGCAACAATCGCGATGTCGATTATGACGGCGACAGCTGGTATTTCGCCTGCGAGGACACCCGCACCGTCCAGGACATCGCCGCGAGCCCGCGGGTCGGGCTGGCCTTCCAGACCAAAGGCGGGCTGCTCGGCAAGCCGCCGATGTTCATCCATGTCGAGGGGCAGGCCGAGCTGATCAAGGACAAGGCGGCGTTTGCGGAACATTGGAACAAGGGCATGGACCTGTGGTTCGAGCAGGGCGTGGATACCCCCGGGCTGACGCTGATCCATGTCCGGGGCGAGCGCGCGCATTACTGGGACGGGCAGGACCAGGGCGAGCTGATGCTCGAAGGCGCGACGCCGGAGACCGAGGCGGTCGATACCGCTTGAGGGTGCTGGTTACGGCTGGCTCTTACGCTCTTTTCCCCGGCGAAGGCCGGGGCCCAGTTTCGACGGACACAAGGCGGCATCCTGCCATCTGAATCGGCTCGCAACTGGGCCCCGGCCTTCGCCGGGGACAAGCTTAGTTCGATCTGGCTAGAGAAAAGCATCCACCGTGTGGATCGCGACGCCGACCAATCCGCCGACCAAGGTGCCGTTGATCCGGATATATTGGAGGTCGCGGCCGACCGCATTCTCGAGGCGGCCGGTGACGGTGCGCGCGTCCCAGCCCCGGATCGTATCCGAGACCAGCCGGACGATGCCGTCGCCATAATCGGCGGCGGCGCCGACCGCGGTGCGGCGCGCGAAGCGGTTGATCGTGTCGGCGAGGCGGCGGTCGCCCTGGAGCGTCGCGCCGAACTGAGTCATCGCCTCGCCCATCCTGCCCGCCATCGCCCCGCCGGGGTTGCGCGCGACGCGGAGCAGCCCGGTGCGGCTCGCCTCCCACAGCCCGTCGATCCATTGCACGAAGGCGGGGTTGTCGAGCATCTCGGTCTTGAACGCCTCGACCTTGGCGCGCAGCTCGGGCTTGTGCTGCAAGTCGAGCGCGAGCCCGGCGAGCCCTTCCTCGGCCTTGGCGCGCAGCGGATGCGCGGGATCGGTCGCCATCTCGTCGATCAGCTTGTGGAGGCCGTCGATGATCTTGGTCGCGACGGTCTCGTCGAGCCCGGTGAAGCGCATCAGCCCGCCGGCGCGGGCATGGACCATCTCGCGGATCAGGTGCTCGTTGTGGAGCAGGATGCGCGAGGCCCAGCGGATCATCCCGTCGAGCATCGGCAAATGCCGGTCGCTGGCGATCGCCGCCTCGAGCGCCTTGCCGAACAAGGGGGCGATCTCGACCGCGCGCAACCGCACCGCGATCGCGCCCTTGACCATCCCGCCCAGCCGCTCCTGATCGAGCGATTCGAGCAGGTCGGCGGCGAGCCGCGAGGCGCCGGTGCCGAGGCGGCCGCCCCCCTTGTCGGGGCGCTGGAGCCAGCGTCCCGCCGCGCCGGCGACGTCGACTCGGCGCATCCGCCGCGCGACGACCACGGGGGTGAGGAAATTGTCGCGCAGGAAGCTCGCCAGCGTGCCGGCGATACGGTCCTTGTTGCGCGGGATGATCGCGGTGTGCGGGATCGGCAGCCCGAGCGGGTGGCGGAACAGCGCGGTGACCGCGAACCAGTCGGCGAGCCCGCCGACCATCGCCGCCTCGGCAAAGGCGCGGACGAAACCGACGGCAGGATGGACCTCGCCGACCGCGCGCGCGGCGAGGAACACCGCCGCCATCGCCACGAGCATGAAGGTCGCCACCCAGCGCATCCGGCGCAGGCCGGGGGCAACGGGCTCGGGCCGGCGGGGGGAGCGTGCGAAAAGGTTCACACGCTCCCCAATCCGCGGGCGCGGCGTTGGTTCACTCGGCGGGCTGCGGCTCGTCGGGGCGATGGTCGATCTGGCCGGGGCGCAGGTCGATCACCCGCGCGCCGTCTTCGTCGCCGGGCTTGTAGGTCAGCAGGCCCTTGCGCAGCTTCGGCCCGAGCCATTGCTCGACGCCGGTCGCGAGGCTGAACAGCGCGGGCACGATCACCAGGGTCAGCACCGTCGACAGGATCAGGCCGCCGATCACGACCACGCCCATCGGCGCGCGCCACGACGAATCGCCGTTGAGCGAGATCGCAGTCGGGATCATGCCGGCAACCATCGCGATCGTGGTCATCACGATTGGCTGGGCGCGCTTGTGCCCGGCATCGACCAGCGCAGTGAACTTGTCGACGCCCTTGGCCATCTCCTCGAGCGCGAAATCGACCAGCAGGATCGAGTTCTTCGCGACGATGCCGAACAGCATGAGGATGCCGATCAACACCGGCATCGACAGCGGCATGCCCGCGATCTTGAGCGCGATCAGCCCGCCCAGCGGCGCGTTGAGCAGCGAGCCCATGTTGACCAAAGGCGACATGAACCGCCGGTAGAGCAACACCAGCACCGCGAAGACCAGGAAGGTGCCCGATGCCAGCGCGATGATGAAGTTGCTGAGCATCTCGGTCTGCCACTTCTGCTGGCCGACAGTGAGCTTGCCCACGCCGATCGGCAGGTTCTTCATGATCGGAAGGTCGTCGATCTCCTTCATCGCCACGCTCGAGACGATGGCCTTGCCGGTTTTGGGGTCGGTGGCGAGATCGGCGCCGACGACGACGCGGCGTTGCAGGTTGAGGCGCTCGACCTTGGTCGGCCCCGAGCCGAAGCCGATATCGGCGACGACGCCGAGCGGCACCGAGCCGCCCGTCTGGGTGGACACGGGCAAGTTGCGGATCGTCGACAGCTCTGCGCGGGCGTCCTTGTTCAGCGCGACCTTGATCGGAATCTGCCGGTCGCTGAGCGAGAATTTGGCGCTGTTCTGGTCGATGTCGCCGAGCGTCGCGATGCGGATCGCCTGGCTGAGCGCGGCGGTGGTGACGCCCAGATTGGCGGCGAGATCGAGCCGCGGCTTGATTACGATCTCGGGACGGTTGAGATCGCCGGCGATGCGCGGCGCGATCACGGTCTTGAGCCCCGACATCTGGTCGACCAGCTTCATCGCGGTCTGAGTGAGCAGTTCGGGATCCTCACCGCCCAGCGTGATCGTCAGCGCGCGGCCACTTGATCCCCAGCCGCCCTGCGCACGGAAACCGACGCGCGCGTCGGCAATCTTGAGCAATTGGGGCGAGAGACGCCGAGTGAACTCGTCGCTGGTTTCGGTGCGATCGTCCTTCAGCAACGCGACGACGCGGCCGTTGCCGACGTTGCTGCGCTGGTAGAGATTCTCGACGTTCGGTTCCTTTTTCAGGATCTCGGCAACGCGATCGGTGACGCGCGCGGTCTGCTCGAGCGTCGTGCCGGGGACCATTTCCACGGTGGCGGTGACTGCGTCTTCGTCCTGCGTCGGCTGGAAGGTCATCGGCGTCGTGGCGAACAGCCAGACCGTCAGTCCCAACGAAGTCATGAAGGCGAGTACCGCCGACCAGCGGTGCCGCAGCGTCCAGCGCAGCATCGCGAGGTACCAGTTCATGATTCGGCCCTCGCTGTGGGGCCGGGTGCCCTTCGCCTTGAGGAAATAGGCCGCGAGCATCGGCGTGACGAGACGCGCGACCGCGAGGCTCATCAGCACCGCGGCGACGACGGTAAGGCCGAAATTCTTGAAGAACTGGCCCGAAATGCCCGGCATGAGGCTGACGGGCAGGAACACCGCGACGATCGACATGGTGGTGGCGAGCACCGCGACGCCGATCTCGTCGGCGGCGTCGATCGAGGCCTGATAGGCCGATTTGCCCATTCGCATATGCCTGACGATGTTTTCGATCTCGACGATCGCGTCATCGACGAGCACGCCCGCGACCAAGCTCAGCGCGAGCAGAGTCATCTGGTTGAGCGTGAAGTTCATCAGGTCGAGGAACCAGAAGGTCGGGATCGCCGACAGCGGGATCGCCAGCGCCGAGATGAAGGTCGCACGCCAGTCGCGCAGGAACAGGAGGACGACGAGCACCGCGAGCACGGCACCTTCGATCATCGCTTCCATCGCCGAATGATATTGCTGCTCGGCATATTTGCTCTGGTTGAACAGCAATTCGAAATGAACCTTGGGGTTGTTCTTCTCGATCTTGCGGAGCGCCGCCTGGGCCTCGTGGAACACGCTGACGTCCGATGCGCCCTTGGCGCGCTGGATGTCGAACGCGATCACTTCGTGGCCGTTATACTTGGCCGAGCTGCGCAGCTCGGCATAGCTGTCCTGCACCTGGCCGAGATCGGCGAGCCGGACGGTGCGCCCGCCGCCGATCGAGATCTGCGACTGGCTGAGCGTATAGGCGGTCCGCGAATTGCCGAGGACGCGCACCGATTGCTCATACCCCGAGATTTCGGCGCGTCCGCCCGCGGCGTTCATGTTCACCTGGCGAAGCTGCTGGTTCACCTGGCTTGCGGTGAGCCCATAGGATTGCAGCTTGGCGGGATCGAGGTTGATGCGAATCTCGCGGTCGACGCCGCCGTTGCGGTTGACTGCGGACATGCCGTTGATCGCGCGCAATTCCTTGGAGACGCTATTGTCGATGTACCAGCTCAATTGCTCGACGGTCATGTCGGGCGCGACCGCAGTGAAGCTGGCGATGTCATTGTCGCTGGCCGAATCCACGCGGCCGATCTGCGGCTCGAGGATGCCGTCGGGAAGGTTGCCGCGAACCTGCTGGATCGCGCTGCGGACGTCCTCGACCGCGCGGTCGATCGGCATGCCGAGCGCGAGCTGGACGATCGTCACCGAATTGCCTTCGGTCACGTTCGAGTTGATCTCGTCGATCCCCTGCAGGCTGCGGACCGCCGATTCGACCTTCTGGGTGATCTGGGTCTCGAGCTCGCTCGGCGCAGCGCCCGGCTGCGAGATCGAAATCCACACGATCGGGAAATCGATGTCCGGATTATTGTTCACGTCCATCCGCGCGAAGCTGAGCATCCCCGCGATCGTGAGGAAGATGAAGAGCACGATCGGCGGGACCGGATTGCGGATCGCCCAGGCGGAGATGTTCCGGAAGCTCATGATCCTAGACCTTTACTGCGCTTTCTGGACGACGGGGATGACTTTCTGGCCGGGCGTCAGGAACGCGCCGGCGGTGACCACCACGCGCTCGGTTCCCTTGAGTCCGCTGGTGATCATCACGCCGGAATCGGAGACATCGCCAGTGGTGATCGGCTGGCGGACGGCCTTGTTGTCCTTGTCGAGGATGTAGACGAAATTGCCGCGCTCGTCGCTCTGCACCGCCGATTGCGGCAGCTGCGGCGCGACCTGCGCACCGGCGATGATCCGCGCCGAGGCGAAGCCGCCCGGACGCAGCGCCGCGTCGTAGGCCAGCGCGATGCGGGCGATGCCCTGGCGGTTCTGCGGGTCGATCACCGGCGAGACCTGCCACACCTCGCCCTTGAACACCTTGGTGGTGCCCACCGGCGAGACGTCGGCGGTGATGCCGGCATGGAGCTTCTGGAGATCGGCTTCGCTGAGCTGAGTGCGCAGCTCCATCTGGCCGCCCGCGGCGACGCGGAACAGCGTGCCCGAGCCCGAGCTGATGATCTGGCCGGGCTCGACCGCGCGAGTCAGCACCAGGCCTGCGGCGGGCGAGCGGATGTCGAGGCGGCTGTTGCGCGCGCGGGTCTCGCCCAGCTGCGCTTCGGCGACGCGGACGCGCGCCGCGGCGGCATCGCGAGTCGCGGTCTTGCGGTCGATATCGGCCTTGGAGATGAAGCCGCGGCCGACCAGCTGCTGGGCGCGGGTCAGGTCGGCCTGGGCGAGATTGGCGTCGGCCCGGGCGACGCGGACCTGGGCGGCCAGCGATTCGGCGGTCTGTGACTGGACCGAGCGGTCGACGGTGGCGAGCACCTGCCCCGCCGAAACCCAGCTGCCGGGCTCGACCAGGACCTGGGTGACGCGGCCGCCTTCGCCGGCGACGCCGACCGGCATTTCGCGGCGCGCGGCAAGCGAGCCGTTGCCGGTGATCACGGTCTGGATCGTCGAGCTGCCGGGCACCACGACGGTCACCGTCGGGGTCTGCGAATTGTCGCTCTTGCCGGCGGCGGACGCCTCGGGGGCCTTGGCATCGGACTTGGGCTTGCCCATCATCATGAGCGCGACCGCGGCGAGCACCACGATCAGCAGCGCGCCCACGACCCACGGCCACCGACGGCGCCGCATGGAATCTTCGCCGGTCAGTGCCAGCTGCTCGTCTCTACCGAACATTCATGCCTCTTAGTTCTTATGCGCCACCCCGGAACCGGCCGTAGCGACCGGCTGCCAGAGCGACTGTATTAGATGAATAAGGCACCGACCACAAGCGGTCGTTTGCCCCCCGGCGCCGCAATGCCCGTTTCGGGCCTTTTTCGCAAGAGTGAGAAGGGGAAAGCCGCGATTGTGGACAAGACGGCCGAGCGGGATGCTCAAGAAACGGGTTGCAATAGCGGCGGCATGGCGCGACGCTCGCCAAAGGTCCGGGAGAGAGGGCCGCACACAGGAGGAAACACCATGCCCGTTGGGATTCTCGGATGGCTTCTGATCGGCCTCGTCGCCGGCATACTCGGCAAGCTCATCATGCCGGGCAAGGACCCGGGCGGCATCATCGTCACCATCCTGCTCGGCATCGCCGGCGCGCTGCTCGCCAAATATCTGACGCCGATGATGGGGATCAGCATCGTCGACAGCACCTGGCAGGCCTATGCCGCGGCGACCGCGGGCGCAGTGATCCTGCTCGCGCTGTACCGCATCGTGATGGTCCGCCGCACGTAATCCTCTTGTCGCGGCACCGGCCCACTCCCCCACCCCGCCACCCAACGGCATCATAATTTATGGGTGGCCGGGTGGGGAGCGGGCCGGTGCGGCGTATGAGAGTCCGCATCACCGTTCATCGGGGGTTAGTCCCGCGTGCGGCAGCGCCGTACGCGGGACTTTTCGTTCGTGGGAGATGACGATGCGTGGCTTGACCTGGGGATTGATGGCGCTGGCGGCCTTTGCGGCGCTGCCGGCGGGCGCGCAGGAGATGCCGCATCCGCCGATGCCGCTGCCCGACGGGACGCTGCTCGAGATCGCGGCGGAGGGGCACTCGACCCGGGTTCCCGACATGGCGGTCATCCAGGCCGGCGTAGTGACCCAGGCGCCGACCGCCGCCGCGGCGCTGGCGCAGAACAATGCGCAGATGGCGCGAGTGAACGCCGCGCTGCGCGCCGCGGGCGTCGCCGAGCGCGACATCCAGACCGCCAACATCTCGCTCCAGCCGCAATATCGCGAGCGCAAGAATGGCGAACCGCAGGAAATCTATGCCTATCAGGCGCAGAATCGCGTCACCATCCGCTTCCGCGACGTGGCGAAGGCGGGCGGCATCCTCGACATCCTGGTGCGCGAGGGCTCGAACACGGTCTCGGGGCCGGACCTCGTCACCAGCCAGCCGATGGAGGCGCTCAACGAAGCGCGAGTCGATGCCGTGGCCAAGGCGCGGGCGCGCGCCGAGCTCTATGCCCGGGCGGCGGGGCTGCGCGTCGAGCGGATCCTGTCGATTTCAGACGCTGCGTCGCGCGGCTACGAAGTGATGGGAAACAATGGCCGCTATGCGGGGGTCATGAACGCCGCCGAGATTTCGGCGGGCGAGCAGGACATCAACGTCACGGTGACGATGCGCTTCCTGCTCAAGTAACGAAAAGGGGCGGCTTCCCGAGGGAAACCGCCCCTTTTCTTCACGCGTCCCGCAGGATCAGCGCATCGCGCCGCGGCGGACGAGATTGACGATCGCGAGCAGGATGATCGCGCCGAGCAGCGAGATCACGAACGTCGTGGGGGTGACCACGCCGCTGTTGATCGAGCCGCCGAACAACAGGCTGCCGATAAAGGCACCGACGATGCCGACGACGATGTTCAGGAAGATACCCTGCTGCCCGTCGGTGCGCATCACCATGCTGGCGAGCCAGCCGACCACGCCACCGATGACGAGCCAAACAATAAGACCAACCATTTCAGTCCCTCCGTTAGCCCGACAATCGGGCGTTGCGGAGGTGAAAAGTCCCGACTCGGGAAGTTGGTTCCGTAACGTTATGGTTGATGAGACAAAGACGGCCCGCTTTCCGGTTGAGGAAAGCGGGCCGCCAAGCCTTCCGCGCGGGGCGAAATCAGTATTTCTGCTGGCGCTCGTAGAGCGAGCGGTAGTGCTGGATGCGGGTGACGCGCAGCCCGGGCATGCCCGATCGGTCGATCGCGCGCTGCCAGCCGGCGAATTCCTCGACGGTCAGATTGTAGCGCGCGCAGACCTCGTCGACGCTGAGCAGTCCGCCATTGACCGCGGCGACCACCTCGGCTTTGCGGCGCACCACCCACCGGGTCGTCTCCGGCGGCGGCAGCGACTCCAGCGTCAGCGGCTCTCCGAGCGGGCCGATAACCCTTGCCGGGCGAATCTTCTGGTTCTCGATCATCTACAACCTCGATGGGGGCGGGGGCCCCGGTTCACGCACTGTACAAACGACCATTACGGCCGGCACTTGAAGATCGGCTGAAACGGCAGGGTAAACGCGGCCTTCATGCCTGTTGCGACCGGGTTAGCGACGCCGCCATCGCGCGATGAAAAGCGGCGTGCACCGGCGCGAGCAACGCTTCGGCAGGCGAGACCAGAGCCAGCCGCGCCTGCGCGCGCGCCGTCGGGCTCGCCGCCTGCCGCGCTGCGACGCCGACCAGCAGCACCGCCAGCTCGATCGGCAACGCGGTGACCGCGAAGTCCCGGTCCAGTCTGGCGAAGCTCAAATCCACAAATACGCATCCGTTCGAATCTCTCTCGGATGGCCATTTGTACCCACGAGTGCTGAAGGGGCCGTAAAGGCCATGAAAACTGGCGCTTAACCTTGCGTCCCGCTTTGGATCAGAAACCGCACCAGCCCGCCCCCCCACCCGGCCTCCCACAAGATACTGCCGAGGGGAGGCCGGGTGGGGGAGCGGGCTGGTGCCGTCGCGCAACGCGCACTAAAGCGCGCGGATCATGACTTCCGGGGACTTCCAGCTTCAGGCGCCGCTCAAGGCCAGACGGATCGTCGTCGCCATGTCGGGCGGGGTCGACTCGTCGGTCGTCGCCGGGCTGGCAGCGCGGACCGGCGCGGAGACGATCGGCGTCACCCTCCAGCTCTACGATCATGGCGAGGCAGTGGGCCGGGCAGGGAGCTGCTGCGCGGGACGCGACATCCGCGATGCGCGCGCGGTGTGCGACGCGCTGGGAATCGCGCACTATGTGTTCGATCACGAAAGCAGCTTCCGCGAGACCGTGATCGACGATTTCGCCGACGAATATCTTGCCGGGCGCACCCCGATCCCGTGCGTGAAGTGCAACATGGGTCCCAAATTCACCGACCTGCTGGCGCTGGCGCGCGATCTCGGCGCCGATTGCCTCGCGACTGGCCATTATGTGCGGCGCGTGGTGGGTCCCGAGGGCGCCGAGCTGCACCGCGCGGTCGATCCGGCGCGCGACCAGAGCTATTTCCTGTTCGCGACCACGCCGACGCAGCTCGATTATCTGCGCTTTCCGCTTGGGGGCATGCCCAAGGCGGCGGTGCGCGAACTCGCCGCCGAAATGGGGCTCGGCGTCTCGGGCAAGCCCGACAGCCAGGACATCTGCTTCGTCCCCGACGGCGACTATGCGAGCCTCGTCAAGAAATTGCGGCCTGAGGCCGAGGCGGGCGGCGCCATCGTCGACGAGTCCGGACGCACGCTCGGCACGCATCGCGGGCTGATCCATTTCACCGTCGGCCAGCGCAAGGGGCTCGAGATCGGCGGCAGCCCCGAGCCGCTCTATGTGCTGCGGCTCGACCCCGCCTCGCGCCAGGTGGTGGTCGGCCCCAAGCGCGCGCTGGCGGTGCGCGCGGCGCGGATCGAGCGGCTCAACTGGATCGGCGGCGGCCATGCGGGGCCGCTGAGCGTCAAGGTACGCTCGCTGGCCAAGCCGGTGCCGGCGCGGTTCGCGGACGGCTGGGTGACGTTCGAATCCTCCGAATATGGCGTCGCGCCGGGGCAGGCGGCGGTGCTTTATGCGGGCGAGCGGGTGCTGGGCGGCGGCTGGATCACCGAGACCGAGCGGGCAGAGCTGGCGACGGCTTAGAGATTATTCGACATCCATGAAGCCAATCCAGTTCCCCTGCGAAAGCAGGGGTCCAGGGTTGTGCGGGATGCCCTTGCGACCCTGGGCTCCTGCTTTCGCAGGAGAGCGGCGCGGCCCTAGTGCACCTTGTACGGCGTGCCCTTGAACGGCTCGGGCTGGCAGCCGAGCACCGGATCGAAGCGCACCGAACGGCTGGCGATCAGCGGCACCGATGCGGTCACGGTCTGCGTCGCGGGCTCGTCGCTCAGCGCGATCGGCTCCATCCCGGGCTCGAAATCCTCGTAGCAGGAGGCGAGGTCGCGATGGCCGATATAGCGGCACGCGCAGGCGACCCGCGCGGCATAGCCGACCCCGAGCTCGAGCTGGGCGGCATGCGCGCGCACATACCAGAAGCCCGCGCCCGCGAGCAGGCCGAGCACCACCACCAGCCCCAGAAGGATGCGTCTTGCCATCATCGCCCGCCACTCTATCGTTACGCCCATGACACGCAAGGCCACTGCGCTGACCGGGCTGGCGCTCCTGCTCGCGGGGGCCGCCGATACACCGCGCGCACCGGTGACGGCGGACGCGCCCTGCGCCTCGACGCTCGACCTCAAGCCCGCGCAGGCGGCGATCGACCGGCTGTTCGCGACCGTGCCCGAGACCCGCGCGGTCAAGCTGGTGGTCGATGGCTGCACCGTGACGACGCGCTATGCCGAGGGCTACAAGGCGGAGAACCGCTTCATCAGCTGGTCGATGGCCAAGTCGATCACGGCGATGCTGGTCGGCGAACTGGTCGCCGACGGCAAGCTCCAGCTCGACGCGCCCGTGCCGATCGCCGAATGGCGCCGCCCGGGCGACCCGCATGGCTCCATCACCTTGCGCCAGCTGCTCACCATGCAGAGCGGCGTGCGCCACAGCGAAAGCGGCCCGCCGGTCGAGAATTCGGACACCAACCAGGCGCTGTTCGTCAGTGGATCCGGCGCGATGGCGGCGGCGGCGCTGGCCCAGCCGGTTGAGGTGCCGGCGGGCAGCCGCTGGGAATATGACACGCTGACCACGGTCGTCCTCGCCGAGCTGGTCACCCGGACGCTGACCGCCAGCACCGATCCGAAGACCCGCGCGCAAGTCTATCGCGCCTTCGCCGAGGAGCGGCTGTTCCGCCCCGCCGGGGTGACCAGCGCATTCCTCGAATTCGACGGATCGGGGACCCAGGTCGGCGGGTCGCTGATCCACATGACGCTCGACGACTGGGCGCGGATGGGGGCGCTGCTGCTCGACGGGCGCGGGCCCGGCGGCGCGCAGATCGTCGCGCCCGACTGGCTCGGCTTCATGAAGACCCCGGCGGCGCACAGCCCCGAATATGGCGGGCAGCTGTGGCTCAACCATGCGGTGCCCGGCGCCGAGCCGAACCTGTTCCCCGGCAAGGGACCCGATACCACCGTGGCGATGAACGGCCATCTCGGCCAGCTGGTGATCGCCGCCGAAGGGACCGTCGGCGGGGCGGCGCACCGGCTGGTGCTGGTCCGGCTGGGCAATACCCCCGACCGCAAGGGCGCCGGGCTAATGCAGGGGCTGGGCGACGTCGTCGAGGCAGTCATTCCGCGAGCAGGAACACCCCCTCGATAAGCGTGACGCAAGCGCCGCCGAGGATCGCGCGGTCGCCGGCCAGCGTGCATGCGACATGGCCGCCGCGCGGGCTCGCCTGGTACGCCGTGAAGCTGTCGCGCCCGAGCCGCGCCGCCCAATAGGGAGTCAGCACCGAATGCGCGGAGCCGGTCACCGGGTCCTCGTCGATCCCCGCGGCGGGGGCGAAGACGCGGCTGACCACGTCGGTATCGACGCCGGGCGCGGTGACGATGTTGAGCGTGTCGCCCTCGGCCGCGAGCGCACGGAAATCGGGCTGGAGCGCGAGCACCGCTTCGGCGCTGTCGAGCACGACGAGGTCGTAGCCGCCGGGATGGCGCAGCGTCTCGCCGGCCTCGATGCCGAGCGCGGCGAGGATCGCGGGCAGCGGCTGCGGCGCGGGCGGATAGGCGGGGAGCGCCATCCGGTAGCGCTCGCCGTCGCGTGCCACTTCGAGGATGCCGGCCTTGCGGGTACGGAAGGTGACGCGCTCGCGGTCGGGGAACTTGCCCAGGATATAATGCCCGCTCGCCAGCGTCGCATGGCCGCACAAGGCGACTTCGACCGCGGGAGTGAACCAGCGCAGCTCGTAATCCGCCGCGCCGCTGGCGTCGGGGATCAGGAAGGCGGTCTCGGCGAGATTGTTCTCGGCGGCGATCGCCTGGAGGATGTCGTCCGCCAGCCAGGCCTCGAGCGGCATCACCGCGGCGGGATTGCCGGTGAAGGGCCGGTCGGCAAAGGCGTCGATCTGCACGAAGGGGAGCTTCATCTGGGTTCCTCGATCAGTCTGGTGAGGTCGGTTTCGGCGAGCGGATTTCCCGGCTCGTCGACCTGCCCCTCGGGGTCGATATGGATCAATATCTCGGTGCCGGGGAATTCACCGGCGAGGCGGTGCTCGACCGCGTCGATAACGTCGTGCGCCTCGCGGATGGTCAGCCCGGGGTCCATCCAGACATGGAACTGGACGAAATCCTTGTTGCCGCTGGTGCGGGTGCGCAGGTCGTGGAGGCCCTTGAGCTCGGGGTGCCGCGCCGCGACCTCGACGAAATGGCGGCGCTTCGCCTCGGGCCATTCCTTGTCCATCAGCTGGTCGATCGCCGCGATCGACGCCCGCCACGCGCCGAACATCAGCCAGAAGGCAATGGCGATGCCGAACAGCGCGTCGGCGCCCGACAGTCCGGCGTAATTGTCGAGCAGCAGTGCTGCGATCACCGCGCCGTTGAGCATCAGGTCCGAAGTGTAGTGCACCCGGTCGGTGCCGATCGCGATCGAGCCGGTCTGGCGGACGACGTGCGCCTGGTAGCGGGTGAGCGCGAGGGTCGCGGCGATTGCGATGAGGGAAACGCCGATGCCGTACTCGGGGTCGCCGCTCGGCTGCGCGGCGATCAGCGCCTCGACTGCGCGAAACAGGATCGCCGCGGCGGAGATTGCGATCACCGCGACCTGGAACAGCGCCGCCAGCGCCTCGGCCTTGCCATGGCCGAAGCGGTGTTCCCGGTCCGCGGGCTGCGCCGCCCAATGGACTCCGCCGAGCGTCACCAGCGACGCGACGAGGTCGAGCAGGCTGTCGGCAAGGCTGGCGAGCACCGCGACCGACCCGGTCTTCCACGCCGCATAGCCCTTGAGCGCGCCGAGCAGCAGCGCAGCGGCGACGCTCGCCAGCGCGGCGCGGCGCGCGAGGCTGGTCACGGGTAGAGCAGGCCTTCGTCCCAGCCCTCGGGCGTGCGGACGAACAGGCGGCGCTCGTGCAGCCGGTGGGCGCGGTCCTGCCAGAACTCGATTGCGGCTGGCGTCACGCGATAGCCGCCCCAATGCGGCGGGCGCGGCACGTCGCCGCCGTCGAAACGCACGCGCATCGCTTCGTAGCGCGCCTCGAAGGTCGCGCGGTCGGCGAGCGGGCGCGACTGGTCCGACGCCCAGGCGCCGAGCTGCGAATCGCGGCTGCGGCTGGCGAAATAGGCGTCGGAGTCGGCGTCGGTGGCGAGCGTGACCGCGCCTTCGATGCGAATCTGGCGGCGCAGCGACTTCCAGTGGAACAGCAGCGCCGCCCTCGGCACCGCGGCGAGCTCGCTCGCCTTGCGGCTCTCACGATTGGTGTAGAAGACGAAGCCGCCGGGACCGTGTCCCTTGAGCAGCACCATCCGCAGCGAGGGCTGCCCGTCCGCGCCGACCGTCGCGAGCGCCATCGCATTGGCGTCGTTGGGCTCGCTGGCCTGCGCTTCGGCATACCAGGCATCGAACAGGGCGAAGGGATCGTCGGCCATGCCGCGCGCTCTACGCCGGGTCCGTGAAGCTGTCGAGAAAGCTAGAGTGTGCGGGTGCCAAGCCGCTCGCGCCGCCGTTCGCGAAGGCGGATCGCCAGCGAAGCCGCGGCGGCGACCTGCCAGCCGGCCCAGATCAGGATCCACGGCCAGGCGATGCCCGGATAGCGCGCCAGAATATGCTCGAAATAGGAATATTCGCCGAGCGTCGCGCAGATCAGCCACGCGTCCGCGGCGATCGCGGCGATCAACAGGAGCAGCTCGACGCCGATGGCGAGCCGCGTGAAATCGCTCACCCGGATGAGCGCGACCGGCATGGCGACGAACAGCAAAGGCGAGACGAAGAAGGGCGAAATCCAGCCATGGCCTGCGCCCACCATCATGAAGGCGGTCGCCTGCGCGAACAGCGCCAGCACCAGTCCGGCTCCGATCGGCGCGATCCAGTCTCCACGGCTCGTCATCCGCCGCTGCTAGCAGAAGCACCCGCGCGGAACGACTCCGCCCCCCGCGAATTGAATCGGCCTCGCAACGAAGGGACCGACAAAGATGGCCGCACGCGCCTATTGGCAGGGACAGATCAGGCTGGCTTTGGTCTCGATCCCCGTCGAGATCTATCCCGCCACCAAATCGGGCGCGCAGATCGCCTTCCACCAGGTCCACGAACCCTCGGGCAAGCGGATCAAGTACGAGAAGGTCGCCCCCGGCATCGGCCCGGTCGACGCCGACGAGATCGTCAAGGGCTATGAAGTCGAGAAGGGCGAATATGTCCTGCTCGAGCAGGACGAGATCGACGCAGTGAAGCTCGAATCGAAGAAGACGCTCGAGCTGACGCAGTTCGTCGATGCCAGCGAGATCGACGTGCTCTATTTCGAGAAGCCCTATTTCGTCGTCCCCGCCGACGATCTGGCGGAAGAGGCGTTCATCGTGCTGCGCGAGGCGCTGCGGCGCGCGAAGAAGGTCGGGCTCGGCCAGCTGGCGATGCGCGGCCGCGAATATGTCGTCAGCCTCAAGCCGTGCGGGCGCGGGATGGTGCTCGAGACGCTGCGCTATGCCGACGAAGTCAACAAGGCGCAGGGCTATTTCCGCGACATCCCCGACAGCGAGCCCGATTCGGAGCTGCTCGATCTCGCCTCGACGCTGATCGACAAGAAGAGCGGCAAGTTCGACCCGGCGATGTTCCACGACCGCTATGTCGATGCGCTCAAGGACCTGATCGCGCGCAAGAAGAAGGCCAAGGGCAAGAAGATCATCGAGGAAGCCGATGACGGTCCCGACAAGCGCGGCTCGAACGTGATCGACCTGATGGCGGCGCTCAAGAAGTCGCTCGAGAAGCCGGGCGCGGCGCCGGCGAAGAAGCCCGTGGCCAAGAAGGAAGCCCCTGCCAAGAAAGCGCCCGCGAGGAAGCGCGCGTGATGGCGAAGGCCGGGCTGCTCGACAAATACAATGCCAAGCGCGACTTCGCGAAGACCGAGGAGCCCGCGGGCGCGGTCGCGCGGACCGGGGGCAATCGCTTCATGGTCCAGAAGCACGACGCCTCGCGGCTGCACTGGGACTTCCGCATCGAAGTCGACGGCGTGCTCAAGAGCTGGGCGGTGACGCGCGGGCCGAGCCTCGATCCCGGCGAGAAGCGCCTCGCGGTGCGCACCGAGGATCATCCGCTTTCCTATGCCGATTTCGAGGGGACCATCCCCAAGGGCCAATATGGCGGCGGCACGGTGATGCTGTGGGACGACGGGCTGTGGGAGCCGGTCGCGGGCAAGTCGGCCAAGGATCTGGAGAAGGGCCATCTCCATTTCCGGCTGCAGGGCGAGCGGATGAAGGGCGAATGGCTGCTGATCCGCCTGAAGCCGCGCGGCAAGGAGAAGGCGGAGAACTGGCTGCTGCGCAAGCTCGACGACGCCCATGCCGGCGCGACCGACGCCTTGGTCGAGACCGCGCTGACCAGCATCAAGACCGGGCGGACGATGCAGGAGATCGCCGAGGGAAAGAAGCCGGCGAAGCGAACCGCGAAGTCCAAGGGCGGCAAGGCCCCGGCGTTTCGCGAGCCACAGCTGGCGACTTTGGTCGACAGCGTCCCGCCGGGGAATGCCTGGCTCCACGAAGTCAAATATGACGGCTATCGCGCGCTGGTCGCGCTTGGCGAGGGCGGGCCGAAGATCTTCACGCGCTCGGGGCTCGACTGGACCGGCAAGTTCCCCGGCATTGCGGAGGCCGCGGCGTCGATCCCCGGCGCGGCGCTGATCGACGGCGAGATCGTCGCCTACAAGGACGGCAAGCCCGACTTCTCGACGCTCCAGGAAGCGATCGGCGCGGGCGGCACCGGGCTGACGCTGTTCGCGTTCGACTTGCTCGCGCATGACGGCGAGGACCTTTCCAGGAAGCCCCAGCTCGAACGCAAGGAACGGCTCCGCGCGCTGCTCGCCGGGGCCGATCAGCGCATCCAGTTCTCCGAGCATGTCCTCGGCGCGGGCGAGAAATTGTTCGAGGCGATGTGCCGCGAAGGCTATGAAGGGATCGTCTCCAAAAAGGCCGACGCGCCCTATCGCGGCACGCGGACCAAGGCCTGGCTCAAGGTCAAATGCACCCGCCGCCAGGAATTCGTGATCATCGGCTGGAGCCCGAGCGAGGCCAAGGGGCGCGGGTTCCGGTCGCTGCTGCTCGCGGTCAACGGGCCCGAGGGGCTGGTCTATGCCGGCAAGGTCGGCACCGGTTTCACGATGCAGACGCTCCACGACCTGCGCGCGAAGTTCGAGAAGATCGCGCGCGAGAAGCCGGCAGTCGATGTACCGCGGCCCGAGGCGCGCGGGGCGAAATGGATCGACCCGAAGCTCGTCGCCGAGATCGCCTTCGCCGAGTTCACGGCCGAGAATGTCGTCCGCCACGCCAGCTTCCTAGGGCTGCGCGAGGACAAGCCGGCTGGCGAGGTGGTGGTCGAGAAGCCTGCGCCGCTCCCCAAGGCGCCCCAAACCGATTTCCGCATCACCAATCGCGAGCGGGTGATCTACCCCGAATCGGGGCTGACCAAGGGGAATCTCGCCGATTATTACGCGCAGGTCGCCCCGGTGGCGCTGCGCTGGCTCGCCAACCGGCCGATCAGCCTGGTTCGCTGTCCGCAGGGCCGTGCCAAATATTGCTTCTTCCAGAAGCACGACGCCGGATCCTTCGGCGAGCATGTCCACCATGTCGACGTCCGCGAGAAGGACGGGTCGGTCGAGCCCTATCTCTATATCGACGATGCCGACGGCATGCTGACCTGCGTCCAGATGGGGACGATCGAGTTCCACGGCTGGGGCAGCCTCGTCGCCGATATCGAGAAGCCCGACCGGCTGGTGTTCGATCTCGATCCCGACGAGGGGCTCGATTTCGAGACGGTCAAGAAGGCCGCGGCGGACTTGAAGCAGCATCTCGCCGATATCGGCCTGACCAGCTGGCCGTTGCTGTCGGGCGGCAAGGGCGTCCATGTCGTGGTGCCGCTGATCCCGTCCGCCGAATGGCCAGCGGTGCGCTCGTTCGCCGAACGCTTCGCCCGTGCGCTCAGCACAGCCGAGCCCGAGCGCTTCACCGCGAACCTCAAGAAGCTCAACCGCAAGGGCAAGATCTTCATCGATTACCTGCGCAATCAGCGCGGCGCCACCGCAGTGCTGCCCTATGTCGCCCGCGCCCGCGAAGGCGCGCCGGTGGCGGCGCCGGTGACCTGGAGCGAGCTGCGCGATATCGACAGCCCCAAGCGCTACACCATCCGCGACGCCGCCGAACTGCTCGCGCGGGCCAACAGCCGCGAGCTCGCCGGCTGGGGCGAAGCCGGCCAGGAACTGCCGGACCTCTGATCTTTTGTTGCATGGCAGCATGGTTTCCCCCATCGTCCCACGGGGTACGGGGGGCAGGATGGCGAGCCAGGCCGCGATGGGATTGTTCGACGCAGGCACCATCGCCGACCGCTGGATCGCGGACTATTGCGCCGGCGACCGGCGCAGCGACGTGCTGTGCGCGCGGGCGGCCGGCGATACGGCGTGGAACGCGGTGTTCGAGGAGCTGGCGGGGATCGCCGGCGAGAGCCTCGAGCATGCCCGCGAGCGTGCCCAGCGCCACGCCGACGATATCGGCACCGGATTCCGCATCGCCGGCGAGGGCGAGGAACGGCCCTGGCCGCTGTCGCCCGTCCCGCTGCTGATCGCCGAGAGCGAATGGCGCGGGATCGCCGCGGGCATCGCTCAGCGCGCCCAGCTGGTGGAGAAATTGCTCGCCGACATCTATGGCGACGGCAATCTGGTGCGCGACGGGCATATTCCTGCGGCGCTGGTCACCGGCAGCCCCTTCTTCCTGCGCCCGCTCGCCGGACTGGTGCCGCCGGGCGGCTGCCAGCTCCAGTTTGTCGCCGCCGATCTCTGCCGCGGACCCGGCGGCGAATGGCGCGTGCTCGCCGATCACCTGCGCGCGCCCGCGGGTGCGGGCTATGCGCTCGAGAACCGGCTGGCGATGGCGCGCACGCTCGGCGGGCTGCAGGGCCGGCTCAACATCGAGCGCCAGGCGCCCTTCTTCGCCGCGTTCCGCGAGGGGCTGGCGGCGCTGTGCCGCCGGGTCGATCCGCGCATCGGGCTGCTCACCCCCGGCCGGCTCGACCCGAGCTATGCCGAGCAGGCGCATCTCGCGCGCTATCTCGGCTTCCTGCTGGTCGAGGGCGCCGATCTCGCGGTGATCGACGACATCGTCTATGTGAACACGATCGTCGGCCGCAAGCGTATCGACGCGCTGTGGCGCCGGGTCGATCCGCAATGGCTCGATCCGCTCGCGCTCGATTCACACTCGAAGATCGGCGTGCCCGGGGTGATCGACGCGATGGCGGCGGGCAATGTCGTCGTCGCCAACGCGCCCGGCGCGGGAGTGCTCGAGGCGCCGGCCTTCGCCGCCTTCCTGCCCCAGCTCGCGCAGACCGTGCTCGGCGAAGCGCTCAAGCTGCCCAATATCGCGACCTGGTGGTGCGGGCAGGATGCCGAACGCGCGCATGTCGAGGATGCCCTCGATTCGCTGCTGGTCGCCCCGGCTTTCGGCCCGTCGCCGCTCGGGCTGCCGGGCGGCGCCGCGCTGGGCTCCGCGATCACCGGCGAAGCGCGCGACGCGCTGCTCGCCGACATGGCGCGGCGGCCGCAGGACTATGTCGGGCAGGAAGTCGCGCATCTCTCGACCATGCCGGTGGTCGCCGAGGATGCGCTGGCGCCGCGGCCCTTCACGCTCAGGGTGTTCGCGGCGCGCGGCGCCGACGGCGAATGGACCGTGCTCCCCGGCGGCTTCGCGCGGATCGGCGAGCACGCCGATGTCCGCGCGGCAGTGATGGGCAAGGGCAACTGGTCGGCGGACGTCTGCGTGTACGGGCCCGAGCCGGTCGCGCCGGTCTCGCTGCTGCCGTCGGGCGATTCGACTCAGCTCCGGCGCAATCCGGGGACCTTGCCCAGCCGCGTCGCCGACAATCTCTTCTGGCTCGGCCGCTATCTCGAGCGCGGTGAGGCCTTGCTCGGGGTGCTGCGCGTGCTGCTCGGCCATTCGATCAGCGCCGATACCGGCGCGGCGCTCTCGCCCGAGACGGTGCAGCGGCTGACCGGGCTGGTGGTCGCGAGCGGGGCGGCGCCCGCGCCCAAGGGCTATAAGCGCGCCGACCTGACCCAGTTCGCGCGCACCGCGCTCGAGGACGCCGAGGACTGGTACAGCGTCCGCGCGATCAACGCGCAGGCGCGGGGGATCGGCGCGGTGTCGCGCGACCGGCTGTCGGCCGACATGATCCACCTGCTCGACGCGCCCTTTCCCACCAAGGGCACGCTGCTCGATCGTGCGGGCTCGCTCCAGCGGCGCTATTCGGCGCTGGCGGGACTTTCGGCCGAGCATATGGCGCGCACCGATGCGTGGCGCTTCCACGATCTCGGCCGCCGGATCGAGCGCGCGCTGGCGGCGGTCCGTGCGATCCGCGCGTTCGGCGGCACCGAGGCGACCGCCGACGATCTCTCGACGCTGCTCGACCTCGCCGACAGCCAGATCAGCTATCGCCAGCGCTACCTGACCGGGCTCGCGCGCGTGCCGGTGCTCGATCTCGTCACGCTCGATTCGTTCAATCCGCGCGCGGTGGCGTTCCAGATCGGCAAGCTCGCCGCGCATCTCAACAAGCTGCCCGTGCTCTCGGACACCGGCCTTGCCGAAGCCCAGCAGGAGCAGGCGCGCGAGCTCGCCGCGATCCTGGTCACCGCGCGTGCGACCAATATCGACACCGCGATGCTGTGGGACATCGAGAACCGGCTCGGCCGCCTCTCGCAGGAGATCGCGCGGCGTTATTTCCTGCAAGGCGCCGAGACGCTGCGCGAAGCGGGGATGGTGCTGGCGTGATGCATTACCAGATCCGGCACGTGACCAGCTTCGAATATGCGCAGCCGGTCGGCTTCTCGCGCTGCAATCTGCGGCTCCGGCCGATCTTCTGGTCGGGGCAGACGATCGAGGATTACAGTCTCACGATCGAACCCGGCGGCACCGTCTCACCCGCGCGCGCCGAGGCGGGGCTGGCCAATGTCGTGCGGCTGGTGGTCGAATCGCGGACGCGCGCGCTGACGATCGAAAGCACGTCGCGGGTGCGGGTGGAACGCCCCATCCCGATGCCCTCGGCTTCCGATCCGACGCTCGCGCGAATCGCGGCGCTGGCGCGGGCGAGCAGCGACATGTCGGCGGCAAGCCCGGCTTCCTACCTCTTCCCCTCGCCGCTGATCCCGCTCGACCGCGAGATCGCCGAATGGTGCGCCGCCGATCTCGATCCCGCCCGCGGCGTGCTCGAGGCGGGGTTTGCGCTGGCGAGCCGCATCCAGCGCGAATTCGAGTTCGATGCCAACGCGACTCTGGTCGATACCCCGCCGCGCGAGGCGTTCGACCAGCGCCGCGGGGTCTGCCAGGATTTCGCGCAGATCATGATCTCGGGGCTGCGCGCGGCGGGGCTGCCCGCCGCCTATGTCTCGGGCTATCTGCGCACGCTGCCGCCGCCGGGCCAGCCGCGGCTGGTCGGCGCCGACGCCACCCACGCCTGGGTGCTGCTGTGGTGCGGGCCCGATCTCGGCTGGGTCGGCGTCGATCCGACCAACGGCATCTGGATGGCCGAGGACCATGTCGTCGTCGCGATCGGCCGCGACTATGCCGATATCGCCCCGATCGACGGGATCGTGCTCGGCTCGGGCGCGCAGAAGATGGAAGTAAGCGTCGATGTCGCCCCCCTGGAGGACGTCGCGGCCTAAAACCTTGCGCTATCGGCCCTTCGCGCCGATGTACGGCGCGTTCGAAGAGGGAAGAAATGGCCGATCCTTACGCAACCCTGGGAGTCGCGCGCGGCGCGAGCGAGGCCGACATCAAGAAGGCCTATCGCAAGCTCGCCAAGGAGCTGCACCCCGACAAGAACAAGGACAATCCCAAGGCGACCGAGCGCTTCTCGAAGGTCGCGCAGGCCTATGAGCTGCTGAGCGACAAGGACAAGCGCGCGCGCTTCGACCGCGGCGAGATCGACGGCGACGGCAATCCCGCGGGGTTCGGCTTTCCCGGCGGCGGCGGGCAGCAGCGCGGCTTCCGGCCCGATTTCGGCGGCGGCGAGGCGCCCGACATGGGCGACATCTTCGAAGGGCTGTTCGGCGGCGCCGGGCGGCGCGGCGCGCCCGGCGGGTTCAGCAGCGGCTTCGGCGGATTCGGGCGGCGGCCCCCGGCGAAGGGGGCGAACGTCGCCTACCTGCTTTCGGTCTCGTTCGTCGACGCGGCCAGGCTTGCGCCGCAGCGGATCACGCTGCGCGACGGCAAGACGATCGACCTCAAGCTGCCGCCGGGTCTCGAGGAGGGCCGCCAGATGCGGCTCGCGGGCAAGGGCGAGGAGGGCCCGGGCGGGTTCGGCGACGCGATCGTGTCGATCGAGATCCAGCCCCACCGCTTCTTCAGGCGCGACGGCGACGATATCCGGGTCGAGCTGCCGGTGACCTTGTCCGAAGCAGTGCTCGGCGGGCCGGTGCGCGTGCCGACCCCCGACGGGCCGGTGATGCTGACCATCCCCAAGGGATCGAGCTCGGGCAAGGTGCTGCGCCTCAAGGGCCGCGGCTTCCACCGCAAGGGTGGCGGCGCCCAGGGTTCCCGGGGCGACCTGCTGGTGACGCTGATGGTCGACCTGCCGGTCGACGACGATGCGCTGATCGAGTTCGTCCAGGGCTGGAAGGATCGCGACGACGGGAACCCTCGCGGGCGGATGGGCGTCTAGGACCCTGTGTCGACAGGAGATATCTCGCCAGAATCTCCGGAAGCGCGTCGGCGCGGGCTCGGCACGCACATTCGCACCGGGCTCGGGTGGCTGGGGATCGGCGAGCGCTTCTGGGTCGTGTTCAAGCGCGTCGCGGTCGGCACCTATACCGACGGTTTCACCTATGCCGGCAACCTCGCCTATCTCTCGCTGGTCACGCTCTTCCCGTTCTTCATCGTCGCCGCCGCGGTCGCGCGGCTGGTCGGCGGGACCGACGAGGGCATCCGCACGCTCGAGGCGTTCCTCCACACCGTCCCGCGCGACGTCGCGACGGTGCTGCGCCAGCCGGTCCACGACGTGCTGATGGCGCGATCGGGCAATCTGCTCTGGTTCGGCGCGCTGGTTGGCCTGTGGACTACCGCCGGGTTCATCGAGACGCTGCGCGGCATCCTCCGCCAGGCGTATGGCGTCCGCTCGAGCACGCCCTTCTGGCGCTACCGGCTCGGCGCGATCGGGCTGATCGTCGCCTCGGTGATCCTGGTGATGGCGGCGTTCAGCTTCCAGGTGATCCTGACCGCGGTCGAGCAGTTCCTCTACCGCGTCTTTCCCTTCGCTTCCGAGGCGCAGCGGCTGGTGTGGCTCGGCCGGCTCGCGCCCGGCCTCGCGCTGTTCGGCGCGCTATACATGCTGTTCTACACGCTGACCCCCAGGAAGTACCGCAAGTCGAAATGCCCCAAATGGCCGGGGCCCTTGTTCGTCACCGGATGGTGGATTCTCACCACTGCGCTGCTTCCCGTCATCCTCGCCACGGTCGGCAGCTACGACCTGACCTATGGCAGCCTCGCGGGCGCGATGATCGCGCTGATCTTCTTCTTCATCATCGGACTGGGGATGGTGATCGGCGCCGAACTCAACGCCGCGCTGGCGGAAGCGCCCGAGAACGGTCTAGAGGAGGCCCAACAAGGCCCAGAAGACAGGGAGTCCGTAGCGTCGTGACGGGATTGATGCAGGGAAAGCGCGGGCTGATCATGGGGCTCGCCAACGATCGTTCGCTGGCCTGGGGCATCGCCAAGAAGCTTGGCGAGCACGGCGCCGAGATGGCGTTCAGCTATCAGGGCGAGGCGATCGAGAAGCGCGTGCGGCCGCTCGCCGAGCAATTGGGATCGAGCATCCTGATCGATTGCGACGTGAGCGACATGGCGTCGCTCGACACCGCGTTCGAGACGCTCAAGGGTCATTGGCCGACGATCGACTTCGTCGTCCATGCGATCGGCTTCTCGGACAAGAACGAGCTGCGCGGCGGCTATGTCGACACCAGCCTCGACAATTTCCTGATGACGATGAACATCAGCGTTTATTCGTTCGTCGCGGTCGCCAGGCGCGCGTCGGCGATGATGCCGAACGGCGGCAGCCTGCTGACGCTCAGCTATTACGGCGCCGAGAAGGTGATCCCGCACTACAACGTCATGGGCGTCGCCAAGGCCGCGCTCGAGACCAGCGTCCAGTATCTCGCGGTCGATCTCGGGCGCGACAATATCCGAGTCAACGCGATCTCGGCGGGGCCGATCAAGACGCTGGCCGCCTCGGGGATCGGCGACTTCCGGCTGATCCTGAAGTGGAACGAGCTCAATTCGCCGCTCAAGCGCAACGTCACCATCGAGGATGTCGGCGGCGCGGGGCTGTACTTGCTCAGCGATCTCGCGAGCGGGGTGACCGGCGAGACCCACCATGTCGATGCCGGCTACAACGTCATCGGCATGAAGGCCGAGGACGCACCGGATATCGCGCTGGTCTAGACGGCGGTGCCGACCGTTCATCGCGAGCATGGTCTGAGCTTCGTCATCTATGTCGACGATCATCTGCCGCCGCATGTCCATGTGACGGGAAGAGGCACGGCGAGGATCGCGTTGGACCCGATGGTCGCGCTGATGGAGAGCCGCGGCTTGTCCAATGCCGATATCGGGCGTGTGCTCGATGTGGTAAGATCGCAGCGTGAAATGATGCTGGAAGCGTGGATTCGGATACATGGCTGACCTGACCGATCAGGAATATGAAGCGGCGGAGGAGCGGGGCCGCTTCGTCTTTGAAACCGAGCCACACGCGCGCTCGGTGCGGCACGATCTCCAATCGGGTTTGACCATCGTCGAATTGTATAACGGCTGCACCTTCGGGTTTCCGCCGCGAAAGCTTCAGGGACTTGAGAATGCCAGCGACGACGAACTCCTGGAGGTCGAGGTCATCGGGTTGGGCTATGGTCTGCATTGGGAGTCGCGAGACGCCGATTTCACGGTCGGCGGCCTGATGGCGGGTCGGTTCGGGAGCGCGGCGCATATGGCACGCGAGCGCGCCCGGCTGCGTGCGATACTCGACGCCGCCGATAATAATACGCGACCGCAAGCCGCCGAATGAGCTTCAACACCTTCGGGCGCGTGTTCCGCTTCACCACCTGGGGCGAATCGCATGGACCCGCGCTTGGCGCGGTGGTCGATGGCTGTCCGCCGGGGCTGGCATTGTCCGAGGCCGATATCCAGCCCTTCCTCGACAAGCGCCGCCCGGGCACTTCGCGCTTCACCACCCAGCGGCAGGAGCCCGACCAGGTCCGCATCCTCTCCGGCGTGTTCGAGGGCAAGACCACCGGCACCCCGATCAGCCTGATGATCGACAATGTCGACCAGCGCTCGAAGGATTATTCGGAAGTGGCGACCGCCTATCGCCCCGGCCATGCCGACTATGCCTATGACGCGAAATACGGCTTTCGCGACTATCGCGGCGGCGGGCGCAGCTCGGCGCGCGAGACCGCGGCGCGAGTCGCGGCAGGCGGCGTCGCGCGGCTGGTGATCCCCGAGGTCTCGATCCGCGCCTGGGTCGAGGCGATCGGCGACGATCCGATAGACCCCGAGAATTTCGACGCGCACGAGATCGACCGCAACCCGTTCTTCTGCCCCGACGCCGCCGCGGCGATGCGCTGGGAGGCGCTGGTCGACCGCGCGCGCAAGGCGGGATCGTCGCTCGGCGCAGTGATCGCGTGCGAAGCGGCGGGCGTCCCGGCGGGCTGGGGCGCGCCGATCTACGCCAAGCTCGACAGCGAGCTTGCAGCCGCGTGCATGTCGATCAACGCCGTCAAGGGCGTCGAGATCGGCGACGGCTTCGCTGCGGCATTGCTGTCGGGCGAGGAGAATGCCGATGCGATGCGGCCGGGGACCAACCACCCCGAATTCCTCGCCAACCATGCCGGCGGGATCGCCGGCGGCATCTCGACCGGCCAGCCTCTCCGCGTCCGCGCCGCGTTCAAGCCGACCAGCTCGATCCTGACGCCGGTCGAGACGATCACCCGTGAAGGCGAGGCGACCGAGATCCGCACCAAGGGCCGCCACGATCCCTGCGTCGGCATCCGCGGCGCGCCGGTGGTCGAGGCGATGGTCGCGCTGGTGCTCGCCGACCAGAAACTGCTCCACCGGGCGCAGTGCGGCTGAGAAGCGCGCGGTGGGAATCCTGAGCCTGATCGCGCTCGGGCTTGCGGGCACGCTGATCTGGGCGTTCCTGCAGAGCCGGCGCCGGCTCGACGCCGATCGCGACCAGCATCATCTCGCCTCGATGCTCATCTCGATCGCCGCCGGGCGCGACGAGGTCAGCCGCGCCGATATCGCCGAGCATCTCCGGTCGAAGGGCTATGCCCGAGGCCAGGTTGCGGTCCGGCTGAACCACGCGGTCAAGCTTGCCGGCACCGCCGCCTCGGGCGAGCTGCACGCGCGCGTCGTCGCGCTCGCCCGCGCGTTCCGCTGAACCTCAATCCGCGAACGGATCGCGCACCAGGATCGTGTCCTCGCGCTCGGGACTGGTCGAGACCAAAGCCACCGGGCACTGGATCAGCTCCTCGATGCGGCGGATATATTTGATCGCCTGCGCGGGGAGATCGGCCCAGCTGCGCGCGCCGGCGGTCGATTCGGACCAGCCGGGCATCGTCTCGTAGACCGGCTCAACCGACGCCTGGTCGGTCGCGTTCGACGGATAATAATCGAGCGTCTCGCCACGCAGCGTATAGCCGGTGCAGATGGCCACTTCCTCGAATCCGTCGAGCACGTCGATCTTGGTCAGCGCGATTCCGGTGATCCCCGAAACCGCCGCCGATTGGCGCAGCAGCACCGAATCGAGCCAGCCGCAGCGGCGCTTGCGCCCGGTGACGGTGCCGAACTCATGTCCGCGCGTTCCCAGCCGCTCGCCGATTTCATTGTCCTGCTCGGTCGGGAACGGCCCCGATCCGACCCGGGTGGTATAGGCCTTGGCGATGCCGAGCACGAAGCCGACCGCGTTGGGACCCAGGCCCGTGCCCGCCGCGGCGGTGCCCGCGACGGTGTTCGACGAGGTGACGAACGGATAGGTGCCGTGATCGATGTCGAGCAGCACCCCCTGCGCGCCTTCGAACAGGATGCGGCGGCCGCGTGCGCGCGCCTCGTGGAGCATCCGCCAGACCGGCGCGGCGAAGGGCAGGACGAAGCCGGCGATCTCCTCGAGCTGGGCGAGCAGGGCGGCGCGGTCGATCGGCGGCTGGCCGAAGCCGGCGCGCAGCGCGTCATGGTGCGCGGTCAGCCGGTCGAGCTGCGGCCCGAGCTCGCCGAGATGGGCGAGGTCGCACACCCGGATCGCGCGGCGGCCGACCTTGTCCTCGTAAGCGGGGCCGATGCCGCGCCGGGTGGTGCCGATCTTGCCCGATCCGCTGGCATCCTCGCGCATCCCGTCGAGCTCGCCATGGAGGGGCAGGATCAGCGGGCAGGTATCGGCGACCTTGAGGATATCGGGCGTGATGTCGACGCCCTGGCCGCGCAATTTCTCGATCTCGGACTTCAGATGCCACGGATCGAGCACCACGCCGTTGCCGATCACGCTCGGGGTGCCGCGGACGATCCCCGAGGGAAGCAGCGAGAGCTTGTAGACCTTGTCGCCGACCACAAGGGTGTGCCCGGCATTGTGCCCGCCCTGGAAACGCACCACGACATCGGCGCGCTCGGCGAGCCAGTCGACGATCTTGCCCTTGCCCTCATCGCCCCATTGGGCGCCGATCACTGCGACATTGGCCATCTGGATGCAAATCCTCGCCTGCCGGGCGAACCCAAGCCGCCCTTCGACAGGGCTCGGCGGCTGGGCGGTCTGGAGTGCGCCGGGTCGAGCCCGGAGCCGCGGGGGCATTGGCCTTGGCAGGGCCGCGCGTCAAGCGGGTTCGCCTCGCGTGTGTCCGTTATCGGCGGAAAGCAGTCGTTAGGTCTGTCGGCGCAGAACGAGTCTTTCGAGGGAGTTTTGAAATGTCGTTCACCGAGGCGGAAAGGCGGAAGTGGCACGCTGACAGGCGCGCGGGAATCGCTGACGACGAGCCGGACAGCGAAACCTCACGCACGACCTGCAGCCATTGCGGCATCGGCCTGGACAGCGCCTCCGGCAATTCCGACTTTCCGCTCTGCGCTGCTTGCGACGACTAATCCTCGTCACCCTCACACCGTCCGCCGTCAGCCGCCGTTCGTAGCTTCGCGGGCGGAAAGCCTAGCCGTCGAGCGCCGCGCGTATCCGCACCGCCAGCTGGTCGAGCGCGAAGGGCTTGGCGAGCAGGTCGGGGGCATTCGCATCGGCTTCGCGCGAATAGCCGCTGGTGAACAGGCATTTGAGCCCGGGGATGTGCGCGCGGGCGTGATCGGCGAGCTCGCGCCCGGTCATGTCGGGCATGACGATGTCGGTGAACAGCAGGTCGACTCGCTGGCCGAGCGCGATCATCCGGAGCGCCTCGGGCCCGTCGCGCGCGTCGATCACGGTGTAGCCGAGCTCGCGCAGCGCCTCGACCGAATAGCTGCGCACGCGCTCCTCGTCCTCGACCACCATCACCACTTCTTCCGCCCGCCCGCGCGGCGCAACGGCGGTGTGGCGCGCGGCCGCCGGCGCGAGCTCGCCGTCATGGACCGGCAGGTAGACGCGGACGGTGGTGCCGCGGCCGGGCTCGGATTCGATCCCGACATGCCCGCCCGACTGGCGGACGAAGCCGAACACCTGGCTGAGCCCCAGCCCGGTGCCCTTGCCGACGCCCTTGGTGGTGAAGAACGGATCGAAGGCGCGCGCGGCGACTTCGGGCGACATGCCGAGCCCGGTGTCCTTGACCGCGATCTCGACATAATCGCCCGGCGAGACTCCGCAGTCGCGCGCTTCCGGCGCCTCGAAGCGGGTATTGGCAGTCTCGATCGTCAGCGTGCCCCCGCCCGGCATCGCGTCGCGCGCGTTGACCGCGAGGTTGAGGATCATGTTCTCGAGCTGGCTGGGATCGGCCATCGCGAGGCGGAGGTCGTCGGGCAGCCGCGTCTCGACGGTCACGTCCTCGCCGATCGTGCGCACCAGCAGCTCGATCATCCCGGTCACGGTCAAATTGGCGTCGACCGGCACCGGCGCGAGCGGCTGCTGGCGCGAGAAGGCGAGCAGCCGCTGGGTGAGCGCCGCGGCGCGGGTGGCGCCGTCGCGCGCGGCAGTGACGTAGCGCCCGACATCGGTGTTGCCCTGCGCCAGCCGCCGCTCGAGCAAGTCGAGCCCGCCGATCACCACTGCGAGCATGTTGTTGAAATCGTGCGCGATCCCGCCGGTAAGCTGGCCGACCGCTTCCATCTTCTGCGCCTGGCGGAGCTGGTCCTCGGCCGCCATCAGCTGCTGTGTCCGCTCGGCGACTGCCTGTTCGAGCTCCTCGCGCGAGCGGGCGAGCACTTCGCGCGCGTCGACGATATCCTGGATGTCGGTGCAAGTGCCGAACCAGCGGGTGATCGCGCCGTCATCGCCCCGCACCGGCTGCGCGCTGCCCAGCACCCAGCGATAGCTGCCGTCATGGTGCCGCAGCCGGTATTCGATGCGGTAGCGGTCGCCGGTCTCGAGGCTGTGCCGCCACACCCCCCAGGCGCGCTCCTGGTCCTCGGGGTGGAACATGCCGTTCCACGCCTCGCCATCGGTGCTGCCGTGCGGCACGCCGGTATATTCGTACCAGCGGTCGTTGTAGTAATCGTGATAGCCGTCGGGGCGGGTCGACCACACCATCTGGTCGATCGAATTGGCGATCGCGCGGAACTTCTCCTCGCTCTCCCGCAGGCCTGCCGCGGCGCCGACGCGCTCGACTGCGTCCCAGGCGATCTCGGCGACCGCCTCGACGAAGCCGATCTCCTCGGGCGTCCAGTCGCGCGGCGCCTCCTGGTTGACGTAGAGCGTCGAGACCCAGGCGCCGCCGCGCAACAGCGGCACCCCGATCGCCGCAAGCGAGAATATCGCGAGGCCGCTGCCGGCGAAAGCGGGATCATGGGCGCTGTCGCGCGCCACCAGCGTTCGCCCCGCGCGATAGCTGTCGAGCGCCGCGGCGCCGAGCTTTTCGGCGGCCATGCTCCCGGTCAGCGGCGGCAGCGCACCGCGCGCCGCGCACGGGCCGAAATGGATGATGCCGCTATCGATCACCCGGTAGAAGCCGACTCGGTCCGCCCCAAGCCGCTCGGCGAGCGCCGCCGCGCTGACTTCCATCACCGCCGCCGGCGTATCGAGCGCCCGCGCGCGCTCGGCGAGACCGTGGATGAACGCCTGGCGCTCGGTCGCGCGGCGCAATTCCTCGGCGGCGGTGCGCGCGGCTTCCTCGGCCGCCTTGCGCTCGGTGATGTCGAAGCTGACCCCCGGAAAGCGCAGCGGCTTGCCGTCGGCGAAGATCGCGCGGCCTTGGGTGAGCAGCCAGCGCATCGTGCCGTCGGGCCGGGTGATGCGGAACTCCACCGCCATCGGCTCGCGGGTCGCGATCGCCCGCGCCACCGCGTCGCGCATCATCCGGCGGTCGTCGGGGTGGATCAGCGCGATCACCGCCTCGAAATCGCCGCCCCCGGCGACCCGCTCGGGCGCGATCCCGAACAGGCTGGCGAAGCGCGCATCGCCGCTGATCCGGCCGGTCTCGGCGCTCCAGTCCCAGGTGCCGATCCCGGTCGACGCCTCGAGCGCGAGTTCGAGCCGTTCCTCGCTTTCCTTGAGCGCCGCCTCGATCTGCGACCGCTGCGCGCGGTCGCGCTCGGCGAGCACCGCGCCGGTGGTCTCGAAGCCCTGGTTGAACACCCCCGCCACTGCGCCGGCCTCGTCGCGGATCGGGGTGATGCTGTAGCTCCACCACGTCTCCTCGGGCGTGCCGCCGCGCTCGAGCAGGAAGAACTGGTCGACCGCGGCCACGCCTTCGCCGGTCTCGCGCACGGTGTCGAACATCGTCCCGACGCTGTCCCAGATGCTTCCCCACACCTGCCGCGCGGGCAGCCCTAGGCATGACGGGTCATGCTCGGGATGCGAAGCCAGCCACGCATCGTTGTAGAGCAGCCGCAGCTCGGCCCCCCAATAGATCGCCGTCGGGAACGAAGACCCCAGCGCCAGCCCGACCGTGAAGCACAAGGGCTGGGGCCAGGTTTCGGGGCTGCCGAGCGGATTCCCCGACCAGTCATGCGCGGCGATCCGCCGCCCCGCCGCGCCGCCATGCTCCAGAAACGAAAGCCCACCCGCCATGCGCGGCACGGTTGCGGGTGGACTCATGGCTGTCAACCGCTCGACTTGCGCGTTGGCGCGGTTATGGATGGGGAAAGAGAGAGGAACCTGCATGAAACTGGCGAGCCTGAAGCACGGCCGCGACGGCAAGCTCGTCGTCGTCTCGAACGATCTCGCCTGGTGCGCCGATGCGACGGGAATCGCGCCCACGCTCCAGGCCGCGCTCGACAATTGGGACCAGGCCGAGGGCGACCTGCGCAACCTCGCCACCGATCTCGAGCACGAGACGATCCCGATGCTGCGCTTCCACGAGCGCCAGGCCGCGGCACCGCTGCCGCGCGCGTACCAATGGGCCGACGGCTCGGCCTATGTGAACCATGTCGCCTTGGTGCGGCAGGCGCGGAATGCGGAGATGCCCGAGAGCTTCTGGCACGACCCGCTGATGTACCAGGGCGGATCGGACGGGTTCCTCGGGCCGCGCGACTCGATCCCGCTCGCCGACGAGGCCTGGGGCTGCGATCTCGAGGCCGAAGTGGTGGTGGTGACCGGCGACGTGCCGCTCGGCGCCTCGCGCGACGAGGCGCTGGCGGCGGTGCGGCTGGTCGGGCTGACCAACGACGTGAGCTTGCGCAACCTGATCCCCGGCGAGCTCGCCAAGGGCTTCGGCTTCTTCCAGTCCAAGCCCGCCAGCGCCTTCTCGCCGGTATTCGTCACGCCCGATGCGCTCGGCGACTGGTGGCAGGACGGCAAGCTCCGCCGCCGGCTGATGGTCGACTTGAACGGCAAGCCGTTCGGCCGCGCCGAGGCGGGCGAGGACATGACCTTCGATTTCGGGGTGCTGGTAGCGCACGCCGCCAAGACCCGCGCCCTGGGCGCGGGGACGATCATCGGATCGGGCACTGTCTCGAACCGCGACAGTGATGGCGGCCCGGGCAAGCCGGTCGCCGAGGGCGGGGTGGGTTACAGCTGCATCGCCGAGCTCCGCACGATCGAGACGATCCGCGGCGGCGCGGCGGTGACGCCGTTCCTCAAGGCCGGCGACACGGTGCGGATCTGGGCCGAGGACGACAAGCACCACCCGATCTTCGGGGTGATCGAGCAGACGGTGGTCTCGGGCTAGGCGCGGATTCGGCTCAGCTGAATTTCTTTCCCCGGCGCAGGCCGGGGCCCAGTATCGGCGAACTCTCGGCGGCATCCCGCCTTCGACATGGCTCGCAACTGGGCCCCGGCCTTCGCCGGGGAAAAGCTTCCTGAATTACGTTTCAGGCTTCTTCACGTCGTTGACCTCGACCCAATAGCCGTCGGGGTCCTGGAAGAAGATCTGCTGCACGCCGTCGGTGCGGGTGCGCGAGACCATGCCCGGCCGGTCGGCCGAATCGACCCAGACGATGTCGTGCGCACGCAGCCAGGCGATCACAGGGTCGAGGTTCGGCACGTTGACCGCGAAATGGACTCGCCGCGGCAAGGCGATCGGGTCCTTGCGCCCGGGCTGGAGATGGAGCTCGAGCCCGTTGCCGAACGCCATCCAGCGCGGGCCGCCGGGCGGGAAGGGCGAGCGAATCTCCTTGAGGCCGAACAGCCCGGCATAGAAGTCGATGCTCTTCTGCGGATCGGCGACGAACAAGGCGACATGGTCGAGCGTCACCGCGGGCGGCGCCTCCTGCGCGGCGGCCGGCATGGCCGCGATAGCAATCGGCATGGCCAATGCAGCGAGCAGCGCCTTCATAATCTCTCCCCTCGAACCTGCCGCATCCTATCATCGCCGCGCCTCACAACGCCAATGCGTATTGGCGGACCTCGAGGCTGCGCCGCCCGTGCACGATATGGCGGCCGTACGCGCTTTCGATCAGCAGGATTTCATCGACCGGCCACCCCAGCGGCGCGATGGCAGCGCGGCGGTCCGGGGCGGTTCCGTAGTCGAGATTGAGATGAAGGCCGAAGCCATAGGCAGGCAGCCCGAAGCCCGAAGCCGCGAAGTGGCCCGCCAGCCCGCGCTGAAACGCGCCCGGCGCGCGCAGACCCTTGCGCGGCTTGAGCGTGACGCCTTCGACATGATCGAACGCCACATGAAAGGGCTCGGCGTGGAAAGCCTCCAGGATGGCGCGCGCCGCGCCGATCGTCTCGGGGGTGCTATCGCCGAGCGGAAGGAAAGTGCTGTGCAACCGGTCGAGCGCATAGCGGCTTTGGATGCCGAGCCCTGCGCGCAGGCGGGCGAGGTCGGGCAGGCTCGCCGGCGGGGGCTTGGCGAAGATATAGAGGGGGCGTTCCCAGCGCCTGGCGGGTTCAGTGGAAGTCATGCGATTTGATCGGGATCAGGTCGGCATCGGGCTTGCCGCGCGGCGGCCAGGACTCGAGCGCGCGCTGGCGCGGCAGCTTGAGGCGGTCGCGCGAGTCGATCGTGCCGCCATGGGTCGCGCCGTCGCCAGGCATGGTCAGGCGCGGCAAATCGAGATTGCCGACCTCGCGCAGCATCGGCGTGAGATCGGTGACATGGTCGGCGATCAAGTGGATCACCAGCCCCTCGCGCTGCACGCGCCCCTTGATGCCGAGCATCGTCGCCGACATCACCACCCGGCGCTGCGCCTCGAACCGGTCCGACCACAGGATGGCATTGGCGATGCCGGTCTCGTCCTCGAGCGTGATGAAGACGATGCCGTTGGCGCTGCCCGGGCGCTGGCGGACGAGGATCAGCCCCGCGACTTCGACATGGCGCCCGTCCCTTGTGGTGGCGAGGTCGCCGCAGCGAATCACACCCCGCCGCGCCAGCCGGTCGCGCAGGAAGCTGACCGGGTGCGCGCGCAGCGACAATTGGGTGGCGCGGTAATCCTCGACGACTTCGCGGCCGGCGGTGAGCGGCACCAGCGCGACCGGCGCCTCGGCGGCTTCGGGTGCGACTCGGCCTTCGCGCGCATCGGCGGCGATCAGCAGCGGCAGCGGCGCATCCCGCAGCGCCTTGATCGCCCACAGCGCCTGGCGGCGGTTCAGCCCGATCGACTGGAAGGCATCCGCCCGCGCCAGCCGTTCCAGCGCCACCGGGCGGACCCCGGCGCGGCGCCACACTTCCTCGATCGACGCGAAGGGCCCGCCCGCGGTCCGCGCCGCGACGATGGCCTCGGCCTCGGCGGCGTTGAGCCCCTGCACGATCCGCATGCCCAGCCGCAGCGGCAGCAGCGCCTGCCAGTCCGCCTGCGTTCCACAGAAGCTCGCGTCCGCCCTTCCGCGCGGGCGCGGCGCATCGGCTTCGACCCGCGTGTCCCACAGGCTCGCATTGATGCACACCGACCGGATCTCGACGCCATGCTCGCGCGCATCGCGGACAATCTGCGCCGGGGCATAGAAGCCCATCGGCTGGGCGTTGAGCAGGGCGGCGCAGAAGATGTCCGGGTGGCGGCACTTCATCCAGGACGAGGCATAGGCGATCTTGGCGAAGCTGGCGGCGTGGCTTTCCGGGAAACCGTAATTGCTGAAGCCCTCGATCTGCTTGACCAGCCGCTCGGCGAATTCGTCGCTGATCTTGTTGGCGCGCATGCCCGCGAGCAGCTTGGGACGGAAGTCGCCGATCGTGCCGTCGGCCTTGAAGCTGGCCATGGCCCGGCGCAGCCTGTCGGCCTCGCGCGGCGTGAAGCCGGCGCCGACGATCGCCACTTGCATCGCCTGTTCCTGGAACAGCGGCACGCCGAGCGTCTTCTTGAGCACTTCCCTGAGCTGGGGCGACGGATAAGGCGGTTCGGCATCGGGATTGGCGCGACGCTGTTCGCGCCGCTGCAGATAGGGATGGACCATGTTCCCCTGGATCGGGCCGGGCCGGACGATCGCAACCTGGATCGCGATGTCGTAGAAATTCTCGGGGCGCATCCGCGGCAGCATCGACATCTGCGCGCGGCTTTCGATCTGGAAGACGCCGAGCGTATCGGCCTTGCAGATCATCGCGAACGTCGCCGGATCGTCGCGCTGCAGCGTATCGGAAGCAAGCGTGAGGCCTATGCCCTTGTGCGCGGCGAGCAAGTCGAAGCAGCGGCGCATGCAGCCCAGCATGCCGAGGCCGAGGATATCGACCTTCATCAGCGCCAGTTCCTCGATATCGAGCTTTTCCCACTCGACGACGCGGCGGTCGATCATCGCGGCGGGCTCGATCGGCACCAGGCTGTCGAGCCGGTCGCGCGTCAGGACGAAACCGCCCGGATGCTGCGAGAGATGGCGCGGCGTGCCGATCAGGTCGCGCGCCAGCTGCAGCGTCAGCGCCAGGCGCGGATCGGCGCGGTCGAGATTGAGGGCATCGGCATGCTTGTCGTCGATGTCGTTCGACCAGCCCCAGACCTGGCTCGACAGCGCCGCCGTCAGGTCCTCCGGCAGGCCGAGCACCTTGCCGACTTCGCGCAGCGCGCCGCGCGAGCGGAACCGGCTGACCACCGCGGTCAGCGCTGCATGGTCATGGCCATAGGTCTCGTAGATCCACTGGATGACTTCCTCGCGCCGCTCATGCTCGAAATCGATGTCGATATCGGGCGGCTCCTTGCGCTCGCCCGAGACGAAGCGTTCGAACAGCAGCTCGTGCTTGACCGGGTCGATCGACGTGACCTCGAGCAGATAGCAGATCAGCGAGTTCGCCGCCGACCCGCGGCCCTGGCACAAGATACCCTGGCTGCGTGCGAACTGGACGATCGAATTGACCGTCAGGAAATAGGGCGCATAGCCGAGCTTCTTGACCAGCCTCAGCTCCTTGATGAGCAGCCTGGCGTAGATCCGCGGCTTGTGGCTGCCGAATTTCCGGCGGAGCGCGGGCCAGACCAGCCGCTCGAGCGCGCGTTGCGGCGAGTGCCGCGTCATGATGATCTCGTCGGGATATTGATAGTCGAGGCTGCGTAAGGAGAAGGTGCAGCGTTCGGCGATCGCCGCGGCCGCCGCCATCGCTTCGGGATAATGCCGGAACCGCCGCGCCATTTCCGCAGGCGCCTTCAAATGCCGGTCGGCGTTGCGCTCGCGGCGGAAGCCGAGTTCGTCGATCGTGCATTTCTCGCGGATCGCCGTGACGACGTCCTGGAGCATGCGCCGATCCGGATCGGCATAGAGCACGTCGCCGGTGGCGAGCGGAGCCAGGCCGAAGCGGCGGGCGGCCTGGTCCAGCAGGTGCAGCCGCATCGCGTCGCCGGGGCGGCGATGCTGGGTCAGGCAGACATGGCCGCGGCCGCCGAATATATCCGCCATCCAGCGCAGCGACAGCGCGTCGCCGGTATCCGCCAGCCCGGGGACCAAGGCGGCGACCAGCCCCTCGGCATGGCCGGCGACATCCTCCCAATGGAGGAAGCATCTGCCCTTCTCGCCATGCTGGGGATCGGCGCGCGCCTTGCCGAGCGTGAGCAGGCGCGTGAGGCGGCTCCACGCCGCGCGGTCCTCGGGCCAGACGAGCAGCGAGGCGCCGTCGGCCAGGTCGAGCCGGCAGCCCGCGATCATCCGGATGGGATGGCCGGCCCGGGTCAGCGCCTCGGCGGCGACCAGCCCGCGCACCACGCCGGCCACGCTGTTGCGGTCGGTGATCGCGAGCGCGGGCATGCCCATCGCCGCCGCTGCCGCGAACAGGTCCTGCGGCGACGACGCCCCGCGCAGGAACGAATAATGCGTGGTGACCTGGAGCTCGCACCAGCTCATCCGAACACTCCGTGGAGATACCAGCTGAGATCGCCGGTCACCGCGCGCTCGCCGTCGCCGCGGCGGAACAGCCAGTAGCGGCGGCCCTCCTCGTCCTCGACGCGGAAATAGTCGCGGATGTGATGCGCCTCGCCGGCGCGCTTCCACCATTCGCCATGGATGCGCTCGGGCCCGTCGGAGCGGACGACGCGGTGCGCGCGGCCGCGCCAGGTGAAGCGGCGCGGGGCATGGTCGGGCAGCTCGGCGAGGACATGGTCGAGCCGCTCGGGGCGGTGGAGCAGCCGCGCGGGCTTGGGCCAGTGCGGGTGCCAGGGCGCCAGCGCGGGGTTGCGGTCGAGCTGGCCTATCGCCTCGGGTCGGACGCGGGGCCCGCGTGGCGCCGGCGGATCGAGCACCGGCGCGCGCGCCGAGGCACGCTCGGGGACGTCGCTTTCGACCGGGCGCATCCGCCACAGCCGGTCGAGGCCGATGCGGGTGGCGAGGGTGTCGACCAGGGGCGCGAGGTCGGGGGCACCCTCTTCGTCGAGCCGCTCGGTGAAAGGCTCGGCGCCGAGCGGCGCGGCGCGGCGGACATGGAGCGCGAGCGCGTCGATGCCGAAGCCGGGCGCGATGTTCTCGATCCGGCGGACGAGCAGGCGGAGCAAGTGGAGCGAGTCGCGGCTCGGGCGGGCGAGGCCGATGCGAATGCGCTGCGGCACGCCGTCGATGCGGTCGGCGACCAGCTCGATGCGGCTCGCGCCGAGCCCGGCCTGCTCGAGCGCGGCGGTCAGCTCGGGGACCAATGCGCCGAGCCAGTGGGCGATCGCCTCGGCGGTCTGGATCGGCTCGGCGAAGCGGCGCACCGCGGCGATCGCCTCGGGCGGCACCACCGGGTCGAGCGGTTCGGGCAAGTCGCCCAGCGCCTGGTGGAGCCGCGCCGCCAGCCCCGCGCCGAAGCGCCGCACCAGCGGCGCGCGCGGCAGCGCGGCGAGCTGGCCGATGCGGTCGATGCCGAGGCGGCGGAGAAGCTCGACCGCGGCGGAGTCGATGCGCAGCGCCTCGACGGGGAGCGGGGCGAGGGCCTCGGCATGCGTGCCGGGCGGGCAGATCGCATCGCCGCAGAAGCGTGCCAGCGCCCAGGCAGCCCCCGGCGTGTCGGCAATCGCGATCCGCGCGGTGTAGCCGAGCCGGGCGAGCAGCCGGGTCAGCCGTCGCGCCATCGCCGCCTCGCCGCCGAACAGGTGCGCGGTGCCGGTCAGGTCGAGGAACAGCCCGTCCTCGCCGCTCGGCGCGACAATCGGCGACCAGCGGCGCGCGGCGAGGATCGCAAGCGCGCGGAGCGCCGCCCTGTCCCCCTCCGGGTCGGCGGGCCGGATGTCGAGCCCGCGGACCTGCGCGCGCGCCTGCGCCAGCGCCATGCCGGGGACGAGCCCCAGCGCCCGCGCCCGCGGACAGGCGGCGGCGATGACGACGCGGTTGGCATCGCGGAGCGACGTGACGAGGGACGCCAAATCCTCCCCGGTACGGGGAGGATTGGGAATCATCCCGCGCCCACCGCGCCCCGGGCCGCCAGCCGCC
>JAZKCD010000007.1:11402-25783 GCA_040388355.1 Pseudomonadota bacterium | reverse complement strand
TCCCCGGTACGGGGAGGGGGACCGCCGCGAAGCGGTGGTGGAGGGGGCTCACCACGACGGACTCGCTCGCGGATAGCCCCCTCCACCAGCTTCGCTGGTCCCCCTCCCCGTGCCGGGGAGGATTGGGAATCATCCCGCGCCCACCGCGCCCCGGGCCGCCAGCCGCCATTCCTTCCGGCTGCGGCCGCCGCCGTCTCAGGCGGCGCGACGATGGGCTCGGCCCGCCGCAGCCGTTCGATCGGCCAGTGCGGCAGGTAGAGCGCAGCGACCCGTTTCATCGCACGCCTCCACAAGCTGTTGGAACGATTCGCCGCCCTTCTGGCGCACCAGCTCGAGCAGCCAGCGCGCGCGGCCGACGCCTTCGACCGGCAGCGGCGTCGACGGCGCGCACGCCACCCGCCAGCGCGTCACTGCGGCCGAGGGCGGGCCGAGCGGGTCCGACCCTTCGCGCGCCGGGCGCCGCAGCAGCAGCGCGATCGTGCGGCCCCCCTCTGCCGCGAGCTGGAGCCGCCGCGTCGCGGTCATGTCGGCGCGCTTCGCCTCGCCGATCACCGCGCCGAGCCCGCGGTGGCGCAGCCCCTCCTCCATCACTGCGAGCAGCTCGGCATCGTCGGCCGCCTCGGCATAGAGCAGCCGCTTGGGGTCGAGCCCCGCCTGCGCCAGCCCCGGCGCGAACAGGTCGCGCCGCCGCACCACCCACAAGACCGGCCCCCAGGCGCGCGCGGCAATCCCCGCCATGAACAAGGTCGCGGCGCATTCGTCGGCCATGTCGGTCCCTGCGCCTGCGACTTCGTGGAGCGCGTCGAGCCTGAGCCCGCCATTGGCCAGCCGCGCATCGACACCCTCGATTCCGAACGGCAATGCCGGCCGCCGCCGGAACCCGCCGGTCTCGAGCCCCTTAAGCGACTCGCGCAATTGCTTCAGGACGGCGGGATCGGCCACGTGATACTCGACTCGGGGGAAAGAATGTTCCTATTCTGTTCCTAATCCAACGAGAGTCAATTGCCATTCGTGGCAGGCCAGCTACGGTGTCTTATCCCGCTATCACGGAGCTTCCCCGGATGACCGCCCTCACGCGCCGCCAGACCCTGCTTGCCTCGACCACTCTGCTCGCCGCCCCCTTCGCCGGACCCGCCATGTCCTTTGCCCAGACCGCCGCCGCCGTCGACCCCGCTCCTTTGCTCACCCCCTGGCCGGGCGGCTATGGCGGCACTCCGCCCTGGGACAAGGTGACTCCGGCGATGTTCCCGCCCGCGTTCGAAGTCGCGATGGCCGAGCTGCGCACCCAGATCCATTCGATCCGCGACGCGACGACCAAGCCGAGCTTCAAGACCGTGATCATCCCCTTGCAGACCGCGGGCGACACGATGGACCGGGTCCAGTCGGTCTGGGGCGTCTACACCAGCAACCTCGCGACCAAGGACGTCCAGGCGATCGACCGCGAATGGAGCCCGAAAATGGCTGCGTTCAACGACGAGCTGTTCCTCGACGCCAAGCTGTTCGCGCGAGTCAAGGGCGCCTACGACACCCGCGCCGCGCAGCGGCTCGACGCCCAGCAGACCCGCCTGCTCGAGCGCACCTATCGCGGCTTCGTCCGCCGCGGCGCGCTGCTCTCGGACGCGCAGCGCGCCGAAGTGTCGAAGCTCAACCAGGCGCTCGCCTCGGCCTTTTCGGAGTTCAGCCGCAAGGTGCTGGCCGACGAGGAGACCTGGATCGTGCTCGGCGAAGCCGATCTCGCCGGGCTGCCCGAAAGCTTCAAGGCATCGCTCAAATCCGCCGCCGACGAGCGCAAGGTCACCGGCTGGGCGGTGGTCAACACCCGCTCCTCGGTCTCGCCCTTCCTGACCAATTCGACCAACCGGCCGCTGCGCGAGAAGGTGTGGCGCGCCTTCATCAAGCGCGGCGACAACGGCAATGCCAGCGACGCCAACACGACGATCGCGACCATCCTCCAGCTCCGCCAGCAGCGCGCGGTGCTGCTCGGCTTCAAGAACCACGCCTATCTCCGGATGGACGATACGATGGCGGAAACGCCTGCGAATGCGATGAAGCTGATGATGTCGGTCTGGCCCGCCGCGCGCGCCCGCGTCGCCGAGGAAGTCGCCGACATGCAGGCGCTCGCCGACAAGGAAGGCGCCGGGATCACGATCGAGCCCTGGGACTATCGCTTCTATGCCGAGAAGGTCCGCAAGGCGAAGTACGACCTCGATGAGGCCGAAGTGAAGCCCTATCTCGAGCTGGGCAACATCCTCCAGGGCGCCTTCTACGCCTGCGGCCGGCTCTACGATCTCGACTTCAAGGAAGTGAAGGACGTCGCCGTCTTCGATTCGAACGTGCGGACCTTCGTGGTCAGCGACAAGCGCGACGGCCACAATGTCGGGATCTTCTATTTCGACGGCTATGCCCGCTCGGGCAAGCGCTCGGGCGCCTGGGCGACGCGCTATCGCGGCCAGCAGGAGCTGGGCGGCCACCGCAACGTGCTCGCGTCGAACAACAATAATTTCGTCAAGGGCGGGGCGGGGGCGCCGACGCTGATCAGCATCGACGACGCCACCACGCTGTTCCACGAATTCGGCCATGCGATCCACAGCCTGCTCCAGCACGTCACTTATCCCGGCCTCGCCGGCACCCCGCGCGACTTCGTCGAATATCCGAGCCAGGTGAACGAGAATTGGCTGCTCACCCGCGACGTGCTCGACAAATACGCCAGGCACTACCAGACCGGCGCGGCGATGCCCGCCGAGCTGGTCGCCAAGATCGAGAAATCGTCGACCTTCAACCAGGGCTTCGACACGGTCGAATATCTGTCGTGCGCGATCCTCGACATGCAGCTCCACGACCGCGAGACGCCGGTGAGCGACATCGCCGCGTTCGAGAAGGAGGCGCTCGCCGCGCTCGGCATGCCGAAGGAGATCGTGCTCCGCCACCGGCTGCCGCAGTTCAACCACCTCTTCTCGTCGGACGCCTATTCGGCGGGCTATTATTCGTACCTCTGGTCCGAGACGATGGACGCCGACACCTGGGCGGCGTTCGTCGAGACCGGCGACGTGTGGGACAAGAAGACCGCCGACCGCTTCCGCGCGACTCTGCTGTCGACCGGCAACGAGACCGATCGGAAAGTCGCCTACCGCGCCTTCCGCGGCCGCGATCCCGATGTGACTGCGCTGTTCAAGCGCCGAGGCTTCCCGGTGGGGTAAGCCGCCCTAATCCTTGCGGCGCCCGGCCTCGCGGGTCTGGGCCAGATCGCGCGCGACGTCCGCGGGGGTCTGCTCCAGCCTGGGCGCCAGCAAGGCGATGGTGCTGTCGACGCTCAGGAAGGTGCAATTCTCGTTGCGCTTGCGGTCCTCGCAGGGGATGATGTCGGCTGCGGAGTTCGTGCCCACGGCGATGATCTCCCCGCGCCGCCGCGACATCCCGCCGGCGATCACGATCGTGAACCGGCCTTTGACGATCTTGACGTGCGAGAATCCGGCGGCCTTGGCGAGGATCGCGGCGCGGTAGAACGCCATGTCGTCGGCGGTCATTCCGGAGAGGCTGATCGTCCAGGTCTTCACCTCCCATCGGTTCGCGGCGAGCGTCCTGTCCTTGTAGCCGTCCCCCATCATCGTCTTGGGCTCATATTGCGCGTGTGCCGGTGCCGCGGCGAGCGCCACCGCCAGAGTCGCCACGACCACGCCCAAACGCCGATATGCCCTGCCGTCGATGCGCATAAGCTCCTCCCGGTAAAGCCAGTTTCCCGCACCGGGCCCGCGATGGCAACCCCCGCAACAAGGTCAGTGAGGCTGACCTTGTTGCCACGGCCTTTGAAATTTTATAACAAGGCTCCTAAAGCGAGTCCCACGCGTTTGACGACGCGAAAACATGTCCGGAGAGCCCATGACCGCCGAGCGCGATCGCGCAAACCTGCCGCCGCTTTCGCTGCACGTGCCCGAGCCGAAGTACCGGCCGGGCGACGACGTCGATTTCGGCGACATCGACGTGCCTCCGGCCGGCGCAGCGCGGCGGCCCGATACCGCGGATGCCGCCGACAGCTTCCACGAGCTCGCTTATTCGCTGGTGCGCGTGCTCGACGAGGAGGGTCGTGCGGTCGGCCCCTGGGATCCCCGGCTCGACCCCGACACGGTGCGCGGCATGCTCCGCCACATGGCTTTGGTCCGCGCGTTCGACGAGCGGATGTTCCGCGCGCAGCGCCAGGGCAAGACCAGCTTCTACATGAAGTCGACCGGCGAAGAGGCCGTCGCGGTCGCCGCCACCACGGCGCTGGCGTCGGACGACATGTGCTTCCCCTCCTATCGCCAGCAGGGCATCCTGATCACGCGGGGCTGGTCGCTCGTCGACATGATGAACCAGATCTATTCGAACCGCGCCGACCGGATGCAGGGCCGCCAGCTGCCGATCATGTACTCGGTCCGCGACGCCGGCTTCTTCTCGATCTCGGGCAACCTCACCACCCAATATCCCCAGGCAGTCGGCTGGGCGATGGCGAGCGCGGCCAAGGGCGACAGCCGGATCGCCGCGACCTGGTGCGGCGAGGGCTCGACCGCCGAGGGCGACTTCCACTCGGCGCTGACCTTCGCGACGGTCTATCGCGCGCCGGTGATCTTCAACGTCGTCAACAACCAATGGGCGATCTCGAGCTTCTCGGGCTTCGCCGGCGCCGAGGCGACGACCTTCGCGGCGCGCGCGGTCGGCTATGGCATCGCCGGCTTGCGCGTCGACGGCAACGACGCGCTCGCGGTCTACGCCGCGACGCTCTGGGCCGCCGAGCGCGCGCGGACCAACCAGGGCCCGACGCTGATCGAGCATTTCACCTACCGCGCCGAGGGCCACTCGACTTCCGACGACCCTACCCAGTACCGCTCGGCCGGCGAGCCGACCTCGTGGCCGCTCGGCGATCCGGTGGCGCGGCTCAAGGACCATCTGATCGCGATCGGCGAATGGGACGAGGACCGCCACGCCGCGCAGGATCTCGAGCTCGCCGAGCTGGTCAAGGCCGCGCAGAAGGAGGCCGAGAAGAACGGCGTCCTCGGCCATGGCATGCACCAGCCCTTCGACACCATGTTCGAAGGCGTGTTCGAGGAGATGCCCTGGCACCTCAAGGAACAATGCCAGCAAATGATCGACGAGCGGAAGGCCGCGGGCATATGACTCGCATGAACATGATCCAGGCGATCAACTCGGCGATGGACGTGATGATGGCGCGCGATCCCGACGTGATCGTGATGGGCGAGGATGTCGGCTATTTCGGCGGGGTGTTCCGCGCGACCGCCGGGCTCCAGGCCAAATACGGCAAGACCCGCGTGTTCGACACGCCGATCACCGAATGCGGGATCATCGGCGTCGCGGTCGGGATGGGCGCCTATGGCCTGCGCCCCGTCCCCGAGATCCAGTTCGCCGACTATATCTACCCCGCGCTCGACCAGCTGGTCAGCGAAGCGGCGCGGCTGCGCTACCGCTCGGCGGGCGAGTTCACGGCGCCGATCACCGTCCGCTCGCCCTTCGGCGGCGGCATCTTCGGCGGCCAGACCCATAGCCAGAGCCCCGAGGGCATCTTCACGCATGTCTCGGGCATCAAGACCGTGATCCCGGCCACCCCCTACGACGCCAAGGGCCTGCTGATCGCGGCGATCGAGGACAACGACCCGACGCTCTTCTTCGAGCCCAAGCGCATCTATAACGGCCCGTTCGACGGCCATTACGACCGCCCCTCGAAGAACTGGTCGAACCATCCCGCGGGCGAGGTCCCCGACGGCTATTACAAGATCGAGCTGGGCAAGGCCGCGATCGTCCGCGCGGGCGAGGCCGTGACGATCCTCGCGTACGGCACGATGGTCCATGTCGCGCTGAGCACGGTCGAGGAGATGGGTGTCGACGCCGAGATTCTCGACCTGCGCACGCTCGTCCCGCTCGACATCGAGGCGATCGAGGCGTCGGTCAAAAAGACCGGCCGCTGCATGATCGTCCACGAAGCGACGCGCACCGGCGGCTTCGGCGCCGAGCTCTCCGCGCTGGTCCAGGAGCGCTGCTTCTACCATCTCGAAGCCCCGATCGAACGCGTCACCGGCTTCGACACGCCCTATCCGCACAGCCTTGAATGGGCCTATTTCCCCGGCCCCGTCCGCATCGGCGAGGCGCTCAAGAAACTCCTGAAGGACTGATCGCGATGGCTCGTTTCACTTTCAGGCTGCCCGACATCGGCGAAGGCATCGCCGAGGCCGAGATCGTCGCCTGGCACGTCAAGGTCGGCGAGCGCGTCGAGGAGGACCAGCAGGTCGCCGACATGATGACCGACAAGGCGACCGTCGAGATGGAATCGCCGGTCTCGGGCATGGTGCTCGAGCTCGCTGGCGAAGTCGGCGACCAGGTCGCGATCGGTTCGGCGCTGATGGTGGTCGAGGTCGATGGGGATGAGGCCGAGGCTCCCAGCGAGGAAGTCGTCGAGGCGGAAAATCCCGGTGTCGAGGAAGTGGTAGGCGCTGCCCCTAGCGCTCCCCTCCCGCCTGCGGGAGGGGCTGGGGGAGGGCCTGTCCCCACTTCCGAAGCGCCGCCTGTACCGATAGCCCCTCCCCCGACCCCTCCCGCAAGCGGGAGGGGGGAAGAACAGCTCCCCGCCCTAGCCTCCCCCGCGGTCCGCCAGCGCGCACGCGATCTCGGCATCGACCTCGCGTCCGTGAAGACCGACTCCGACCGCGTCCGCCACGCCGATCTCGACGCCTATCTCCGCTACGGCCAGGGCCAGGGCTATCACGCCCCGCACGCCAGCCGCGCCCGTGACGACGAGGCGGTCAAGGTCATCGGCATGCGCCGCCGCATCGCCGAGAACATGGCCGCGTCGAAGCGCGCGATCCCGCATTTCACGTATGTCGAGGAGATCGACGTCACGGCGCTCGAGGCGATGCGCGCCGACTTGAACGCCAATCGCGGCCAGCGTCCCAAGCTCACCATGCTGCCGCTGCTGATCGTCGCGATCTGCCGCACCATCCCCCAGTTCCCGATGATCAACGCGCGCTACGACGACGAGGCCGGCGTGGTCACCCGCCACGGCCGCGTCCATCTCGGCATGGCGACTCAGACCGATGCCGGGCTGATGGTCCCGGTGATCCGCGACGCGCAGGACCTGAACGTCTGGCAGCTCGCGAGCGAGATCGGCCGCCTCGCCGACGCCGCGCGCACCGGCAAGGCGAAGTCCGAGGAGCTGAGCGGCTCGACGCTCACCATCACCTCGCTCGGGCCGCTTGGCGGCATCGCCACCACCCCGGTGATCAACCGCCCCGAAGTCGCGATCATCGGCCCCAACAAGATCGTCGAGCGCCCGGTCTTCCACGGCGACGACATCGTCCGCGCCAAGCTGATGAACCTGTCGATCAGCTGCGACCACCGCGTCGTCGACGGCTGGGACGCCGCGTCCTACGTCCAGGCGCTGCGCAAGCTGCTCGAAACCCCCGTCCTGCTGTTCGCCGACTGAGATGGACCCGCGGGGGAAGATCACACTGGCGGTTGCGCTGTCGCTGCCGGTCGCCGGGCTGCTATGGTTCGCGCTGTGCGAGCATCTCCCGCCGGTCGCGATCGACTCGATGCCGTTTGCGCTCGGCTGCATCGGCGCGGCGCTGCTGCTCACCCTCGTCGCAGGAGTCGAGGCAGTGGCGCACGAGCGGCTGTTCTCGGCGGCGATCGATCCGCTCGCGGGCGCCGACTCGCGGCGGCTGATCGTCAACCAGCGCTATCTCCAGAACACGCTCGAACAGTCGCTGCCGTTCGCCGCCGGCCTGCTCCTGCTCGCGCACTATGAGTCCGCGCAGGCCGTTGCCGCCACCGCGATCGTGTGGGTGCTCGGCCGCTGGGCGTTCTGGGTCGGCTATCACCTCGGGCCGATGTGGCGCGGGCTCGGGGTCTTCTCGATGTTCCAGAGCCTGGTCGTGCTCGGCTATGGCGTCGGCTGCTTCGGCTACCAGCTCGGCGGCTGGCCCGCCGTCGCCGCGCTGCTCGGGCCGTTCGCCGCGATCGAGGTCTATCTGTTCGCCGTCCTCAGGAAACCCCCGGCATGAGCCACTGGCTGCTGCTCTACGATCTCGCCCCCGACTATCTCGACCGCCGCGGCGCGCATCGCGACCGCCACCTCGCGCTCGCCTGGGACTCCGCGGGCCGCGACGAGCTCCTCCTCGGCGGCGCGGTCGGCGATCCGACCGACATGGCGCTTCTGCTGTTCACCGGCGAAGCCGCCGCCCGCGCCTTCGCCGAGGCCGACCCTTATGTGACCAACGGCCTCGTCACTGCGTGGCGCGTCCGCCCCTGGACCACGGTGGTCGGCCGCGACGCCACCACCCCCGTCCGCCCCGCCTGACTTCCCCCGCCTGACTTCACTGCCGCCAAGCACTCCTTGCTTGCCGCGCCGCCGCCGCCGGGCGAAGGCGCGCAGCCTATGACGATTGCCTCTTCCTCGCGCGACACCGGCGGCCTGCTGCTCGGCGTCGGCGCCTATGCGCTGTGGGGGGTGCTGCCGCTCTACATCCATATGCTGCGCGATGTCCCGGCGCTCCAGCTGCTCGCGCACCGGGTGCTGTGGTCGCTGGTGCTGCTGGCGGTGATCGTCGCGGTATGGCGCCGCGGCCCCGCCCTGCTGGCGGCGACGCGCGGGCGCACCCTGCTCGGCCTCGTCGCCAGCGCGCTGCTGATCGCGGTCAACTGGATCGTCTATATCTGGGCGGTCCAGCATGCGCATGTGCTCGAGGCGAGTCTCGGCTATTTCATCAACCCGCTGGTCAATGTCGCGCTCGGCATGGCGGTGCTCGGCGAGCGGCTGCGGCGCGTCCAGGGCGTGGCGATCGCCATCGCCGCCGCCGGCGTCGCGGTGATGGCGTTCGGCGGCGGCGCGCTGTGGATCTCGCTCACGCTCGCCGCCAGCTTCGGCACCTATGGGCTGGTGCGCAAGATGGTCGCGATCGACGCGCTCGGCGGGCTGACCGTCGAGACCCTGGTGCTCGCCCCCTTCTGCCTCGCCTGGCTGGTCCATGCCGGGTCGGTGGGCGAGGGCGTCTGGGGCCAGTCGGCCCGGCTCGACCTGCTGCTGGTCCTTGCGGGCGCGGTGACCGCCGCGCCGCTGCTGATGTTCGCCGCCGCCGCGCGCCGCATGCCCTATTCGACCCTCGGTCTGCTCCAGTATATCGCCCCGACGCTCCAGTTCGCGCTCGCGGTGCTGGTGTTCGGCGAGCCGCTCCACACCCCGCACCTGATCACCTTCGCGTTGATCTGGAGCGGGTGCGCGCTCTATGCGTGGGACAGCCTGCGCGCGGTGCGGGCCGAACGCGAGGGAGCTGCCGCCACGTCATGACCCGGGCCGGCCAAGTCGAGATCCCGATGCGGATCGTCATCGAGAACCCGGTCGCCGGCGTGCTCCACAGCCTCCAGGCCAAGGACGGCCACCCGCTTGATCCCGCGGTGTCGCACGACGGCGCGCCGCTGGCGTTCGACTTCACCGTCCGCGTCGCGCCCGGCCCCAAATTCTTCGGCGACCAGGTGCGCAGCGAGGGCCCGGTGCGGCGCTTCGTCTATATCCGCATCGGGACGATGGCGGGCGACCCGGCCTCGCCCTGGTCGCGGCGGATGAAGATCGACATCCACGATCTCGACCAGCCGCTGCTCGATTCGGCCGCGGCAGGCGGCGGCACGATCGAGATCAGGATCGACGGCACCGGCAAGGACGGCACCCCGGCCTGCGCGACGATACGGCGGACGGGGCTGCGGCTCGCGCCGTAGCGTTTTGACGACTTCGGGCTGACCCAAGCTTTTCCCCGGCGAAGGCCGGGGCCCAGTTGCGAGCCGATCCAGATGGCAGGATGCCGCCTGGAGTCCACCGATACTGGGCCCCGGCCTTCGCCGGGGAAGTGTTAAAATGCGCCTAACCGGGCTCTGGAAAGCGCTGTCCTACAACGTATCGTTCCTGATACGTTCCTACCATGACGCCGCACATCGCCATCGCCGACCTCCTCGCCGACCTGACTCTGGCCGAGCTCGAATACCTCCGAGAAATTCCGCTTGCACCACCTGATAGTCGCGCTTCCCCACAGGAAATGTCGACTGCCGAGCAAAAAACCGGCACCGGAAAACATTCAACCAATCGGTTGACTATACTCGTCGAGCTGCTTAAATTAAACCACATGGTTGAACATCGACTCGACGCCACCTTCCACGCCCTCGCCGATCCCACGCGGCGCGGGATGCTCGCCACGCTCGCGCTCGGCGAACGGAGCATCGGCGAGCTCGCCGAGCCGTATGCGATGAGCTTCGCGGGTGCTGCCAAGCATGTGAAGGTGCTCGAGGTCGCCGGGCTGGTCGCGCGGCGCAAGGTCGGGCGCACCCAGCTGTGCACCTTGCAGGCCGGGCCGATGCACGAGGCCGACCTATGGCTGCGCCAGTGGGAGCAATTCTGGAACGTCCGCCTCGACCGGCTCGAGGCGCTCATCGCCGCGGAGAAGCAGCCATGAAGGTCACCTTGCTCTCGATCATCACCGGCGAGGATCAGGAGTCCGCGCTCGCCTTCTATCGCGACATTCTCGGCTTCATCGTCAAGGAGGATATCCCGACCGGGCCCCCCGGTGCGCCGCGCTGGATCACGCTCGCCGCGCCCGAGGATCCTCACGGCGCGCGCATTTCGCTCGAGCCCAATTTCTTCGCCTATGTGAAGAGCTTCCAGGCCGCGCTGAAGGAGAATGGCGTGCCCTTGACCGCCTTCCTCGTCGCCGACGTGCAGGCCGAATATGACCGGCTGACCGCGCTCGGCGTGACCTTCAAGGCGCCGCCCAGCGCCGCCGACGGGCCGATGCCGGCGATGGCGACCTTCGACGACAGCTGTGGCAACTGGATCATGCTCTACGAGCCCGCGAAATGACCGCCCCCGTCATCCTCACCGTCACCCGCGACTTCGCCGCCCCGCCCGAGCGCGTGTTCGACGCCTGGCTCGATCCCGCCGATGCGCGCCGCTTCCTGTTCGCCACTCCCGGGGGCGAGATGCTCACCGTCGAGATCGACGCGCGGGTCGGCGGGCGGGCGCTGGTGGTCGAACGCCGCGCCGATGGCGACGCGCACCACCGGATGGAATTCGTCGAGATCGACCGCCCGACCCGCCTCGTCTTCCGCTTCGCCGCCGATCCCGCAGAGGAAGGCGAATGGACTCGCGTCAGCATCGACATCGCCGCCACCCCCGGCGGCTGCACGCTGACCCTCACCCACGAGATGGACCCCGAATGGGCCGCCTACGAACAACAGACGCGCAAGGGCTGGACGACGATCCTCGACAGCCTCGCGCGCGCAATCGGAGAATGACGATGGACAGCTTTACCGCGCAGGAACTGCGCTTCGAACGCACGCTGGAGGCCCCGGTCGAAACGGTCTGGCAGTATCTGACCGACCCCGATCTGCGCACGCGCTGGTTCATGGGCGGCGAGATCGAACCGGCGGTCGGCGGCAAGATCTACCTGACCTTCGACCATGACGCGCTCTCCGACGGCGACGCGCCGATGCCCGAGAAATATGCGAAGAATCGCGGCAAGAAATGGTTCGAGACGATCACCGAATATGACCCCCCGCGCCGCCTCGCCTATAGCTGGGACAATGGCGATGCCGGCACGGTGACCTTCGAGCTCGAGCCCGTGGGCGAGGGACGGACGAAGCTCGTGCTGGTCCATAGCGGCCTCCGCGGTCCCGCCGACGCCCGGAATTTCGGCGGCGGCTGGCACAGCCACCTCGCGGTGCTCGAAGCGCGGCTCAAGGGCGAGCGCGTCGAGAATTTCTGGACGATCCACGCCGCCTCGGAGGCGAAGGCGGCGGCGGCGGTGGGCTAGGTCAGAGTCGACTCGCACCAAAGCGCTTTCAGTCCATCACTACCGCCCGCTCTGGATCCCCGCCACCACCCGCCGGATCAGCCAGCGCGGGGTGAAGCGGACCGATCCCGCCATCACCGCGTTCATCGCGCCCGAGACCTTGACCGCGCGGTTGGCGCCAAGCGCCTTGAGCCCGTCGCTGACGACCTTGTCGGGGCTCCCCGCGAGCTTCTTGAGCGCGAAGTCGTCGGCGGTGCCCGCGGCGTCGAAGAACTCGGTCGCGGTCGGCCCGGGGCACAGCGCGGTGACGCGGACGCCGTGGCGGCGGACCTCCTCGTGCACCGCCTCGGTGAAGCTCAGCACGAACGCCTTGGTCGCGTAATAGACCGCCATGCGGGCCCGGGCTGGAAGGCCGCGGTCGAGGCGATATTGAGGATGCCGCCGCTGCGCATCTGGACCATGCCCGGCAGCACCGCACGGGTAAGCTCGACCAGCGCGCGGCAGTTGAGCTCGATCATCCGCACCAGCCGGTCGGGATCGGCCTCGGCCACCGGCCCGCTCGCGCCGAAGCCGGCATTGTTGATGAGCGTGTTGACTGCGAGGCCTTGCCTGCCGATCTCGGCCATCAGCGCCGGCACCGCGCCGGGCTCGGACAGGTCGGCGGGGATCACGGTCACCTTGACGCCCGTCTGGGTGCGGATCACTTGTCCCAGCCCCTCGAGCCGCTCGGTGCGGCGCGCGGTGAGGATCAAATCATGCCCCTGCCGCGCCAGCGCCTCGGCGAAAATCATGCCGAGCCCCGCCGAGGCGCCGGTGACGAGTGCAGTGCCCTTGGTCATCCGGTCCTCCGTTCGCGCGCTTGCAATGTAGGATTCGGCCTGCTTGGCTCGCCCAGCCAGAGGTCATGGCCGCTCTTTGATCTGTCTGACTGCTCGAACCGTCGCGCACGCGCGAAAACAGGTGCGATCCCTAACTTTTGTAACTTTCCACATGCCGGGACCGCAGAAGCCCCATCCGTGTAACCTTTGTATCGTTTCGCGCTTCGGCCCTACACGATCTCGAACAATCCCGCCGCGCCCATTCCGCCCGCGGTGCACATCGAGACCACGACATAGCGCACCCCGCGCTTGCGCCCCTCGATCAGCGCATGCCCGGCCAGCCGGCTGCCGGTCATCCCGAACGGGTGCCCCACCGCGATCGCGCCGCCATTGACGTTGAGCTTGTCGGGATCGATGCCCAGCGTGTCGCGGCAATAAAGGCATTGCGACGCGAACGCCTCGTTGATCTCCCACAGCCCGATATCGGCGACGCTCAGCCCCGCCCGGGCGAGCAATTTGGGCACCGCGAACACCGGGCCGATCCCCATCTCGTCGGGGCTGCAGCCTGCAACCTGGAAGCCGCGATAGATTCCGAGGATCGGCCGGCCCTCGGCTTGCGCCGTGGCGCGGTCCATCAGGATCTGCGCGGCGGCGCCGTCGGAGAGCTGGCTGGCATTGCCCGCGGTGACGTTCTGCCCCTCCTTCACCACCATGCCGTCCTTCCACACCGGCTTGAGCCCGGCGAGGCCCTCGGCCGTGGTGCCCGGGCGGATGCCTTCGTCCTGGGTGAGGGTGACGGTCTCGCTGCCGGTGCGGTTGCCTTCCTTGTCGAACACCGCCTTCTCGACCGTGATCGGCACGATCTCCTCGGCGAAGGCCCCTGCGGCAAGGCCCGCCGCGGCGCGTTGCTGGCTGGCGGCGGCGAATTCATCCTGCGCCGCGCGGCTGATGCCATAGCGTTCGGCGACGATCTCGGCGGTCTCGATCATCGGCATGTACGCCGCGGGCTCGCGCTCGGTGACCGATCGGTTCACATGGCGCGGCGCGTTCTTCATCGTCAGGCTGATCGATTCCATGCCCCCGGCCAGCGCGACGTCGATTTCATCGGTCATGATCGAGCGCGCGGCCAATGCGATGGCGGTCAGTCCCGAGCCGCATTTGCGGTCGAGGCTGAAGGCGGGGACGCTGTCGGGGATGCCAGATGCGAACAGCGCCAGCCGCGCCATGTTGCCGCCCTGCGTGCCCCATTGGTTGCCCATGCCGTAGAAGACGTCGTCGATCCGGGCGGGGTCGATCCCGGCGCGCGCGACCGCGGCGTCCATCACATGCGCGGCGAGCACCGGGGCCTCGGTATCGTTGAACGCGCCGCGCCCGGCCTTGCCGATGCCGGTGCGGGCAGTGGAGACGATCGCGGCCTCTCGCATGATGATCCTCGTGTTTCGAGCTTCGGGTATGGCGGCCCTAGACCAGCAGGCTCAGTCCGTGAAGAGGGGCGCGCGCTTCTGCATGTTGGCCATCACTGCCTCGATCTGGTTGGGGGTACGCAGCAGCGCGGCCTGCTCGGCGCTTTCGGCCGCGAGGATCGCAGCGGCGTCCCCCTCGAGATTGGCGAGCCGCTTGGCGGCGCGGATCGCCTCGGGGTTGCGGCCGGCGATCGCCCGGGCGAGCGCCATCGCCTCGGCATGCGGGTCGTCGGCGATCCGGGTGACGAAGCCGAATGCCTGGCCCTGCTCGGCGGTGAACTCGC
>JAZKCD010000007.1:0-11392 GCA_040388355.1 Pseudomonadota bacterium | reverse complement strand
GAAGCCATGATGCAGCGCCTCGTCCGCGTCGAACTCGCGCGCGGTGTAGACCAGCTCGCGCAGCACGTCGCCGCGGACCAGGCCCTGCCACAGCGCATAGCCCGCCATGTCGGGGACGATCCCCCATTTCATCTCCATCGCCGACAGCCGCGTCCCCGGCGCGGCGATCCGGACATCGGCGCCGCTGGCGATCTGCAGCCCGCCGCCGAACGCCATGCCATGGAGCGCGGCGATCACCGGCACCGCCAGCGCGCGCCAGCCCCAGGCGACTTGCTGGACGCGGTTGGCCGGGCCGTGGCTGCGCGTGATGATGTCGATTCCCGAGCCCCCGGTCGCCATGCTCGCCATGTCGAGCCCGGCGCAGAAGCCGCGCCCCTCGCCCGACAGCACCACCGCGCGCAGCCCCGGGGTCGCGGCCAGCCCGGCGATCGCCTCGATGATCCCGTCGAACATCGCCGAGTCGAGCGCGTTGAGCTTGTCGGGGCGGGCGAGGCGCACATCGGCGACTCCGGCCTCGACGGCGATGGTGACTCGTGTCTCGCTCAACGCATTCTCTCCTCTTGCCCGGCACCGGGTGGACAGGGCATGATTAGGCCAAATCCCGAAAGCGGGACAGATGGAGGAGAGACGCATGAAAACCCTGATCGCCGCGGCCGCGCTGCTGCTGACCGCCACGCCCGCTTTGGCCCAGACCGCGCCTGCCGCCGCGCCCGCTGCTGACAGCGTTGCCACCATCTACGACAAGGCGCTGAGCCCCGGCTGGGAGAATTGGAGCTGGGCCAAGACCGAGCTCAGCGCCGATATCGGCAGCGCACGGATGCCGATCATGATGGACGCCCAGGCCTATGGCGGGCTGTACCTCCACCACGCCCCGTTCAGCACTGCGCCCTATCGCGCGCTCAGCATGCTGATCCAGGTCGTCGGCGGTCCCGCCAAGGTGCGGGTGATGGTGACGGTGGGCGGCAAGGCGATCCCGGACGGCGACAAGATGGAAGGCGGCCAGCCGGTCAACAAGATGAAGCTGGTGACGCTGGCGCCGGGCGGCTGGACCCAGATCCTCGTCCCGCTCGGGGTGCTCGGTGCGGAGAATGTCACTGCCGACGGCATCATGGTGATGAACGACAGCGGCGAGCCCGCGCCGCACATCTACGTCGCCGATATCGCCTTCAAGCCGTGAGCCGATAGCCCCGGCCCTTCTCGGTGACGAGCAGCGGCCGAGGGAAGTCGCGGTCGAGCTTGGCGCGCAGCCGCGAGACATGGACCTCGATTACGTTGGTGCCCGGATCGAAGCGTAGCCGCCACACCGCGGCGAGCAGCTCGGCGCGCCCGACGCAGCGGCCGTCGGCGCGCGCGAGATAGAGCAATAGCGCAAATTCGCGCGGCAGCAGCGCGATCTGCCGCCCGGCGCGCGCGACGCGGCGCTCGACCGGATCGATCAGCAGGTCGCCGACCGCGATCGGCGGCGGACGGGCGCGCAGCCGCGCGGCGAGGCGGGCGGCGATCTCGCCTGCGCAGGCCGGGAGGGCCACCGCGTCGTCGGCACCGGCATCGAGCGCATGGGCGACGCTGGCGCCCGCGCCCTCGGGCAGCACGAGGATCAGCGGCCCCCACCAGCCCTGCGCGCGGACTCCGGCGATCCGCGGCGCGGGATCGCCTTCGTACGGGCTCCAGCCGAGCAAGGCCGCGGCGGCGGCGGCATCGGGCGCGGCCATCGCCACCAGCCGCAATCCGCGTGCGCGCACGGCCTCCGCCAGCCCGGGGATGTCGAGCGCGCACGCGATGATGGCGGTCACCGCCCAAGGCTAGCGCCCGCTGCGCCGATCCGGAGCGAACCGGCTCCGTTATGGCGCAGTCTGCGCCGCCAGCAGCCGCCGGGCATGGCCTGAGACATAGGCGCTCGGCGCGTCGATCGCGCCGGCGAGAAGGGCTTCGGCGTCACCGGGCGCGGCGGAGGCGAGCGCCGCGAGCGCGGTCACCCGCATCCGCACGCAGGGATGGCTTCGGGCGAAACCGGCGGCGAGATCGACGCCGTTGCCCAGATGCACCGCGAGCGTCACCAGCGCCTCGGCCGCGGTGCAGGTCAGCGCGCGGTCGATCGTGCCCTTGCGGATATCGAAGACGAACTGGTCGAGCCAGGGCTGGGTGGGGTCCGCGCCGAGGATGTTGAGCGAGACCGAGAAGGCGTCGGGAGGCAGCTGGACGTGGATGTCGCGGCGCATCCGGTAGAGCATCAGCCTGCCCGGCTCGAGCCGCGACCGCTCGGCGAAGCGCAGTCCCGCGGGTTCGCCGGGAAGGCCGGTCAGCGCCGCCACGTCATACTCGTAATAGTCGCTCCAATAGCCCGGCCCGAGATAGCCATAGGTCAGGAACGGGAAATTATGGTCGTGCGGCAGGTCGTAGAAGAAGGCGGCGGGGCCGCTGGCGCGGACGACCGGGTCGTCGCGCGCGGGCCAGAAATTGGCGCGCAGCACGTAGCGACCATTGGGCGGACGAAGCAGGAAGACCTGCGCGCCATAGCCGCTGGCGGCCGCCTGCGCGGTGCAGCGGGTCTTGAGCTCGGCGATCGCAAGGTCGGCGAGGAAGCCGCGGTTGCGGCCGAGCCGGGCGAGGAGCGGTCCGAGGCTGGCGAACTGGTCCTCGTCGCGCACGTCGAATGGCGTCGTGTCGAGCGCCTCCACCAGCGCGTCGAGACTGATTGCGTCGCCCTCGCCCGGCTCGATCAGGCGGGGCATGCAGCCTCGATCCGGGTGCGGACGGTGACGAGGGTGCTGGCCGCGGCGGCGCGGATCTCGGCTTCGGGATCGCCATCGGCCATCTCGGCGAGGCGCGGCAGCGCGGCACGGGCGTCGAGCGCCAGCCATTCGCGCATCGCCGCCCAGCGGGTGTGAAAGGCAGGGTCACGGCTGGCCGCGGCGAAGCACGGTCCCGCATCGGCGCGGCCGGCGCGACGGAGGAAGGCGAGCAGCATCTCGGTGCGCGAGGCGCCTTCGTCGGCGCTGCCGACGCGGACCAGCGCGCCGTCGGCGATGCAATGCTCGCGGATCAGCGGCGCGGCGCCGGCGCGGATCGTGGCGGCGAGCATGACCAGGTCGGATCGCGCGCCGTCGAGCAACTGCGCCTGGGTGCGGCCATCGGTGACGCGGACCTCGCCGTCCGCCAGCGCGAGCGGGGGAAGGGGCGTGACGGCCTCGAGGCCGCGCCAGCGGCGGAGCGTCGCGCCGCCGGCCTTCTCGTAGCGCGTGACGGTAACGCGGCCGGAGAAGACGATCGTCGCCGGCGGCGGCAGGCCGCGCAGCGCGGCAGCGTTCAGCACGCTGGCGGTGATCGAGACCGCGGGGCAGTCGAAGATCACCGCGCCGGTGCGCGGGCCGTCGCGGCTGAAGCGGAAGGGCGGCTCGAAGAAGCGATCGGCGGCAAGCGCGTCGACCAGCGGCGCGAGCAGCGCAGCGGCCCAGCCGGCATCGGCGAACAGCCGCGCGGCCCGGCGCGCGGCGGGCCCGGCATGGTCGAGCGGGCAATCGGCGAAGGCCGCGACGAGCGCGCGATATTCGGGCCCCGCGCGCCAGCTTCGGGCAGTGGCGAGCGAGCGCCCGCGCGCCGCGACCAGCTCGGCCCGCACTGCCGCACGCATCTCAGCTGTTGATCTCGATGACCAGCGCGATGATCCCGACGAGCAGCTCGAAGATGTCGTCGATCCCCACTTCGCCCGCGCGCACCGCGCCGTGCATTGCGACCTGGGTGCCGAGCTCGGCGATGTCGGCGAGCGGAATCTGGATGAGGCCCATGCGTCTTCTCCCTGTCCGCGGGCCGGGCGCCCGCACGGGAAAGGCTATCCAGCGGGGCGCGAGAGGCTAATTAAATCCCTGTAATCTTGGCGGCGCGTTGCGTAAGCGCGGTCGCGATGAGCGGCGCGACCCTTCCCCATTTCGACTTGAACCGGTTCGTCTCGGGCGGATTCCACGGGCATGGCGGGCGGCTGGGCATCCAATATGTCGCGCACGGCGTCGACTGGGCCGAGATCGCCTTGCCCTACGACCGCCAACTGATCGGCGATCCGGACTCGGGGGTGATCGCCTCGGGCCCGATCCTCGCGCTGATGGACATGGCGACGAGCATCGGGGTGTGGCTCAAGCTCGGCGCGTTCCACCCGCACGCGACGCTCGACCTGCGCGTCGACTATCTGCGGCCCGCGACGCCGGGCAAGACCGTGATCGGGCGCGGCGAATGCTATCGCATCACGCGTTCGATCGCGTTCGTGCGCGGGCAGGCGCATGATGGCGACCCCGGCGATCCGCTCGCGCATGTCGCGGGGACCTTCATGTCGATCGGGGGCTACAAGTGAGCCTGCCGCCCTATGCCGAGCTGCTCGGGCTGTCGGTCGAGCCGGGCGAGACCGCCCCGGTGTTCGTGATGCCGTTCGATCACGACGTCGTCGGGCGGCCGGGTTTCCTCCATGGCGGGGCGCTGGCCGGGCTGCTCGAGATGGCGGCGATCGGCGCGCTCAAGCAGGCGCTGGAGGGCGAGGCGCGGATCAAGCCGATCAACGTCACCGTCGATTACATGCGCGGCGGCCGCGACAAGGTGACGCGGGCCCGCGGCGCGGTGACTCGGCTCGGCAACCGCATCGCCAATGTCGAGGCGACCGCCTGGCAGGACGAGCCCGACAAGCCGATCGCCGCGGCGCGGATGAACTTCCTCATCCTGCGCTAGGCGTCAGCTTGAGCAGCCGGCCCTGCGAGCCGCTGCCGCCGTCCTCGAGCACCCAGATCGCGCCGTCGGGGCCTTCCTCGACTTCGCGGATGCGCGCGCCCATGTCCCACTGATCGCCCTTGGCGGCATTGGTGCCGGTGACGTCGACGCGGATCAGCGCCTTGCCCGAGAGCCCGCCGATGAACACGTCGCCGCGCCACTGCGGCCACAGCTTGCCCGAATAGACCATCAGCCCGCCCGGCGAGATCGACGGGTTCCACCAGACCTTGGGCGCTTCATAGCCGTCGCCCGGCGCATGATCGGGGATGTCGCGCCCGTCATAATGGCTACCGTTGGAGGCGTTGGGATAGCCGTAATTCCTGCCCGGCAGCACCAGATTGACTTCGTCGCCGCCCTTGGGGCCCATTTCCTGCTCCCACAGATTGCCCTTGGCGTCGAAGGCGAGGCCGAGCAGGTTGCGGTGGCCGTATGACCATATCGCGGGGTGGAAGCCCTTGGCGGCGAGCGGATTGCCGGCGGCGGGAGTGCCGTCATCGTTGAGGCGCAGCACCTTGCCGAGCGTGACCTTGGGATCCTGCGCGGGGGTGAATTGCTGGCGCTCGCCATTGGTGAAGAACAGCTTGCCGTCGGGCGCGAAAGCGATACGGCCGCTGAAATGGCCATTGCCTTCGACATAGGGCGAGGCGCGGAAGATGACCTGGACGTTGCGGAGCGCCGGCGCGGGGCCATCCGCCAGCGTGCCGCGCGCGAGCGCGACGCCCTTGAGGCCTGCGGCGTTCCTTTCCGAGAAGCTGAAATAGACGAGGCGGTTCCGGGCGAATTTGGGATGGAGCACGACATCCATCAGCGCACCCTGGCCTTCGCTCGACACCGCCGGGATGCCGCTCACGGCAACACGGCTCTTGCCGTCCGCGGCGACGAGCAGCAGCTCCCCGGCCTTCTCGGTCACCAGCATCCGGCCATCGGGAAGGAAGGTCATCGCCCATGGCGCCGTGAAGTCGGCGACTTCGGTGACGGTGAAGGGCTTCCCGCCGGTAGATTGCGCAGCGGCGCTCGGCCCCTGGTTGCACGCGGCGAGCAGGGCGAGGACGGGAAGGAGGGTGCGGGCCTTGGGCGTCATCGAATTACCTCTTGCTGGGTCGGGGCGGCAACGCGCGGCCGGAGCGAAAGCTGCTTCAGGTCGGGTGCGACTGAGCGGACAATTTCACTCCATGTCCAACTTTGAAAGCGAAATCGATGCGGCTGAGCGCCAATTGACCGGGGGGTTGACTGGTCAACGGAATTCAACCGGGTGGTTGAACGAAAACGGCGGATTTCTGCCGATTTTTGGCGAAATTGACCGCCGCAAGTTGACTAGTTGACTGTTGCTTCCTGCGCGCGGGCGCGTGCGCGCGAGGGCCGATTCTAACGGGACGATCTCAGGCGAAATCCTATTTTACAATCCCGCGGCCTTTTTTACTTCTTCCGTCACCCCGGCCTTGTGCCGGGGTCTACCCATCCGCACGCGTTGGACAAGAGGCTCTTGTTCCGCGGTCAGACGCGCAGTGGACCCCGGCACAGGGCCGGGGTGACGGCGTAGGGAGGTGAGGGGCAACAACCGGGCGAGCGGTAGCAACCGGCGGATCGGGAAGGGGTCAGCCCTCGTCCTCGCCGGGCTCGAGGTCGCGCGCGACCTTGGGGTTGCGAAGCAGCGTGTCGATGCGGCTGCCTTCGTCGAAGCTCTCGTCGGCGAGGAATTTGAGCTTCGCGGCGTATTTGGTGTTCACGCGGCTCGCCACCTCGCGCTGGAGATAGGCGGTGTTGGTGCGCAGCGCCTTGAGCACGACTTCCTCGTCCTTGCCGAGCAGCGGCTTCACGAAAACCGTGGCGTGGCGCAGGTCGGGTGACATGCGGACCTCGGTGACCGAGACGAGATGCTTGGCCAGGGTCGGGTCATGGACGTCGCCGCGCTGGAGGATGTCCGAGAGGACATGGCGCACCTGCTCGCCGACCTTGAGCAGGCGGACCGAGCGGGTTTCGGTGGTTTCGGTGGGTTTCATGGCTGCTCCGGACGCGCGATGCTACCCGCCATGACGCGGCCGATGAAGGTGCCGCGCGCGATCAGCGCATCGGCTTCGTCGAACAATTCGGCTTCGGTGACCGCGATGGTCTTGCCGAGGCTGACGACGCGCGCCTTGCCGATGAAGCGGCCGGGCCGAGCGGGCTTGAGGCAGACGATGTGGAAGTCGATCGTCGGGGCATAGATCGCTCCCTCGCTCGCCGCGAACAGGCACGGACCCTGGGTATCGTCGAGCATCGCCGCGACGAAGCCGCCCTGGATCGCGCCGCCCGGATTGGTGAAGCGCGCGTCGAGGCTGAAACCGGTCTCGATGGTCTGGGCTTCGGCGTCGACGGCGCGGACTTCCCAGCCGAGCAGGAGGCCGGAGGGCGGGGTAGGGAAGGTGTCGAAGATGGAGGGCATCAATCGAATGGAATCAGATCGTCGATATCGACCGACAATGCCCCGGCCAAACGGCGCCAGTTGCGCGAACTGGTGTCGCGCTTTCCGGTTTCGAGACCTGAGATCGTCATCTTTGACAGACCCAGCCGCGCACCCAGTTCCTGCTGCGTCAGCCCGCGATACTCGCGCCAGACCTTGAGCGGTGGCTCGCCGTTCACCAGTCTTTCGACAAGCGCGGCGGGGACATATTCCTCGCCCTCCGCGTGCCGCCGCTCGGCTCGGACGGCGGCGTCGATATCCGCATTCTCCTCGGCGATTTCGGCCAGATGCCGATATTCGGCCTCGGGAAGGATCGCCATTTTCTGCCCGGCGATGTCGACTATCTGCACGGTCATAGATTTACCTCATGCGCCGATTCGCGTGGTGCGATGTCATCAATCCATACCTCGTCCCTCCCCTTCAGGGGAGGGGTTGGGGGTGGGGCCTGTCAGTCTCACCAAGCCTCAGGTCCAGAGGATAGGCCCCACCCCAACCCGTCCCCTGAAGGGGAGGGGCTTAAGAAGGCGGAGCCTCTCCTTATTCCGGACTTCTCTACAGCGTCCGTTCGCGCATCTCGACTTCGAAGGTTTCGAGATAGTCTCCCGCCTTGATGTCGGTGAAGTTCTGCGTGAAGGTCACGCCGCACTCCAGACCGGCGCGGACTTCGGGGACATCGTCCTTGAAGCGCCTGAGCGAGGCGATCTCGCCCTGGTAGATGATGACATCCTCGCGGGTGATGCGCGCCTTGAGCGCCTTGCGGATGATGCCTTCGGTGACGAGCAGGCCCGCCGCCTTGCCGTGCTTGCCCGCCGAGAAGACCTCGCGGATTTCGGCGCGGCCGACCACGGTCTCGAACGCTTCCGGCCCGAGCTGCCCCGCCATGCCGGCGCGGATCTCGTCGGTGAGCTCGTAGATCACGTCGTAATATTTGAGCGCGACCTTCTGGCGGTCGGCGATCTCGCGCGCCTTGGCATTCGGACGCACGTTGAAGCCGATGATCGGCGCGCCCGAGGCACCCGCGAGCGTGACGTCGCTCTCGGTGATGCCGCCGACGCCGGCGTGGAGCACCCGCGCCTTGATGTCGTCGGTCGAGATCTTGTTCACCGCGGCGACGATCGCCTCGATCGTGCCCTGGGTATCCGCCTTGATGACCAGCGGATATTCCATCGCCTGCTTTTCCTTGAGCGCCGAGAACATGCTCTCGAGGCTGGCAGGGGTGTTGGTGGTGCGCTTGTTCTGGATGACGCCGGCGCGATAGGCGGCGACTTCGCGGGCGCGCGCTTCGTTCTCGACGACCTGGAGCGGATCGCCCGCCATCGGCACGCCCGAGAGGCCGAGCACCTCGACCGGCATCGACGGACCGGCTTCCTTGAGCTGGCGGCCCTTGTCGTCGATCAGCGCACGGACCTTGCCGCTCTCGGCGCCGACGACGAAGATGTCGCCGATCCGGAGCGTGCCGCGGCTGATCAGGATCGTCGCGACGGGGCCGCGGCCCTTGTCGAGCTTGGCCTCGACCACGGTGCCTTCGGCGGCGCGGTTCGGATTGGCCTTGAGCTCGAGGATTTCGGCCTGGAGCTGGATCTTCGAGACCAGCTCGTCGAGCCCGGTCTTCTTGAGCGCCGAGACTTCGACGTCCTGGGTCTCGCCGCCCATTTCCTCGACCTGGACATCATGCTCGAGCAGGCGCTCGCGCACCTTCTGGGCATTGGCCTCGTGCTTGTCGATCTTGTTGATCGCGACGATCATCGGCACGCCGGCCGCCTTGGTGTGGTTGATCGCCTCGATCGTCTGCGGCATCAGCCCGTCGTCGGCGGCGACGACCAGCACGACGATATCCGTCACATTGGCGCCGCGCGCGCGCATCTCGGTAAAGGCCTCATGGCCCGGCGTGTCGAGGAAGGTGATCTTCGACTTGTCCTTCAGCGTGACCTGATAGGCGCCGATATGCTGGGTGATGCCGCCGGCCTCGCCGCGCACCACATCGGTGCCGCGCAGCGCGTCGAGCAGCGAGGTCTTGCCGTGATCGACATGGCCCATGATCGTGACCACCGGCGGACGCGGCTCGAGCGTGCCTTCGGCTTCCTCGACGGTATCGATGAGCAGATCGGCATCGGCATCGCTGACGCGGACGATATTATGGCCGAACTCGGTGACGAGCAGCTCGGCGGTGTCCTGGTCGATCGTCTGCGTCATCGTGACGGGCGAGCCCATCTTGAACAGCGTCTTGACCAGGTCCGAACCCTTTTCGGCCATGCGGATGGCGAGTTCCTGGACAGTGATCGCCTCGGGGACGACGACGTCGCGGACCTGCTTGGCCTGCGGCTCGCGCGGGCCGCCCATGCGGCGATGCTCCTTCTCGCGGGCACGCTTGAGCGCGGCGAGAGAGCGGGCGCGGGCGCCGTCATTGTCGCCGAGCGCGCGGTTGACCGTGAGCTTGCCCGACTGGCGGCGGTCGTCGCCGCCCTTGCGGTCGCGCGACGGGCGCGCGGGGGGCTCGGGACGCTTGAGGCCGGCAGGCGCGCCGCCGGGAGCGGGGCGCGCGGCGGGGGCGCCGGCGGTCGACGCGGCTTCGCGCGCGGGCTCGGGCTGCGGCTCGGGCTTGGGGGCGGGGCGCGGGATCTCGGGACGCGCGACCGGCGTGAACAGGCGCGGGGCGGGACGGCTCGGATCGAGCTGGAGACCGACCGGAGCGGCGGGCTGGGGCTCGGGCTCGGGCGCCGGGGCTGCCGCGACCGGCTCGGGAGCGGGCGTGGGCGCAGCGGCAGGGGCCTCGGCGACGGGCGCAGGCGCCGGTTCGGCCTCGACGCGGGCGCGTTCCTCGGCGCGGCGGCGGTCTTCCTCGGCCGACTGGATGCGTTCGCGGTCCTCGCGGCGGCGGTTCTCCTCGAGCGCGTTCATCCGCGACTCGTCGGCTTCGCGGAGCAGCTTGGCCTGGAGCTCCTGGCGCGACAGCAAGGCGTCGCCGCGCTGCTGGGCAGGGGCGGGCGCCGGCGCCGGTGCGGCGGGCGCAGGCGCGGGGGCCGCGGCGACGGGCTCGGGCGCGGTTTCGGGCACGGCCTCTTCGTGCGCGCGGTCCTGGGGCCCCAGGATGCGGCGGCGCTTCACTTCGACGACGACGGTGTTCGACCGGCCATGGCTGAAGCTCTGCTTCACCTTGCCCGTCTCGACCGTGCGCTTGAGGCCCAGCGGCGCGCGCATGCCCAGTTTCGGCTTTTCGTTTTCGGTGTCGCTCATGCGGCTGCTCAAAGTCCTTCAGTCGAGTTCGTCGTAACGGCCGGCGACCCGTCTTGCGGGAGCGCCGTTGTAGTCGTCGGCTCACCCGCAAGCGGGAACGCCGTTGCGCCCTGCGACACGATTTCGCAAGGCACGGGATAGGGTTCGGGTCCGATAAAGTGCAGCCAGCGGTCGAGCGCATCGCTCACCCGCTTCGCCGCCCGGGCGTCGGTAAGCCCGGCATGTACCACATTTTCGCGGCCGAGCGCCAAGGACAATATGGTGCGCGGGATCGGCAATGTTAAGCCCTTGCGCCCGCTGCCTTCCTGGTCGCTGCCGACGCGCCACGCCTGGGCGAGCTTGCCCGCGCCGTCGGCGCCGGCGTCGGCGGCGTGGAGGAGCAGCGCGAGCTTGCCCGAGCGCGCGGCCTTGTCGAGCCGCTCGCCGCCGGTGACGAGGCTGCCGGCTTTGGATTCGAGGCCGAGCCGGTCGAGCGCGTTGCGGCGGAGCTGGACCTCGATGCGCTCGGGCAGGTCTTCGGGGATGCGGAAATCGCCGGTCTTGAAGGCGCGGGCGAGCGCGCCCTTCAATTTGCCCTTGGCGAGCGCAACTTCGAGCTCGGCCCGAGTCACGCCGATCCACGCGCCGCGGCCGGGAGCCTTGGCGCGGACATCGGGGAGCACTTCGCCGTCGGGCGAGAGCGCGAGGCGCACGAGATGGTCGCGCGCCTCCCGGTCGCCCGAAAGTATGCACTTCCGGACGGGGCCATCTGCCTCGGCTTCGGGGTTGAGCCCTAGCGTATCATTGTTCGGATTCCGCAACAGCGTCCTCCGAACTTGCGGGCGTCTCAGCGGCCGGGGCTTCGTCCTCGAACCAATGGGCGCGCGCGGCCATGATGATCTCGTTGCCCTGCTCGTCGCTGAGGCCGTACTCGGCGAGCACGCCGCCCTTGTCCTCGGGGCGCTTGGGGGCGTCCTCGTTGCGGCGGCG